>JAZODU010000053.1:0-9292 GCA_045597145.1 Eubacteriales bacterium
ATTGAGCATATCTGAAACCTCCGATAATGTTTTTCTCATCAATTAACATTTTATCAGATTTTTTCAGATATGCTCTTCTTTTTTTACTTTTTATTTGCTATATCTGTTGGTTTCACCCCAACATTTATTATAGAACCAAAAGAGCCTTGAGGAAACCCTCAAGGCTCTTTTGGTCAGTCGCTCCAGAGAACGATTTCTTTTTGTTCCAAGGTTTTCGGCACGTCGATGATGCGCTGGTTGGACGAGCCGCGAAAGCGCAGGGAAATATCCTTGAGTGCCTTGACATACCGTCCGTCCACAAGAACGTCGATATAGGTCAGCATCTCGTCGGTCACCTCGCATCGCGGGTGACTTCCCTCCCGCCACAATTCTCCGTCCAGCGTAAATCCCGTAAACGCCCAAACGGTTTTATCGGGGCATTCCGCGCGGAAGCGGCGCAAAAACGGAAGCAGCGCGCGCTGATTGGACGGCTCGAAGGGGTCGCCGCCAAGCAGGGTCAATCCATTGATATAATAGGGCTTGACCGATGCGATGATCTCGTCCTCGGTGTCCTTCGTAAAGGGCTGACCGTAGTTGAAATCCCACGTTTCGGGCTGGAAGCACTCCTCGCATCGGTTGGTACACCCCGACACGAACAGCACCGTGCGCACGCCCTCGCCGTTTGCGATATCATTCTTTTTCAGTTCACAGTAATTCATAGCTTACAAGTGCAGAACGCGCTCCTTGATCTCCTGCGTTCTCCCCTGGTTCCAGTACTGCGTGCCGATATATCCGCAGGTACGTCTTGCGACGTTCATCTTGGACTGGTCGGTGTTGCCGCACTTGGGGCACTTCCAGATCAGCTTGCCGTTCTCCTCTTCGATCGAGATCTCACCGTCCCAGCCACATTCCTGGCAGTAGTCGGACTTGGTGTTGAGCTCGGCGTACATGATGTTGTCGTAGATGAACTTCATGACCTGGAGGACAGCCTCAAGGTTCTGCTGCATATTGGGAACCTCAACGTAGCTGATCGCACCGCCGGGAGAAAGCTGCTGGAACTGTGCCTCGAACGCAAGCTTGGAGAATGCGTCGATCTCCTCGGTGACGTGGATATGGTAGCTGTTGGTAATGTAACCCTTATCGCTGATGCCGGGAACGATGCCGAAGCGCTTCTGCAAGCACTTTGCGAACTTATAGGTGGTGGATTCCAGCGGCGTGCCGTAAAGGCTGAAGTCGATGTTATGCTCTGCCTTCCACTTCTTGCACGCATCATTGAGATACTGCATGATGCTGAGTGCGAAGGGGGTTGCGCTCGGGTCGGTATGACTCTTGCCGGTCATGTACTTGACACACTCGTAAAGGCCCGCGTAGCCAAGCGAAATGGTGGAATAACCGCCAAAGAGGAGCTTATCGATCGGCTCGCCCTTCTTCAGGCGCGCCAGTGCGCCGTACTGCCACAGGATCGGTGCGGCATCGGAGAGCGTACCCTTGAGGCGCTCGTGACGGCAAAGAAGTGCGCGGTGGCACAGCTCCAGTCTCTCGTCAAAGATCTTCCAGAACTTTTCAATGTTACCGCCCGAGGACAGTGCGATATCGGGAAGGCTAATGGTAACAACGCCCTGATTGAAGCGTCCGTAGTACTTCGGCTGACCGTTTTCGTCAACGTAAGGCGTCAAGAAGCTGCGGCAGCCCATGCAGGTGTAGCAGTGTCCTTCCCCGTTTTTGTCGACCTTGAGCTCCAGCATCTTCTTTTCGGAGATATAGTCGGGCACCATTCTCTTTGCGGTGCACTTTGCCGAGAGCTTGGTCAGGTAGTAGTAAGGAGAATCCTCGTGGATATTCTGCTCCTCAAGGACGTAGATGAGCTTGGGGAACGCGGGCGTGACGTAAACACCCTCCTCGTTCTTAACGCCGCGATAACGCTGCAGAAGCGTTTCCTCGATGATGATCGCAAGGTCCTTCTTTTCCTGCTCGTTTCTCGCCTCGCCAAGGTACATGAACACGGTGACGAAGGGTGCCTGACCGTTGGTGGTCAGGAGCGTGACGACCTGATACTGAATGGTCTGCACGCCGCGGCTGATCTCCTCGCGCAATCTCTTTTCCACGATGGTGGAAAGCTGCTCGTCGGAAAGCTCTGTGCCGATCGCAACCATTTCCTCCTTGACAGCCTTGGTGATCTTCTCACGGCTGACCTGCACGAAGGGAGCAAGGTGCGTCAGAGAAATGCTCTGTCCGCCGTACTGGTTACTTGCAACCTGCGCGATGATCTGCGTGGCGATGTTGCAGGCGGTGGAAAAGCTGTGGGGACGCTCGATCATGGTGCCCGAGATGACGGTTCCGTTCTGGAGCATGTCCTCAAGGTTGACCAGATCGCAGTTGTGCATGTGCTGTGCGTAGTAGTCGGCGTCGTGGAAGTGGATAATTCCCTCCTCGTGCGCCTTTACGATATCCTCGGGCAGGAGCAGACGCGTGGTGATGTCACGGCTGACCTCACCGGCCATGTAGTCACGCTGAACGCTGTTGACGGTGGGGTTCTTGTTTGCGTTTTCCTGCTTTGCTTCCTCGTTGCAGCACTCGATCAGGGAAAGGATCTTTTCGTCGGTGGTGTTGGAGCGACGGACGAGGGCGCGGGTGTAGCGGTAGGTGATATATTTCTTTGCCACCTCGTATGCGCCGTGCGCCATGATCTGGGACTCGACAAGGTCCTGAATCTCCTCCACTCCGGGGGCGCGGTTCATGCGGATACAGCTCAACTCAACAGCCTCTGCGATGCGCTTGATCTGCATCGGTGTCATGCGAGCGTCCTCTTCAACCGCCTCGTTTGCCTTGGTGATCGCAGTGATAATTTTGGTGATATCGAAATTGACTTCCGAGCTGTTTCTCTTAATGACTCTCATTTCTTCCTCCTTTTTATGAAACCTATACAAATATGATCGACAAAATTCATCTTTTTCCACAATGAATTCTAACAATTGGGCATAACGCACCTACATTATACCATATTTTGTGGTTTTGTCAAGAGGAAATCACAATATTTTGTGGTTTTAGCCTGTTATTTTTTTGTCAGTCTTTCCATGGTTTTTCGGAGCTCAACGCGTGCCAAAACGGGATCCGTGATGCCGTCGACCGTTTTTTCCATGGGACACGGACCGTCGCCGCGGCGGTTGATGATCATTTTCGTACGCGTCTGCCACGTGCACGCGATCCCGTTTTCCTCCAATATTTGCACCGCTCCGTCGGTGATCACCTCGGCGTAGACCTCCCGCACGCGTGCCAGCACGAACAGCATTGCCGTCGCCCGTCCCACGATACGGTCGGCGGCGCAAAAACCCGAAAGCTCTGCGCCGCTGTCCAGAAGTTCCATCATCGGAGCGATTCCCTTTTTCTCGCTCTTATACACACGCTCACCCCTGCAAAGCACGCAGGTGTAATGTGCATCCGAGGCGTACAAAAGCACTTTTGCACGTTCCGAATCGTTCATACGGTTTCTTCCTTTATAATATTATTTGTTCTTGCCGCTGATCTTTTCAAGGTCGTACGGCGTGGTCTGATAGACGAAATAGTTGAGCCAGTTGGAATACAAAAGATTTGCCGAAGAGCGCCACGTAGCCAGAGGCGCACGCTTGGGATCGTCTCCCGGGAAATAGTTCTTCGGCACCTCAATGGGCTTGCCCGCATTGACGTCGCGCACGTATTCCTCTTTGAGCGTATCCGCGTCGTACTCGGGATGTCCCGTGATAAAGATCTGACGACCGTTCTTGGTGGAGAGTGCGAACACGCCCGCCTCCTCGGAGGACGAAAGGATCTTCAGCCCCGGAATATTCTCCAGATCCGCGCGGTCGACGGTGGTGTGGCGCGAGTGCGGCACCATGAACACATCGTCAAAGCCGCGGAACAGGATCGATCTCTTGTAATCCGCCACGTGCGGGAACACGCCGAACAGCTTTTTCTCCAGCGGCTTTTTCTGCACGCCGAAATGGTAGTACAAGCCCGCCTGCGCGCCCCAGCAGATGTGGAAGGTGCTGTGGACGTGGGAGAGGCTCCACTCCATGATCTCGCAAAGCTCCTGCCAGTACTCGACCTTTTCAAACTCCATCTGCTCCACGGGTGCGCCCGTAATGATCAGACCGTCAAAGTTTCTGTCCTTGATCTGGTCAAAGGTGGTATAGAACGCCAAGAGGTGCTCCTCGGAGGTGTTCTTGGAACGGTGCGACTGCGTGTGCATCAGCGTCAGCTCCACCTGCAGGGGCGTGTTTCCCAAAAGGCGCGAGAGCTGTGTTTCGGTGTCGATCTTGGTGGGCATCAGATTGAGAAGCAGGATCTGCAAGGGGCGAATATCCTGCGTCACGGCTCTGTCGTCGGTCATTACAAAAATATTTTCTGCGGCAAGGGTCTTGGTTGCAGGCAGCTCGTTGGGAATTTTAATAGGCATTTGGTCCTACTCCTTTTTATTGATTGAATATTGATTCAGACGCTTTCCAGTGCCTGCGCGAGGTCTGCAATGAGATCCTCGGAATTTTCAAGTCCGCAGGAATAGCGCACGAGGTCGCCCGAAACGCCGGCAGCCAACAGCTCCTCGTCGTTCATCTGGCGGTGGGTGGCACTTGCGGGATGCAGGCAGCAGGTGCGTGCGTCGGCAACGTGTGTTTCGATCGCGGCAAGCTTCAGGTGCTTCATAAACTGCTCAGCCGCCCGTCTGCCACCCTTGACGCCGAAGCTGACGACACCGCAGGTGCCCTTTGGCATATACTTCTGAGCAAGCTCGTAGTACTTGTCCCCCTCAAGTCCTGCATAAGTGACCCATGTCACCTTGGGATGGTTCTTGAGGAATCTGGCAACCGCCAGACCGTTCTCGCAGTGGCGCGCCATACGCACGTGTAGGCTCTCAAGCCCGAGTCCCAGAATGAACGCACTCTGGGGTGCGGGGGTCGAACCGAAGTCGCGCATCAGCTGTGCGGTCGCCTTGGTGATGAACGCGCCCTCAAGTCCGAACTTCTCCGCATAGACGATGCCGTGGTAGCTGTCGTCGGGCGTGCAGAGCCCGGGGAATTTTTCCTTGTGCGACAGCCAATCAAACTTGCCCGAATCCACGATGCAGCCGCCGACCGCCGCACCGTGACCGTCCATATACTTGGTGGTAGAGTGCGTGACGATATCCGCGCCCCACTCAAAGGGACGGCAGTTGACGGGGGTTGCAAAGGTATTGTCGATGATCAGCGGCACGCCGTATGCGTGCGCAGCCTTGGCAAATTTCTCGATATCCAGCACGGTCAAGGCAGGATTTGCAATGGTTTCGCCAAAGACCGCCTTGGTGTTGGGGCGGAACGCCGCCTCCAGCTCCTCCTCGGTACAATCGGGAGAGACGAAGGTAAAGTCGATGCCCATCTTCTTCATGGTAACGGCAAACAGATTAAACGTACCGCCGTAGATGGTGGAGGAGGACACGACGTGGTCGCCGCAGGTTGCGATATTGAAAACGGCGTAGAAGTTTGCCGCCTGACCCGACGAGGTCAGCATTGCGGCACTTCCCCCCTCCAATTCGCAGATCTTTGCCGCCACGGTATCGCACGTGGGGTTCTGCAGGCGGGAGTAGAAGTACCCCGCAGCCTCCAGATCAAACAGCTTTGCCATATCCTCACTGGTATCGTAGTGGAAGGTCGTGCTCTGCACGATCGGGATCTGGCGGGGCTCTCCGTTGCCGGGCGTATAGCCGCCCTGTACGCATTTGGTTTCAATTTTGTAGTTGCTCATATTCTTTTCCACCTTTATATTATTTCTCAAAGCACGTCTGCGATGTCGTAGATCAGTCGCTCGGTCTTTTCCCAACCAAGGCAAGGGTCGGTAATGGACTTACCGTAGATCTCATCGGGACCGATCTTCTGTGCGCCGTCCTCGATATAGCTTTCGATCATCAATCCCTTGACCAAGCGTTTGACGTCTGCTGAGTGACGGCACGCATGCAGGACCTCCTTGGCGATACGCACCTGCTCCAGGCACTGCTTGCCCGAGTTTGCATGGTTGGTATCCACGATCACACCGGGATTCTGCAAGCCGCTCTTTTCATAGGTCTGCGCCAGATGGATCAGATCCTCGTAGTGGTAGTTCGGCGTGCTCTGCCCCTTGGTATCTACGTATCCGCGCAGGATCGCGTGCGCATAGGGGTTGCCCGCGCTCTTGACCTCCCAGCCTCGGTATAGAAACATATGCGAGTGCTGTGCGGCGGTAATGGAATTCATCATCACCGAAATGTCACCGCAGGTCGGGTTCTTCATACCGACGGGGATATCCAAGCCGCTCGCGGTCAGACGGTGCTGCTGGTTCTCGACCGAGCGCGCACCGACGGCAACGTAAACGAGTAGGTCGGAGAGGTATCTGTGATTTTCGGGATACAGCATCTCATCGGCACACCCGAATCCCGTTTCCGCAAGAGCGCGCATATGCAGGCGGCGGATCGAAAGAATACCGTTTAAGAGATCCGGCTCGGCATTGGGATCGGGCTGATGGAGCATGCCCTTGTAGCCGTCGCCCGTGGTGCGGGGCTTGTTGGTGTAGATGCGCGGAACGATCATGATCTTATCCGCGACCTTGTCCTGCACGGTGCGCAGGCGAGAGATATAATCCAGAACCGAATTCTCCTTATCGGCGGAGCAAGGGCCGATGACAAGAACGAATTTGTCACTCTTTCCCGAAAAGATGTCCTTGAGCTCGCTCAAGCACGCGTCGCGGCGTGCGCGAAGCTCGGGGGACACGGGATACTGCTCCTTGATCTCCTTCGGTACGGGTAATTTGCGGTAAAATTCCATATTCATAGCAGTGGTTTCCTTTCATAGGGGCATATATAGATTTTAAACATAGTCAGTTTGCTCTGGGCTTATCGAACAGCGTTCTGCGTGCGGTGGCACGGCGCATGACCGCGCGCATACCGTCGCCGTCACCGTCCCGCAACAGCGCGCGGAAGCGGTCAAATTCCTCGGCGAACGCATCCATTTGAGAAAGCAGAGCCTCTCGGTTGAGCAAAAACAGCTCCGACCACATCACGTCGTTGATCTTGGCAATTCGCGTCAGGTCGCGGAAGGAGTCGCCCGTGTATTTTTCCATCATGGGCGTTTCGTTGCAGGTCATCAGCGTCACGGCAATGCAGTGCGTCAGCTGGGAGAGAAACGCGATCATCTCGTCGTGCTCCTCGGGGGAAAGCTCCGAGATACGGGCAAAGCCCAGCACCTCACCGAGTGCTTTGCAAGCGGCGATTGCTGCGGGGGTATTTTTGTCGGTGGGAGTCACGATGAAGTTCGCACCCCTGAACACGCTGTCGTCGCTGTACTCCACGCCGCTGCTTTCGCGCCCCGCCATCGGGTGCGCCGCGATAAATTCCACGTCAGGACGCAAAAGTGCCTGCACCTCGTAAACGATGCGGCTCTTGACACCCGTGACGTCTGTGATCAACGTGCCTGCGCGGAAAAAGTGCTGATACTGCTTGATCCATTCTATGAAAATGTGGGGATAAAGTGCGAACACGACGAGGTCTGCCCATCCGACAAGCGTCTGCGTGACCTCGGAGCTTCCCGCCTCGATGATCCCGAGCGAGAGCGCGTAGTCGATGTCCTTTTGCTCCTTGGTAATGCAACGGACACTGTAGCCCTGCTTTGAGAGTGCACGGGCGTAGCTTCCGCCGATGACACCCAGACCCACGATGAGGATTCGGGTATCCTTGTTGAGTTCTTTCATGATTTCGGGTTCCTTACTGTTGGGATTCTTCAAAGTGTATGCCGAGCGTTCGGATACGCTCGAAAAAGTCGGGAAAGCTCTTGGCAACCGCCTCGGCGCCATGTATCTCGCCGCCCGTCACGCTTGCCAGCACCGCCATGGACATGACCACGCGGTGGTCGTTGTGCCCCTCCAGCGGCACGGTGGGTTGACGAAAGGACGTGGGAATGATCTCCACGACGTTTTCCTGCACGTGCACGGTCGTGCCGAATTTGCGAAGCTCCTCTGCCATCGCCTCGGCACGGTCGCTCTCCTTGATCTTCAGGCGTCGGGTATCCGTAAATACGCCGCCCGATTTTGCCGCCGCGACAGAGAACAAAATCGGTGCCAGATCGGGACAATCCGTAAGCGAAACGGTCGCGTGCCCCTTTGCAAGACGCGCAAAGCAATCGCGGTACACGCGGTCTCCCTGCAAAGAGTCGGTATCAAGGTTGCCTACCTGCACGTCGCCGCCAAGTACGTTGAATGCCTCTAAAAACGCGGCGTTGGAGTAGTCCCCCTCCACCGTACAGTCGCGCGCCTCAAGGGCATCTTTTCCCGTAATCTTCAGGGTGTATTCGTCTGCCCAATCGACGCACGCGCCGAATTGTTTCAGTGCTGCAAGCGTCAAAAAGATATAGGATCGGCTTTCGACGGGTGGCTTGATGCGGATCACGCTCTCACCGCGCGTCAGAGCCAACGCAAAGAGCAAGCCGCTGACGAACTGACTGCTCACGTCCCCCGGCAAGACGTATTCGCCCGCCGTGATCGGACCTTTGACCGTAATACGCTCGCCCGCTTGGCTGTAAAGCAGACCTTTTTCCGCGCAAATCGCTTCATACACCGTCATCGGGCGGCGGAAGAGCGACCTTGCACCCGTCAAGGTGATCTCTCTGTTCGAAAGAAGTGCTATGGGGAGCATAAATCGCAACGTACTGCCGCTCTCGCGGCATGGGAGCATCGGGATACTGCCGGGGGGGGTTTGAAGATCCGCGCCCGTAACGGTCACGCCGTCGCCCTCCCACGTGCAGTCCGCGCCCAAGGCGCGCAGGCAATCCATAGTCGCCAAGACGTCCTCGCAACGCGACACGCCCGAAAGGCGGCTTTTTCCACGTGCCATCGCGGCGCAGATGAGCAGGCGGTGCGCCATGCTCTTGGAGGGCGGTGCTGCCACCCTGCCGCGCGCAACGGAAGGTTCGATACGAATATTCATCGGCTTCCCTCTTTGTCTCTGCCGTACAGAAAATCAATGCCCTCAAGATAGCCTTCCACGCCGTGCCCCGTAATGGTCTTGACGCAGGCGGCGCGAATGTAGCTGACCTGTCGGAAGTCCTCGCGCTCCTCTACCTTGGAAATATGCACTTCAACCGTCGGGATGCCCACCGCTTTGACCGCATCCAAAATGGCAATGCTCGTATGCGTATAAGCGCCGGGGTTGATCACGATGCCATCCACATGACCGTATGCCCCCTGAATGGCGTCCACAAGGTCTCCCTCGTGGTTGGATTGGAACAGCTCGACCTCAATTCCCTTTTGGTTGCAATGATTTTGGATCTTTGTCACCAAATCG
>JAZODU010000054.1:0-21058 GCA_045597145.1 Eubacteriales bacterium
TAAACGAACCGCCTGCATTGATCTGCTGACCGTCCAGAGTCACCACGCGCACACGGTAGTGCAAAGCCTTTGCCATGACGTTGGCGTGATCAATGTTATCAAATACGACGGTGCGTCCCAGAAGTGAGGACAGCACGTCGCGGAATTTTACCTCTGCAGAAATCAGAGTGTCCGCCACGCCGATGTACCCTGCAAAGCCCGCCGCATCGGTCATCTCCTTCATGGGCGCCGCTGCCTTCATCGAAGTCAGCGGAAAGAAGGTCGCGCGACCTGCCTCACCTCTCTTGAGGGTGTACATTGCCGCCTTTGCGGTGGCTTCATCGTCTACAACGATGTTCTGTAGATTCGCGCCCAGCGCGATCTCAATCGCGGTCAGATACTTATCGTCGACCGAAATGACCTTGGAAAGAGGCCCGTAGATCGTACCGCAGGGTGCGCCGTGCGCGTCGGTGATCCGCCCCTCTCCGTATTGCTTCATCACGTATCTCACCGCGTTGGAGTAGCCCTCGAAATGCTCCTCCATGGACTTGAAGGTGCTGATACGCTGTGCGATCGAATCTCGGCGGAAGGTTTCGTTGTTCAGCTTGGCATTGCCCGTCTTGAGTGCCGCGCCTGCCGTTTCCAAAGCCTTTTCTTTGTCCGCGATCGTCAGGTCAAGCTCTGCGATCTCATCGTCGTAGGACGCGATCGCCTGCTCCTTTTGTCTGCACTGTGCCGATAATTCCTCCGACACCTTGCGATATTCCTCAAGCTCGGACAGTGCCGAGCTGTTTTTATCGGTATCACTGTTTCTTGCGTTTTCAAGCACCGACACGCGCACCTTGATATCCACCGCCTCGTCTTCCAATACGCGGATATCCTCAAACGCCTGTGCGATCGCCGCTTCAAGAGCGGACGCCTTGGCGGTCAGCGTTTTCTGCTCCTCGGCAAGAGCCTCCTGCTCCTGCGTCAGCGCTTCCTCCGCTTCCCCCAGCTCTGCGATCTTGGTCGCGTGCTTGGTGGCGTTTTCCATCTCCGTGCCGATCGCACGCTCGGTTGCCGCCACGGACCCCTCGGTTGCGGCGATCAGATCCCCGGCATGCGAAACGGTGTTTTCTGCCACGCGATATTCGCTTTCCAAGGTGTGACAATAGTCGGTCTGCTCGCGGATCTTCGTCAAAAGCTCCTCGGATTCCTTTTTGCTGCCCTGGGACGCCTCGAACAGTCGATTGCTCTGCGCCTCCAAGCCCTGAATCCCCTCCTCTGCCGTTTGCAGATCAAAGGATGCGTGCTGCATTGCTTCCTCGGCGGCGGTCAGTTCACCGCGCAGCTTTTCGGTGTCGTACAGCCAAAGGCTGACATCTGCACGCTTTTTGCTCTCCATCAATTCGATCGCGCGCTTTGCCTTTTCAGCCTCCTTTTGCAGGGGCCCCACCTGTGCCGCAACCTCGGCAAAGATGTCGTTGGCGCGCGTCATATTTTCCTCGGTATCCTTGAGCTTTCGCTCCGCCTCGTTCTTTTTATAACGGTATTTCGCAATACCCGAAGCGTCCTCAAAAGTACTGCGACGCTCCTCGCTTTTGCGCGACACCATCTCGGCGATACGACCCTGACCGATGATGGAATAACCGTCACGACCGATACCCGTATTCATAAAGAGCTCGTAAATATCCTTCAGTCGCACGCCCTTGCGATTGATAAAGTATTCGCTGTCACCCGAGCGATAGTAGCGTCTGGTAACAGTCACCTCATCATAGGGGCAATCCAGACGCGAGGTCTCGCTGCGGTTATCAAAGGTCACCGATACCTCGGCGTATCCCATGGGACGGCGGCTGTCAGCACCGCCGAAAATGACGTCCTCCATCTTGCTGCCTCGCAAGCTCTTGGACGAAATTTCTCCCAATACCCAGCGCATAGCATCCGCAATATTGGATTTTCCGGAGCCGTTGGGGCCGACGATAACGGTCACGCCGTGCGCCTCGCCGTCGTTGAGAAGCGTGACCTCCGCCTCGTTCTCAAAGACGAGCTTCGTCTTGTCCGGGAAGGATTTGAAGCCTTGCATTTCAAGTGATTTCAGGTACAAAGTGTGTTCCTCCTGTGTGGGTATTTGATGGGATCATATGCGAGTCGCCGTCATGCAGTCGACCGACGCTCCTTTTACGCGCACGCGCGTATGCGTTTCGCGCAGGAGACGTTCAAGGTTCGCGCGTTTGTAACCGACGGCGCGGGACACCTCGCGTGCAGGCACCTCCAAAAGTACCTTGCTGCCCAGAAGCCCCTTTTCGCGTAAAAGCGCACAGATCCGACGGTAAGCGCGTTCGCCCAGTACCATCTCCCCCAATGCGGGGTGATTCGGTCCTGCGTAAACGGCCTGCGTGGAGATCAGCTCCTCCGTGGCACAAAGCCCCAAGCGGATGCAGGGGATCTGCGCCGATTCAAAAATTTCCAGCACGTCAGCCGATCGGCTGACGGCATCCTCAAGCGTCAGCGGCTTATAAGCACCGCTTTTCGCCATTTCATACAGCGGCGTGTCAACAAACACGACCGTGGGATAGATGCGCACGGCATCGGCACCTGCCTCGACAATGGCGCGTGCCGTCATCATCTCGCTCTCGCGCGTGGAGCGCGGAAGCCCGATCATCATCTGCCCCGTTAAGTGAAAGCCCGTCTCCACGACCGCGCGGCAAGCGCGTTCGGCGTCACGTACGGTATGCCCGCGCCTTGAGGCGGCAAGCACCTCGTCACTCATGCTTTGCAATCCGAGCTCGATCTGCTTGACCGAATAGCGTGAGAGGATCTGTAAAACCTCGCCGTCGATATAGTCGGGGCGAGTGGAGAGGCGGATCGACGTTGCGCGTCCTTGACGGACGTAGCCCTCCGCCGTTTCAAGCAGCCGCAGCATCAAGCCGCGCTCGATCCCGGTAAACGAACCGCCGAAAAAGGCGATCTCGACCTCGTCCTCACACGACACCGTGGAAAGAGCCTCTTCGATCTGTTCCTTCACACGCTCCTCGCAAAAGGTGTGACACCCCGAGATCGAACGCTGATTGCAAAACACGCATTGGTTGGGACAACCGAGATGCGGGATAAAAATCGGAATATTACAGTGGCGCATCAGGCTTGTCCGAACAGCTCAAGAGCTGCGCGTGCGGCAATCTGCTCCGCTTGCTTTTTGGAGTGTCCCTGACCGTGACCGATGCAGTTTGCGCCGAGATACAGCTCCACCACAAAGGTCTTGTTGTGATCGGGACCGCTCTCGCTGATCAAGCGGTATTCAAGCGTCGCCTTTTGCTCCTTGTCCTGCTGCACGAATTCCTGCAAGCGGGACTTGCTGTCGATGTGCGCGCCACTCAGGTCGGGCAGACCCGCCACCGCTTCCTTGATGTACGGCAAGAGAAAGTCGGAAACCGCGCTCATTCCCTGCATTGCTCCCGCGTCCAGATAGATCGCCGCCAGGATCGCCTCAAAGGCATCGGCTAAGATCGCGGGCTTTTTCGCGCCGCCGTTCTGCCCCTCTCCCTTTCCCAAAAGGAGAAAATCGCCAAGTCCCAGCTTTGCCGAATAGGACGCCAACGCCTCCTCGCAGACCGTTGCCGCACGAATCCGCGTCAGATCCCCCTCGGGATAATCGGGAAAACGCGCGTACAAATAGTCACTGGTGATCAGAGAGAGCACCGAGTCGCCCAGAAATTCGAGCCGCTCATTACAAAGCAGGTGGTGATTGCGCGCGCCCGTTTCGTTGGAATAGGAGGAATGTGTCAACGCGCGCTCAAGATAGCGGACGTCGCGGAAGCGATAGCCCATACGCCGCTGTAATTCCTCGATTGGGAGTGCCATAATCCTACCTCTTTTCTGCCTTACTCTTGGGTTTCGGAAGCCGCCTTTTCTGCTTCCTGCGCCGCCTTTTTGCGCGCGGCGTGTGCCTGCGCAGAGGCAGCGATATCATAGATCACGCCCGACTCGGCGTAGTTGATCGCCTGACGGATCGCATTCTTAAACGCTCTTGCATCGGACGAGCCGTGCGCCTTGATCACGGGCTTGGAAATACCCAAAATGGGAGAGCCGCCGTGCTCGGAGGAATCGAACTGCTTTTTCAAGCCTTTGATCTGCCGTGTCATGGAAAGTGCCGCAAGCTTTGTCACGGGCGTGCTGTAGAACATCTCCTTGAGCTTGCCGAGCAAAAGCTTCCCAAGCCCCTCCATGCTCTTGAGCACCACGTTGCCCGTGAAGCCGTCGGCAACCACCACGTCGCAGGTGTTGAGTGCGAGCATATTGCCCTCCACGTTCCCGACAAAATTGATCTCGGGGTTGACAGACAGGCGTTGATAAGCCGTTTTTTGCAGCTCGGTTCCCTTGCACTCCTCGGTACCGTTGTTCAAAAGTCCCACGCGGGGCTTCTCGATCCCGTACAGCTTCTCCATATACGCCGAGCCGATAACACCAAACTGCTCCAGATTCTCATCCGTGACCGTGACGTTCGCACCGCAATCCAAAAGGAGCACGGGATTCTGCAGCGGAATGATCGAGCCAATGCCCGCGCGCTGGATCCCCTTGACCTTGCGCACGATCAGTGTCGCACCCGTAAAGAGCGCGCCCGTGTTACCCGTGCTGACAAAGGCGTCACCGTGCCCTTCCGCCAGCATCCGCAGTCCCACCGCCATGGAGGAATCCTGCTTTGAGCGAACCACGCAAAGAGGATCGTCCTCCATCGTGATCACCGTTTCGGTATGCACGATATCCATTGTACTGATGTCGAAATCGTTTTCGGCGGCGATCCGCTCAATATCGTTGCGGTTGCCAACCAATACAAAGGTCGCGTTCAGCTCCTTGGTAGCCTGAATCACACCCTTAACGGTTTCCTCGGGAGCTCTGTCGCCCCCCATTATGTCTACAATGATTCTCATAAAATCCTATCCTTCAAATTCGTTGACCGAGCACGTACTCAATCCTTTTTCATACATTCTTCCAGTGCCGCCAGTGCCCGCTCCGCGAGCTTTTCGTTCTTGGCGCTTTTGCCGCCCTTCACGCGGTAGCCAAGCAGGGGCACGATGCCGAAATTCGCATTCATCGGAGTAAAATCTCCCACGCCGCCGCGACTGACGTACGCCGCCATCGCGCCGATCATGGTTTCCTCGGGAAAAATCTGTGCGTCCAGCCCCAACGCGCGGTTGGCGGCATTGATGCCTGCCACAAGTCCGCTGCCTGCGGACTCCACGTAGCCCTCCACGCCGGTCATCTGTCCCGCGAAGAACACGTTCGGACGCGCCTGCATCGCGTAGGTTGCGTCCAAGACCCCCGGAGAGTTGAGATACGTGTTGCGGTGCATCACGCCGTAGCGCAAAAACTCTGCGTTCTCAAGCCCCGGGATCATGCGGAACACGCGTCTTTGCTCGGGAAAGGTCAGGTGCGTCTGGAAGCCGACCAGATTGAACATGCTTCCCACCGCATTCTCCTTGCGGAGCTGTACGACCGCGTATGATTCCTTGCCAACGCGCGGATCGATCAGCCCAACGGGCTTGAGCGGTCCGTAGCGCAGGGTGTCGTACCCGCGCTTTGCCATGACCTCAACGGGCATGCAGCCCTCAAACACCTTGGGTGCCTTCTGACTCTCGCGGTCAAAATCCTTCAGTACCGCCTCCTCTGCCGAGATCAACGCCTCATAAAAGGCGTCGTATTGCTCGAGCGTCATGGGGCAATTGATATAGTCCGCGTCGCCCTTGTCATAACGGGAGGCGAAAAACGCGATCTCCATATTGATGGACGCCGCATCAACGATGGGCGCGGCAGCATCAAAGAAATGCAGGCTTCCGCAACCCAGCTTGTCGCTGATATACGCCGCCATCACGTCCGAGGTCAAAGGGCCCGTTGCGATCACGGTGATCCCGTTCTCGTCAACGCTGTCCATTTCCCTCTCGATCACCTCAATATTGGGGTGATTTTTGATCTTATCGGTGATAAATTCGGAAAACAGCTTGCGGTCAACCGCCAGAGCCGAGCCGGCGGGCACGCGCGTAGCGTCCGCCGCCTGCATCACCAACGAGCCCAAGCGGCGCATCTCCTCCTTGAGAAGCCCCACCGCGTTGGACAGGCTGTCCGAGCGCAGGGAGTTGGAGCAAACCAACTCCGCAAACGTGGGAGTGTGATGCGCGGGCGTGTATTTCTGCGGCTTCATTTCATAGAGCCTGACCTTGACGCCACGCTCCGCCGCCTGCCACGCCGCCTCGCATCCCGCAAGACCCGCGCCGTAAATATGAATCTGACTCATTCCCGATTCTCCGCGCTCTCTTCCTTGATCTCGCGGGAATATCCGCAAGACCCCTCGTGGCATACGAGCATGCTCTTGCCCTTCTTGCGGAAGAGCATCTTGCCGCAATCGGGGCAGAGCTCGTTCGTGGGAACGTCCCAAGAGGAAAAATCACACTCGGGATAACGCTCACAACTGTAGAATACGGTGTGATTGCGTCCGTACTTGGTCACGACCTTTGCCGCGCACTTGGGGCAATTGACGCCCAGCTCACGCACGCGAGCCTTGGTAAAGCGGCACTCGGGATAGCGGCTGCAAGCATAGAAGCTGCCGAACTTACCCGTGCGCAAAACCATATCCGACCCGCACTTTTCGCACTTGAAATCCGCCACGACAGGTGCCTTCTGCGTGCTTTCTTCCTTTTCGGCGGCGTCTGCCTCCTCACTCTCCTGCTCCACGGGTGCGGTCAGGGGCTTGGTGTTGCGGCAAGTGGGATAGTTGGGGCACGCCGCGAATTTGCCGAAGCGTCCGTTGCGGACGATCATGCGGCTGCCGCACTTGTCACAAATGAAATCGGTTTCCTCGGGCGGTACCTCAATGCTCTTCTCGCCGATGACCTTCTCCGCCGTATCCAATTGAACCGAGAAATCCTTCCAGAAGTCCTTCAGAACCGCCAGCATCGTTTCGTCGCCCTCCTCGATCGCATCGAGATCGCGCTCCATCTGTGCCGTGAAGCCGTAATCAACGATCGTAGAGAAATTCTGCTCCATGAGCTGATTGGTCACCTCACCCAGAGGTGTGGGAATGAACGCCTTGCCCTTACCCTGCTTGACATAGTTGCGCGCCAGGATCGTGCTGATGATCGTCGTGTAGGTGCTGGGACGTCCGATACCAAGCTCCTTGAGCACGCCGATCAGCGAGGAATCGTTGTATCTGGCTGGCGGCTCGGTAAAGTGCTGTGTCAGCTCTGCGTCCTCCGCGTCCATATTCTGTCCCACCTTCATCTCGGGCAGGCGAATATCCTTGACCTCCTTCGGCTCGCTCGCATTGGAAGCCTGCTCCTCGCTTTCCTCGTATACGACCATATAACCGGGGAACGTAACGGTGTATCCGCTCGTGCGGAACACATAACCCGCGCAGGAGAAATCAATGCTGATCGTATCCAGGGTTGCGGATTCCATCTGGCTTGCAATAAAGCAATCCCAGATCATTTTGTAAAGCTTATACTGGTCGCTCGTGAGCTGCTTGCGAATACGCTGGGGCTCCAGATCCACCCGTGCGGGACGGATCGCCTCGTGCGCATCCTGCGCGTCCGTTTTGGACTTATACACGCGCGGCGTTTCGGGGCAATACTGCTCACCATACTTCTGCACGATAAACTCTCTTGCCGCGTTCTGTGCGTCAACCGACACGCGAACCGAGTCGGTACGCATGTAGGTGATCAAACCCTGCGTGCCACCAAATTCGGAGCCGAGGTTGATACCTTCGTAAAGCTCCTGCGCCACCTTCATGGTGCGCTGGGATTGGAAGCCGAGCTTGCGGAACGCCTCCTGCTGGAGCGTTGCCGTGGTAAAGGGCGCGGCGGGCGTTTTGTGCTTTGCCGCCTTTCTCACAGCGGACACCGCGTAGGGCTTGCCGTTGACGGCATTGGCAACCGCCAGCGCCTCCGCTTCGCTTCCGAGATTGATCTTTCCTTCCGCATTCCCAAAGAAATGCACGCGGAAGCTCTTTCCGTCGGGGCTGTTGAGCAGGGTTTCGATCGTCCAGTACTCTGTGGGAACGAACGCCTTGATCTCACGCTCGCGCTCCACAATGATGCGCGTAGCCACCGACTGCACGCGACCTGCACTCAAGCCGCTCTTGACGTTCTTCCAGAGAAGCGGGCTGAGCTTATATCCCACAATACGGTCAAGGATGCGGCGCGTCTGCTGGGAGTTGACCAGATTCATGTCGATCCGGCGGGGTGCCTTGATCGCCGTTTTCACCGCGGTCTTGGTGATTTCATTAAAGCAGATGCGCTGTGTTTTTTCGATCGGAATACCGAGTGCTACCGCAAGGTGCCACGCAATCGCCTCACCCTCGCGGTCAGGGTCGGTTGCAAGGAAGATCTTGTTTGCCGCCTTGGCTTCCTTGCGGATCTCCTTGATCAGATCCCCCTTCCCTCGGATATTGATATAGTGTGCCTCGAAATCGTTTTCAATGTCTACGCCAAGAGAGCTCTTGGGCAGGTCACGCACGTGACCGATCGAAGCGATCACCTTATAGTTAGTTCCAAGATACCCCTTAACGGTCAGGGCCTTTGAAGGGGACTCCAAAATAACCAGATTGTTTGCCATGTGTAAGATTCCTTTCGATTGGGTTCAATGTATATCAGGATTTTTTATAAAGTGCACCGGGGAGCTTCTGGACCAGCCCCATGATCTCCAAAAAGGTCAAAGCCGCCATGATCTCGCCCTGTGGGAAGTCCAGCCCGAACAGCGCATCGGTCGCCACCGCGCGATCGTCTGGCATATGCTGCAGAAGTGCCAGCTGAACGGGAGAGAGCGAGGAGATCACCTCGTCGGGCGTCGCCTCCTTTGGTGTGTTCTCCGCCGTCGGTGTCGGTTCCTTTTGCGCGCGAGACTCCTTTTTGCGTGTCTTTTTCTTCGCCGCAGGCGGTTTCATCGCCTCGGGCTTCGGGCGCGGCTCTTGCGTTGCGGGCAGGTCGTCCTGCTCCGTGCGAGAGAGCTCGATCACGCCCATGCGTGCGAGAAATTCCAGATCCGCCTCGGATCGATCCTGCACCTTCATCAGTCTTTCGTAATGCAGCGTGTTCGCATACAGATACGCATACGGCTCGACCAGATCCTTTGCGTTGAGTGCAAGATGTGCGCCGTCACGCAAGAGGCCGTTCGTGCCCTCCGCACCGTGACTGCCCACGTTTGCGGGGAGCGCGTACACGTCTCTGCCCTGCAAAATGGCATCCTTGGCAGTGATGAGCGAGCCCGAGCCGAGCCCTGCCTCAACGACCATCGTTGCCTGCGCAAGCCCGCTGATGATGCGGTTTCGCGTTGGGAAATGATAGCCGTTCGGACGCGTTCCGGGAGGATACTCCGACAAGAGCAAGCCATGCTTCACGATCTCCTCATACAATCGCTTGTGGTGTCTGGGATAGATCACATCCAATCCGCACCCAAGAACCGCAACGGTCGTGCCGCCTGCGGCAAGTGCTGCCGCAGAACTGACGCCGTCGATCCCCGCCGCCATTCCGCTGACCACGACAACGCCGAGCGTTGCCAGCTCATAAGCCATTTTATACGCCGAGCGCAAGCCGTATGCGCTCATGCGGCGCGTGCCGACCATGCCGACGCACAGCCTCTGCCCAAACTGCGGGAACGTGCCGCGCCAATAAAGAAGCACGGGCGGGTCGGCGATCTCCTTGAGTGCCGCGGGATAATGCTCGTCGCCCCACGGAATGATCCCAATGCTCAACCGCTCGCACGCCTCCAGAATCTGCGTGGCGCGCTGCAGGCTCTTGTCGCACAGCGCCGCGCGCACGCGCTCGGAAATCTCGGGGATCCGTTCGATCTCGGATTCCTCCGCATGAAAGAGCTCGTACGGCGATTCGTACAGCTCGATCAGCTTCAAAAAGCTCTTGTTCCCGGCACCCAACGCCTCGGACAGCCAAATCCAGAATAACAGCTCCTTACTCTTCACCGTTTGCTCCCTTCAAGTCAAATTGTTGTCTGCTTGGAAAACTCCCACATCAGAATCGATGCGGCAACCGCCGCGTTAAAGGACTCTGCGCGCTCACTCATCGGAATGATGACGCTATGCGTGCAGGCATCGATCACCTCGCGGGAGAGCCCATGCCCCTCGTTTCCGATCACCACGCAGTCGCCGTGCTTGATCGGGAACGATCCCAGCGGCGCGGCACGCTCGTCGAGTGCCGCCGCAAACACGCGCCTGCCGTGCTCGGCAAAGGAGCGCACGACCGCCGCTATGTCTGCCACGCGGTCGATCGGCTGATTGAAAAGCGTTCCCATTGACGCGCGCACCGCACGCGGATTGTAAATATCCGCGCAATCTGCGCTGAGAATCAGGCGGTTCACACCGATCGCGGCGGCACTTCGGATGATCGCTCCGATATTGGAGGGATCACGTACCGCCTCAACGAGGACGATCCGCTCGTTTTCCATCGCGGAAAAATCCGCGCTATTATATATTGTAACATTTTTTTGGAATTTGTCAATATATTTTGCAATACTGATAACCCCTTCAGGCGATTTTTCTTCCGAAATTCGGTCAAATATTTCGTCAGAGAGTACCAAAATTTTACCAATCCTGTCAAAAACTGCATTCGTGTGCCGTTTTTGCAGCTCGTCGGCAATTTTCTCTGCCTCGGAGGCACGCAAAAAAACGCCCTTGAGAGTCACCTCATTTTTCAGTGCCTCATCAAGCAGCTTGATGCCGTCAAAGCGAAATTCACGCGCTCGCTCACGTGACTTTCGGTCACCGAGCTTGCACAGCTCCACCACGTTTTTGTTCTGTCTGGAGCGGATGATCTCACCCTCAAAATACATACAAATCTCCCTCTTTTCCCACTTTTCGGGGGACTTCAGCCTTTTTCAAAAGTCTTCTATCAATGACAAAAACCCGATGTATCCATCGGGTTTTCAGTTGTTTGATCAAAGAGCCGCCTTAGCCTGTGCGCAAAGTGCTGCAAATGCCTCTGCGTCGGAAACTGCGATCTCAGCCAGCATCTTGCGGTTGAGCTCAACGCCTGCCTTCTTCAGGCCGTGCATGAGCGTGGAGTAGTTCATGCCGTTGACCTTTGCCTCTGCGGAAATTCTGGTGATCCAGAGAGAACGGAAATCTCTCTTCTTCATTTTTCTGCCTGCGAATGCGTAGTTACCGCTCTTCATAACGGCCTGCTTAGCCATCTTGAAGTGCTTGGATTTTGCACCCCAGTAGCCCTTAGCAGCCTTCAGTGTAGCCTTTCTTCTCTTGCGCGTCATCAATGCGCCCTTAACTCTTGCCATTTTCTAATTCCTCCGTTTCGTCTTACTTCAGGACCAAAGTCTTCAGGTTGGTTGCGATCTTGCCGTTCACCATTGCGCTCGAACGCAGATGGCGCAGACGCTTTGCGCTCTTTTTACCGGTGTTGTGGCGGTGAGAGCTGTGGAACATTTTGACCTTGCCGTTAGCAGTAACGGAAAATCTCTTCGCCGAAGCCTTATGTGTTTTGATTTTTCCCATTTTCGTAACTCCTTTTCCTATTTCCGATCGTTGTCGGAATAATAAAATTGTACCGTTTGTTGTTCCGCGTGGGCGGTTGAATTATTTCGCCTTGACGGGAGAGATGACCATGCTCAAAAATCTTCCGTCGAGCACGGGCTTTTTATCGACCGCACCGAGATCCGAGCATGCCTGTTCGAACTTTTCGATCACTTCTTTACCGATGTGCATGTGACTCATTTCACGTCCCTTGAACTTCATCACAACGCGAACCTTGTTTCCGTCAGTGAGGAAACGGCGCGCGTGGTTGACCTTGGTTTCAAAGTCGTGCGTGTCAATGCGGCAGGAAAGCTGGATCTCCTTGAGCTCGATGGTTTGCTGCTTCTTTTTCGCTTCCTTTTCGCGCTTGTCACGCTCGAAGCGGAACTTACCGTAGTCCATGATCTTGCAAACGGGCGGCACAGCCTGACCCGACATCAAAACAAGATCCATGCCCTGATCGTACGCGATATCCAATGCCTTGGCAGAGCTCATGATACCGAGCGTTTCGCCGTTTGCACCGATCAAGCGCACTTCCTTCGCGGTAATATCTTCATTCAGCAGGTTCTCTTTGTCTTTTGCGCTAATAGTTCAACACCTCCAAGCAAAAAAATAAACCGTACAAAGACATAATTCTCCGCACGGCACACCTACCGTCTTTATACAAAACGGTAGAAAGTATTAACCCGACTGCCCTTGCAGGAGGGTGAGAGCGGAGAGCTCTGCTTTGTTTTCCATGATATTATACACCATCGCCACGGGTTTGTCAAGTGTTTTTTGCAATTTTTTTGAAGTTTTTTAAAATTATTTTTCAAGAGCACCGCAGGGGCAAAATCCTGCGGTGCTCCGCGCCGTCAGCGCAAAAATGCGGGCGGATTTTTATGCTCGTGCTGTTCAAAATCGGCGGCAAGCATCCGTCGCACCTCTTCCCCGTCGATTTCCTCAACCGTCGCAAGCGCATATCCCAAAAGATAGCGAAACGCATCGGGCTGTGAGATGCGCTGCAAGGGACGCGCGTCCTGTGCCGCAAGATAATCGCAAAGCCCCTCCCAGAAGCGGAACGGCGACTTCATGTGCGGTGTCAGATACCACAGCGCATGCGCAAAGCGTCCGCTTTCCAGATACCGCTCCAGCACCTCGGCAACGTGTGACAGCCGTTGCAATTCGTCATAGGAGATCCAATTACTTTGCAAAACCGTGTAGGGCGGCGTGGGCAGGCATCGGTAGCCGTACTCCTCCATGCGCGTCCGCAGCTCTGTCCCGTGTAGCAGCTTCAAAAAGCCGAGCTGCAGAAGATCCGCCGCGCCGTAAGCGTCGTCAAAGGACTTGGCAAACCGCTCATAGCTCTCGTACGGCAATCCCGCGATCAGATCCAGATGCACGTGCATGTTCCCCATCTCGCGGATGCGTCGGACGTTTGCGATTACGCGCGTGGGGTCAATATGCCGCGACGCGGCGGCAAGCGCTTCCTCACAGGTGCTCTGCAAGCCGAACTCCAATTGGATCTTTCCTTTTGGGAACCTTGAAAGGATCGCAAAGCTCTCCTCGTTCAGAAGCGTGGCACAGACCTCAAAGTGGTACACCTTTGTAAACCGCTCTTCCAGCAGCGCATGCCAGATCGCATTGGCGCGGCGCACGTCGGCATTGAAGGTGCGGTCGACGAATTTAACGATCTGCGTCCGTATCTCCAAGCGCTCAAACGCCTCCATGTCTGCCAGCGTCTGCTCCACGCTCTTCATGCGCACGCCGTGCGTCGCCGAGGACAGGCAATACGCGCAGGAATAGGGACATCCGCGCGAGGATTCATAGTAAAGGATCCCACCGCACGCTTCACCGTCACGGTACAAAACCCCTGTATGCTCCACGGGAATCGGCTTTCCCCCTACAACGCGCTCAAACGGTAGACCGTCACGAAACGCGCGGCAAAGCGTCACCAACGCCGCCTCGCCTTCGCCGCAAACGATCGCATCTACGTAGGAGAGCGCATCGAAGCGTTCGGTTCCGAAAGACACCTCGGGACCTCCCAGCACGATCCGAGCAGACGGTCGAATGCTGTGCAGACTCTCTGCCAGCACGAGCATCTCGTTCAGATTCCAGATGTAGCAGGAAAAGCCGTAGACGTCGGCGTTCTCGCGGTACAATCGCTCCAGAATATGCCCCGTGCGGTCGCGCAGATTGTGCTCGGCAAGCACCACGTCAAAGCCCGCTTGCTCCAAGGGCGCGCGCAGACAGCGCACGGCAAGGCTGCTGTGCGCGTATGAGCCGTTGAGAGCGACCAACGCCACCCTCATGCCTCGTACCGCCATTTCCATTCGATCCCGAAGAATTCCTTCAAAATCGCGTACAGCCGATCGTCCGAAGTCTGCTCCTCTATATACGTCAGAGTTTCCCCCTCGAACACCTTGTAATCACGCCCGTTGATCGCGCGTCTGCCCGTCGGGGTCTTGATCGCCACCATGATCGATTGGTGAAAGGGAGAGTCGGGGTGCTTTTCACAGTAGAAGGACGGCTGAATAAAGTCAATATCCAACTGCTCCTCCTCGGTAAAGGCGTAATACCGTCGCCATTCGCCCTCGTGCTTTTCATACAGCACCCAGCCAAGGAAAGGCTCTTTTTCGAATTTATAGCACGCACCGTCGGCGCATTGCTCCACGCCCTCGCACAAACGCAGAGGAACGCGCGGCGCGTTCTGCCCGATGCCGACCTCGCAGATATAGCGTTCGCCCTCGCATTCGACCGCCACCACGCGGTGACGGCGCACTGGAATGCTCGTCTCGTTCTTGAGAAAGCGCGCCATATAATTCGTCACACCAAAGCCCAGCGACTTGAGAAGTGCCGAAAGTGCCCCATTCAGTTCAAAGCAATAGCCGCCGCGGTGCCGCGTGACGATCTTTTCATAAAGCGAATCCCCGTCAAGAGAAAGCGGGATCCCGTTCAGAATATCCAGATTCTCATACGGCACGGCAAGAATATGATGCCGCTGAAGCTTTTCCAGAAAGGTATACGAATGTGCAACGTCCCCGTCGCTAAGGCCGATGCGATGCAGATAAGCGGTGGTGTTCATAAATGCCTCCTGATTGAAAGTCACATTTATTATACCACCGCCCCGCACGTTTGTAAAGGCTTTTTAAGAAAAGTGCCGCTCGCAAAACGCTTGCGTAAAGCGCTCCTTTGCAGCAAAATCCATCGCGGACATATAAATGTCCTCCAGTCGGAAATGGATCTCGCTGACCTTTTCCAAGGCGTCGATCGCGCCGCAGCGCATCGCGCGCCGCATACGCTCGGTAAAGTTCAGCTCCGCGCGCACGGGACGCATCGATGCGGTATCCACGAAGCGGCGCATACTGATCTTGCGGCGCGGATAGTCGCAGATCTCGGGACGGCAGACCGCAAAGGCGATCCCGCTTTGACACAGAAACAAGCCGTCAAGCTTTTCGGGCTCTACGGGGTCGTGTGAAATGCGCACCTCAAGCTGTAATTCCCGTGCTACCTCACACAGCTCTGCCATCAGGTACCGCGCCGAACCGCGGCAATCCTCGATGATATACAGCCGACGCGCCTCGGCAAAGTAGGTATCAAAGCCCACCTCCCCGCGCATGCCGATCGAATGGATCAGTGCCGGGCGCGGTGAATACTCCTTGCCGTGCGGAACGCTCTGCATCAGCCGCTCGGCAAACGCGCGGATCCGTGCACGCCTGACGTAAGGCTCTACCAGGGCGTCGCGGTTACGGCTCATCTCGCCAAGCCCCGCCAAAAAGCGGTATGCGCGACGGTAAGCTTCGCTTTTGGCGCGATTCAATGCCTCGATCTCCCCGATCCGCGCCGAGAGCCGCTCACAGTCCCAGAAATCCCCGAGATTGACGATGTCCTCACGCGCTCCGGGGCAATGCGGCTCGTAAACGTGCGGCGCGGTCGCGTCCAACAGTGCCACGCTCTCCTTGCCGTGCGCCGACAGGATCACCGCATCCAAGGAATCCGGATCGGACGAGCAATAGATGTATTCACTCTCCCATCCGCGCGCCTCGGCATACTCCGCCACCTCCCGCAAAAATCGGCTCTTCCCCGTCCCGGGTCCTCCCTTAACGGCATACACATGCCCGATGCGTGCCGCATTGAATATCTCGTCGTAATAGCTGAAAAAGCCGCTCGTGCTGTTGGAAGCGGCAAAATATGCGTACTCTCCCGTCGATCTGATCGCCATAGACAAAATCCTCCGTTCGGATTGGTTTGCTATTATCATATGCAGAACGGCGAAAAAGTTCTACTTTCGGCCAAGCCCGCATATGATGGAGCAAGTACGAAAAGGAGAACCGACCATGCAAACCATTCGCATCTGCAACAAGCCCTGCCAATTGCCGAGCGAGCTGTGCGCGTGCCTGCCGCCGCATCTGGTCGACGCCGTCAGCCGATGCGGCGCGGGCATTGCCGAGGAGCTTCGCCTGCACAGCGGCCGCTTTTCAACAGTCACCTCGCGCGGCAAAAGCTTCGATACGGGAATTTTACTGTCCGAAAAAGACATGAACGATATTCTCAAGCGCATGTGCGGAGGCTCCCTTTACGCCTTCAGCCAAACCATCAACCAAGGATATCTGACCATGTCGGGTGGCATTCGCGTCGGCGTGTGCGGTACCGCAGCGGTTGAGGGCGGCACGGTGATCGGCATCAGCGCCATCTCGGGGCTGATGATCCGCATTCCACACGCCGTAAGCGTATCCCCCGCCCCCATTATAGAACGCTTTCTTTCCGAGGAGGGGCTGCGCGGCATTTTGATCTACGCCCCACCGGGACACGGCAAGACAACCCTTCTGCGCGCCGTGACCAAAGCCCTCTCCACGCCGCCCGACGCACGCCGCACCGTTGCCGTTGACACGCGCGCGGAGCTCCATTTTGATCTTGGGGAGCAAAACCTGAACCTGGATATCCTTATAGGCTACCCGCGTGCGACAGGCATCGAGATCGCCGTGCGAACGATGGGGGCACAGGTCATCGTCTGTGACGAGATCGGCAACACGGCAGACGCGCACGCCATTCTCTCTGCGGCAAACTGCGGCGTTCCGTTGATCGCCTCGGCGCACGCCGCCTCCCTCTCGGAGCTGCTCTCGCGCCCGTTCATGCAGCAGCTTCACCGCGCGCACGTGTTCGGCGCATACGTCGGGATTCGACGAGGGGGCGCGCTCGGCTTTACCTACAGCTTCTCGGATTGGAAAAGCGCACTTGCCGAGGATAAGGCGGTGATGGTGTGATCAAGCTGTTGGGTGCTGTGCTGATCCTCGCGGTGGGAGGCTTTGCCGCGTACAGCACGGCACGCTACGAAAAGAAAAGGCTGTCCGTCCTTGACGGCTGGATCGACCTGATCGTCTATATCCGCGCACAGATCGATTGCTATCTGATGCCGATGGACGAGATCCTGCAAAACGGCGACCACACGCTTCTGGACGCGTGTATGTCCCCCACGAACGCCACCGATCTTGACGCGATCCTGCGGGCATCGTCGCTCTATCTTGACGGCGAGGTCAAACGGCTGTTGGAGCATTTCGTTCGGGAAACGGGATCGACCTTTCGCGAGGAGCAGCTGCGACGCTGTGACTACTACGTCAGCGCCCTGCGCACACAGCGCGAGCGTCTTGCCGCCGAGCTGCCCGCGCGCCGCCGCCTTTCCACGGCGCTCTGCCTCTGCATTGCAATCGGGACTGCGATCCTGCTCTGGTAAAATACGATCGTTTAAAAGGAGAACATACATGGAAATTTCATTGATCATCAAAATGGCGGGACTGGGGATCCTTGTGGCGGTGGCGTCGCAGATCCTTTCAAAAAGCGGACGTGACGAGCAGGCAATGTTCGTCACGATCGCAGGGATCCTTGTGGCACTGATGCTGCTCGTCACGCAGATCCGCGAGCTGTTTGACCTGATCACATCGGTGTTCGGAATGTGATGAGCCCGTTAAAGCTCTGCATGATCGCCGTGCTCGGCGTTGCGCTGACCGTGATCCTGCGGCAGTGGAAATCGGATCTCCTACCCCTGATCCGCATCGGCTTCGTGATCCTCTTTGCCACAGCGTTCATGCTCTCCGTGCAACCGCTGTTTGCCTTCGTGCGCAGACTGAGCGACGGAAACGGCATGGGAGAGTACGTTGAAATTCTGTTCAAGGCACTCGGCATCGCGCTGATATGCGAGGTGTGCGCCAACATTTGTCGGGAGAGCGGCGAGAGCGGGATCGCGGGGGGCGTGGAGCTGGTAGGAAAGCTGGAGATCCTGTTGCTTTGCGTTCCCATGATGGAAAGGATCCTTGATACGGCAAAAGCACTTTTGGAAACGGGGGGCTGACGATGAAAACACGCTTCAATCAAAGGCGCATGCTTCTGCTCATCCCGTTGCTCGTGCTCCATCTTTTGACGCTGCCCGTAACGGCTGAGGGAGACTCGCTCTTTGCAGCGGACGAGCAGCTTCCTGCGGAATACGGTGAGCTTTTGGAGCAGCTCCCCGAGGATCTGCGCGATCTGCTTCCCGACGGTCTTCTCTCTTCCAATCCCGAAGAGGTCGGCGAGGGCGCGAGTGAGCTTGGCGACTTCTCCTATCTGCTTCGGACGACCCTTTCGCTCGTGGGATTGCGGCTGGATCCGTGCATCAAAATTCTGGCACGGGTCTGTGGGATCCTGCTCCTCGCGGCGATCGGAAAAGCTCTGCAATCCTCGCTTCGCTCCGAGGACGTCGCGCGCGCCTTTTCCTATTGCTCGTCCCTGATCATGCTCGTTCTGCTCCTTGGCGAGGGCTATCACAGCATCGAAACGGTTACGGATTACCTTTCGGGACTGCGAGGCGTGACCGCCGCCTCCATACCGCTCATGGGCTCGCTTTATGCCATGGGAGGCAACGCTTCGGCGGCGATCGCCTCCTCCACGGGGCTCTCGCTCTTTTTGGTCGTGCTGGAAAATCTGGTCAGCAAGAGCATCGTGCCCTTTTGCGGCCTCTGCCTTGCCTTTTCTCTGGTCTCCTCGCTTGACACGTCCGTGCGCCTGCGTACACTCTCGGACACGGTCAAAAAGAACTATACCACGGTTCTGGCGTTTTTGATGATGCTCCTGCTTGCTATGCTCGGGGCGCAGACGACCCTCGCCGCCAAAAGCGACACGCTTGCCATGAAAAGCGTCAAATTCGCCGCAGGCAGCATGATCCCAGTCGTCGGCGGCTCGGTATCGGAGCTGCTGCGCACGGTCAGCGCAAGCGTCGGATACATCCGCGGCGGCGTGGGGATCTGCGGCGTGCTTCTCCTGATCCTTCTCCTCCTGCCCGTGCTCATTGAGCTTTGGCTGATGCGCCTGGTTTGGCAGATCGCCGCAGCCTTGGCAGATATTCTCGGGTGCGACACCGAAAAGCGGCTGCTTGACGAGTTCGCCTCGATCCACGGATTTCTGATCGCGGCGATGGCGATCTGTACGGCAGTTCCCCTGCTCTCCTTTACACTCTTTTTGCATTGCGCATCCGCAATCGGTTGAGGTGATTTATGAAAGCATATCTGTTGACCGTGATCGCCGCCTCGTTGATCGCGTCGCTGATCGGGATCCTCTCCCCGTCGGGTGAGCGCGGCGGACTTTCCAAGCACACAGGTCTTGTGACCGCGCTGTTCCTGATCTGCATTCTCATCTCCCCTCTCAAGGGTGCACTTGAGCAGCTTCGGGCATGGTCAAGCGGCGACCTTCCTCTCCTTGACAGCAATCAAAAGGAGGACTACGAGGAGATGATCGATCAATCCAACGATCTCGCCTCCAAGCGATATTTTACACAAATGCTGACCGAGACCCTGCAAACGCAGTTCGGGCTGGAAGCGGACACGGTGCGCTGTGCGGTGCAATGGCAGGAGCACGAGGGAAAAGCCACCCCCACGCACGTCACGGTCATTCTCTCGGGGAGCGGCATCTGGAAGGAGCCGCACGCGATCGAGGATTACGTCACCGCTCTTCTGGAATGTGAATGTAGCGTAGTCATTGAATGAAAGGAGCATAAATGTTTGATTTCTTAAAGAAGAAGGCAGGCGACCCAAAAGCCAAGAACGGCAAGCTGTTGCTTCTTGTTCTCGGTGCCGCCGTCGGAATTTTGCTGTTGCTGTTCGGCGGGGGCACGGAGAAAGCCACAGAAGCCGTCACGACAGATCCCTACAGGATCGGCAAGGACGAGATCGTCATCTACCAGAACTATCTGGAAAAGGAGATCAAATCGCTGTGCGAATCGGTCAGGGGCGTGGAGAACGTCACGGTTGTCGTTACGCTCTCGGGCAGCTTTGAATCGGTCTATGCCACCGAATGGAAGGGCGGGGACGAGGAGTACGTCATCATCGGAAGCGGCTCCTCCGCCGAGGCACTGTTCCTGACGCGCGCCGCACCAAAGATCGAGGGCATCGGCATCGTCTGCCGCGGCGGCAGCTCGGACAGCGTGCGCAACGAGCTGATCCCCCTGCTCGCCGCCACCTATCACGTCAGTTCCCACCGCATCTACATCACCGAGGCGGGGGGATAGGCAAAAATTCATAATGGGCACGCTCGATAATTCATCGAGCGTGCCCAAAAAATCAACCCGCCTTTACCGCAAAGCCGTAGCTCTGTGCATACCTCTCGGCATAGGAATCCGCGGGGCAATAAACGGTCAAGGTAGCCGGACAATTTAAAAACGCACCGTACTCAACCGAGGTAAGGCTTGCGGGCAGGGTCACCCCCTCAAGCTTGATGCACCCCGAAAACGCAAACCAGCCGATGTGCGTCACGCCATCGGGTATTGTAACGCTCGTAAGAGTCGTGTTGTTTTCAAACGCGCGGTCGGCAATCTCCGTCACGGGAACGCCGTCGAGCGTTGCGGGAATCACGACCACGTTGCCCGATCCGATGTACCGCGTAACCGTTGCACGTCCGTTGCTGACGCTGTATTCAAACAACGCCTCCGCCACCTCGGGATACAACGACGCCTCCAAGGCATCGATCCGCGCTTCGTAGGTCGCGCGCTCCTCGTAAAGCGTCGCCTTGAGTGCCAGATTCTCCTTTTCAAGCTCCGCCGCCTGCTCCCGATAGTACTCTGCCCTTTGCTCCGCCGCC
This sequence comes from Eubacteriales bacterium, assembly GCA_045597145.1. Taxonomy (GTDB): domain Bacteria; phylum Bacillota; class Clostridia; order Oscillospirales; family CAG-272; genus UMGS1865. The sequence goes on from JAZODU010000054.1 coordinate 20,561, forward strand.
CCCAGTGCCACCTCGTCAAACGTCGGCACGTCCGCGCCTTGCACCGCCTCGGTGCTCTCCGCCTTTTTTCCGCAGCTTGACAGGAAAAGCGAGAGCGTGATCGCCAATAGAATTGCTTTTTTCATATGAAACCTCCTTTGATAGGGTCGTCCTCATGATAGCACAAAGCCCCTGTCGAAACCAAGTGAAACGCGCGAGATACATGAAAACGCAAAAGATTTCACGGAAAATAAAAAAAGCCCTTGACTTTTGATGGCTTTTTCGATATAATATTGATATTGCCAACGGACCATTAGCTCAGTTGGTTAGAGCCACCGGCTCATAACCGGTCGGTCCAAGGTTCGAGTCCTTGATGGTCCACCAAAAGACAAACTATCCGAACACACCCGCCTGATATTCAGGCGCGGTGGGTTCGGATTTGTTGTTTTTTGGGAGAATAATCCCGAGTTTGATCTTTTAAAACGCAATTTTGCTCGGCGAGCCCCTCCGGTTCGTTGA
>JAZODU010000055.1:0-10781 GCA_045597145.1 Eubacteriales bacterium
ATCCGACCCCTTAGAGGATTGTGCTTGATTGTCTATCCTTGCTAAAAAAGCCCTGTTTTTCATAACAAATTGCACAAAATTGTGCCAAATCACACCCGATTGTGTAGCGTGAAAAGAATTCAAATCTCTCCTTCTCCGCCATCCAAGTCCACAACAGCAATGTTGTGGACTTGTTTCATATAAGGAGTAGAATGATGCCTGAATTAACACGGACACAAGAAAGCATATTACGCGTCCTCAATGCAGCTATTACAAACTTTAATCAAGCAGAACAATACCTGATCAAAAACGATTTAAGCGAAAGGTGTATTTGCTCAAAATTTGCATCCTACTTAGAAAGAGCCCTTGTCGGTTCGCCATTTGAAGATTACGTTGTTGATGTCGAATATAACAGAGGATATGACGGAAAGGATAGTGCTTCGAAACTCTTAAATGGCAAAAAAATCGTTGTAGATCTAATTGTACATAAAAGAGGATACAATCCCGAAACTGGATTTGACAATCTGTTTTGTATTGAAATGAAAAAGGAATACATCAATCCAGATCTACGTTTTGATCAAGAACGGCTATATATTATGAAAAATCCTTATGAGAATTTTAAATATCGTGCCGGATTTATGATCTTGGCAAGAGCAGATAACACGCAAGAAGAATATGGACTTTACATAGAATCAGAATATTATAATCCTGTGGATTATTGATATGCAAGGGGAAAGGCACGCACCTTCCCTTTTCTTTTGCTTCTAAGATTGTATTTTGTCAAATTTTGTGGTATAATGGAGTCGAAAACAGCAGGGGGATAGCAAGAATGAAGGAAAAGATTTATGAAGTTCAATCTTTATCGGAATATATTGAATTAATTAAAAATGAGCATTTATCCGAATGCTATTTTAGAGGAGAAAATCAAAAATATGATTGCATCAATTCTTCCATAGTACGTCAATACACTCCATCGGGAGGGTATTTCGGATTGGTAGATATTTACCATCAATTGCTCTCGGATTATTATCAAGAAGTTGGTAATGAATTGGACGAATTACAGAGAGAATACTTTTTGGCATTCGCTCAACATCATGGCTTAAAAACAAATTTGATTGACTTTACGACTGCTCCATTAGTCGCGCTCTACTTTGCGTGCGAAACGAATCATTCAGATCCGAAAGGTGGATATGTCTATTTACTTAACAAACTTTCAACCGTTGAAGCGTCTGATTTCCTATCTTGTAACGGGTTTAAGTTTGGCGATATCTTGAATATTTATAGTAAATTATCAAATGGTGTTCAAAAAACAATAGATGATTATCGTCGTCTTTTGGAAAATCACTGTGGCTTGTTATCCGGAAACAATCCGTTTGATTTATTGAATGATTTGATTTCTGTATTAAAAACTCAAGAATTTGCAGTAAAGTGTAATGAGTATATTGTAAAGAGACAAGCTTTATTTGTCGAAAAAGGATTAGATGCTATATCCGACATACCCTCGTTATATAAGAGCTTATGTCCATGTATGAAACTGGATGGGCCACTGGCAATTAATGAATATTTAGCACTAACGTTGGCATATCTCAAAGAAATACAAGACAGTATTATGATTACTTCCATAGAATCTGCTGAATTTCCTCCTACACCATATTTAATATATCGTACTCCGCTAAAATTTGATCGCATTCGTAATCAATGTGGTGTTTTTGTATATCAAGGTTGTCTAGATTACCAAACAGGTGTTGATGAAATGGGTGGAATTATGATTCAAAAAATTATTCCAGATGTAACTATAATAATAAAAAATCAAAACGCTATTTTACAAGAGCTCGACATTGTGGGAATTAACAAAAGATACATTTACGGAGACTTCGATAGCACCGCGCAATATGTCAACAGAAAGCATTTTAAATAAAAATCCCCCCGTGAAATGAACTGCCCCAAATTGTGCGGACAGTACAAAAACACCCCTGTGGTAGAAAATAATAAAAATTAAGCAACGAACTGACATCGCTTTTCGAGTGGTGTCGGTTTTGTTTTGAGCCGGATACGTTCGTTGTTATAGAACCGTATGTATGCACCTATGAGGAGGCGCGCCTCCTCATAGGTGCGGATTTTCGCGTGGTAAATACATTCAGTTTTGAGGATAGAGAAAAAATTTTCTGCTAAAGCGTTGTCATATGGGTTCCCACGTCTTGACATTGAAGGCGTTATGTGGTATGATTTTGTTAGGCTATAATACGCTTGCGAGGTGTACTGAAAGCCTTGGTCACTGTGGAGCTGCAACTCTGCGGTGACCTTTTCCTTCCTCTTGGCTGCTCTGATCGTAGAGAGAACGAGGTTGATATTCTGTTCAGTACCCGTCTTGTAAGCAACGATACTATTGTCGTAAAGATCGCGAATGACCGATAGATACAGTACGCCTTGTCCTGTCTTGATGTATGAAATATCTGTTACCCTCTTTTGATTTGGACGCTCGCGAGGAAATCTCTGTTGAGCAAGTTCGGATATCTGTGTAGGTACTCACCATAATTGCGGTATTTCTTGCGGCGAACAACGGAAAGCAGATTGTATTTTTGCATAACACGAAACACGGTCTTGGGCTCTTTATGGATTCCTTGTCTTTCAAGCCATATTTGCACTCTGCGGTAGCCGTAGGTACTATGGCTATGCTCCTGACACTCCCGGATCTTCTCTGCAAGCGGCAGATCCCATGCGGGTATATCCATTCTCTTGACATAGTCATAGTAACCGCTTCTTGATAGCTCAAAGAACCGGCACATCTCGCTAATGGAATATTTATCCTTGTAGCGATAGATCACCATGTATTTTACGCTTGTCCTCACTTCCTTTCTGTGAGCGAGAGAAAATCCCGCATCGGTTCATTTTCCATTTCTAATTGCTTATTCGTGCGTCCTTCCGAGCCAACTTGTAGCGCAGATCGGCAAGTTTATCTTCTTCCGTTACAACGCTATCCTTGGCAGGTCTGCCACGTTTCTTGGGGACTTTTCCAAAAGATAGTTTTTCTTCGTTTCGTCGATTGCGTTTTAAGGCACCTTTTATTTGTTCTTTGCTAAACCCTAGCTTTTCTCCAATTTCTCGTTTCGTTAATCCTTTTTCTTTGAGTTTCAATATCTCTTTTTCATATTGTTTGATGTGTCGGTATTCTCTTGGCATAAAAATTCCTCCTATGGTAGTTTTAGATCTATATCTATTCTACCATAGGAGGGTGTTTTTTCAATTGTCCGTTTTTAACGGACTTGTGCATAACGGGGGGTATTTCATTTTCGGGCATAGCCCTAATACTACTGGCTGCGCACAAGTGCGCTTTTTATTGGCATGTCAGCCATGCAATCGTTACTTGCTACCCGTAAACGGGTTTCACCAAAGCCTCCCTTGTGTAAAGGGAGGTGGCATTTTCGCAAGAAAATGACGGTGGGATTGTAAAAACTATCATTCTTTATCCTTGCTACTGCGTCTTATGTTCCTTAACAATCCCTCAGTCGCCTTCGGCGCCAGCTCCCTTTACACAAGGGAGCCTTTGGCACAAGAACATTCTGCGCTGACTTTTTGTTTGTTTTCTTCTCATCGGCAAAGCCTATATTGAACCCCGCCACTATGGCGGGGGGTTCGTCTTACAACAAAAAGAAGGGGGGCACTAAGCCCTCCTTTTTTTATTGATAAAGCATATAATGCGGCGGTCCGCCACAAGAGATAAGCGTATTACCTCTCTATGTCAATATCAGCTATGGGTATAACGAGTCAGTTTTTTCAAATACTCATTGTCTGCCAAGCGTGCCAGACGAGACATAAATTCTCCGCCATACGATTTGAACATGTTCGCCTCGAAGCAAATGAAGAAATGTCTTAATTCCAAATAACCATCATCTCTGATAAAAGCTTTGAAAAAAGCATTATCATAGTTGAAATCATTGAGCAAGCTCATTACTTCCGACGTTTTTTCAATTTTGTCAAATACAGCTCTAAACACGGCACCTCCGCCGGGATATGCGGTAATAATTGCTCGAATGTCATCATCATGATTGTTCAATGTGAGGTTTGCGGTTGCGCTCACTTCATCTTTTGAAGAAGAATACTCAAAATCTATTTTTCCCCATTCTTTGTCCAACTGTCTGCGCATAAGTACCAATACTTTTTTAGTGTTAAGATCCATTTTTCTTTCTCCTTATTTTTTAATATTTTTTATGTCATTTACGGTTTTTACCGTTTGATTGCAAAAATGATATCCTCTGCGATAACAGACCACAACAATTCTACCCGGAAATCTCACTTAAAAGAACAGCAAAAGCGCGCTTCAAATATGCAACAGCATCTTCAAATCCAAGCATTATCATTCACCGTCTTCCACACAACTTTTGCTCATGGTCTTATAAAGAAAAGCCAATCCATTTTATCCAAGATTTATGCCATAAATTGCGCATAAAAGCCTTTATCCTTACGTCAAACAAACGATTCTGCGCATAAATATTCCTACTTTTACAGTCATTATACTACTTTTCTCACGTTTTTTCAAGACAAAAATGTAAAAATATATATTTTTTTGTATATTTTTCTGTCATCGGTCAAAAACATCTTTTTGCTGATTGAAGATACCCGGAAAATATTGTCAAGAGGAGCGGTTGCGGGCGGCGGGGCAAAATAATTGCAAAAGCTATTGACTATACGGGCAGAATATTATATAATAATAAGTAATTTTGATTACAAGAAGAGAGGGATGACATGTCTGACACACGAACCGACGGATATGCCGCGCGGCTGTCGCGCATGATACAGGCGGAAACGGTTTCCGAAAAAGACGCCTTTGGCCGTGCAAAATTCGATCGCTTTCACGCGCTGTTGCGTGAGCTCTTCCCCACGGTCTTTGCCTCCTGCGAGATCGAGGATTTTGACGGGAGTCTGCTGCTCTGCCTACGCGGCACGGGCGTGGGTGCGCCGATCCTTTTGATGAATCATCACGACGTGGTGGAAGCCCCCGGCGAATGGAAATATCCCCCCTTTTCGGGTACGATTGCCGAAGGACGCGTTTGGGGGCGCGGCACGCTTGACACCAAGGGCGGGCTTTGGGGTATGCTCGAGGCTTGCGAGGAGCTGTTGTGCGAGGGCTGGCGTCCTACGTGTGACGTCTATTTTCTCACCACCTGCAACGAGGAAACCTCGGGCGCGGGCGCGGATCGGATCTCACGCGAGCTGGAAGCGCGCGGTATCCGGTTCTCCATGGTGCTGGACGAGGGCGGCATGATCCTTGACGAGCCGATCGGCGGTGCCAAGGGCTGCTACGCGATGGTTGGCGTTGGCGAAAAGGGCTGTGCCGATCTGAAATTCATTGCACGCTCGAATGGCGGACACGCTTCAACGCCACCGAAGAACTCCCCCTTGGTGCGCCTTGGTAAATTCATGGCGGCGGTTGAAAAAGCAAAGCTGTTTGACGTAAAGCTCTCCCCCACCGTTCAGGCAACGCTCAAAAGCCTTTCCTCGTCCATGTCGGGGGCAATGAAGCTGTTTTTGGGGCACCCCAAGCTCTTCGCGCCACTACTCTCGCGTGTGATGCCATCGGTATCCTCTGCCGCAGGCGCGATGCTCAAGACCACCGTGGCGTTTACCATGGCATTGGGCTCGGACGGTACGAACGTGCTCCCGCAGGAGGCGTGGGTCGTTGGCAACATGCGTTATTCTCACCATCAAGGCGGCAAGAACAGCATCGAAGCGATCACGCGTCTGGCGCGCAAATTCGACATTGAAACCGTTGTGCTCAATAGCGGCGTAGATTCGCCGCTTTCGAGCCACGAAAGCGAGGCGTTTTGTTTGGTCGAACGTGCGGTGAACGCTGCCTATCCCACGGTCAAGGTCGCCCCCTACGTGATGAACGCCGCCAGCGACAGCCGTTTTCTCGCACGTGTGTGCAACAACTGTCTGCGCTTTGCGCCCTTCCGCATCAGTGACGAGCAGCTTGCAAGCGTACACGGCATCAACGAGAGCGTTGACGTGAGCGCTCTGACCCCTGCCGTTGATTTCTACCGTTATATCCTTAAGGAGGGCTCTCATGGCTAAATCCGAAAACAAAGGACTCAGCATCAGCATCCGATCCTTTATCACCGCCATCGTCGTGATCTTTATTCTGATGGTGGCTACATACGTGCTGACTCTGGTCGTTCCGAGCGGCGCCTACGACAGAATCGCAGATTCCGACGGCAACATGATCATCGACAAGGACAGCTACACGCAGACCGAGGGTGGCATTCCCTTTTGGAAATGGCTGTTCTCCCCCGTTCTCGTTCTGGGAGCGTCGGGCAACGGCGCGCTGATTGCCGTGATCGCGTTTTTGCTGGTGATCGGCGGCGTGTTCAACAGTCTTGACCGTTGCGGCTTGATCAAATATATGCTTGATAAAATGACGCATCGCTTTGCGGGCATGCGCTACCGCTTGATGGCGTTGATCGCGTTCTTCTTTATGGCTTTGGGTGCTATGATCGGCTCGTTTGAGGAATGCGTGCCGCTCGTTCCCATCGTCGTGTCCCTTGCCGTGCACCTTGGCTGGGACGCGCTGACGGGGATCGGCATGAGCCTGTTGGCGGTCGGTTGCGGCTTTGCAACGGGTGTGTGCAATCCCTTTACGGTAGGCGTGGCGCAGCAATTGGCGGGGCTGCCGATGTTCTCGGGCGTGTGGCTGCGCGCCCTGTCCTTTGCTTGCATCTACGCACTTCTGTTTGCGTTTCTCAGCCTTTACGCCAAGCGCATTGAACGGCCGCTTGAGGACGTGCAGCACCAAAGTCAATTCGTCGAAAACGCACAGATGAACCGCGCGCTGATCTGCTTCGTATCCATTCTTGGCATCGGCATCGCAACGATCCTTGCGTCCGGCTTTATTCCCGCGCTTCAGGACTACACGATGATCATCGTAGCGGTCATGTTTCTCATTGCGGGCATCGTTTCCACCTTGGTGGCAGGCATGGGCGGCAAGCGTCTGCTTTTGACCTCGCTTGCGGGCGTGGCGGGGATCTTTCCTGCGGTGATCATGATCCTGATGGCTTCCTCCATCAAATACACGCTGGAGGAGGCACGGGTGCTTGACACGGTTCTGCACGGCGCGGTGGATCTGGCGCAAACACTTCCGCCATGGTCGGTGATCCTCTTTATCTATCTGATCGTTCTGGTGACGAATTTCTTCATTCCGTCGGGCTCTGCCAAGGCGTTTATGCTCATTCCGCTCATCGTCCCCATGGCGCAGATCTTCGGGATCTCCTCACAGCTTTGCATTGTGGCGTTTGCCTTTGGCGACGGCTTTTCCAACGTCTTTTATCCCACCAATCCCGCACTCCTGATCAGCCTGGGACTCGCCGACACGGGATATAGCACGTGGTTCAAATGGAGCTGGAAATTCCAGCTGATGAACCTGCTTCTGACCTCACTCCTCCTGCTCTTCGGGCTTGCGGTGGGATATTGATACAAAAAAGAGAACGCAAACCGCGTTCTCTTTTTCATTTGCTACAGCGATTCTCTGTATTCCTTCGGCGTTTTGCCCGTGTGGCGCTTGAAGATCTTGGAGAAATACTGCACGTCCATAATACCGCAATGCAGGGCGACCGTCTGGATCTGCAGATTCGTCGTTCCCAGCAGATGCGCGGCGTGCGCCATGCGCTTTTCGCGGATATATTCGGAAAGCGTTTTTCCCGTTTCGCGCTTGAACACCGTGGAAAGGTAGCCGAGGCTGATGCCCTGACTGCTTGCCAAGGCACTCGGGGAAAGATCCGCCGACAGATCCGAATCGATCAAAAGGATCGTTTTTTGCACCAGAAGCGAAAACTGCTTCATCGTGTGCTTGCGCACCAAGCGGCAATACGCACGGAACATTTCGCGCATCAAGGCACCGTTTTCGGATACGGACGCCATCTGCTCGATCCTGACGGCGAACATCGACGAGGTCTTGTCAAGATACACCGGGTGCACGCCCCCCGACTCCGCCGCCTTGCGCAGGAGCGTGTTCATGATGACGGCGTAGTTTTTGACGTTGCGCAAGGGGTCGGCGACACGTTTTTCAAACGTACTCGCCGAAAACACGCTCAAAAGCTGCTTTTCCATATGCAGCTGCCCCAAACTCACCGCGCGGATCAGCTCATTTTCAAATCCGTATCGCGTTTCCATGGCTTTCATGTTGACCGGCGCGTCGTCAAGAGTAGGCAAGCGCGCCGGATCCTGAAGCGGTGACACCGGTCCTTCCCTGCGTGCGTTGACGTCAACGATGGCAAAGGACGGGCTTTTCCAGATCCGCTCGCAAAAGGTATCCAGCATCAGAAACAGACGGTCGCCCTCCGCGAGCACCGGGATCGTGGAATAGTATTCCTCCAGATAGCGTTGGTGCTTGGGCGAGATCCCGTTCGCTTCACCGATCTCAAGCATTTGCGCGGGGAGCGGCATGGCGGACAAATAAGGGCCTACGAGCAGCACCGTTTCCTCGGAGCGCGCGGGTAGGAGCAGGTAGACGTAGGAAAAACCGAACGCATCGGTCAGTCGATACATGGTCCGCGCCTCCATGTCACGCGGAAAATGCCGCATGGTGTCAGCGCGCAGCAATTCGCCGCTGTAAACCATTTCCTCCGAGGAGTGCTGCACCCTCTCCTCAAATTCCTCCTTGGTTGCATAGAACGCACGCACGCGACTCTTTTTGAAGGTATCGCACAAAAACTGAAGTTCGTTTTCATAGAACATGCACATACACCTCGCCTCTCTTTGTTGGGATGCACCAAACGACACTGGGATTTTTTGCACAAAATGCCCCAGTACCCAACTTTATTATACCACGTTCTTTGTATAATTGCAACATTATTGTGCGAGAATGAGATAAAAATATTACAAAAACAGTTAAAAAAAATACTCACGCAGTTTTGCGAAATACTTTATAATAAAAGTGTTAAGATTGTCAACTTTTTATGGACGGCTCCGTAAATTTTGACAAAATTTCCACAAAAATAAAGAAAGAGGGAAAAGTCATGAAAAAACAAAAGGCTTTGGACGCAAACGGAAAGCGCAAGTTTGGGCTTCTTGACAGCGTTTCCTATGCGGCAGGCGACCTCGGATGCAACATGAGCTTTGCCCTGAAGGGTACGATGGCACTCTTCTGGACGCAGATCATGGGCATGGGTCTTTGGTACTCGCTCCTGCTCGTGATCGTGCAGGTTTGGGACGCGATCAACGACCCGCTGATCGGCTCGATCATCGATGCCGACAGACGCACCTACAGAAAGAACAAGTTTCTGTCTTACATCTGGCTGGGCTCCATCGGTCTGATCGTTGGCGGCGCGTGCTGCTTCCTGCCCTTCCCGCAGGCTCCCGTTTGGGCAAAAGCGATCATCTTCGTAGCGGGCTACGTCGTTTGGGACGCGTTCTACACCATTGCAAACGTTCCCTACGGCTCGCTCCTGTCCCTGATCTCCAACGACCCCGCAGACAGAGCATCGCTCTCCGCTTGGCGTTCGATCGGCTCCATGATCGGCAATATGCTGCCCATGGTCATTCTCCCCTTCATCATCTATAACAAGGACGGCTCTCTCAACGGCATCAAGGTCTTCCTTGCCGCTCTGATCATGGGTGCGCTCGGATTCATCTGCTTCCAGTTCATGATCAAAAACACGGTCGTCCGCGTGGACACCAGTGTCAAGCTCAACGAGGACATGCCGAAGTTCAACGTCTTCAAGGCGCTTGGAAACTTCATCAAGAACCGTCCCGCAGTCGGCGCGACCGTTGCCGCTATGGGTATGTTCATCGGTATGCAGGGTGCTACGACCGCCGTTTCCGTCGTGTTCCAGATCTACTTCAAGAACGCGCAGATCTCGGGTATCGTACAGCTCTTTGCCATGATCCCGATCATTCTCTTCACCCCTCTGGCTCGTAAAATGGTTACCAAGTACGGTAAAAAAGAGCTTTCCGTTGTCGGTGCGATCTGCTCCATCGTCGGCGGCGCGGGTCTGTTTATCATCATCCCCGACAACACGGGCGTGGATCTGATCATCTACGTCGTATGCCAGCTCGTTTACAGCTTGGGACTGGGTATCTACTCCACCGTTTCCTGGGCAATGATGGGCGACGCGATCGACTACAACGAATGGAAGACCGGCAAGCGCGAGGAGGGTGTCGTTTATTCCCTGCACTCCTTCTTCCGTAAGCTTGCACAGGGCATCGGTCCCGCAGTGGCACTCCTGATCATGGGCAGCCTCGGCTACGTAAACAACGCGGTCGACAAGCACGGAAACGACATCATCGACGTAACCAAGCTCGGCTGGGACGTTGCCGTCAACCTGAGAATCCTCGTTGCCTGCCTCTTCCTCGTGGCAGCACTGATGCAGTTCATCGGTCTTGCACTGATCTACAACCTTGATAAGAAGACCCTTGCCGTGATGAGCTCCGAGCTGAAGAAGAATGAAGCAGAGGGCTGATAAGTTCCCGCAAAAAGCGTAGCCATAACGTAATTAATGTGATATAATAAATGATGGCAGACGGTCGCGGCCGCCTGCCATCTTGGTAAGTGTGTATATTTTCTTCGATATATAAGGAGGCCCTTGAATTGAGAACTGTTGTAAACTTTAATGCCAAGTGGGCATTTACCAAGCAGGCAAGCGAGATCCCCGCTGCCCTGCCCATGGACTGGAACTGGGTCAACCTGCCCCATAGCTGGAACGCTATCGACGGTCAGGACGGCGATAACGATTACTATCGCGGCACGGCCTATTATGCAAAGACTCTGAACAAGCTGGATCTGCCCGAGGCAGACCGCTATTATCTTGAGC
>JAZODU010000056.1:0-22571 GCA_045597145.1 Eubacteriales bacterium
CTTTCCGCTTCTCTCTGTAAACATAGATGTTTCCTCCACGTTCTTTTTTACACCTATATTATACCATTTTTCTTCCTTCCTGTAAATACGACAAAAGAGCCCAAAACCTACGTCTTGGTCTCTTTGTCAGTGATCTGAGGAGAGGGCAAAGCCCTCTCCTTTTTTTGCGTTACAGCGTGCCGCTGACCGTCAGGGTCGCAACGCCGGGGGTGGCGACCCATTCGCCTGTGACGGGATCCTGCTCAAAGGTTGCCGCCGGTACGGTGATCACGCCCGGTACGGTGGCAAACTCGCCGTCGGTCTGCACGTAGGTGTAGCCTGTGCCCGCTGCAAGCGTCGCACCGTCAAGGGTGACCGTGATACCGTTGAGGATCGGATCGAACGTGTCGGTCACGGTTACGTTTGCATCGGCCTCTGCCGCCGTGTTGCCGTAGTTCTGGATCACAAAGGTGTAGGTCACGGTGCCGTTTTCGGTGACCGTGGTGGGCTCGATCGACTTGGTGATCGTCAGCGAGGGCTCTGCCTCGGGCAGGATCGTTTCGCTGACGACGATGGGGGTGGCGATGCCGGGGGCTGTGACCGTTGCCGTGTTCACGATGCTTCCGTCCGTCCCCAAGGGTGCAAAGCGATTCGCGTCCGCCTCGTAGATCAGGATCGCGTTGCTGTTTGCGGGCAGAGTGATGCCGCCAAAGACCAGCGGAGGACCTGCCGTGACGGTGGGGGCAGCCTGCAAGATGCCGTTGATATACAGACGTGAAGAGTTTTCCACGTAGGTCAGGGGAACGAGCGTCTGCGTGCCGAAGTTGTAGGCACCGAGGTCGTCGCTGACCGACAGACCCGTGATCGCGGTGTTGCCGGAGTTGATCACGCTGATGACGAAGGTCACGTCGTCGCCTGCGACATAGTCGTTCATGACTGCCGTTTTGGTTGCCGAGAGAACCTCGCGGATCTCGCCGACGGCAACGTTGGAATTGATGATCGAATCGTTATATGAGAGCTGCGCTCGGTTGGTAAATTGCGCCATGTTATCTCCTTTTTGACATACATACTTAGGTTTTCCGCCGAAAACCCGTTAACAGCATATGCGTGCGGAGACGCGGGTGACAGGGGAGGCAAAAGGGCGTTTCGGGCGGTAGATGCAACACCGTATGCGTTTTTTGCCCCCCATTTTTTGGAAAAAGATTGTAAAATCATGAAAAAAGAGCAAGGATTTTCAAAAAATAGTGAAAAAATACGGAAAATTGTGTTGACATTGTTCCATACGCATGATATAATAAAACAGAATATAAAAACACGCGTATTGCGCTCGCGTATGTGTGCGTAAGACCGCGAAAATTTTTATGGAAAGGTTGATGAGCAATGAAAAATCAACACGTTAAGAATCAGCCCTTGAAGATGATTGCCGTTCTGGCAATGCTTCTGGCACTCAGCTGCTTCTGCGGCATGCTGGTTTCCGCCGCAAACGGAACCGATGCCCCGACGCCTGTCTTTGATGCCGCAACGGGAATCTCCTACGACGCCGCAACGGGTGCGTGGGTCAAGACCTACGACGGCGACAGCGAGATCGACGTAACGGACGTCAAGATCGCCGTAGGCACACAGACCTACGATGTCACGTCTGCAGCGTTTGACACCGCAGACGCAGGCACGCAGAAGATCACCCTGACCTACACGGCAGGCGGCGAGGAGAAAACGCTCCGCGTTCCCGCTCGCATCGATCCCGTTGAGGTGATCCTTGAGGGTGAAGCAACTGCCTCCGTGGTCTACGATCCCGCAAATCCCCTGTATGAAAACGTTCCCGTCAATTACGAGGGTGTTACGCTGGACGCTGATGCGATCGCGGCAGGACTTGAGATCGATCAGATCGGTACGATCAACTTCAACACCGCAGAGGTGGCAGGCGGCAAGATCATTGCGTACGCGCAGGTGACGCTGAAGGCTGCCGAGGGCGCAACCGTGAATATCAACAACTACAAGGTGGCGCTTCTGCCCGTTACGGTTGACGTGCAGGCGATCGTTCTGAACAACATCATCTGGAGCAACAACGGTGCGTATTCCTTTACGTACGGTGACGCTGTGGAGGATGCAGACGGCAACAAGATCCCCGTATGCCTTGACATCACCGCAACCGCTACCACGCCCGACGGTGTGGCGGTTCCCTTGAAGGTCATGGTTATCGTTGACGGCAACGCTTACACGCTTGCCGAGGCGTATGCACTGGGCTTCTACGGCAACGTGTACGCAGGCAACACCGAGGAGGATTACACGCTTGAGGCTTGGACGCCCAACGCGGAGCTGTACGTTCTTAACACCGAGGACGAAAAGCTGAACGCGGTCGTTACCATCAAGCAGGCAGTCTACAACGTCAGCATCTCCAACAAGACCTATCTTGGCGAGGCTGACATGAGTGATCCCACCAACATTCGCCCCACGCTCTACCAGATTCTGGTGTCGGGACAGAACGTGCCCGCTGACGTGCTGTCAAAGATCACCTACACCTACTACGACAAGGACGATAACGCCTACAAGAACGGCGTCAGCGGTCCCGGCATCTACACGGTCATTGTAACCATGCCCGCGCTGGTTGAGGGCGGCTTTGAAAACTACCGCTTCAACGTCAGCGAGATGACGGCAACCCTGACCATCAAGCGCAACTACCTGATTGTTGGCGATAAGGCAAGCAACGCACAGATCGTTTTGGTTGGAAGCAACGGCATCTCCGATCTGGTAAAGGTTTCGTTCTCCACGCCCGCAGAGCTTGACCGTAAGGCACTTCGCGGCTTTAAGGAATATCAGGGCTACAGCATCAGCGTCAGCGGTGCTACGAAGGCTGAAACCTTTACGCTGATGATCCCCGTGAGCTCCGCGCTGATCTCCAACCCCAATTGCGAGGCTCTGACGGCGAAGGATCTGTATCTGTATGACGGTGTCGGCAACATGGCACCCGCTACGGATAAGTACACCGTGAAGCTGAGTGACGACGGTTCGTACTACATCGTTGAAGGCTTCTCCGCAGAGAGTGCCGTGACCTTCGTGATCGCACCCGCTTACAATGCTCCCTTCTTTGCAACTCCCGTTGGAATTGCACTGATCATTCTGCTCGTTCTTCTGATCCTGCTCGTCATGTTCCTGATCGGTCTTAAGCTCCGCCAGATCGAGAGAAGCAAGAAGGCTGACGAATATGCGATCGACACCGAGGGCGACGTTCCCGCATATGCGCCCGTTGAGGTTGAGGATAAGATCGAGGATGTTGACGCTTGTCTTGAGGAGGGCATCGACGACCTGGCACAAGAGCTCGCCGAGGATCTTCCCGCAGAGGAAGAGGCTGTCGAAGAGGCCGATGCAACCGCTGAGGTTGAGGACGCTCTGGACGAGGTTCTGACCGAGGCTGCTGCCGAAACCCTTGAAAGTGAAGAGGATCTCAGCGCCGCAGACGAGGCGACCGAGGCTATGGCTGAGGACGTTGTCGAGGACCTTGAGGAAACCGTTGAGGCTGAGGAAGAGGTCGTTGACGTTGCCGAGGAGGTTGAGTCTGCCGTTGCCGATGCAATGGAGGAGAACCTCAATGAGTCCGCAGATGCAGCTGCCGCTGTTGCGATCGTTGCAGAGGATGAGGACGACGATAACGATGAGGACGACGATGGCTCGTTCGGCGGATTCGGTGCGGGTCTTACCTATATCGACGTAGCGGCTGAGCCCGAGGTTTACGCGGATATGCTCGAAAGAGAAGCACGCGGCGAGATCCAGATCGTTTACCGCTACCGCAGAAGCTACCAGTCCAGACTTGCACAGTCGCAGGGTAGCGTTCAGGATTACTACAACATCATCAAGAACACCTTCCTGTCTTACAAGGGGGTTAAGAGCCGTATCAGCTGGAACTACGAGGCGTTCAACCTCGGCCGCACGCACGTTGCGAAGTTCAACGCAAAGACGCGCACGCTGTACATCTACATGGCTCTGGATCCCGCAGAACTGACCGACACCAAGTACGGCTTTGCGGATATGTCCGAGAAGAAGAAGTACGCAAGCGTTCCCGTGCTGATGAAGATCAAGGGCGACCGTAAGTTCAAGCATGCACTTGAGCTTGTGACCCTGCTTTGCGAGGAGAAGCTCGGACTGCAGAAGAAGAAAGTGGTTGAAGAGGTTGACTACAAGCTGCCTTACATGACCACCGAGGCTCTGGTTGGCGAGGGACTTGTCAAGAAGCTGGCGGCAGAGATTCCGATGGCGTTGCTCACGAGCGAGGATGACGCAGACGTAACCGCTGTTGAGGCGGCTCCCGTTGAGGAGATTGCAGTCGAGGAGGCTGTAGCTGAGGCGGTTGCAGAGGACGTTGCCGCAGATGCAACGGTCGCTGACGACGACGCCACCAACGCATAAGAAAACCGAATTTCGAGTGGGTGCCACACCGTGGCACCCACTTTTTTCGGCAAGATTTGCGAAAGCTATTTACAAACGGCACAAAGATGTGTATAATAAATAGTAGAATACCCTTACGTGGAGGAACGCATGAAGAAATGTGTGCTGGGCAGGGTCGCCAAGGGCGTGGTGGATGCGCAAAAGGGCATCGCACGCGCGATCGTTGCCGTTGAAAAGGAATTTGAGGAAACCGTACAGGCGGTGCGCGAGCGCGACCCCGCGGCGCGGAATACCGCTGAAATTTTATTGCTTTATTCGGGCGTGCACGCCATCATGGCGCACCGTCTGGCGCATCAGCTCCATAAGAGTGACCATTATTTCGCGGCGCGTGCCGTCAGCCAGTTCGCAAGGCATTTTACGGGCATCGAGATCCATCCCGGTGCTACGATCGGCAAGAACTTTTTTATCGACCACGGAAGCGGCGTGGTGATCGGTGAGACCACCGAGATCGGCGACAACTGCACGCTGTATCAGGGCGTGACGCTGGGCGGAACGGGCAAGGACGTCGGCAAGCGTCACCCGACGCTTGGCAACAACGTCATGGTCGGCTCAGGTGCCAAGGTGCTAGGCCCCTTGAACGTGGGCAACAACAGCAAGATCGCGGCAAACGCGGTGGTTCTGCACCCCGTGCCCGAAAACAGCACGGCGGTGGGCATTCCCGCCAAGGTCGTGCGGCGTGACGGCATGCGCGTGGTGGACGATCTGGATCAGATCCACATTCCCGACCCCGTGGCACAGCAGCTCTCCCGCATGGAGCGCGCGATCGCGTCGCTTGCAGCCGAGCTGGACGCGCTGAACGACAGGAAACAGTAAAAGGAAGGAAGCAGCATGGCAGACAAACAGGGACGATTCATCGTATTTGAGGGGCTTGACGGCGCGGGAAAGACCACGCAGATCGAGCTTTTGGAAAGGCATTTGAAGGTGCTCGGCAAACGCGTCTATCGCACCGCAGAGCCGACCGAATCGGTCAGCGGCGGGCTTTTGCGCGACGCACTCGGCGGAATTTCACGTCGCACGGCGTGCGAAATGGCGGCAATGTTTACGCTTGACCGCATTTTCCACAACGTCAATCCCGTAAACGGCATTCAAAAAATGCTTGACGAGGGCTACTACGTGATCTGCGACCGCTATTACTATTCCTCGCTGGCGTATCAGGGAACCGAGACCGATCCCGCATGGGTGCGCGACATGAACCTGAACTGTCCCGAGATCCGCCGTCCCGACATTTGCATCTTTTTGGATCTGACGCCTGCGCAGAGCATGGAACGGATCAATCGTGGGCGCACGACGCACGAGATCTACGAGAACGAGGAGCGTCTGACGCTGGTGCGTGATCAGTTTTACCGCGTTTTTGAGGAGCTTAAGGATACGGAAAACGTCCGCGTGGTCAACGCCTACCGCTCAATCGAGGAGATCCACGAGGAGATCGTTTCTTTGCTGTAAAAGGGGGATGCGTCGGGGGAGAAACTTTTTGAAAAAAGTTTCTCCCCCGTGCCCCTTTTCAAAAGCTTCACCGCATGGGTAAGGGCTACCATCGTAAGGGATCGCTTTTATGGATTCTTCAAATTTTTTATCAATTTTTCATGAAAAAAAGAGTATTATTTGATAAAATGAAGATAAGAGAGCATACGCTTGCTCGAAAATGAAAAAGGAGATAAAGAAATGAAAAGAGTTTGTATCCCCGATTACGAATATCAGGAAAGAATTGCAAAGGCGGCGGCAATGCTGCGCGAGAGAAATTTTTACGCAATGCTGGTCTGCTCCACCGAGAGCGACTACGCAAACGCGCGCTATTTTTCGGGCTTCCGGAGCGTTTGGAAGCCGACGGCAAGGGGATGATGATCGCGCCGTCGATCCACTGCAGCCCCTCAAGCTACGCTGTGGGCGATGCCAAGAGGGGCACGGTGCACGTGCCCGAGTGAGCTTTGAGGACTACGTCTATTACGTGTTCAAGAGCCTTTTGTGGGCGGGATTCCGCAACATTTACGTGGTGATCCGACCATGAGCACCGCGGTGCAGATCGCCACGGGCTACGACCACGCGGGCGAGTCTGAGTGCTCGCTGCGGATGGCACTCTATCCCGAGGCGGTGGATCTGTCTCGACTTGGCGACCGTGAGCATTGGCTTGCCAAAAGCTCGGCAAAGGCAAACGCGAAGCTTGGCGAGAAAATGGCAGAATTGTCTTTGGGATACCTGAAAGAAGCGATCCATTCATAAAAAGGAGAACTATCATGGCAGAATTACAATATGAATTTCGCAAACGACTGCTCGAGGTTCACAAAAAGAACCGTTGCATAGAAAGACCGCTGGGAGAAGGGCAGATCGAGATCACGTCGGATTGGAGAATCCTTCTGCCGCGTGAGAACGAGAATCTTGCCCGTGTTGCGCGCGACCTGGAGGATTATTTCCTGACCTCGATGAACGTCACGGTCGGCACGTGTGCCGCGGCGGGAGAGAAGTGCATCTCTTACGCCGTTGATCCGAGCCTTGAGGCGGGCGCGTACCGCGTTGAGATCAGCGAAACCGCCGTGCGTCTGGTTGGGCAGACCGAACGTGCCGCGGCGCAGGCGAGCTACCTTCTGGAGGATCTGATGAACCTTGAGGAGGCACCGTACCTCTCTATCGGCGTGGAGGAGCGCGTTCAGCGTTACCGTGCGCGCATGGTGCATTCGGGCGTTTCACTGGATGTTTTCCCGAACGAATATCTCAATGCCATCGCGCATCAGGGCATCAACGTCATACTGCTCTTTACGCGTGCGTACAACGAAACCAGCTACGGACCGACCGATTTCAACGACATCATTGACCGTGCAATGCTTTACGGCATCGACACCTATGCGTATAGCTACATGATCAGCCGCTATCATCCCGACGACCCCGGTGCGGAGGAGTATTACGATGGGCTGTACGGTGAATTGTTCCGCAAGTGCCCGAACCTCAAGGGCGTGACTCTCGTGGGTGAGAGCGTTGAGTTCCCGACCCGCGACACGCATACAACGATGCGCGTCGGCGAGGACAACTACGACGAGGAGGGACATCGCCTGATGGTAGGCACGCCCCGTCCCGGCTGGTACCCCTGCTTCGACTTCCCCGATTGGCTGAACATGGTCAAAGAGGTGATCCGCCGCGTCAGACCCGATGCCGATATCGTGTTCTGGACCTATAACTGGGGTTGGGCAGATCAGGAGAAGCGTGTTGCTCTGATCGATAATCTGCCAAACGATATTAGTCTTGAGGCAACCTTTGAGATGTTTGAGGATACCGAGCGGGAGGGCGTTCCTGCGCGATCGACCGACTACACGCTCTTTACCGCACAGGCAGGAACGTATTTCTTAAGCGAAGCCGAGGCGGCAAAGAGGAATCATATCCCGCTGTACTCCATGACCAACACGGGGGGACTTACGTGGGACGTGGGCACGGTGCCCTACGAGCCCGCCCCCTACCAGTGGCTCAAGAGATTCAAGGCGGTCAATGAGGCGCACGACGACTACGGGCTCTGCGGACTGATGGAGTCGCATCACTACGGCTTCTATCCGTCCTTTATCTCCGAGCTTGCAAAAGCGTATTTTACCGAAAAGAACCCCGACGGAGAGGCGATCATCGACAGACTTCTCTCGCGCGACTGGGGCAGGGAAAACCTTGCCGCGGCGCAAAAGGCGTTCCGCGCGGTCAGCGACGCGATCGAAAATCTGGTCACGACCAACGAGGACCAGTACGGGCCTATGCGTATCGGTCCCTCCTACCCGATACTGCTTTACAATGACAAGGATCTGCAGATCCCGTGGGGAGAGGGTGCGATGCACGGGCAGAATGCGATCTGCTTCCCGAACTACACCTATCCCTTCTATCTCAAGGGGCATTATGACAAGCTGGCAGGCGAGAGCCGTCTTTACAAGCAGAGCGCGGCAAGCATGCTCGAGGCGGCAGAGCTTCTCAAGAGCTTGCTTCCCACGCTGCCCGAGAGCAAGAGACGCGAGGCGCAGAGAATTGCGGGCATCGTTGAGTTTATGGGACGCGCGGTGCTGACCACGCACCACGTCAAGGAGACCTATTTCCGCAAGTACGCGCTTCTGACCGACGTGCGCGTGGATTACGAGGGCGTGCTTGATGAGGTCGAGGCGATCATCCGTGCGGAGATCGAGAACGCCAAGGCAGTGCTGCCGTTGGTAGACTTCGATTCCCGTCTTGGATACGAGCCGAGTATGGACTATATGTGCCATCGCGAGGCGTTGGAGTGGAAGATCGCGATCGAGGAGCGGATCCTTGCGGACGATATCCCGGGACTGCGCCGCGACGGTTACGTCAAGAACCGTCACCCCGTGCATTTCCCGCGCGGAATTCGCGAGTGGGTCAAGATTAAGTTTTGACGTGAAGGAACTGAAGTTTGAAGAACCGAGCCTTGCGCAAAAGCTCGGCATGGCGATGATTGCGGCGTGGACTACATTGAGGAGATGATTCGCAACCACGCGCTTGGCGGGGTTTGGATCATGCCCAAGAACGGCGAATACGACCACGTGACGAAACGTCTGCGCGAGGCGGCGGATGATCCGCTTTTGTTCTTTACAATGACATCAAGCTTTCGTAAAGCGTGACAAAGGGCGCGAAAAGCATACGCTTTTCGCGCCCTTTTGTGGGTGCTTTATACATCTGTTGGGGAAAACTTTGAAACAGTTTTCCCCACAAAATAACATTTAAACCTTTCTTGTTAAAATCAAGGTCTCATAAGGCGCGAGCGTGATCTTGCCCGTAATGGGTGTCGCGTCCTCAACAGTCGTCCACGCGTGTGCCGTTTCGGTTTCGGCGGTGGCGGTCGAGTAGTTCTGCAGGAATACGAAGAGGTTTTCGCCGTCGGTGCGCGAATGCGCGGTCACGCCCGCGGGCAGTGTGCCGTCAAAGTCCGACGCGATGCCGCATTCGGCAAGCAAACGCGCGGTCAGGTCGTCGGTCAAGTCACCCGTGTCGCGGAAGGCGATATAGTACGCGCGGCCCTTGCCGTAGGTGTTGACCGTCAGGGCGGGCTCGCCTGCGTAAAAATCCTCTCTGTACGTGCCGAGCACCTCTGCCGTGGAGGGGTGAATGCGCTCGCAATAGTCCATTGCGGTGTAGTCGCGTCCGTTTACCGTTACCGTGTTGCGTTCGTTGGGGTAGAGCGTGTCGATCTCCTCGTTCCAGATGCCGAACACGTCCTTGAGCTTGCCGCCGGGGAAGCCGCCGAGGTGGCACAGGTCGTTCTCGCCTGCCATGCCCGTTGTGTAGGTGCAAAGCAGCGTGCCGCCGTTTTTGACGTACGTCTCAAGCTTATCTATCAGTGCATCGGATATCAGATAGAGCATGGGTGCTATGATAAGGCTATACTTGGAAAAATCGTCCTCGGGGTCGATAATGTCGGTGTTGATGCCGCGCTCCCAGAGCGGTCGGCAGTGCTTCACCGTGGTCTCCATGACCTTTTTGTCATTCTTTTGGAAGCCTCCGGAGCGATCCAGTGCCCAGCGGCTCGACCAATCGTAGAGCACGGCGGCATGGCTTTCGGTGCGCGTTCCGACAACGGCATCAAGCTTTTTAAGGCGTGTACCGAGAGCGGCAACGTCGGAAAAGACGCGCGTGTGCTCGGTTCCGACATGGTCAACCACCGCGCCGTGAAATTTTTCGGCGGCACCGCGGCTCTTGCGCCACTGGAAGTACTGCACGGTGTCAGAGCCGTGCGCCACAGCCTGCAGCGAGGTCAGCATATGCGCGCCGGGGTGCTTGAGCTTATTGTACAGCTTCCAGTTGACGAGGCTGGGGGTGCTTTCCATCAGCATAAAGGGGCGGTTCTTGAGCGAGCGGTGCAGGTCGTGCTCCATCGCGGTCTTGGCAGCCAGCAGCAGATCGCTTTGATCCTCGTTGCGCCATTCGGGATAACTGTCCCGGGAAATGACGTCCAGCTCCTTGGCAAGAACGCGAGAGTCCAGCACGTCGTAAAAGGGCATGAGGTTGGTGGTGACGGGCACGTTGGGTGTGATCTCCTTGACGACGTGCGCCTCGTGTCTGATGAAGTCGGCTGTCTGGTGAGAAACGAAGCGGCGCCAATCCAGATCCAAGCCGTTGGCAGAGGTTTCTCCCAACGGGGAGGGCGGCTCGATCTGCGACCAATCGGTGTAGGTATGCGCCCAGAAGGCTGTCCACCACTCGTGGTTGAGGTTGTCCAGCGTCTTGTATTTTGCCTTGAGCCACTCGCGGAACGCCTCGCGGCACAACTCGCAATGGCATTCGCCGCCGTACTCGTTGGACAGATGCCAGACCAGAAGCGCGGGGTGATCCTTATATCGTTCGGCAAGACGGCGGTTGATGTTTGCTACCTTTTCGCGGTAGATGGGGGACGTATAGCAATGGTTGTGGCGGTTTCCGTGCAGGCGTTTCGTGCGCTCTGCGTTGGTGCGGAGCACCTCGGGGTATTTTTTGCTCAACCATGCGGGGCGCGCGCCGCTGGGGGTGGCGAGAACGATCCTGCCGCCTGTCGCGTACACGTCGTCCATCGTTTTGTCAAGGAAGGAGAAATCGTACACGCCTTCCTCGGGCTCCAGCTTTGCCCATGCAAAAATGCCCACGCTCATCGCGTTACAGCCCGCGAGCTTCATCAGCCCATATCTTCGGCAAGGATATCGGGGCGGTCGGTCCACTGGTCGGGGTTGTAGTCGCCGCCGTGGAGCATATGCTTGAAGCCTTCGTTGATATATTTCTTTTCCATAAAGCGCCTCCGTGTTTGTTTCTTGCTTTCATTATAAAGGGATACGGGCAGACTTGTCAATATAAAAATGCGGTAAAATATCAATATTCTACACAAGTTTTCAAAAAACGTATTGTAAAAACGCGCGATGTATGGTAAAATAATAAGCGCTTGAACAATCATAAAAACAGGAGTATGACTATGAAACAACGTGAAAAGCTTGGCTCGCGGCTTGGCTTTATTCTTTTGTCGGCGGGCTGCGCGATCGGTCTCGGAAACGTCTACCGCTTTCCGATCATTACCGGGAGCTACGGCGGCGCGATCTTCGTGCTGATCTATTTTGGATTTTTACTGCTTTTGGGATTGCCGATCATGACGGCGGAGCTGTCGGTCGGACGTGCCAGCCAGCGCAGCATTGCCACGTCCTTCGATTCCTTGGAGCGAAAAGGGCAGAAATGGCACCTGATGAAGTACCTCGGCATCGGCGGCAATTATCTTTTGATGATGTGCTACACGACCATTACGGCGTGGATGGTGATCTACTTTGGCAAATATCTGAGCGGATCGATCCTCGAGGCGCAGACGAGCGAGGAGATCGGCGCGGTGTTCGGCAATATGATCGCCGATCCGTGGCTGTCTCTGGGCGCAACGGTCGGTGTGATCGTGGTCTGCTTCCTTATCTGTTCCTTGGGACTGCAAAAGGGCGTGGAGCGCATTACCAAGGTGATGATGATCGCGCTGTTTGTCCTGATGCTGGGGCTGGTGATCTATTCGCTGACGCTGGACGGCGCAGGCGAGGGCTTAAAGTTCTACCTGATCCCCTCGGTTAAAAACATTCAAAAGAGCGGCATCGGCACGGTGATCTCTGCGGCGATGGGGCAGGCGTTTTTTACTTTGAGTCTGGGTATCGGCTCGATCGCGATCTTCGGCAGCTATATCAACAAGGAGCGTCGCTTGCTTGGAGAAGCGGTTACGATCGTTTCTCTTGACACGATGGTGGCGCTCATGGCGGGCTTGATCGTGTTTCCCGCGTGCTTTACTTACCATGGCGGTATAAATGCCGATGCGGGAACGGTGGGCGCGAGCTTCCTCTTTACCACGCTCTCCTCGATCTTCAACGCCATGCCCGCAGGTCGCATCGTGGGCGCGTTCTTCTTTCTCTTTATGATCTTCGCGGCGGCGTCCACCGTCATCGCGGTGTTTGAAAACATCATTTCCTTCTGGCTGGAGCTGACCAATCTGTCCCGCCGCACGGTCGCGCTGATCAACATCGGCTTGATCTCGGTGCTCGCACTTCCTGCGATCTTCAGCTACAGCCTCTTGAGCGATTTTACGCTCTTCGGCATGTCTCCGATGGATCTGGAGGACTGGACGGTGTCCAATCTGCTCCTGCCCTTGGGGAGCCTGATCTACGTGATCTTCTGCACCTCGCGTTACGGCTGGGGTTGGAAAAACTACTACGCCGAGGTCAACTGCGGCGACAAGGGTCCGCACCTGCCGCGTTGGATCCGCCCCTACATGACCTTCGTCCTTCCCGTGATCATCATCGCCGTTATGGTAATGTCGGTGCTGTGAGCACGGCTTCGGGGAGAAAGCTTTTTTCAATAAAGTTAAAACCATAAGCGGGTTTCGGAGAATGCCTTTGATGATATTCTCCTCCCCCTGCCCCCGTGCCCTTTTTCAAAACCTTTCACCGCATGGGTATAAATAACCCTCTAAAGGGCGCGCGACACAGTGCGCCCTTTTTGCGTGTCTGCGCGGTGAAAGTTCCACGTGCAGTACAGCTTCTGTTTCTGCGCCGCAAGCCACAATCGCGTTGCGATTGCCATCATTTTTTTGCAGAGCGAGGAACGAGCGGCGCAAAAGCGCGAGACGGTACGCCGAAGTGGGATCTATAAACGATTATCAATAGCTTTCCTACGGTTTGTTACATCCATGAAGCACTTTCGCAACTACTCCTCCGTCACGCCTGCGGCGTGCCACCTCCTCTTGAAACCAAGGGGAGGCTTGGGATAGTGCGTTCAAAGCAAGTCTATCCTAAAAAGAGCTAAAAGCGGAGTTTTTTTCGCTTTGTTTGCACTCACTTTTTTCCTGCCCTGTGCCGAGGGAAGGCGGCAAGCCGCCACGAGATTGCAAGCAATCTCTCCGGTGGCGAGCGTTAGCGACGCGGAAGGGTTGTCCCAATGGAATGTTACTTACACTACAAAAAGCTATTATGATTCCTTACGAGATCCCTGCGGTGCTTCGCACCTAGGTTTTGGCTCGTATCGGCAAGCCTCACTCCCCAAAACTTCGACGTGCGGCTTTGCCGCTTACTCAGGATGACACGTAAAATGTTTTTGCGCTCTCAATGGGCGCACTTTTTGTTTTTTACAACACGAAAGGGGGGAATCGTAATGGGTGAACGGAAAAAGGCGGACGCGCTGATTTATCAAAGAAAATATGCGCTTGCCGCAGAATGTACGCCAGAGGAAAAGGAGGCGCGCTTTTTGCGTGCCATCAATGAAATCGCTTCCCTGCAAAGCAACGCATATTTTTGCGATTTTGATAAGGCGCGGTGGGAGGGTAGCCGCGCGTTTATCATGCTCGCCGCGCTGCGCATTTCCTTAACGCCGTCCAACGCCTCCGACGAGTTTATGACTTTGCGCGCGCAATACGATTGCTTCTGCAAAATTCGTTAACCGGTCAGTGGTCGAAAATAAAAAATCCGCATAAAATCGCCTTTCGCCGCGCATACTGCTTTTGCGTGAACAGGAGGGTGAAACGATGAGCAACAAAACGACGAAAAACGTATTGATCGTGCTCGGCAGCGTCGGCGGTGCCGCCGTGCTGGGAGCGGTAGCGGTATCGGTCTGGAACAGCAAAAAGATGCGCGCGATGCGCGCCGTCAAGCGCACCAATCTGGTGCTGGGGCGCGTTGGCAACGTGCTTTGCAAAATTTCCGAAATGGGCTGTGAGTGTATGTAGCCGAAGGCGAGAACACCGACGGCACACCTGCTTTATGGCAGGTGCGCCGTCGGTGTTCTTTCTTTTGCCTCGGTGATCTTCAGATCGATAAATAGTCGATGATGTCGCTCCTCGGACGCTTGCTCTTCCTTGGCGATCCGGCAGGTCCTCTTGTGGCGGAATGTAACTGAGCGAGCGTCAGGACTTGAAAAAGTATCTGCTCATGATAATGCGCGAGGCAGAGGCGCGATCACTCTCCGCTGCCTTGCGTTTTTAATTTTTCTCAAACCCGTGCACAAAGCCCGAGACGTCGGCGGAGCATACGTCGCCGCCGATGACGCGGTTGCGGTAGACGAGGACGTTGGCATAGACAGTGCCCTCGTAGCCCTCGTAGTTGGTCACCTTGAAGGTATAGCGCGTGACGTCCTTGTTCTTGTATTTGGCAAGGTTGAGCCCCTGCTCCTTTTGCAGCTCGTTGTATGTAGCGTAGACCTTGTCAAATTCGGACGGAATGGTCACGGTCTTGACCTCGACGGGCTTTTTCTCGACGCTCCAGCCGAATTGTGCGAGGAAGCCGATCACGTCCTCCTCGGTCTTGACCTTGTCGTAGCTGTATTCCACCGCTTTGTCGGCGTCGGTGGATTGCAGGGTATAGGTGGGGACGAACGCGATGAGCGTGATGAGCACGGTGAGTGCCACGCAGATCACGCCCACGAGCTTGATGGTGTTGGCGCGCACGGAATAAACGAACATAAAAAAGCCTCCCGAAGTTCATGTGATTTGGTAAATCATATGAGCGGGGAGGCTTTTTTATGAATCAAGAAGCGAAATATCGATGTCAAAGGTGTCAACTCTCTCGAAATCGCGCACCGCGTCGGAGTGCGAATAGACGCTGTGCAGCAGTCCAAACATCATAAAGGTGGCAAGCATCGACGAGCCGCCGCAGGAGAGGAAGGGGAGTGTGATGCCGATGACGGGGAGGATCGCAAAGCACATGCCCACGTTGAGCAGAATCTGCACGATCAACATTCCGCCCACGCCCGCGCAGATGAGTCCCCCGTAGTCCGATGTGGTGGCGGTGCGTGCGATCATGAACACGCGCACGACCATGACGATAAAAATGATGAGAACGAGCGCGCCGCCGAAAAATCCGAACTTTTCGCAGATCGTTGCGTAGATGAAGTCGGTGTGCGAGGCGGGAAGCGTTTCGTAAAGCGCGCCACCCTTGATGCCGTGCCCGAACAGCCCGCCCGCGGCGATGGTCGCCTTGGATTGGAGCGGCTGGCGCACAAGGTCGGGGTCAACGTCCAGATACGCCTCGGGGTTAAAGCCTGCCGTGATGCGCATCTGCTGATAGGGCTCAAGGTGCTCCCAAAGGAAGGGCGCGAGCAGGACGACGGCAAGGATCACGCCCACGAAATACAAGGGGTGAAGCCCCGCGCAAAAGAGCATGATGGCGACGATCGCAAGATAGACGAGCGCGACGCCGAGGTCGCCCGAGAGCAGGATCAGACCGACGATCAGCCCCGCATGCGCGGCAAGCCACAGGAGCGTGAGCGGCTTGTTGATGCTCTCGCGTACCGAAAACAGGTGCTTGGAAAAAGTGCAGATAAAGGTGAATTTGATGAACTCCGACGGCTGGATCATCAGCCCTGTAAAGGGGATCTTGAGCCAGCTTTTGTTGGCGGTCTGAATGTTTTGACCGGAGCTGCCGAAGAGCAGCGTGATGATGAGCAGAAGCACCGAGCCGACCAGCATATAAAACCAGAGCTTGTCCACGATCACGCGGAAGTCGATGTGCGAGATGATGACCGTGACGACCACGCCGATGACGAACATGGCGATCTGCATACGCAGCTTGGACACGCCGAAGTTATCCACCGCCCCCGCGACCGTTACGATGCTGATCAGCGACAGAAGCGTCGCGCAGGAAAACAGCACGGGGTCAAGATGCCCGAATATTTTGTAAAACCATTCCTTGATCAATTTCGCGTCGACCTCCTTTCCCGTGTTTTACATTTGCGCGGGGGAAGGAGCACGCTCTGCTCCTTCCCCCACAAAATCATATCAGTACTGTCTGCCCCAGATGACCATATGCTTGGCTTCCTTGCCGCAGCACACGCAGGTATCCGAGAGGTGATCCTCATTGAAGGGGATGCAACGGGATTTTACGCCGCCCGTGGCATCCTTGAGCTGCTCCTCGCAGGCAACGTCGCCGCACCACATCGCCTTGATGTAGCCCGACTTGTTCTCTGCAATGTCAAGGAATTCGTCATAGGAGCGCGCCTCAAAGGTGCGCGCGGTTCTGTTCTCCAGCGCACGGTTGTAAAGCTCGTCGTGCACCTTGCAGAGTGCCTTTTCGACCTCCTCGACAAGATTGTCGAGAGAAACGAAGGTCTTCTCGCGCGTAACGCGGCTGACCAGCACGCAGGAGTTGTTTTCGATGTCGCGCGGGCCGATCTCCAGACGCAGCGGCACGCCCTTCATCTCGTACTGCGCAAACTTCCAGCCCGTGGAGTTGTCGCTGTCGTCGAGCTTGACGCGCAAGGTCTTGGAAAGAGCCGCCTTGATCTCGTTAGCCTTCTCCAGCACGCCCTCCTTGTGCTGTGCCACGGGAACGATCACCACCTGAATGGGGGCGACGCGCGGGGGCAGGATCAGACCGTTGTCGTCGCCGTGCGTCATGATGATCGCACCGATCGAGCGGGTGGAAACGCCCCAGGAGGTCTGGTGAGGATACTTGAGCGTGTTGTCGCGCGCGGTGAACTTGATGTCGAACGCCTTTGCAAAGCCGTCGCCGAAATAATGCGACGTGCCGCCCTGAAGTGCTACGCCGTTGTGCATCATGGGCTCGATGGTGTAGGTCTCCTCAGCACCCGCAAACTTTTCCTTGTCGGTCTTGCGGCCCGTGTAGGCGGGGATCGCCAGAGCCTCGGCGTAGAAGTCCTCGTAGACCTTGAGCATCTGTTGGGTCTCCTCGCGTGCCTCCTCCTCGGTTTCGTGCATGGTGTGACCCTCCTGCCAGAGGAACTCTGCGGTGCGCAGGAACGGGCGGGTGGTCTTTTCCCAGCGCACGACGTTGCACCACTGGTTGTAAAGCTTGGGCAGGTCGCGGTAGGATTGGATGATGCTGCGGAAGTGCTCGCAGAAGAGCGTTTCGGAGGTGGGACGAACGATCAGACGCTCGGGGAGCTGGTTCTGACCGCCCATGGTGACCACGGCACACTCGGGAGCGAAGCCCTCAACGTGATCCTTCTCCTTTTGCAGGAGAGATTCGGGGATAAACATGGGCATATACACGTTTTCGTGACCGAGTGCCTTGAAGCGCGCGTCCAGATCCTTCTGGATATTTTCCCAGATCGCGTAGCCGTAGGGGCGGAAGATCATACAGCCCTTGACGCCCGAGTAGTCGGCAAGCTCTGCCTTTTTGACCACGTCGGTGTACCATTGACCGAAATCCACGTCCATGGACGTGATCTGGTCTACCATTTTTTCATTGTTTTTTGCCATAACAACCTCGTCTTCCTCTCGCAAAGAGAGCATAGTTTTACATGATACCTTATTATAACGCATCACGGGAAAATTGTCAAGAGATTTCCGATCATTTTGCGGGATTTCTGACGTTGGGTGAAGCATAGCCGTTCGTCAAACTGTTATGCGAAAACTCCTGTTGCCAACCCTTCCGTCATTTTCTGACGAAAATGACACCTCCCCTTGCACAGGGGAGGCATCCGAAGGGCATGTTCATTGCATTTTTATCCTTGAAAGCGCAACAAATCAAAGAGCTTTTCTTTGTTCGCGCCAACTTTTTGCCTCCCCTGTGCAAGGGGAGGTGGCACGCCTTGGGCGTGACGGAAGGGTTGCGTCATTGGCAAGAACCCATTTCGCTGTTCCGAGAAACCGGAGCGCGGTGGAGAATCACTTTTCTCCGCCGCGCGTATATGCTTTAGACAAGCGCGTATATGCTTTAGACAAGCGCGTATTGCTTTTTGTATTCAGCCAGCTGCTCGGCGTAGAAGCTGTCGCTTTGGTGGACCGAGCGGGTGGATTCGTGCAGGTTGAGGTTGTGATGCGCGGTGTCGATGATGCAGGCTGCTACGTTGGAGCAGTGGTCGGACACGCGCTCGAGGTTGGTCAAGAGATCCGACCAAACGAATCCCACCTCGATCGAGCAGTTGCCCTGCGTCAGACGCACGATGTGACGGGTACGGAGCTCCTCTTTCAGGTCGTCAATGATCTGCTCCAGCGGCTCGACCTTTGCCGCAAGTGCGAGATCGCTC
Organism: Eubacteriales bacterium; assembly: GCA_045597145.1. Lineage (GTDB taxonomy): Bacteria > Bacillota > Clostridia > Oscillospirales > CAG-272 > UMGS1865. Next base: position 18,352 of record JAZODU010000056.1, read on the forward strand.
GTGGTCAGGCTCTTCATAGTCAAATCAAGGATCTCGCTGACGGCGGATACCATGACCGCCATCTCTGCCTGCGCGCCCTCGGAGAACTTGAGGTTCTTCTCGCGCAGCTCTTCTGCGGATTCCAGAATGTTGACGCTGTGGTCGGCAATACGCTCAAAGTCTCCGATCAGACGGAGCAGCTCGGTCGCCTCTGCGCTGTCACCCTCGCCCGTGCTGTGGCTTCCCAGCTTGACCAGGTACGTGCCCAGCACGTCCTCAAGGTGGTCGGTGCGGTCCTCCGCCTCGCGGATCTTCTGTGCGGTTTCTTCATTATAAGTGCCAAGGCACTCCAGAGCACCCTTGAGGGCGTCGCAGGACATTTCTGCCATTTCCATGGTCAGCACGCGCGAGCGGTCGAGTGCGATGGTGGGCGTTGCCAGCAAGCGCTCGTCCAGCTCGGAAACCGTTTCGGGCGCCTTTGCGTCGGGCACGAGCTTGCAAGCAAGCTTTTCAAGCAGGGACGAAGCGGGGAACAGGAGCACTACGCAGACGACGTTGAAGATCGAGTGTGCGATCGCGATGGTGAACTCGGACGCGGGCGTATTCAAGGGGTTATCCGCACCCATCGGGAAGAAGATCGCGATCTTTGCAATAGTGAACAGGATCAGGAGAGCCGTTGCGCCGATGACGTTAAAGGAAAGGTGAACGACCGCCGCACGCTTTGCGTTCTTGGTCGTGCCAGCCGAGGAGAGCATGGCGGTCACACACGTACCGATGTTCTGACCCATGATGATCGGGATCGCCGCGCCAAAGGGGATTGCTCCCGTGGCGGAGAGTGCTTGCAGGATACCGACCGATGCGGAGGAGGACTGAATGATCGCGGTCAGGAGTGCGCCGACGAGAACGCCGAGGATCGAGCCCACGATCGAGCCGCCGATGTCACCGAATGCCTCGATGTGATTGAATTTCGTGAAAAGATTGCCGAACCAAGGCTCGTTTTTCAGCCCGCTGACCGAATCCGACATCATGTCCATACCGAACATCAGGGTGGCAAAGCCGAGCAGGATCAGACCGACGTCCTTCTTTTTCTGGTCCTTGCTCATCATGCACAGCGCGATTCCGATCAGTGCAAGGACGGGCGAGAAGGAGGTGGGCTTGAGCAGGTCGAGCAGCCAGACGCCGCCGTCAATGCCTGCAAGGCTGAGTACCCATGCGGTGATGGTCGTACCGATGTTGGCACCCATGATTACGTTGATCGCCTGGCGAAGCGACATCAACCCCGAGTTGACGAAGCCGACGACCATAACGGTGGTGGCGGACGAGCTCTGGATCATGGCGGTGACACCAAGACCGGTCAGAAAGCCCGCGATCCGGTTGGTGGTGAGCTTGCCGAGCAGCGAGCGGAGCGCACCGCCCGCGCGGCGCTCCAAGGATTCGCCCATCGTGTTCATGCCGAACAAAAACAGGCAAAGACCGCCCAGCAGCGGCAGGATCATTTTGATCAGATAATCACTCATAAACGCATCAAACGTCATATCTGTATCTCCTTTTTGCTTTTACTCTTTTATTTTTTCGCTTTTTCACAGCATCAATTAAAAGTATAGCAATCCAAAATCAAGTTTTTTATCCCAGAAAGGTAAAATGTATGTAAAGTCGACAAGCAAAAAGGCGGGACAGCCCGTGAAAGGGGCTGTCCCGTTCGTGCTTTACATCAATTTTTGTCCGTTGATGACGAGCTTGAATTGCAATCCGAGCTTGTCTGCCGCCTTGCGGCAGAGCACCATGCGCCCCAGGAAGATTTCAAAATACTCCATCACCGAGCTGATCGCGGTGTCGACCGTGAGCGAGAGGGTGATGAGCGTGTGCGCGTCGTCGATCGAGAGATCGGCGTGCATGACCGAGTAATTGACGCGGTCGTGAATGTCAAAGGTGGAAAGATCCGCGTTTCTTACGCGCGTGCGGCGCACGTCGGATTTGTCGGCAAGGATCAGCGCGGCGGCAATGGGGTTGACGGGCACGCCCGTTCCCTCGTCGTGGTTGCCGATGGCGGTGGTGATCACGGCGATCTCTCGCGCGGGCATACCGAGGTTGTCCAGAATACGGAACGCCATCACGGCACCGCTCTGGCTGTGCTCCTCGCGGTTGACCAGATTTCCGATGTCGTGCAGGTATCCCGCAATGCGTGCAAGCTCCACGTCGCGCGCGCCGTAGCCGAGCGTGGCGAGGATATACGCCGCCTTTTCGGCAACGGCGGTGACGTGCGCAAAGCTGTGCTCGGTGTAGCCCAGGGCGCGGAGAGATTCGTCTGCCTGCGAGATATAGGTGCGGATCGCGTCGTTGGCTTTGATTTGTTCGTAAGTCATAATAGCTCCTTATTTCGGGAAATAAACGGTTACGGTGCTTCCCACGTCGGGAATGCTGTGCAGCTTGATCGTAGCCCCGTGCAGCTTTGCGGCGTGCTTGACGATCGAAAGCCCCGGTTCCGTGCCGCCCAGTGCCTTGGAGTGGCTCTTGTCCACGCGGTAGAAGCACTCAAAGACGCGCTCCTGCTCCTCGGGAGGAATGCCGATGCCCGTGTCGCGCACGGCAAGCACTGCGTATTCGGGGGTATTGGTCACGCTTACGGTCACACTGCCGCCCGCGCGGTTGTATTTGATCGCGTTGTCGCAAAGGTTGAAAATAATAATAGACAAAAACTGGCGAATGCCGAACAGCGGTGCGGAGGTTCCTTGCAGGCGCAGCTGTACGTCGGTGCCTGCGGCAACCTGCGAAAGGCTCTGCACGGTTTCGTTTGCAAGCGCGTACAGATTCACGTTTTCGCGCTGGGTGTCGGCAGATCCCTTGTCAAGGCGGGAGAGCGTGATGATGTCCTCGACCAGCGCGATCATACGGCGCACCTCGGTGTAGATGCGCTCGGAGAAGGTGGGCACGTCCTCCTGCCGCACCATGCCGCCCGAGAGCAGCTCGGAGTATCCCGAGATCGAATGAAGCGGTGTTTTGAGCTCGTGCGACACGTTTGCGGTAAACTCCTGCCGCATTTTTCCGCCTTTTCGGTGATATCGTAGATCAGAAGTGCCAAGCCGGTGACGCGCTCGTCGGTGACGGTGGGGCTGGCACTCAGGCGGTACTCCTGACCGTCCAGCGTGACGGTGGCATCCGCGTGTGCACCGCCCTGCGTGCGGCGGAGCAGCTCCTGCAGCTCCTTCGAGGGGCAAACGTCGCCAAGCCGCAGACCGATGCAGTAGGTCGTGATGCCGAGCAGACGCACGGCGGAGCGGTTGATGGTAAGGATCACGCCCTTTTCGTTGAGCAGGATCAGCCCCTCGCTCATGTGATTGGTAGCGGTTTCAAATTCGTTTTTCTTGCGTTGCAGCTCCACGCTTTGCTCCAGTAGCTTGTGCTGCTGACTGCCGATGCGTTCCAGGAGCGGCTCCACGATCCTTTTGGCAAGACGGCGCGAGAGGAGCACGGTGAGCGTGACCGGAAGCGCGAGCGTGATCAGGATCAGGAGAAGCATGGAGATGAGCGCGCGCGATGTCGCCTCCCGCGCGTCGGCGGGCAGGGCGTTCGCAGTGCTGTAGAGCACCGCCGCACCGAGGATCAGGGTGACGAGGAGCGTGGCGAGCGCGGAGAAGAGAATGGCGCGTCGGATCCGCCGCTTCATGCCTTTTCCTCCAAGCGGTAGCCGACGCCGCGGACCGTTTCGATATACGTGCCGCATTTGCCGAGCTTTGTGCGAAGCGTTCCGATATGCACGTCCACCGTGCGGGTCTCTCCGATGAAATCAGAGCCCCAGATCATGGAAAGCAGCTGGTCGTGCGTAAATGCGCAGCGCGGATTTTGCAGGAAGGTGAGGAGAAGCTCGTATTCCTTGAGCGTCAGCTGCACGCGCTCGCCCGACGCGAGCGCCGTGTGCTCTGCCGTGTTCATTTCCAATTCGCCCAGACGCAAGAGCTCGGTGCCTGCCTTGGGCGCGGTACGGCGCAGGATCGCCTTGACGCGCGACACCATTTCCATCATGCCAAAGGGCTTGGCCAGGTAATCATCCGCCCCCAGATCCAGGCCGATCACCTTATCATACTCCGTGCCCTTGGCCGTGGCCATAATCACCGGAATGGCCGCCGTGCTGCCCCGGCTGCGCAGCTTTTTCAGGATGGACAGCCCATCTTCTCCCGGCAGCATAATATCCAGGATGATCAGCTGGGGCCTTTCCTTTTCAATGGCCTGCCACAGCTTTTCCC
>JAZODU010000057.1:0-13109 GCA_045597145.1 Eubacteriales bacterium
TCAACCCAACGATTTTGAAGAAAGGTACCTTCCAGCTTCGTGATGCGTGCATATTGCTTTGCGTTGGCGGGGATTGCCAGCGACGCCACCTGGTCCTTAATGATCTGCAGGTTGTTCTCGATCCCCAGATGATTTTCCAGAATCGCAATCCGCCAGCCGTGATCTTTCAGTGCACCCTGGGCATCTGTATCGCGCAAATTGACCATTTTGTCGCCGATCGTAATTGCCGTAATGTAATCCATTTTTTAATCCTCCTTTGTAATAGGTGTTTTGGTTTCCTCATACTCAAACGGCGCATCCTCAACGTCCACCGCTTCCAAGTACACCTCATTCGTTCCGACCTTGCGGATATGGACACCGCTGTCGGAATAGGTCTTGAACAATTTCACGCCGTCTTTGCGCGTTTGGTAAAACTCTTTCACAATCATTATTCAATCTCCTGTATGATGTCGGCGTGTACCGCCCAATTTGTTGCATTCTTATATACATCGCCGCATCCATGGGGAACCCAGATTTCTGCCATAGAATATAACGTATTTGATTGAATTGTGGGCGGCGTTTCGGCGTAAATTGTCATTACTTTATCCGAATCACAGTTAAAGGCATAGGCGCCAATATTCTGCACACTTGCACCGATCGTGATGTTTTTTAAGTACCAACAGTTATTGAAAGCATAATCGCCTATAGTCGTAACACTATTGGGAATTACAATTTCTTTAATAAACAGGAAAGCACAAAAAGCATTTTTTTCAATCGTAAGCAAGCTATCGGGGAGCGTTACACTTGTAATGCCTTCAATAGCAAAAGCGCCTTGGTGAATTTTTGTTACGCCCTCTAAATCCTTTGCGGTAATTACTTTGTATTTATCATCAAAGCCGCTCGTAGACCCCTTCGCGCGCATTCTGATCCACTGCAACCTGCCCTTGTCTTCACCAGTGTCATGTGCGGCGTCAACACCTGCAACCATTCCGTCAAGGTCTATCTTTTCAGCGTCGCCAGTATAAGCGCGTATTTTGTCCGCAATCGCGGTCATTTTCTCGTTTACACTCATTACCACGCACCTCCAAGAATTGCCTCGTCAACGTAGGCTTTGATCTCCGCCTTGTCGGCGTCCGTCCAATAGTCAACGCCCCTTTGCAACGTACAACTGTCGGACTGATTGAATACCAGTGTGGAATTGACGACGGTTGCCACCCGTGGGGCATCGATACAAAGCAGTGCTCCTTTTATATAAATTCCCGGCAGCTTCACCACGTTGTCGACGAGCTCCTCCGTATCCCGCTTGACGCTTTCCGCTTCCTTTCTAAATCGCAAGGCTTCATTCCTGTGCTCAAGCGCCTCGATAGCGCTTTCGCCTGCCGCATCTGCCGCTGACAGAGCATGTTCTTCGGCAATTCTTGCCGATATAGCGTGTCGCTCGATCACGTTGTAATCTGTTTCAGATATGTGCATCAAGCCCACAAAAACACCGTTGTTAAACCCCCGACAATCCAGCGAATATTCCTCGGTCACGTAAGTATACTTCTCCGCTCGCTTATAGTTCTCAATTCCCGTTGTTTTTTCAAACCAAAAATCGGGAACGTTGTGTTCAACGAGGAGAATGTTGTCACCCGTTTTCAGATCCTCAACACGGACCTCGATTTCTTCGGCTGTACCCGATTCGTCACGATTCTCCTCAATAACAATGAGGCGTTCCCCTTTGATAAACTCAATAAAAGCCCCAAAATTGGGAAGCACGTACGACCGCGCGATTCCCTGTGTTTCTGCTCGCAAGCCAACGATCGAAATACGATTCCCATCAATCGCCGGTACCATTTCGGCGTTTATTTGATTCCGGATTTTTTCAAGCTGATATTGGTTTACATCGGCATGATCGGCAGCCTCCGCCGCCGCTTCATTCGCCGTATCAGCAACGGCTTTCACCTCATTAACAGCTCCGATCAAGTTCTTTTCATTCGTTGAAAGCGTACCACTCCCAAGCATATCCTTGTGCTCTTTATAGAATCGGTTGATCGCGTCGGTCATGTTCGCGGTGTCCTCAACGCTAAGGCTCCCACTTCCAAGTTTGACATGAAGCATGTTGATCGCATCGGTCAAGGATGTCGCCTCAACCTGCAAGGCTTTGTTCTCACTGCCTGCTACGAGCTTGTTGATCTCGTCCACAACGCGGTCGAGCTCGGCAAGCAGTGAGCCGCTCGTGTCGAGGAACGGCTTCCAAAAAGCTTTCTTGATGTCTTCTGCTTTCATACCGCGCTCACTCGGGCGATTCGGCAACGTGCTTGCCGAGGCGCGTATCAAGCTATTGCGCACCGCATCGGTTGTATTTTTGATCTTTGGCTGTTCCAAAGCCATATTACACCACCCCCAAATTTCGTTTGTTGATTTTGTAGATTGCCGTCAGATCATTGATCGAGCAGTTTTTATCGCTGTCGGACAAGAACCTGAACACGATATAGTTGAAATTGTTCTCCTTGACCTTGACCGAGTGGCTGTTCTGAAAGCCTGTCCCGAATGAGAAATCGTCAAAATCAAGATCCTCAAAAGAAAATATGCCTGTTCCCTTGGCATCCAGCTCGCGCAGACTCTTGTCGGTTTCGTAGCCGAATTTCATCTTGCCACCCTGTCCGGGAAGCTGGGAAACCGTGAGCTTTAGAAGCGTTTTGGCGGATTCGTTCGTTCCAAGATCAAAATACGGCGTGCACCAGCGCGCGGCGACGTTTTTTTTGTATAAAAATTCAGCAATGGAATCAGTTGCGACACATTCAATATCCAACGGTCTGCCCTCAATCGTGCGCTTCAGCATAAAGGTCGCATTTTCCTCGTCCACTTCCGTTACACGCAGCGTTCGATCGCTCAACGGTAATACCAACACAGCCCCCCACACCCCCACGCCCGTCACCTTTTCTTCACCATTCATCAGTGAAAACGTGCAAGCATATCTGTCAACGTCGGTAACCGTATAGGGCGTTTCGCCAACGCTGCCGTCGTTTTTAAGCACGTACACCACATCTCCGTCAGCCATCTCCATAATCTGTAACGCATTCGTTGAAAAAACCGAATCCTTTTCATGCGCATTCGCATATCTTGCATACGCGCCGGGCGTGCGGATCACAAACAAATCATTCTCCTGCGGCAACCACGCCTTGGCGTTGTAGGTCAATCCAACTTTGTCGAAAATGGTATCTATGCCGAGATCCCCCTTCTGCGTCACCTCAAACATCCGGTCGGTATACTGATCATCAAAGAGGCAAATGCGCCCGTCAGCGGTGCCGAACCAGAGCTCGCCGTCCACGATCGCCCAAACGCGTGCGGGAATGTTATCCCAATACCACCACTCGTAGTTGTATGAAAGGCTGCCCTCGGGCTGATACTTATAGCGCGAATCCGCGACGTAGCAAACGTCATCCATAGAGAGGTAATAACGCCCCTTGTAAGCCACGCCTACGGCGTCCTTGATGCCCTCCTGGCGTATCAGCCGCTCGCGTACTGCATAGCTCCGCTCGCGCGCCGTACGCACTGTAAGAATGTTGGAGGTGGGCTCAATGGCAAACACTCCGTTTTGCGATAGGATCATGTTATCCCCCGCAAGGTTTGCCGAAGTATAAGGATTGATAGCACTCTCACCCGTCGCCCCCGCCGTAATGCTGAACACAGGTGTGATCTTCTTCAGGTTGCCCGCGTCGTCGTAAAAGGAACGGTATTCGCCCGTCTGATAGTAGACGGATGGCTCGCTGACAGACGGCTCCTTAAAGGTCGCCAGCGTGTTATCCGACAGGCGCAGAAAGCCCGTGATCGCACTCTGATCCGTGCCCATGGTCGCCGTGAACGTATCGGGGAAATAGGTGAAATCGTTCGATTCGGAAAAGAATACCACGTTCGGATAATCGGGGTTTCCCGACAGAAAGAGGCGATCTTCATTGCCGCCAATACCGAACAGCGTGCCAAAGCGGCAGTTTTTGATGCGGGAGGAATGGTCTATCGCCGTCGTACCGTAATTTTTGCTGTGTGTAAATTCGACCGTGATGTTTGCTTCCCCTGCTATAGGCGGGCTTGTGTCAATGTCGTTCATCAAAAAAAGCTGTGTTTTGCCATCTTTATACAACAAGTACCCGGAAGGTTCACTAGTATTATATTTATACAAATTGAGGTTTGGGCTATTTTCATACAGGCTCATCTTTCCGGGGCTTTCCATATGTTCATTCGTCAACGTCAGTATTTCAATTTCACCGTTCTTTAACGTAGCAATTTGAACGCTCACCAAATCGTAATAATCGATAAGTCCGTCTAATTGCCACAAGATCTCTGTTCCTTCTCCGGTTCCTTCCGTAACCTTGTATACCCCCACCAGCGTATTTTTTCTCCTTGCAGTGAGCAGATTTACAGGGTCAAGAGAAACTCTCACTGTATCCTCAACGCCGACAGGATCAATATTGATGGTGGTCGTTGGGATATACGGTTCTACTTCAACGGCTTGTTTGGCAACTCCCTGCTGTACCTCTTGCTTGGTCTCAAAGCGCAAATAGCAGCAACTGCCGCACGTCAAATACAAATATTTTCCCTGATAAAACGCCTGCGACCGCTCATCTGTAATTTCTACACCGTCAGGCAAAGCAACGACTGCCTTTTGGTATGTTCCGTTCGTTTTGTACACACGGTAAAGCTTTGTCCCCGCATGCACCAAAAGCTCGGTTTTGCCGTCTGCGTCCTGATACGGAAAAATCCCGTTGATTCGCGCATCGAGTGCTCCAACTACCTGCGCCCAGCCGTGACGCTTTTGGTTCGTGCCGTTCTCACAGATCCAGTTGGTCATGTCGATCGCGCGGTTCGACTGTACGCGCAGGGGCGATGACGAGAAATCCGCACCTCGAAAGTCGGAGATCGTAAAGCGGCGTTTTTCCTTCGTTGCAAGATTCGTGCGTGCTCTCATACGTCCACCTGGCTATATACCGTCGCCACACGTCCCTGCTTTTCACTTCTCTTGCGCTCAAGAGAAGCCATGCCACTCTCGTACCAGTTCCGCGCCTCTCCCGCCTCGTTCGGCTCGTCCTCGCGGAAAAGGTCACCCTTGATAAAATACGGGATCAGAACGGCGATCTCCTCGGGAACGCCCTCCAGCTCCTTCGTGTTTTCCTCGTATTCCGGCAGACGTTTGATTTTTGGATAGTACAAAAGCGTATAGTCCACATCCTCGTCCGCACCGCGCAGAACGAGCGTGTCGCCCTCCATAAAATACGGTGCATCACCGTCGTAGGTGTAGTCTCCCTCTGCCACAAGGCGGCAAACGTCAAAAAAATCAGCTACCGCAGAAAGGTCGAAGCGGTATGCGCTACGGCTCTGCACGGCATCCTCAAATTTTAACTCGTACCGTTTTACGGGAAGCACACGGCGGTTCTCGACATCGGACAGACAGCGATTAATCGAGTCCGTCATACCGAGCAGATACGGACGATAGTTTTCCTGATCCGTATAGGCCTCGATTTCATCCGCTCGAATATCGTCCGTGTAGGTCACAAACATCAGCTTCAGTGCCTGTGCCTTAATATCCCCGATCTTCATATCATCCCTCCTTTTGGTAAACCGAGGCAACCTATACAGACCGCCTCGGCAATTTTATGTTTTCACTTTTTAAGATGCTTCAAAGACGGCGACCTTGACGGTGCCTATAATAACCACCTTACCCTTATCGATGCCGGATACGTTCTTGAATCTGCCGGAATCAAGGCACAGAATCGTGTACTCGCCCGCTTCCAGAGATACGGTCAGATCTGACACGCCCTGAATACCGTTCCCTGCCTTGATCGTAGCAGTAGCGGTAGCAGTACCGTCGTTGACAAGCAGGACGATCGTTTTGTGATCCTTGCTCATTTTAAACTCCGCACCGATGGTGGTGTTGGTAGTGGTCAGCATCGATGCGTATGTTCCCGCTGTTGCGGGCTTGTTCACATCATCGAGCTTCATTACGTTGATAGGTGTTCTTGCCATATTGCATTACCTCCTGATGTATGGTTTTGTTTTTAAGGTGCTTCAAAAACAATAATCCTGACGCTGCCCGCAATACATTCAATGACCACCTTCCCTTTATCGGAACCATGGTGCTGTTTGAAACGTCCTGCCTCCGGAGTAATGCTCGCACTGCTATTCTTAGCGAACGCAATCTCCAAGTCATTCACTCCTTGAATTCCGTCGCCGGTCTTGATCCTTACCCCACCGGCACTGTCAGATTCGCTTGAGATTAACACGATAGTCTTGTCGTCCTTGCCCAGAACAAATGCACCTGTTTGCCCCTTCGTAAGCACCGTTCCCATATTACTCCAGTCATATGTCCACGGAGCCGCTTCATTCGTCTTATAATCTTTGATAACGGGAATTTCCAAGCTCATATCGGACTACCTCGTTACGCATACTTCACGTTGATGTTGACGATTTCCTTGGGGCGAACGACCTTTGCGTCGTAAAGAATAAAGCCCTTTACCGCGTCCGCAAACTTCTTCTCCGGGCGGTACGGCTCGACCGTAGTCAGGGGCTGTGCAAAGGCGATCGCACGCTTGGTGCGGATCATGATGTTGTCGGTCGCGCCGCCATCGAGCGTTGCGACGTTGTTGGACATCTTCACGGTCACGTTGCCGTACATACCCACCTTGCCGTGCTTGAGCATTTCGCTGTTGTTGGTATCCTTGCCGATGTAGGCACGCTTGAAAAGCGTATAGAAGCGCGGGGACACGGTTACGATGATCCCGGTGGAATTGCGCACGTTGTTCTCGTAGAGCTTCTGAATTGCCTCATCAAGCACATCCAACACGTTCTTCTCACCGCTTGCGGCAGCATCCGAAACGATCTTCTGTGCACCTGCGTACAGCTTTGCCACGTTTTTATCAATTGCCATGCGTGCTACGTATGCGTCAACCTTGTCTGCCAGTGCTTCACTGGTTTCCTTGACAAGCGCATCCATAAGTCCACCGACCGCCTGTGCCTTGTCGATGTCACCGACCATGTAGTTGAAGTAGTTGATCTGGTTGACATACATGGTCACGCTCTCGTCTTCGAGCTCCTCCGGACCATCGATATCACCGCTCGCGTTCTTGCGCTCCAATTCCTTGACATCGGGTCTGCCAACACCAAGGATTCGCACGCTGTCACCTCTCTTCTTTACGTCGCCCTCGTACTGACGGTTGCAGTCCTCGACGAATACGTAATTGCCCTCCAGCTCCCTCTGAATGGCTTCATTCCAGACAGTAGGGATAAAATTTTCGTATGCCATGGTTTATTCCTCCTTATTTCCATTTCGTCATACTGGTTCTGATTTTTTCGTAGTTTGCTTTGACATCTGCCGGTGACATTTTCCGCACCTGCTCGGGCGTGAAGTAATCACTCACCGCGCTCTGCGAGGTACTCAGTGCCCCGGGAGAAGCTTTTTGATTGGCAAGCATCTGCGCCGCCATTTTCTTGGCATCCTCCTCATACTCGCCTACGAGCTCCACAAATTCCTCGTAGATCTCGCTCATTGGAATCTCCCCCGTCTTACCGCGCGCAAAGGCACGAAAGCGGCGGTCTGCGATCAGCTCGTCAAGGTTCACGTTGGGGTGCTTGGTCAGGAACGCCTCTCGGTCATTCCGATACCACTCTTCCTTTTGTGCCGCCTCCGCTACCGTCTTTGCCGCATCTCTCTCCCGATTCTTGCGGAATTTGGGGTAATCCGACACGGGGTCGCCCCCGCTCTTTTCGATCTCCTTCATGGCAAGATACTCTTCTACGTCAAGGGAGTCCTTCATCTCCTCGCCCGTGTAAGGGTTCTTGCCGTCAAGAGCCTCGATGATGGTTTGCTCACGCGTCCGACGGATCAGAGCCTCCCGCTCCGCCTCGCGCCGTCTGCGTGCGTTTTCACGGTTCTGCTCCTTCGTCTGCGCAGCACCTGCACTCTCACCGTCGTGACCGCCTTTATCGCCGTCGCTCGCGGAGTCGTCTGCAAATTCAGACGCGTTTACAGAATCGTCTGCGGTATCAACCGCGCCCTTGGAAGTGACGACGCCCGCGTCCGCGCCGTCCGAAGCCTTGCCGCTCTGCGGCATCTGCTCCGTTGTTTTCGCTTTGTTTTCTCCCATGTGTTTTCCTTTCCTTGGATTTTTTCGCGTTGCCTGCGTAATCTATCAAAAGGCAAAAGCCTTATTGAACCGTGTTAAGTTCTGCGATATACTGCGCCATCGCTTGCGCATCACTCGTGGTTTCCGCAATTTTACTGCCTGCCACACGCATCTGCTCGTTGGCGTATTTGATCTTCTGTGCCGCTTCACTGTAAAGATTGGCAAGAACGCCACGCAGGCGTTGATTCTCCTCGATCACCGCCGTAACCTGTGCAACGGTCTTTTCCTGTGTCTTGACACGCTCCTCGCGCTCTGCGAGCTGCTGCGTCAGCATCTCGATCTGTGCTTGCAAAGCAGCTTCTTTGTTTGCCTCCTCACTCTCCAGAACGCGCATGATCTCGGTTCGGTTGGAGAGCGCATCAGACGGATAAAGTTCAAAATATGTTTTGAGTGAGATCGCCTTATTCTGAAGTGCTACGTCAAGAGCATTGATGTCCCCCGCAACGCTTGCATGCGTGCCGCCAACAGCCTCCACAACCACCTCAAAATCCACATCGGCAAACTCGGTGGAATTAAACGTATCGCGTTGTTGCTCCTCCTCGCCCGTTTTCTCATTCTTCTTCGTATACGAAAAGCCCTTGTGCGTATAATAGAGCTTGTAAAACTGCGCCAGAACGCGCCCCTGCTTTTCCTTTACGCTCCAAAAGGTATTTTTCAGCTCCTCAACCGGCTGGAGTGCCTGGCTCTGAAGCTGTGCGATCGCCGCTCCTGACATGCCCGCACCGATCGTTTCGCCCGTCATGACCTCGGAGGCCCCCGTCACCACGCGCGTCAGCTGCGTAAGGCTGTCTACGATCTGCATAGGTCCCGACGGCATCGCAGGCTCCTGCATGCGCTTGATCCCATTTCCGCCCGGGGAATAATCGACCAAGACCTGTCCCGGCTCATTTGTGATCACCTGTCCGTGCAGCGCATCCTTGGAAACGATGTACTTACCAAGACCGTTCTCCTGCGCCGAGAGCAGCATCATCGCAATATTGAAATTGATCGCACGCTGATTCGGTACGATTCCCTCGATCTCACCAAGTCCGTAAATACACTTTTCACGGTATTCGTAGTTTCCTACAACGATCGGGTACAAATAGGCACGCGTCCTCTCCGTGCGAAGAGCTTCGTTCTGATGGGCTTTATCGGGCAGTGCGTTGTTGCCTGCGTCCTCGCCCGTCAGAGCCGCTCGTGCCGCCTCAATATCGGGTGTCAGAGGAAAGGGCTTATTGATTACGGTTGCCCGTGTTGCCTTTTCAATATAGACCTCTCCGTTCCTGCGGAAATACCGCGTCAGAACGGTCACAAGCTCACTTCCCTCCTGTTCTGCTTGCGCATACGGATTTTCCGCCTCGTCTGAACGGATCAGATCCGTATCCACGTCAGCGTCGCATTTTGCCCTGACAGATTCCACCGTTTCACGAGACGCGATCATGATCCACGCCTGCTTCTGCTCATCCGCCTCGGTGGGATCCTCAAAGAAGATATCCAAGGGATCGATCATCTCGCCTCGCAAAGCGCCGTCCAGATTGCCGCGCATACCGCGCGCCTCTGCATCCCAATAGTAGTGATAAAAGTACGAGCCCTTCTTTACGCCATCGTCAATACCCTTTTTATCAAGCGCATCCTGCCCCAGCTCCTTCTGGATATAGTCCGAGAAGAAATTAAACCTTTCCACGTTCTCGTCGAGCAAATCCGATTTGTATACGATCCGCACGGGTGTGGAGAGGATCGCGCTCTTTTTGGATCGGCAGATCATCTTCGTAATATTCACGACGGGGCGCGGCAGATTCCGCGTGTTCTTAGTCGGCGCGGGCCATTGATCACCCTCGTAAAAGCGCACGAACATCGGCAGCTTCGTCGTCAGTTTCTTTGACGATTGATAGGCTCGCCCGTTCTGAAAGAGCTTCCACAGATCGGTCAGCTTCTGCTCCTTGTCATATCTCTCACTCGTCATCCGCGCTCTCCTTTCCGTATACCCATTCGTTCAGCGTTTCGGCAAGCGTTGCCTTTTCAAACCGCTCGTTTTCCTTATGATCGGCAACAGTTGCGGAAAGTTTTTTCAGCTCTTCCCGTACCGCTCCCAGATCCCGACGCAGATCCGCGAGCTCATTTTTCAACACAATATAGCGTTTCTTCCTGATAAACATCAAAAATCCTCCCACGACATATATCCTTCGTTTCCCTTGTAGTCTGGTTCCGTATGAAAATTGTCCTCTATGAAATGATCCTCCTCGGGTTCCACGACGGTCCAGTTATAGGACTGCTGCGGAGCTATATGGTGCGCAATTGCCAATGCCATTACAAGATCGTCGTGGTATCCGTCGATCGCCTCCTGCCGTCCTCCCTCCTTTTTGACGAAGGTCAGCATCTCCTTCAGCGTTGGAACATCCACCTCAAGCGTTGGATCCTCGCGCATTCTCTGCACCAGCTCCGCGATAATGATCGGCTTCGTTTTTATGGTGGTTTCAAAGCCCCAGACCCTTTCCACCTCATCCGAAAGTCGGTCAAGGCGCTCCCGTATATACAAATTGGGATACCCGTATTTTTGTCCGAGCAGGCGCATAGGATGCCGCGAATAATTGGTTTCGATACCAATCAGCGCGTCGTTATAGTAGCGTCCCAGGCAATACATCTGCTCGGCGTACAAATCCTCATCAATCCTCTGCTTATGGAGCGTCGCCACCGTGCGACCGTCCAGATTGCAGATCATCTTGCCCGTGAAATAGTCCTCGCCCGCACCCGCCGTGTCACCTCCGAGAACGTACGGAGCCCGTGAGGTCACGTTTCCGTCGTGATCTTTTTTGAGCTTGGGCTCCTCGTGAATCGCAATATACCCGTCGCGGCTTTCCACAAACGTGATATCACAGATCTTCCAATCCTTATCCACGACCGTACCGTCAGCCCCCCGTATCGGCTCGCATACCTTGGTGTAGGTAAAATAGCCCAGCCGAAGCGGCTTGGCAGAGGCACAACGCATAAGCTGATCTGCGACCTTTTCCTTATCGAAGACGCAGTTGCCGCTTGACACAAACGCTTCCTCGGGTGAGCACGGATATTCCTGCTTGATCGTGTTCTTATCAAGATACCCTTCGTATTTGCGACAATACCACGCGAGCTGCTCCCGATCCAACCCCAACTCTGACAGTAGCTTGATTCGCTTCAGGAGCCACGGGTCGTCCGTTTCCATGTACTGATACTGCATGCAGCGGTATTCTGCCGTGCGCCACCACTCATAGAAAAGGTTGACGCAGGAACCGCTATCCCACAGTTCCTTCGCCTCGTTGAATCCGTTTGCAGTAGTTTCATAGACGCAGATCGCATCCTCGGTCATTGCTTCACCAATGCCCTTTTGCAGATCTGCAAGGGAGCACTCATAGAACGCGATCTCCGAGAAATGAACGAAGTTCAGCGTCCGTGAGCGTCCAACCTGCGCCGTAGCGGTGGCAATTCTCCAGGAGGAATTGAGGCGATCAAAAAACAACTCTCGCTTGGACGCGAATTTCTCCGTGGGCTTGAGCTCCTCGGGCAACCGCTCGTACACCACGCGTGCCTTGTCGTTGAAGATCGCCAAGGTGTTGTCCGACTTGTCCGCCAGGGTAAAGCCCGAGAAATTCTTGCGTACGATCGCAAAAGAAAGCTGCATCGCCGTGATCAGCGAGGTAAAGCCCTGCTGACGACCCTTGAGCACGTAATACGGTTTCTCCGTTCCGTGCTCCTCAAAGCGACGTATAAAGTCCGCCTGCACCTCGTTAAGGAAGAACGGAACAGTCTTTTTCTTCTTGTCGACGATCAAAAAGGTCAATTCGATCAAGAGATACGGTCGCTCTACGATCTCCTCGCGTAAGCACGGATCGTTCAGAACCTTGACTGCTGCTGCACGTACCAGCTTACGATCGTATTCCAGATCCTGCCGCTCGCCCCATCGTGCCCGTCGCTTTGCAATCATATCGGCAACAGTGATCTGCTCGGTGTTCTTTTCATGTGCCATCACATGTCCTCAAACTTATCGATCCTCACGCTACCGCCTACGATCTCGGTTTCCTCCTTGTTTGCCAAGGCCTGCTTGTCATAGAGAGTCCCGAGAATTGCCACCAGCTTTCCGATATCGTCGCATTTCAGGCTTGCAACGCTTTCAATCAACTCGCGCCGCTTCTTTTCCGACATCCTACTCTCTCTCGCTTCCTCATCCACAAGCTCTATCAGCGCATCGATCGCATCCTCGTTCGCAAGCGCACGCTCCAGTCGCCGCGCAAGCAATGACTGTGCCATATTGATCGAGCTCCAAGCACGCCGCACAAAATCAGCTTTGTATTTCGCGCGCTGCTCGGCACGGACAGGATCCTTTTCAAGCTCCTTCTCGTATCTTCTCTTCCAACCTCTCAGGGTGGATTCGGGCACACCCAATTTTCTTGAAACGTACTCCACGTTGTTGTTTGTGTCGAACAGTGCGTACGCCCGTTCCTTGATATCGTCGTTATACTTCTGACCGCTCGCCATACTCCCTCCTAGAAAAAACAAAAAGGATCTTGTGATACAAAAGCCATCACGCGCCAAAAACGGCACAATGATAGCTTTTGTATCACAAGATCCTTCTATATCGGGCATTGCATCGGCAATTCCCATGATCAGTGTCTTTCGTTTTTTCAATTTTCGCTGTTTCGCATTTTCATTTTAGCATTTTTTTGGGGATTTGTCAACCCTTTTTCTGAAAAAATTCCAATTTTCGCAAAAATGAACGCCAAAAGACCGCGAAAAAGCCTCGCGGAGTCCGCCTTATATATTTGCCGCGAGCTTCCGCGAGGTTTTACGCTCAACAAACGTCCGGTGATTTCCCCGCTTCTCCCGCTCCTTCACCTCCACGACGATCTCCACGCCGCAGGCACATACGTGATTGACAAACATGGTATTGATCGGGTCATCGCGCTTGATCCCGCGAACCGCTCCATGATAGATTTCCGCGCGGTCGATCGGCGCGCCGAAAAG
>JAZODU010000058.1:0-13613 GCA_045597145.1 Eubacteriales bacterium
GCACCGCGCGTCTATCCCGTTGTGGTTCGGGAAACGCAGGGGGACGAAACCCGTCTGCTCCGCTTCGAGGAGCTGCACGCGAAAAACGCGATCGACCGCTATCTGGGCGGCTACGTCGGGGAACGCAGTTAATTTTCATCCATTCGAGGTGTTTATGAAAACTTTTTTGGCAACACTCACGCCGATGCTCACGCTCTTTCTCTGTATCGCGATCGGCTACGTTTCTTATAAAGCCAAGCTTTTGCCCGACGGTGCGGGCAGAGTGATGGCGAAGATGGAGACCTGGCTCTTCTGCCCCGCGCTCTGCTTCGTGACGATGGTACGCTACTGTACGGTCGATACCCTCAGCACGCACGCCGTCAACGTCACGATCGCATCGGTTTCGGTGTTGATCGCGATGGCGATCTCGCTCGCGCTTGTGCGCTTTTTCGCCAAGAAAGGCACCTCCGACTACGGGGTCTACTGTTACGCGCTCGCATTCGCCAACAGCGGATACCTCGGCGATCCGATCGTGCTTGCACTCTTCGGCGAGGAAATTCTTTCGTACTACAAGCTCTTTTGCCTGCCGATCTCGCTCGTGATCTACACGTGGGGTGTCAGTGTTCTGACACCGAAAAGTGGCGAAAAGGGCGCGGCGATCAAGCGTCTGTTCAACGCGCCCACGATCGCAACGCTGATCGGCGTGGCATTGGGACTTCTCGGGGTCGGACCGCATCTGCCCGCCTTCCTCACCTCCGCGCTCGACTCGCTCAAGGCCTGCATGGGGCCTGTCGGAATGCTGCTCGCGGGTGTGACGATCGCGCGCTACGATCTCGTTGGGATGCTCAAAAAGAAAAAGGTCTACGTCGCGTCCCTGTTGCGACTGACCGTCATCCCCGCGATCATCATTTCCCTGCTCTTTGTCGCGAAATATTTGCTCGGGCTGATCCTCGGTGCGCCGATCGGCAACGACGTTCTCTTCCTTGCCTTCTTCGCGGTTGCCGCGCCGCTCGGTCTGAACACCGTCGTATTCCCCGAGGCATACGGCGGAAATCCCGAAACGGGTGCGAGCATGACGCTCATTTCACACACGCTCGGTGTCATCACCATCCCGCTTTTATACGCGCTGATGGTCTCCCTCTTCGGCACACCGTTCGGTACGTAAACGAACAGCAGACGGCTTTACCGTCTGCTGTTCTTATTTTCTCAGCTGCAGGATCGCGCTCTTGCAAAGGAGCGCGACGAAGGGCGCGAGAAGCATCCCCCAAAAGCCGAACAGCTGCCAGCCCGCGTAGGTGGCAAAGAGGGTGAGGAGCGGGTGCAGTCCGAGGCTTTGCCCCAAGAGGTGCGGCTCGATGATCTGTCGCAGGATCAGTGCCACGCCGTACAGAATGACCAGTCCAAAGCCGAGGAAGTAATTCTGTTGCAGGAGTGCCACGATCGCCCACGGGATAAGCACCGTCCCCACGCCGAAGATCGGCAAGAGATCGACAAACGCGATCACAAGCGCGAGCAAGAATGCGTAGTCGAGGCGCAGGATCGCAAAGCCGATGAACAGCTCGACCACGGTCAAGCCCCACAAGAGCAGATATGCGCGCAGATAGCCCCACGACACGCGCCGCAACCGCGTGCGCCAGATCGGTAGTCGCGTGCGAATACGGGTTGGCAGATGCTCGGTCAGGGCATGAAAGATCCGCCCGTCGTCCATCGAGAAATAAAATCCCGCGATGACGGTGATCAGGACGACCAGCAGGACGGTCGGCAGAGCGGTGATGACGCGACCGAGAAAGGCGGGGATCTCTGCGGAGAGCGCGCTTGCCGTGCCCGAGAGCATTTGTGCGAGCATATTCCGCAGCGAGTCCGCCCCTTCGGACTGCTCCAGCCGTCGCAAAAGAGCGATCCGATCGGTCAGCATTCCAACGGGATCGAGCGTATCTCCATCCGCAAGAAGCCGCTCCAAAAGCTGCTCCAGCTCCAGAACCAGCCGTTGTGTCGCCACGCCCAAAAGAAAAAGGATGCCGCCGACGGTGACGAGCAGCAATATTGCCGCCCAGATCGCCTGCGGAATTTTGGTACGTGCGGACAGGCGTGCTGCCAGCGGTCGGATCAGAAGCGAGATTCCAAGCGCGATCCCGAACGGCAACAGCAGCACCAACAGATAGCGAAACGCAAGATATACGGCGATCGTCCCTCCGATCAGCGTCACCGTCACAGACGCCCATTTTCCCCATTTGATCTCTCCCATAACTGCCTCCCGATACACTTTATTCTTATCATATCCGAAGCATTTGTAAATTATTTCTCAACTTCCCAAAAAAGATTGACAAGCCATGCTTTTTTTGGTACAATGGGAGAGTAAATGAACACAGAAAGGACCGATTTCCAATGGGTAAAAAATCCAAGGCGCAGGAAGCCAACGAGAGAAGGCAGTTTATGAACGAAAAACGCTATCAGCAGGAGGAGCTGCGAAGAAAGAAAACGCGCAACACGTGGATCCTCTCGATCATTGCCGTCCTTGCGGTGCTTGCCGTGGTGCTTGTGATCGTGCTGGTCACGCGCAGCGACGAGCTGGAGCTGGATGATTTTGAGATCACAAACGAGGTCACGGAGTACGTCCGTATGAACGTCACATATATCGATTATAGCGGCGAGCAGCAAACGGGAGATATCATCGTCAAGCTGGATGCCGAGAACGCACCGATCACTGTCGCAAACTTCCAAAAGCTTGTCGGTGAAAAATTCTACGACAGACTGACCTTCCACCGTGTCGTGGATGGCTTTATGATCCAGGGCGGTGACCCCAAGGGTGACGGCACGGGTGGCTCTACCCCCATCAAGGGTGAGTTTGCCGCGAACAATTGGAACAACACGATCTCCCACAAGCGCGGTGTCATTTCGATGGCACGCAGAGGCGATTCCTATGATTCCGGCTCCTGCCAATTCTTCATCGTACACGACGACAGCGCAGCCTCCTCACTCGACGGTAAATACGCGGCATTCGGACAGGTGGTCTACGGTATGGATACGGTGGACGGAATCGCCAACACCGCCGTCACCTATAACAGCTCGGGAGAAAAGTCCTCCCCGCTCAATACCGTCAGGATCAATTATATCCGATTCGTTGCCCTCAAGGACTGATCGATGCTGATCCTTGTCACCGAGCAAAAAAAGCAACACGTGGCAACGGTTGAGACGCTGATTGCAAACGGGATCTTTTCCTTCGTTTGCCCATACGAAACTGCCGGTATTCTTTGTGACAAGAAGGATACCGGCGGCGTTGTTCTGGACTGTCTCTCCAATCTGCCGCGCGCCGAGCGTCTTTGTGCCGAATTGCGCCGTCTCTATCCCGAAATGCCGATCGCCGCGATCGTTGCGCCGAATGCCGTTCCCGACCTTGCGGTGAGCCGTCTCATTCGCGTGGAGAATGCGAGGGATGCCCTTCTCGACGTGCTGGATTTCTGCATCCGCACCTGCGGATGGAGGACGCAAACGCTCTCCACCTTCTCGCTATACGTCGAAAACGATCCCGCGAAAACGCGCTACATGGGCTATCCCCTGCTCCTGACGCCCCGCGAGCATCGCATTCTGCGTTGTCTGTTTTACCGCGCGCCCCTCGTCACCTCCAAGGAGGATCTGATGGAGCTGTGCTATCCCGAGGGATGGCAAAATCTGCAAAACATCGTCATTCAGATCGGACACATCAACCACAAGGCGGCGGAGATCGACGACCGCCCCCTGATCGTCAACGATTACGGTAAGGGTTACCGTCTCCGCGCGGGCGTGCTACAATAAAAAAGAGACTTTCCCTTGGAAAAGTCTCTTTTTTGATGTTTGTTATTTTGCTTCCAGCTCGATCTCGAAGAAGCGTGCCTGTTCGGGCTCGGTGAAGTTCACCGTGAGGACGTTATCCCGAAGAGTATAATCGGTCGGCAGGCAGAGGGGGTATCCCACCTTCGCCGATTTCGCCTTGACCTCGACCAGCGGGATCTCGAGCGTGGTCGGTTCTTTCAGATTCCAGACGGCAAGGTAGAGCTTGTCCTCGGTTTTGAGTCCGACCGCCACGTTGGATGCGCCCCAACGGACGTATCCCAAGGGCAGATAGGGCTTCGCGACCTTCTTCATGTCGGTCAGCGTGCGGGCGTAGTCCAAGCCCTCCTTGAGGATCGCCTGCTTGTGGTCATTCAGATACCAGAAGGGGGACGCGAGGTGCATTCTGCCGAGCAGAGAGTTGACCATATTCATTGCCACGACCTCGTCGCCCACGTTCTCGTTGACCTGATCCTCGCAATGTCTGTGCGCCTTGGAGCGAACGGGATAGTTCCAGACTGCCGCCTGCTCGGGCAGGATGCAGGCAAACATATTGCCCACGATGTAGGGATAGCGCGCATACTCGGTCTGGTCGGAGGTGGACATGAGCGAGAAGGTGGAGAGCGTCCGATAATCCATACGCGAGCCACCGCTTGCACACGCCTCGAAAATGACGTTCGGGTACTTTCTGACCATCGTCTCGGTCCATTCGTAGTACGCCTGCATATGGTCCTCGAGTCCCTCTCCGCGCGAGAAGGAGTTGTAGTCGGTTCCGGGACCGCAGTCCTGGTTATAGTCGAACTTGATGTAGTCCACGCCATACTCGTTGACCATGCGATCGATCGTCTCGCTCAGATAATTGCGAACCTTCTCGTGACGGAAGTCCAGAAGATATCTGCCCAGCTCGCAGACCTTTTTGCCGTTGCGCTGAAGGAAGCACTCGTCTCCGTAGTAGTCGATCATCTTCTGGCACTTGATTCCCACGACCTCGGGCTCGATCCAAAGACCTGCCTTCATGCCGTAGCTGTGGATCAGATCGACCGTCTTTTTCACGCCGCTCGGGAAGTGCGTCTGACTTTGCTTCCACTCGCCAACGTAGTGATAAACGACCGCAGGATCGACCTCGTCGTGCCAGCCGCAGTCGATGACGTAGTAATCCACGCCCATTTTGGCGACCTCGGGCACGGTCTTGGCACAGGATGCTTCGTCGGGACCGTCCCACTTCCAATGCATATACTCGTTGAAAATGAGCGGCATCTGCTCGTCATCCTCGGTGGTGCGCTTGAGGTGACGGCGATAATTTGCCATCTCGCCCAGCACCGCGTTGAGCGTCTGACCGTTTGCCACGGCAACGGGAAGCGTCTCGTAGCTCGCATTCGGTGCGAGCTTTCTCGACCAGCTATGATACCATTCGGTCTGTCCGCCCAAATACAGGTAGCTCGCGCCGTTGAGTCCCAGCTCCCAATACCACGCGGAGTTGCTCTCGATCTGGAACATCGCAAAATTTCCGACCTCACGGTCCTCCAGAATGCCCTGCGGCGCAAACTCCTTGGTAGACCAGCTACCGATATTTGCCTGACGGAGCGAGGACGAGCCGAAGTCGATGCCACAATCCTTCAGACTGCGCACGCGGGCTCTTGCCTCGGTGTGGTGCCAGAACATATAGTCGTGCAGGTAGACGTTCTCCATGGACGCCGTACCCTTCACCGCAAAGTTATGAAGCACGAACGCCGATACCGCCGTCAGGACGATATCCTCCTCGGTGACGTTGGTCACACGGCTGGACACGCGGATCGCGTTGGTGTCCGAATACGCCACAAAGGTGGTAGTCACCTCTACGCGCGGGCTTCTCTGCGTGATCTCCAAGCGATCACCGTTCACCGCGTGCGAGACGTAGCGAAGTGCTCTGCCCTCGCTGGTTCTGACCATACGGTGTGCGCCATCGATCGCGTGATCCTCTCCCGCGACCTGCACCTCCACAATCGGAAGATCTGCCCCCGTGGTGTCCTCCTTTGCGGAGAATCCGAAGCCAGAAGCCATGAACACACGGTTGTCCTCTGTGACCTTGAAGGTCAAGCCATGAAACGAAAATTCCTGCATATATTCCTCCCGTTTTTACCGATTTTCTTTTTTGCATTTTGTTCATTATAGCACAGAAACGCCGTCAAGTCAATAGAAAAAAAGAGACACGGAAGAATTTTTCTTCCGTGTCTTTTTGATTATTTCTCCTCTACGGGAGCAACGTCTGCGATCAGCTTAACGATCGCCATTTCGGCAGCGTCACCTCTGCGGGGACCCATCTTGAAGATCTGGGTGTATCCACCCTGACGTCCCTCATATCTGGGAGCGATCTCGTTGAACAGCTTGCTTACAACGTCCTCTTTGGTGATATAAGCAAGTGCTGCGCGGCGGCTTGCAAGAGTATTCTTCTTACCGAGTGTAATCATTTTCTCTGCCATGGAACGAACTTCCTTCGCTCTGGTAAGCGTGGTCTCAATCTGTCCGTTCTCAAGCAGTAAGGTAACCATACCGCGGAGCATTGCTCTTCTGTGCGCGGTGGTTCTGCCAAGTTTTCTGGTTCCGGGCATTTCTATTCCCTCCTTCTGCTATTACGAATCGTTATTTATACTGTAGGGTGAAATCGCGGGATCACTCTTCGCGGCGAAGCTCCAGACCAAGGGAGTGAAGCTTCTGGATGATCTCCTCCAGCGATTTCTTACCAAGGTTACGGACCTTAATCATGTCCTCTTCGGTGCGGTCGATCAGATCCTCGACCGTGTCAATGCCTGCGCGCTTCAAGCAGTTCAAGCTACGCACAGACATGTCAAGCTCCTCAACAGTCATCTCAAGGACTTTCTCCTTGATGGTCTCTTCTCTCTCGACCATAATCTCTGCCTTCCTTGCTTCATCAGACAAATCCACAAACAAGTTGAGATGCTCGTTGAGAATCTTGGCAGCCAAGGAAACTGCTTCCTTTGCGGAAATCGTTCCGTTGGTCAGCACATCGAGCGTCAATTTATCGTAGTCCGTTACGTTACCTACGCGGGTATTCTCTACCGAGTAGTCAACGCTGTATACGGGCGTGTAAATCGAGTCGGTGTAAATGGTTCCGATCGGTGCAGATGCGGCAGTTCCGAGGATCTGCGTCTGCAGCTGCTTATTCTTATCCTGAGATACGTAACCGCGGCCTGCTGCGAAGGTCAGCTCCATGTAGAAGCGTTCGTTTTCGCCAACCGTTGCGATGTGATGCTCGGGATTCATAATTTCGATGTCGGAATCCTGCTTGATATCGCCTGCCGTAATGTCCTTCTCACCGGTAACGTCGATCATTACCGTCTTGGGACCCGTGCAGTGCAGCTTTGCAATAATGCCCTTCACGTTCAGCACGATCTCGGTTACGTCTTCGGTAACGCCGGGGATCGTAGAAAACTCGTGAAGCACTCCGTCGATCTTGATGTTGGTCACGGCATAGCCGGGGATCGAGCTCAGGAGCACTCTGCGAAGAGAGTTACCAAGCGTCGTACCGTAGCCGCGCTCGAGGGGTTCTACGACGAACGTGCCGCGTGTGCCGTCCTCGTTCAGATCTGCAGTGGTGATATTAGGCTTCTCTATCTCAATCATTCCAAATAAAACCTCCTTATTAAATTTTTTAGTAGAACCGTAACAGATACGATGCGTTCTGCAAGCGTATCATAGGGAAAAAATCCAATCGGATTACTTGGAATAAAGCTCGACGATCAGCTGCTCGTTGAAATCGAAGTCAACGTCCTCTCTTGCGGGAAGAGTGACAACGGTTGCGCTCATAGCGTCAGCCTTAACCTCAAGCCACTTCGGGATGATCGCAGTAGCTGCGGACTCAGCCAGAGTCTTGAACTTAACAGAATCACGGCTTGCTTCCCTAACAGCGATCACGTCGCCTGCCTTGATCAGGAGCGAAGGAATGTTTACCTTCTTGCCGTTTACGGTGAAGTGACCGTGCAGAACCAGCTGACGAGCTTCCTTGTGGGATGCTGCAAAGCCCATTCTGTATACGACGTTATCCAGACGACGCTCCAGCAGGCAGATCAGGTTTTCACCGGTCATACCCTCTTTGCGGTCTGCTTCCTCAAAGTAGTTGACGAACTGTCTCTCGAGGACACCGTAGTATCTTCTGGTCTTCTGCTTCTCACGCATCTGAAGGCCGTACTCTCTCATCTTCTTGTTTGCGGCTCCGTGCTGACCGGGAGCAGTGTTTCTGCGGTCGATCGCGCACTTACCGGTCAGGCAACGCTCGCCCTTCAAAAAGAGCTTCGTTCCCTCTCTGCGGCAGAGTCTGCAAACAGGTCCAGTATATCTTGCCATAGTTATTTTACCTCCTGCGATTAATTAAACGCGTCTGCGCTTGGGCGGTCTGCAACCGTTGTGCGGGATGGGCGTTACGTCCTTGAACATGGTGATCTGGAGACCAACGGTTTCCAGCGCACGGATAGCGGATTCACGACCTGCACCGGGGCCCTTCACGAAAACCTCTACCGACTTCAGGCCATGCTCCATAGCTGCCTTTGCTGCGGTCTCGGAAGCAGACTGTGCTGCGAACGGAGTGGATTTTCTGGAACCCTTGAAACCGAGTTCGCCTGCGGATGCCCAGGAAATGGTGTTGCCCTGTGCGTCGGAAACGGTAACGATCGTGTTGTTGAAGGTTGCCTGAATGTGTACGGCACCCTTTTCGATGTTCTTTCTTTCGCGGCGCTTCTTAACAACCTTTTTAGCTGCAACTTTTGCCATTGTTATGCCACTCCTTTACTTCTTCTTGTTTGCAATGGTCTTAGCGGGACCCTTGCGAGTTCTTGCATTGGTCTTGGTTCTCTGACCTCTTACGGGCAGACCCTTTCTGTGACGGATACCGCGATAGCAGTTGATCTCCACCATTCTCTTGATGTTCATTGCAACCTCACGGTGCAGATCACCCTCAACGGTGTAGTTGTTTTCGATCTCGTCACGAAGCTTTGCTACCTCTGCCTCGGTCAGATCCTTTGCGCGGGTGTCGGGATTGATCCCGGTCGCTGCAAGGATATCGTTTGCGCTCTTGCGGCCGATACCGTAAATATAGGTAAGGGCGATCTCTACGCGCTTGTTATTCGGAATATCAACACCAGCAATACGAGCCATATTGTTTATTCACCTTTCTGTTGATTTTTGGTATCGGCTTAACCCTGTCTCTGCTTGTGCTTCGGGTTTTCGCAGATGACCATGATTTTACCTTTTCTCTTGATGATCTTGCACTTTTCGCAGATCTTCTTAACGGATGGTTTCACCTTCATTGTCTCTACCATACCTTTCTTGCTTTAAGCAATGTTTATTTTGCCCGCCAGGTAATGCGTCCCTTGGTCAGGTCATAGACCGAAACCTCGATGGTCACGCGGTCACCGGGCAGAATTTTGATATAATTCATACGAAGCTTGCCGGAAATATGAGCCGTCACGATGTGACCGTTCGGCAGCTTGACTTTGAAGCAGGCGTTGGGCAGTGCCTCGACAACCGTGCCTTCAAATTCGATAACATCCTCTTTCTGTGCCAGAAGAATCCCTCCTCACTCTTGTGTAGTTTGTTTGTTTTTCAGAAACCTTTTTCAACTTCCGTCAGGATCAGAACCCCGTTGCTCGTCAGTGCCACGGTGTTTTCGTAGTGCGCCGAGAGCTTTCCGTCCAGCGTTTTCACCGTCCAGCCATCCGACATTTCCCTAACCTCGCACGTACCGACGTTGACCATCGGCTCGATCGCAAGCGTCATGCCCGCCGAGAGGCGCAGGCCTCTGCCGGGGGTGCCGTAATTCGGGACGTCTGGAGATTCGTGCATATCCGTGCCGATCCCATGTCCGACATACCGCTTGACGGTGCTGAATCCGTTGTTGATAACCACGGTATCAATCGCAGAACCCACGTCACCGAGTCGGTTACCGACCTGCAGGGCGTCGATCCCTGCCCAGAAGCTGTCGCGCGTTGCTTTGATCAAGCGCTCCGCTTCCTCGCTGACCTTCCCAACGGGAATCGTTCTTGCGGAATCACCAACGTAGCCGTGATAGGTTGCGCCGGTATCAATTTTGACGATGTCGCCTTCTTTCAAGATCCTGTCCTTGGACGGGATCCCGTGAATGACCTCATCGTTGATGCTGATGCAGGCACTTGCCGGAAATCCGCCGTAGCCTAAAAAGGCAGGCTTGGCACCGCATTTCTCGATATAACGGCGGATCGCCGTATCGATTTCCTTGGTGCTCACTCCGGGGCGGACCATATCACGGGCGACGAGCAAAGCCTCGCCCGTGATACGACCTGCATCCCTCATAGCGGTGATCTGTGCCGAATTTTTCAAATGAATCATTCGTCACGCCTCTTTGGATTGGAGTGCTTGCATGACGAGGGCGGTGGTATCCGCAACCTCCTCCTGCCCTTCTACCGAGAGAAGTAGACCTTTTTGGGAGTAGAACTCCTTGAGCGGCTCGGTTTCTCTGTGGAAGGTTTCCAATCTGCTTTTAACAGTTTCTGCCGCGTCGTCGGCTCTGATATACAGTGCCGCGCCGCACTTGTCACAAACATTCTCCACTTTCGGGGGATTGTATACGACATGATAGGATGCACCGCAGGAGCAAACTCTGCGTCCGCTCATGCGTTCAATAATTTTTTCATCGGCGACCTCTATGCTGAGCACCGCATCGATCTTCACGCCCATCTGCTCCAGTGCCTCTGCCTGAGGAATGGAACGGGGAAAGCCGTCAAGAATGAAGCCGTTCTCGCAGTTGTTTTCCGCCATATACTTCTTGATGATTCCAATGACAACGGAATCGGGAACCAGCTTACCCGCCTCGATATAGGACTGAGCCTCTTTGCCGAGCGCGGTGCCTGCCTTTCTTTCTGCGCGGAGAATATCTCCCGTAGCGATTGCAGGAATTTGATACTTTTCGGAAATCTTCGCGGATTGGGTACCCTTACCCGCACCGGGAGCACCAAGTAAAATCAGATTCATAGTTTCCTCCGTTTGAATTGCGGATCAATCAAGGAAGCCTTTGTAGTTGCGCATCGAGAGCTGAGCCTCGAGATCGCGCACGGTTTCCAGTGCAACGCCAACGACGATCAGCAGCGACGTACCCATGAATGCGATACTGTCGAAGCCGAGGTTGGTGATTGCGGGAATCGCACCGACGATCACGGGAACGCCCGCGATGACTGCAAGGAAGATTGCGCCCATCAAGGTGACTCTGTTGAGGATCTTCTTGATGAAGGGTGCCATTTCCTGCGGACGGATACCGATGATCGCGCCACCGTTATTGCGGATGTTGTTCGCAACCTCTACGGGATTGAAAGAAATCGCAATGTAGAAGTAAGAGAACGCAAAGATCAGCGCAATAAACAGGATTACATAAATGGGAGAGGTCGATGCCAACCAGTTGCCGACGAACTTAACGAATCCGTTCTCGGGATTGTTAACGGAGATAAAGCCTGCAATGGTCATCGGGATCGACACAATGGAGCTTGCGAAGATGACGGGCATAACGCCTGCCATGTTCATCTTCAGGGGAAGATTGGTCTTCTGTCCGCCGTACATCTTGCGACCAACGACCTTCTTCGCATAAATGACCTTAATGCGACGCTCGGAGTTGGTGAACCAGATGATGAGCACGATCGCGCCCAGCGTCAGTGCAACCGACAGCACAGCCATAACGATCGGCTGAATGAGTGCGGTGCCCGACTTTACTTCCACTCGACCGCCCGTGAGGGGGTTGGTTACGAAGAACCAGTTGATCATTCTCTCGATGGTCGGGTTCAGACCGGAAAGAATGTTTGCGAACAGGATAATGGAGATACCGTTACCGATACCGTGGTCGTTGATCTTCTCAGCGAGCCACATGATGAGGGATGCACCTGCGCAGAAGCATGCGATCATAACGAACCATGCAAACACGCGCGTGGGCTGACCTCTGTCTGCCTGCGTGACGAGCAGGTTCTCGTACAAGCCGGTATTGGCGTTGTACGCCTGTGCCGCGTCAAGCATATTGACGTAACCGTAAGCAGTGATCAGAGCCAGTGCGACCGTTACCCAACGGGTTGCGGTTGCGATCTTCTTCTTGCCGTCCTCGTCCTTGGACATTCTCTCAAGGGCGGGAATCGCGATCGTCAGCAGTTGCATCACGATCGATGCCGTGATATACGGGCTGACGGAGAGGGCAAAGAAGGTTGCGTTACCGAACGCCTCACCGGACATGAGTGACAGCATTCCGAAGAAGCCGCTGGACATACCGGAGTAAGAGTCGATCATCTCGACGTTGACGTAAGGAACGAACAGGTTTGCACCGATTCTGTAAAGCAGGATAACGATCAGAGTGAAGAGGAGCTTCTTGCGAAGTTCCGGGACTTTCCACGCGTTTTTAAACGTCTGAAACATCCTTATACCTCCTCTGCCTTACCGCCTGCTGCTTCAATCTTCTCCTTCGCAGTTGCCGAGAATACGGCTGCCTTTACAGTGAGTTTTTTGGTGAGTTCGCCGTTACCAAGGACCTTAAGACCGTCCATGGGCTTGCGAATGATCTTTGCTGCCAGCAGCATATCGATATCAACGATGGTGTCATCGAGGAACTTGTTCAGGTCCTCAACGTTAACAATCGCATAGTTGGTAGCGAAATGGTTGTGGAAGCCTCTTTTAGGATGGGTTCTGTAGATCGGGAACTGACCGCCCTCGAAGCCGGTGCGAACACCGCCGCCCGAACGCGCGTTCTGACCCTTGTGGCCCTTGCCGGCGGTCTTACCGTTACCGGAGCCGGGGCCTCTGCCCTTTCTCCAGGCTGCCTTTGCGGAGCCTTCGGCGGGCTGAAGTTCATGGAGTTTCATCTGCGTTTTCCCTCCTTATGCGTTTTCTACGGTTTCAACGGAAACCAGGTGGGAAAGGACCTTAACCTTGCCCGCGAGGATAGCGTCGTCCGCGTGAACGATGCTATCACCGACTCTGTTCAGTCCCAGAGATTTTGCAGTTGCCTTCTGATTGGGCTTGCAGCCGATCAGGCTCTTAATAAGAGTAACCTTTTTCATGCTTCTCTACCTCCCAATCAACCCTTGATCTGCTCGACCGAGATGTCGCGGATCTTCGCAACCTGCTCGGCGGTGCGCAGTTCCTTGAGTCCCTCCATCGTTGCCTTAACAACGTTGGTAGGATTGTTGGAACGCAGGCACTTTGCGCGAATGTTCTTGATGCCGGCAGCCTCAAGGACCATACGGACCTTACCGCCTGCGATGATACCGGTACCGGGTGCTGCGGGCTTCAGGAGAACCTTACCTGCACCGAACACACCAACTACCTCGTGGGGAATGGAAGTGCCCTTGAGAGCAACCGTTACCATATTCTTCTTTGCGTCCTCGATTCCCTTGCGGATTGCTTCGGGAACCTCTGCTGCTTTGCCAAGGCCTACGCCAACGTGACCTGCGCCGTACACACCAACGACCTCGTGGGGGATGGTGGTTCCCTTCAGGGAAACTGTAATCATATTTTTCTTAGCATCCTCGATTCCTTTGCGAATTGCTTCCGGAACCTCGGCAGCCTTTCCAAGTCCTACGCCAACGTGACCGTTTCCGTCACCGACAACCATCAGAGCTGCGAAACGGGCGACACGACCACCTTTAACGGTCTTGGAAACACGGTTCAGCGCGACGAGCTGCTCGTGAAGATCCAGCTCAGCCGGGTTAATTTTGTTTGCCATGTTTTTCCTCCTGAAATTGTGTTCAATACAAATTTTTGTGTGTTGAACAGTGTACAAACCGGACTGATTGCAAGTGCAATCAGAACTTCAGGCCGCTCTCGCGAGC
>JAZODU010000059.1:0-45879 GCA_045597145.1 Eubacteriales bacterium
GAAAACATCTGTGCTTGATCGCGCGCCGCTTTTGCAGTCTCCACTCGGGGCTCCGCCCCTCCTTCCGACTGCAAAAGCATCTAACGAAACTCGTTACTTTTATTTTTACTTTTTTAGTCTCACATCATTGACAAAACTACACAAAATGCTTTTATTTGTAAATTTATTTGACCGAAGCACGCTTTTTGACTTGCATTTTCTTCCGATTGCGAGTATAATGTATACAGAATGTATTTTGGGAGGGACGGAATGGAAAAGCTGCTTGAGAGTCTTGCGTGCCGCGGGATCGCGTACGAATTGAACTGTCCGCTGGCACGCTACAGCACGTTTCGCATCGGCGGCAGGGCAGAGCTTGCCGTTTTTACCCATACGCGTGCGGCGTTGATCGATGCTTTGCGCCTTCTCTCGGATGCTGCTGTCCCGTGCGTTGTGATCGGGCGCGGGAGCAACGTCGTCTTTCCCGACGGGGGGCTTTGCGGCGCGGTTGTGTTCGTGCACTCCCAGGGCAACATTGAGATAGAGAGCACGACGGTGCGCGCCGATGCGGGCGTGTCGCTGTCAGCCATTGCCTTGGCGGCACGCGATGCGGTGCTGACGGGCGCGGAATTTGCCTACGGGATCCCCGGGACGCTTGGCGGCGCGGTCTGCATGAACGCAGGTGCGTATGGCGGCTGCATGGCGGATATTTGCGTCACGTCGGATTATTACGACCGCGAAAGCGGCGAAATCGGCAGCTTTTGCGGAGAGGAGCAGGCGTTCGGCTACCGCACGAGCATCTATTCGGTCAGCGACCGCTACGTCGTGCTCGGTGCCACGCTTGCCCTGCGCGAGGGGAACCGCGCGCTGATCGGGGAGGCGATGGCGTCCTTCACGGAACGCCGCAAAAGCACCCAGCCTCTGGAGCTTCCCAGCGCGGGAAGCGTTTTCAAACGCCCCGTAGGGCACTTTGCGGGGAAGCTGATCGAGGATTGCGGGCTTAAGGGCTTGCGCGTCGGTGGTGCACAGGTCTCCGAAAAGCACGCGGGTTTTATCGTCAACCGCGGCGGTGCAACAGCCGCAGACGTCAAGAGCCTTGTAGCCGAGATCCAACGAACCGTTTTGGAAAGAACCGACGTAGCGCTTGAATGTGAGATCAAATTTTTGTAAGAGGGGAGGGGGACGCGTGTCGTTTGCCGATTCCGTTCGCGCAGAGCTGTGCGAATTGCCGATCAAGAAAAATTGCTGTCGCAAGGCATTGGCGGCAGGGCTTTTGACGTGCGCTGTGCGCGTGTCGGGGCACGAGGCGCGACTGCGCTGTCGCTATGAAAGCGTTGCAACGCTTGCCGACGAGGTGTTTGCCAAGCTCTACGGCAAAGCCCCCGAAATCGCGCAAAGCGGCGCGCACGGCCACCGCTATTGGGACGTCACTCTGCACTCACCTGCGGCGTCAAAGCTCGTCGCGCAAATGCAGGACGCGGACGCTGACTGGGAAGCACTTTTGAATCTGTTTGCGTGCGAGAGCTGCCGTGCGGCACTCTTGCGCGGTATGTTCTTTGGCGCGGGCACGGTCAACGATCCGCAAAAGGCGTCACATCTGGAGTTTTCCTTCCCGAATGAGGCGGTGGCAGACGCCGCCGCGCGCTTTCTGACCGCGTGCGGGTATCCCCCCAAGCGTATTCTGCGCAAGAGCACGCATTGTATCTATTACAAGGATGCCACAGCGATCGGGGATTTGATCACGCTCATGGGCTCGCACAATATTATTTTCGAGTTTTACAACGCACATATCGCGGGAGATATCCGCAACAACGAGAACCGTGCTACCAACTGCGTGACAAGAAATATTGAAAAATCGGTGTCGGCGGCATCGCGCCAGATCGAAGCGATCGGACGATTGATGGAGCACGGAAAGCTGGAGGCTCTTCCCGAAGCGTTGCGCGTCACGGCACTTCTGCGCTACCGCAATCCCGACGCCACGCTGGACGAGCTGAAGGATTTACACAAGCCGCCCATTTCCAAGTCGGGGCTGAACCATCGCCTGCAAAGGCTGATGGACGCCGCCGAGAAATAACGCACACGAAGGAGAAGCCATGAACGGATTTGTTCACCTGCATCTGCACAGCGAATATAGCCTTCTTGACGGCGCGTGCCGCATTGACGAGATACCGAAGCGTGTCAAGGAATGCGGTCAGAGTGCCGTTGCGATCACCGACCACGGCGTGATGTACGGCGCGGTGGCGTTCGATCAGGCGTGCCGCCGCGAGGGGGTCAAGCCCATCATCGGCTGTGAGGTCTACGTTGCCCCCACCTCGCGTTTTGACAAAACGCATACGGGGGAGGGGTATGCCGATCATCTGGTGCTCTTGTGCGAGAGCATGGAGGGATATCGGAATCTGACCGAGATGGTGTCACTTTCCTTCACCGAGGGCTTTTATAACAAGCCGCGCGTGGACGATGAGCTGCTGGCACGCTATTCGGGTGGCTTGATCGCGCTCTCTGCCTGCCTTGGCGGTCGGATCCCGAAGCTTTTGTCAAAGGGAGATTTCGCGGGGGCGCGGCAGTACGCCGAGAAATACGCGCAGATCTTTGGAAAGGATCACTTCTATATCGAGATTCAGGATCACGGTTTGGCGGAGCAAAAGGCGGTCATGCCGCTTTTGGTAAATCTTGCAAACGAGTGCGAGCTTCCGTTGGTTGCGACCAACGATTGCCACTATCTGCGCCGTCAGGATGCCGATACGCAGGCGGTGCTGATGTGCATCCAGACCAACACCACGGTTGACGCGGGCAGACCTGCGGCATTTGCGACCGACGAGTTCTATCTCAAGGACAGCACCGAGATGTCCATGCTCTTCCGCAAATATCCCGAAGCGATTGAAAACACCTGCCGCATTGCCGAGAGATGCCGAGTGGAGTTCGATTTTTCAACTACGTACCTGCCGAAATTCCCGTGTCCCAACGGTGCGGATGCCAAGGAATATTTGCGCGCGCTGGCACTTGAGGGCTTGGATTCCCGCATTGCGCGCGGGCATATTACCCTTGACGCATACACCGGGGAGGACTACCTTTCACGCATGGAGTACGAGCTGTCTGTGATCGCCGACATGGGATACGCCGACTATTTTCTCATC
This sequence comes from Eubacteriales bacterium, assembly GCA_045597145.1. Taxonomy (GTDB): domain Bacteria; phylum Bacillota; class Clostridia; order Oscillospirales; family CAG-272; genus UMGS1865. The sequence goes on from JAZODU010000059.1 coordinate 3,111, forward strand.
GTGCAGGACTATGTAAATTTTGCTAAATCCAAGGACATTCCCGTTGGCCCCGGCAGAGGCTCGGGCGCGGGGAGCCTTGTGGCGTTTACGCTGGGCATCACCGATGTCGATCCCATTCGCTTCGACCTTCTCTTCGAACGCTTCCTCAACCCCGAGCGCGTCAGCATGCCCGATATCGATATCGATTTTTGCTACAACAGACGCGACGAGGTGATCGAATACGTAGCCAAAAAGTACGGACGCGATCACGTGTCGCAGATTATCACCTTCGGCACGCTCGCCGCACGCGCGTCGATCCGCGACGTCGGGCGCGCGCTCGGTATGTCCTATGCGGACGTGGACGCGGTGGCGCGTACCGTGCCGCAGGAGCTGAATATCACGATTGCACAGGCACTCAAGCTTCCCGATCTGAAGCATATGTACGAGGATTCGAGCGACGTAAAGCGGCTGGTGGATACCGCCATGGCGCTGGAGGGAATGCCCCGCAACGTGTCGATCCATGCCGCTGGCGTGGTCATCACCGACCGCCCGATCTGGGATTACGTGCCGCTCTCTATGAGCAACGGAACGGTGGTCACGCAGTTTGATATGGACACGATCGCAAAGCTCGGGCTTCTTAAATTTGACTTTCTGGCACTCCGATACCTCACCATTTTGCACGAGGCGGAGGGCATGATCCGCGAGAGTGAGCCGAATTTTGACATTGAGCTGCTGCCGCTGGACGACCGCGCGACCTATTCCTTGATCTCTTCGGGAAAGACCGCGGGCGTGTTTCAGCTGGAGTCGGGCGGTATGCGGCAGATGCTGCAAAATCTTCAGCCCGAGTCGCTTGACGACATCATTGCCGCCATCGCGCTCTATCGTCCGGGTCCCATGGATTCCATCCCGACCTTTATCGAATGTCGCCATCACCCCGAGCGCGTGGAATATGCCACGCCGCTCTTGGAGCCGATCTTACGCTCGACCTATGGGTGCGTCGTGTATCAGGAGCAGGTCATGAGCATCTTCCGTGAGATCGGCGGATATACCTTTGGGCACGCAGACGTCGTGCGCCGCGCCATGTCCAAAAAGAAAGCGGACGTCCTGCTGTCCGAGCGTGAGGCGTTTGTAACGGGTGCGCTTGAACGCGGCGTGGAGCGAGAGGTTGCCGCGCGGCTGTTCTCCGATATGGAGAGCTTTGCCAACTACGCCTTCAACAAATCCCACGCGGCGGCGTATGCGATCATCTCCTACCGCACCGCTTACCTCAAGGCGCACTATCCCCAGCAGTATTTTGCGGCACTTCTGACCAGTGTCCTCGGCAGCCAGACCAAGGTGGCAGAGTATATTTCCGAGGCGTCTGGGCGCGGTATTCGCGTCCTGCCACCCGATGTCAACGAAAGCCGTATGCATTTTTCAACCGACGGTGCGGATATCCGTTTCGGGCTTTTGGCACTCAAGAACGTCGGCCCGCAATTCCTGCAAAAAATTCTTGACGAGCGTCGTCACGGAAAATTTGCCTCCTTTGAGGATTTCATCGGACGAATGCCATACGGTGATCTCAACCGCCGTATGATCGAGTCGCTGATCAAGGGCGGCGCGTTCGACCGCCTCGGCGTCTACCGCTCGCGGCTTCTGTCGGTGTATGAGATCATGATCGACCGCGCGGTGGAAAAGGGAAGAAACAATCTTGAAGGGCAGCTGGATATGTTCTCCACGCCGGGGCTGTCCCCCGTGAGCGTGCCGAGCGTGATCTATCCCGATATTCCGGAGCTTGGCGTGCGCGAGAAGCTGATGATGGAAAAGGAAGCGGCGGGGATGTATTTTTCGGGCAATATGCTCGACGAATATCAAAAGCATTTGGAGCTTCTTTTGCCCCAACCGATCTCCGAAATCGTCGGCGAGGACGCCGATCCTGCCGACAAAGCAAGCGTCCGCGTGGCGGGCATGATCACCTCTGTCACCGTAAAAAATACGAAAAACGGTGACCGTATGGCGTTTTTCACGCTGGAGGATCGCTTGGCAGAGATCGAATGTGCGGCGTTTGCGCGCCAATTTGCGCTTGTGTCGCATATGATCCGCCGCGACAACGGCGTGTTTGTCATCGGAAATATTTCTCTGCGTGAGGACGAGCCGCCGAAAATTCTGATTCAAAAGGTAGAGGAGCTGGTTGAAAACAACCGCTTCCGCACCGAGGAGCATCAGCCAAAGCCCGCGCCGCAGACCGTGCCGCCGGCGGCACAGACACCCCACAAAGCCTCTGCCAAAGCACCGACGCGACTCTTCCTGCGCGTGCCCGACAGAGGCGGCGCATTGACGCAAAAGGCACGGAATCTGCTCGGCATTTTTGAAGGTGATTTTCCTGCATATTTCTATTATGCCGACGAAAAAAGCTACGAAACACGCCCCGTTGGAGTTGCGTTGAGCGATTACGTGATGGGAGAATTGACCGCGCTTTTGGGGGATGCCAACGTGATTTTGAAATAATTTTTTCGAAAACGCACAAACGCTGTCAAAAAAACGGCTTCGCAACCGCTGGTTGACAAATTTTCAAGTCTGCTTGCTTGCAAAAAAACGTGGCGTTTGCTACAATAAGGGTGAAAAATTCATCACAAAGGAGATGACGGCTATGTTAGCGGATAAAATCATACAAGAAAGAAAAAAGAAGGGCTGGTCGCAAGAGGAGCTTGCCGAGCGGCTGGAGGTCTCCCGTCAATCGGTGTCGAAATGGGAGGGCGGCTTGTCCGTTCCCGAGCTTGACAAGATCATCTCCATGAGTGAGCTGTTTGGCGTGACCACCGATTATCTGCTGAAGGAGGCACAAAGTGAAGCGACGCGTCCGCAGGAGGCGTGCGGTGAAGCACCTGCCTGCGAAGCGGAAGAGCGTCCCGCGCGCCGCACGCTGATACAAGAGGAAGCGCAAGGCTACGTTTCCTTGGTCAAGCGGCTATCCCGGCGCATCGCCATAGGCGTTGGGCTGTGCATTCTGTCGCCCGTCCCCCTGATCCAACTGGCGGCGTGCGCCGAAGCGGGATTTTTGACCGATTGGCAGGCAACTGTCATGGGTCTTGTCGGGCTGTTTGGCTTTGTCGGCGCGGCACTGGCACTTTTTATTCCGTCGGGAATACGGCTGTCTGCGTACGAATATCTGGAAAAGGAAGCTTTCGTCGCCGAGGCGAGCGTTGTCGATATGGCAAAGCGTGAGCAAAGCGCGTATGCGCGCACTTACCGCACGCTGATCACGGTTGGTATTCTTTTGATCGTGTTGGGCGTTCTGCCGCTCATCGTTACCGCTTGCGTGCCGGGGGTGTGGGCGTTCTGGATCGTGACCTGCGTCAATATCCTTTTGGCAATGGTGGCGATCGGTGTCTTTCTCATCGTGCGCGTATGTTACGTGAACGGCGCGTATGAAAAGCTTTTGCAAACGGGCGAGTACGCGGCCGAAAATAAGATGCGCAACGCACTGGCGGAGGCGGTTTCCGCAGTTTACTGGTGCGCGGTTACGGCGGTTTATCTGCTGATCTCCTTCCTCACGGGCGCGTGGCACCTCACGTGGATCGTCTGGGTGGTTGCGGGCATCCTCTCTCCCGTGCTTGCAGCGTTGTTCAAAAACGGTAAAATCCGTAAAGAAAATTGAAAAATCCGTAAAAACGGCGGCTTTTGCAAGCAAAAGCCACCGTTTTGTGCTATATTGAAACCAATCCACCCAAAGGAGCATAAAAGCATGGAAGTTGAAACCATTTTAAAGAACGGTCACGACGTCATCGTGGTGGGCGGCGGTATTGGCGGTGTGTGCGCGGAAGTTGCCGCGGCGCGCATGGGGGCTGACGTTCTCCTGATCGAGAAGAGCATCAACCTTGGCGGTCTTGCCACGAGGGGACTGATCAGCTGGTACGAGCCGCTTTGCGACGGCATGGGCAAGAAGATGGTCGGGGGACTCGGCGAGGAGCTGATCCGTCTTGCCGTGTCGGTCGGTCTTGAGGATCTGCCCGCCGCGTGGGGCGGCATGAACGTTGCGGGCGACAGAAAGCGCTACGCCACGCATTTTTCGCCTACCTTTTTCTCGCTCGCGCTTGACCGCCGGGTGCTGGAGGCGGGGGTCAAGCTCGTTTTGGATTCGCACGCGACCTATCCCGTGATGCAGGGAAATGAGTGCCGAGGGATTCTGGTGGAGGATGCCGGCGGTCGCGCCTTTTATCCTGCCAAAATGGTGATCGACGCCACGGGCGACGCGACGATCGCGCATCGCGCAGGCGTGCCGTGCGAGCTTGGCGAAAACTTTTTGAGCTACTGGGTGCATGATTTTGATTACGACAGTGCAAAGAAATATGTAGAGGACGGTAATCTTGCGCGTTTCCGCCGCTGGAATTGCACGGGCTCTGCTGCCAACGGCACGGGGCATCCCGCAGGGCTGAAAACCTTCCACGGTGACAGTGCCGAGGAGATCACCGAGTTCGTTTTGCGCGGCAAGGAAATGATGTGGAAGCGATACGAGGGAAGCGATCCCGCTACGCGCGAGATCATGACCCTGCCCGAAATGCCGCAGCTTCGCACGATCCGCCGTATCGTCGGAAAAGCGACCTTGGAGGGGACGGAGGACGGTGTGACGTGCCAGAATCCCATCGGCGCGATCGGAGATTTCCGCCGCTCGGGAACACATTACACGATCCCGTACGAAACGCTTTACAACCCAGCGTATCCCAATATTCTCACGGCAGGCCGCATCATCAGCGCGGTCGGTGAGGGCTGGGAGATCACCCGTGTGATCCCGGGGTGCACCCTTACGGGTGAAGCGGCAGGTGTCGCCGCCGCGCTCGCGCTCGCCGTCGGCAACAACGCCGACGCCGTTCCGTATCCGCTCCTGCGCCGCGCGCTGGAGCAAAAGGGCGTTTTGTTTGAGCTTTACGGGATGTGATTTTTGCTTTTTTGCGAGAGAAGCTTTTTGAAAAAAGCTTCTCTCGCGCTCTCTTCAAAAACTTTCACCGTGCGTGGCATGAAAAAAGGGCGCACTGTGCCGTGCGTCCTGCGGTGGGCAGCCGATACCTATGCGGTGAAAGTTTTTGGGGATGGGGTGTGGGAAGGACCTTTTTGAAAAAAGGTCCTTCCCACAAAAAACTCCCCAAAACATACTCCCACCCAAATCAATCAATCACACCGCCGCCGATGACGAGGTCGCCGTCGTAGAGAACGACGGACTGTCCCGACGTGATGGCGCGTTGCGGCTCGTCGAAGCGAACAGTGAAGGTCGAGGTCGAGGTCTGCTCAACGACCGCGGGTGCGGGTGCGGCTTGATAGCGGATCTTTGCTTGCACGCGCAGGGGGGGATCCAAGCGGTCGACGGCAATGAGGTTGACGTCGTGCGCCGAGAGCTCCGCGCGGAAGAGATCCTCGTTTGAGCCGAGCGTGACGGTGTTTTTGCACATGTCCTTGGAGCAGACGTAGGTCGGCTTTCCAAGCGCGATCCCAATCCCCTTTCTTTGCCCCACGGTGTAGCGGATCGCGCCGTTGTGCCGCCCGAGCACGCGCCCGTCAAGATCCAGAAAATCACCCGCTGGGAAGCTTTTTTTCGTGTAATGCTCGATAAAGGCGGCATAGTCGCCGTCGGGCACGAAGCAAATATCCTGACTGTCATGCCGCTGTGCATTGGAAAAACCGTGCGCGGCGGCAATTTCGCGTACCTCGGCTTTTGTAAGCTCTCCCAAGGGAAAATGCGTGTGCGCAAGCTGCTCCTGCGAGAGCGACCAGAGCACGTAGGTCTGATCCTTTGAGAGATCCTTGGCGCGCAGAAGCTGATACCGCCCGTCGGAAGCCTGCTTGATGCGCGCGTAATGTCCCGTGGCAATGCCGTCACAGCCGCGCGCGCGCGCCTCGTTGAACAACACGCCGAATTTCATCGTGCGGTTACACTCCACGCAGGGGTTCGGCGTGCCGCCGCCGATATAGGTGTTGACGAAATAATCGATCACGTTGTGCCGAAAGGCATCGGAAAAGTCGCATACCGAAAAGGGGATCCCGAGCTGCTTTGCCACGCCCTCGGCAAGCGCGAGCTCCTCGGGGTCACAGCAGGAGCGGTCGGTGCTGAAGGTGATATCGGAGAGCGAAAAAAGCTTCATGGTAGCACCCATGCAATCGTAGCCCTGCTGTTGCAACAGCAGAGCACATACCGTGCTGTCCACGCCGCCGCTCATGGCAACTAAAATTTTGCGATCCATCGGGTCATTCCTCCCACGCGAATTGCGTCAATTCGCCTGCGATTTTCAGATCCTCGAAGTTGCTCTGGCGCAGGATCTCGTAAACCGCGACCGCCACCGTGTTGGAGAGGTTCAGCGAACGCAGTCCGTCGCGCATCGGCAGGCGCACGCAGCGGTCGGGATTGGCGTGAAGCAAATCCTCGGGCAGCCCTCGGGTCTCCTTGCCGAACATAATGTAAACGGGATCGGGGTAGGTGATTTCGCTGTATACGTGCTGTGCCTTCGTGCTGAAATAATAAACGGCGGCGTCGGGATGCTTTGCGTAAAAGTCCTCCAGCCCGTCGTAATAGGTGATGTCGAGCTGATGCCAGTAATCCAGCCCCGCGCGCTTGAGCTTTTTGTCGTCGATGGTAAAGCCCAGCGGGCGAATGAGATGGAGGGACGCGCCCGTTGCGGCGCAGGTGCGCGCGATGTTGCCCGTGTTCTGTGGGATCTCGGGCTCGTGGAGCACGATATTGATCTTACTCATGGATTTTTTGCGACCTTTCTGCGTGTTTTCCCATACATCATAGCATATTTTTAAAAAACCTGCAAGGGGATTTATCAAAATTTACAATATTATAATATATTTCTATTGAAAAATGTAGTATAATGAATCCGAATATGATTTTGTAAGCCGCGCGGTGTCGCGGCGGAGAAAGGATCCTGTAAATATGTCTTTAGTAACCAAGATCTTCGGAACCTACAGCCAACGTCAGCTCAAAAAGCTCAAGCTGATCGTCGATCGCGTCGACGCGCTGGCGGATACCTATCGCGCCATGTCGAATGCCGAGCTGCAAGCGGTCACGCCCGCACTCAAGGCGCGCCTTGACGCAGGAGAAACGCTTGACGATATCCTGCCCGACGCATTTGCCGCGATCCGCGAGGCGGACGACCGCGTGCTTGGCAAGCGTCCCTTCCGCGTGCAGGTGCTGGGCGGCATCGTGCTCCATCAGGGGCGCATTGCCGAGATGAAAACGGGTGAGGGTAAGACCCTTGTGGCAACGCTCCCCGCATATCTCAACGCGCTGACGGGCGAGGGTGTTCACATCGTCACGGTCAACGACTATCTGGCGCGCGTGGGTGCCGAGGAAATGGGACGTGTGTATGAATTTATGGGGCTGACTACGGGCTTGGTCGTGCACGGACAGAGCCCCGCAGAGAAGCACGCGGCGTACGAGGCAGATATCACGTACGGTACGAACAACGAGTTTGGCTTCGACTATCTGCGCGACAACATGGTCATCTACAAAAAGCAGATGGTACAGCGCGGACACGTGTTTGCGATCGTGGACGAGGTCGACTCGATCCTGATCGACGAGGCGCGCACGCCGCTGATCATTTCGGGCGCGGGAGAAACCGCGACCGACCTTTACGAGCGCACCGACCGCTTGGTGCGGAGCATGCGCAAGTACGTCATCAAGGAAATGGACACCAAGCAGGATCAGGACAACATCGACGCAGACTATATCGTCGATGAAAAGGCGAACAACGCGATCCTGACCTCGCGGGGCGCTAAAAAGGCGGAGGCGTTCTTCGGGATCGAGAACTTCAACGATGCCGAAAACGCGACCATTTCGCATCACGTCCAGCAGGCGATCAAGGCGCACGGATGTATGCACCGCGACGTGGACTACGTCGTCAACGATCAGGGTGTTATGATCGTCGATTCCTTCACGGGACGTCTGATGCCCGGACGCCGTTATTCCGACGGACTCCATCAGGCGATCGAGGCGAAGGAGGGCGTCAAGGTTCAGAAGGAGAACAAGACGCTCGCCACCATCACCTTCCAGAACTATTTCCGTATGTACCGCAAGCTCTCGGGTATGACGGGTACGGCGCTGACCGAGGAAAACGAGTTCCGCGAAATTTACAACCTTGACGTGGTGGAGATCCCCACGAACAAGCCCATGATCCGCAACGATCACTCCGATGCCGTTTACCGCAGTATGGAGGGCAAGTACAACGCGATCGTTCAGCAGGTCATCGAATGTCATAAAAAGGGCCAGCCCGTGCTGGTCGGTACGGTTTCGATCGACAAATCCGAGCTGCTCTCCGCACGTCTGAAACGGGCGGGAATCCCGCACACGGTGCTCAACGCGAAGTACCACGACAAGGAAGCCGAGATCGTCGCACAGGCAGGTAAGCTTGGCGCCGTCACCATTTCCACCAACATGGCAGGACGCGGTACGGACATTCTGCTTGGCGGTAACCCCGAGTTCATGGCAAAGGCGGACATGCGTGCCATGGGCATTGCCGAGGCTGCCATCGCCGCATGCGCAGGCTTTACCGAAACCGACGATGAATCCGTTATTTCCGCGCGCGAGACCTTCCGCGAGCTGGTCGAGCGGCATAAGGCGGAGATCGCACCCGAGGCAGAAAGGGTGCGCGAGGTCGGCGGTCTGTTTATTCTGGGTACCGAGCGGCACGAGAGCCGACGCATCGACAATCAGCTGCGCGGACGCTCGGGACGTCAGGGTGACCCCGGTGAATCCAGATTTTATCTGTCCATGGAGGACGATCTGATGCGTCTGTTCGGTGCTGACCGCATCCAGGGCATCGTTGCCGCGCTGAGAATGCCCGAGGATATGCCGATCGACGCACGCATTCTGTCGGGCGCGATCGAGAACGCACAGAAGCGTATCGAGGACAACAACTTCCGCCGCCGCAAGTACGTGCTGGCTTACGACGACATCATGAATCAGCAGAGAACCATCATCTACAAGCAGCGTCAGGACGTGCTCAACGGCGAGGATATCTCCGAAACCGTTCGCAGAATGATCGTGGCGACCGTGGACGGCGCGGTATACACCTACCTGCACGGCGAGAGCGCGGAGGATTGGGACTTTGACGGACTGCGCGCACACTACATGGGGCTTTTGACCACCGAGGAGGATTTCCGCTTCGACGACAAGGAGCGCAAGCACATCAGCCCCGAGGAGATCGCCGACATGCTCGGCGAGCGCGCGTTGAAGCTGTATAACGAGAAAGAGGAGATCTTTGGCGCGGAGACCTTCCGCGAGGTCGAGCGTGCGGTGCTTCTGCGCAACGTAGATACCGCGTGGATGGAGCACATCGACACCATGGATGAGCTCAAGAGCACCGTGGGACTGCAATCCTACGCACAGCGCGATCCCATCACCGAGTACCGTATTCAGGGCGCGGATATGTTCGACGCGATGGTCGAGGAGATCCGCAACGGAACCGTGCGCATGATCCTGACCGTCGCACCCCGTCCGCAGGCAACCGAGCGTGTGCAGGTGGCAAATCCCCTGACGGCAGGACTGGGCGGCGAGAGAGCCAAGAAAAAGGTCATTGTCAGCAAGGGCGGCAAGACCGTTGTCAAGGAAGGCGTTTCGGTCGGCAGAAACGACCCGTGTCCCTGCGGAAGCGGCAAGAAATATAAGAACTGCTGCCTCAGAATGCAGAACGCAAAGGATTGACGCCATGGGATTCGGAATACTTTTGATCGGTTACCTGATCACGTTCGTGATCTGGCTGACCGTGCAAGCGATCAACGTAGGCTCCGTGGCACTGCTGTTGGGGTACGCATTGATGTTTTACGCGCTTTCCATGCTGAACCGCTATCACGACGCGTTTGCATTGGCACGCTGGATCGCGGCGATCCAGCTCTTGCCCGCGCTTTGGTTCTCTGTGGTCGACGCATCAAGCCTGTTCGGCTTTGTCCTGCCGCCCCTTTGGGCAGATCACGTCAACATGGGCGTGACGGGCGCGTCGTTTGCGCTTGAAATTTTGTTTTTGCTCTCCTTGCTGTACGCGATCCGCGCATTGGCAGATTCGATTGAGCTGAAGCATATCTCGCTCGCCGCCGTGCGGAACGCGATCTTCGTCATCGCGCACGCCGTGCTGTCGATTGTAGCGGATCTGCCGTTCCTTTCGGGCGTCAAGCCCTATCTGACCGCGTCGCGCTTTTTGGTGGAGCTGGTCGTGATCGTTTCAATGGCACTGCTGCTTCTCGGCTGCGCCAAAAACATCTGTCGGGAGGGGGACGAGGACGTGACCCCCATGCCCTCGCGCTTTGGCTGGGTCAACCGCATGACGGATGCTTACGAGCGGACGCACAAGCGACTTAACGAGCAGGCAAAGGCGGATGGCGAGGCGTTTATGCGCCGCCGCCGTGAAAAGCTGGAGAATAAGAATCAAACGAAAAAACGGAAAAAGAAAAAATAAAGGATAGGAGGTGGCGTGATGCAATTTAAGGCAAAAAGAAGGCTGGGGCTGGGGTTTTTGATCCCTGCGATGCTCTTTCTCTTTGAGCCGATCCTGGCGTTTACGGATATTTTGCCGAACTGCATCGGGTACCTCCTGCTCTGTGCCGCGATCTCGCAGGTCGCGGATCTGAACGACCGCGTGGCGGACGCGTTGGAGCGCTTCAAAAAGATGATCTGGGTCGGTGCTGGGTGCTTCTTGGCACAATTGTACGTCAATCGGGTGCTGCCGGGCGGCAGCGAGACCATGAATGCTTACGAGCGTCCCGTGTGGCTTCTGATCTGCTCCTTCGTGCTCTTTTTGCTGCATTGCTATTTTCTCATTCCCGCATACAGAGATCTGTTTTTGGGAATGAACGCCGTGGCGGAGCGCTTTGGCGGCGAGGCGGTGCTCAAAAACGACCGCCGCGGAAGAAATCACGGCGAGAGAATGGCGCGTGCGGCAGGTGTGTTCGTGTTCTGGAACGCTTTTCTCGCACTTCTGCCGGAGGCGTCGGTTCTGACGACCTTCGAGTTTGCCGTTGAAAAGCTCCCCTTTGATTGGTACGACTACATAGGGCTCTTCCGCACGGTCGCGGGCGGTGCCTCTGCCATCGTATCCCTCGTATTTCTCGTTCGCTTTTTGCGCTATGCCGGCCGATTGTTAAAGGACAAGCACCTGATGACAAATCTGGAGGCGCGCTATACGCACGAGGTTTTACCTAATACGTACGTGTTGGGTATGCGCCGCTATCGCTTTGCATTCGTTTTTTTGATGGTCGGCTCGGCATTTACCGTGCGCATTCGCATGGACGAGCGCGATCTTTTGCCAACGGTATTTTGCGCGTTGCTCTTCGCCGTTGGAGTTTTGTGGCTGGGCGAGCGCTTGCAAGGGCGTCGGAGCGCTTTGATCGCGTGCGGCGCGGTGGCTGTAGCAAGCCTTTTGCAGATGTGGCGGACGTCGGCGTATCTGGAGCTGTATCTTGACGCGCAAGCGTCGATGTATTCCAGCGAAGCGTTTCGCTATTATCTCGGTGTCCGCATTTTGACAGTTTTGGAAATTTTGTGCACGCTTGCGCTGTTTTGCCTTGTGCTGCGTCTGCTTTACGCACTTGTGCGCGCACGCCTGCACGTGATGTACGGCGGAAGTGACACACGCGCGCTCAACGAGCACGCCACGGCACGCTTGCACAAAAGGCTGTACGGACGCATTTTGCTGACGGCGGGATTCTTCGTCCTATCGGCGGCGGCAAACGTCACCGAGGTGATCCTGGGCGTTTTGTATCCGTGGCTGTGGTGGATCACGCTTTGCGCGTCCGTCGCGGCTGTGATTGCGTTTGTGGCATTGCTGTTTGCCATTCTTGATGAATTGGATGATCGCTTATCCACCGTATGGTTGTATAAACAAGAGAAAACTGCACATACTGCTTCTGTAACCCCAAATATAAAAAAGGAGTGCAGTAATCATGCAGAACAACAACCAGTACAATCAGAACAACAACCAGAACAACAACCAGAACAGAAACCAGCAGAACAATCAGCAGAACAACCAGCAGAACAATCAGCAGAACAACCAGCAGAACAATCAGCAGAACAACCAGCAGAACAATCAGCAGAACAACCAGCAGAACAATAACCAGAACAAGAATCAGCAGAACTATCGCTGATGCAGCCCTCCTGCGGGAGGGTACATAGCGCGAAAGGAGGCGCCGAATGTTTGAGATCGATCGTATACCGCAAGCCGTGACCAAGGCGCTGGAGAACAAGCGTGTGGACGTTGCGGGGATTCGTCTTGCCGCACATGCCGACCGCACGAAGCAGCAGGCAGTCGGTGAGGTGTATCTGTTTGCGAGTGACACCGAGCTGCTCCTTCTCTCGGGCACGTGTACGCCGCACGAGGATCCTCTACATACGCAATTTCAGGAAACCGGATTTGAAAGCATCCCCCTTGACACGCTTCGCGCCTTTCGCGTAGAGGAGCTGCTGTCGGCAGGCCGCTTGGTTGCGCGCCGCACTGTGGAGAACGCGGATGAGCCGGCCCTTTTGGCGTGCTTTACGAATTTTTGCAAGGAATCCATGTTTCTCTTTGCCAAATATGCGGAAAAGCTGGCGGCAGGGGAGGCGCTTGAGATCGACCCCAAGGACGATCCGCACGCCAAGTGCTGCCCAAAATGCGGCTTGCGCTATCCCGACCTCAACCGCAAGGTTTGTCCGCACTGCATGGAAAAGGGCAAGCTGTTCCGCCGCTTTTCGGTCTTTCTTGCACGCTACAAGGGGTATCTGATCCTGTCACTGCTCTCGCTCGTGCTCCTGACCGCAATGAGCATTCTGACACCGTACCTCTCCAGCGGCTTCTTCTACGACGAGGTCATCAGCGAATACGGCGCATTTGCGGGGAATTTGGTGCTGGTGCTGTTTTTGATCGTTTCGACCAACCTCTTGAAAACGCTTTCGACCATGCTCAACAATTACGTCACCTCGGTCATCGCCGCCAAGGTCGTGTTTGATCTGAAAAAGACCATCTTTTCCGCGATCGAGCGGCTCTCGCTCAGCTTTTTCACGGGCAGACAGACGGGTGGGCTGATGACGCAGGTCAACGAGGACGCGAATACGATCTACACCTTCTTCTGCGATTCGCTTCCGTATCTGATCATCAACATCGTGCAGGTGGTCGTGCTTTCGATCCTGCTCTTTACCATTCAGCCGCTCCTGGCGTTGCTGTCGCTTGTCACCGTTCCCGTGTTTCTCGTGCTCATGAGATACCTGATCCGCCGCTTGCGCATGTACCACGCGCGGCGTTATTCCAATTCACGCCAGATGAACGGCTTTCTGGCAGACGTGTTCTCGGGCATGCGCGTGGTCAAGGCGTTCTCCAAGGAGGACGAGGAGATCAAACGCTTCACGGACAAAAACCGCTATCTCGCGGCAAGTGAAAAGAAGCTTTCACTTTACACCAACTACATGTGGCCCGTGGCGCATCAGCTGCTCTACGTCGGCAACATCGTGGCGTGGGGCGTGGGCGGATACATGGTTATCAGCGGGCAGTTCAACATGACCTACGGAATCCTGCTGACCTTTGTGACCTACGTCAATATGATCTTCTCGCCCCTGGAATATTTCGTGACCTTCGTGGATCGCGCGGCGGATTGCTCAAACTCTCTGCAACGCTTGTTTGAGATCATGGACGCACAGCCCGACGTCAGCGAGCGGGAGGATCCCGAGCGACCCGAACAGCTTTCGGGAAGCGTGGAATTCGATCACGTGTCCTTCTCCTATCAAAAGGGCAAAAAGGTGATCGACGACGTCAGCTTCGACGTGCCCGACGGCAAGATCCTCGGCATTGTGGGGCATACGGGCGCGGGAAAGAGCACGCTTGCAAACCTGATCACGCGTCTGTACGACGCCGAGATGGGCGAGATCCGCATCGGCGGCTATCCCGTCAAGGATCTGGAGCTTGCAACGCTTTACCGCCACGTTGCGATCGTATCGCAGGAAACCTATCTGTTCGTCGGCACGATTCTGGATAACATTCGCTACGCGCGCCCCGAAGCGACCTTTGACGAGGTCGTTGAGGCAGCCAAATGCGCAGGTGCGCACGACTTTATTATGAAGCTTCCCGACGCGTATCATACACGCATCGGCTTTGGATATAAGGACCTGTCGGGCGGCGAGCGGCAACGCGTTTCCATTGCACGCGCGATCCTGAAAAATCCGAAAATTCTGATCCTTGACGAGGCGACCGCCGCCATGGATACGGGAACCGAACGCCGTATTCAGGAGGCACTGGCGGAGCTGATCAAGGGAAAGACCACCATTATGATCGCACACAGACTCTCAACCCTGCGCGACGCGGACGAGCTGATCGTCATCGAGTGCGGACGGGTCGTTGAGCGCGGCACGCACAAGGAGCTGCTTGCGATCGAGGACGGTGTATATAATAAGCTGTTCACCCTGCAGGAAGAAGCACTCAAGAGCGCAGGGATTGCCGAGTAAGGGAGGGGAGACCATGAGAGAACACAGAAGAGACGCCCACACGGGTGAAGAAAAAAAGGTGCGTACGCTGGCAGAGCTGTCGGTAACGGTATGGCTGACCCCCGAAAATGCGGCGTTTTTTATGAAAAATCAATTTCTCTATATCCGCTATGCGGAAAAAGAGGAGCGCGTGTTCCTTTGCCGCCAGTTCCCGTTTGAATTGGAATGGGAGTTTATCTCGGTGATGAACGAGGAGCAGGAGGAGATCGGTATCATTCGCAACGTGTCGCTCTTTGCGGGCGAGGCGGAGCAGCTTTTGACCGACGAACTGCGCCGACGCTATTACGCGCCCGTGATCGATCGCATCATCAGCGTCAAGGAGCGCTACGGCTTTTCCTACTGGAAGGTACATACGCCCGAGGGGCAGGTGTCCTTTACTCTGCACGATACCTACCGATCGATCATTCACGCAGGACAAACGCGGCTGATCATGCTGGACGTCAACGGCAACCGCTTTGAAATTCCCGACACGTCGGCACTGGATCGCAAGAGCTATAAGAAGATCGAGCTGTATCTGTAAGGAGGTCGCGTGTGAACGGATTTCTAAAAAAGCTTTTTGAAAAAGCAAAGGAGCTGGATCCTGCGCTGACAGAGGAGAATTTTGTCGATCTGTTTGCGTCGGATCTCGATCCCGCCGAGCCGCAAGCGCGCGTCAAGGATCTCACGCTCCTGACGCGGGATCGATTGCGCGTGTTCCGTGACGGCAAGGAGATCTTGTCCGAGCCGACCGAGAACCTGGAGCGGCTTGCGGTGATAAGCGGCGTTGGCTGCGTGTTCGCGGAGCTTGTGCGACGCGATGGGGAGCACGTTCTCTTTGCGCGCGCCGATAACCGTCGGCAGACAAGCCTTGCGCAGGCGGTCAAGCGCATCAACCACTATCTGCGGCACGGCAACACGGATTTTTCAAAAATGAAGTCCAGCGGCGGCGGTCAATGTCCGCGCTGCGGCAAGCCCTATCCGCGCGGCTCGCATATCTGCCCGCGGTGTGCGTCCAAGAAAAAGGCACTTCGAAGACTTCTCGGTCTTGCCATGCACGAAAAATGGCGCATTGCGGCGTCGGTGGTGTTCTTTTTCCTCGGCACAGCCATCAGCCTCGTCACCCCGATCATCAACCGTGTCATGGTCGACGATTATATTCAGAACACGGGCGGACGCGCCCTGACGCAGGCATTCTTTATCGGCTTTATCAGCGTGGTGCTGTCCATGCTTGCGGCAAACGTGCTCAAGCGGCTTGTCAACGTCGGGCGCGGCTATTTTCTGGCGATCGCGGGCAACAACCTGATCGTGCGCCTACGCGACACGGTGTTTGCCAAGATCCAACAGCTCTCCATTGCCAAAATTTCCGAGCGGACCTCGGGAGAGCTGATGAAGCGCGTCAACAGCGATACGCGCGTGATCAAGCAGTTTTTGATCAATCATCTCCCAAGCTTGATCGAGCAGATGCTCCTGCTCTTGGCGGTTGGCGCATACGTTTTCGTCGTGGATTGGCGGATCGCTCTTTTGATCCTCGTGCCCGCGCCCTTCGTTGCGCTTGCGTTCCGCATGTTCTGGAGATTCATGCGCGGCTTGTTCCATCGGCGCTGGCAGATCAACGCCGAGGCAAACGCCGTGCTGCACGATATCTTCTCGGGTATCCGCGTGGTCAAATCCTACGGTATGGAAAAGAGGGAAGAGGAACGCTTTGTCGGCATGGCGGCTGCAGAGCGCGAGGCACAGCTCAAAATTGAACGCTTTTGGGCAATTTTGATGCCGTTGCTGCACTTTTTGATGGGCATCGGCGAGTACATCTTGCTGTTTTACGTGGGCACACAAATGCTGGCAGGGCAGATGACCGCGGGCGAAATGGCGCAGTTCTCCGCCTATGCGGGCATGATCTTCGGACCCATGTCGGCACTGATGAGCTTCCCGCGTCAGTTTATGCACATGATGACCTCGCTCACGCGCGTTTATGAGATCATGGACGAGGAGATCGATGTGGCGGACGGCAAAAACGCCGTGAGCAAGCCCTTTGAGGGGTATATCGATCTTCAAAACGTATCCTTCGGCTACGAGGACGCGCGCGAGGTGCTTCGTGGGATCGATCTGCATATCAAGCCGGGGGAATTTGTCGGCTTGGTCGGAAAATCAGGCGTTGGAAAGTCGACGCTGATCAACCTGATCATGCGTATGTACGACGTGGACGAGGGTTCGATCTGCATTGACGGCGAGGATATCCGCAACATTCCGCAGGAGCATTTGCGCTCGCAAATGGGCGTGGTGCTGCAGGAGAATTTTCTGTTTACGGGTCCTGTGTGGCAGAATCTGACCTACGCCAAGCCCAACGCAACGCGCGAGGAGGTCATTCAGGCGGCAAAGACCGCAGGTGCGCACGAGTTTATTATCCGCCTTCCGGACGGCTACAACACCTACGTCGGCGAAAAAGGGCACACCCTGTCGGGCGGTGAGCGTCAGCGCATTTCGATCGCGCGTGCGCTTTTGCATGACCCCAAAATCCTGATTCTGGACGAGGCGACCGCCTCACTCGATACCGAAACCGAAAAGCTGATCCAGGACGCTCTGGCGGCTCTCTCGGCGGGGCGCACGACCATTGCGATCGCGCACCGTTTGTCTACGCTCCGCAACGCCACGCGTCTTGTGGTTCTGGACAAGGGCGGCATTGCCGAGGTCGGTACGCACGACGAGCTCATGGAAAAGCGGGGTATCTATTACGGCCTTGTCATGGCCCAGCGTGAGATGTCAAGGATTGAATGATGGAAGAACGTGGGGAGAGGGGAACTTTTTAAGGAAAAGAGCGCCTCTCCCCTCACCCATAGAACCTTCCCACAAGAGGGCACGCCCCCGCAATCGGTGTCTGAACAACGCCGATTTCGGGGGCGTGTGCGCTTCTGTGAAGCGCATTTTTGTTGAGGGTTAAACTATCTGCCCCAGCCGAACAACGCACAAACATTACTACGTGTGAGCGAACGGCAGTGAGCTATAGGCGTGCGACGCAGAAACAGAATCTGTACTGCGCGAACGAACTTTTACCACGCAGAAATTGAAAAGGATGCACTTTGTTGTGCGTCCTTTGGTGGGGAGCCAATACCCATGTGGTGAAAGTTTTTGGAAAAGGTGTGGGAAAACCTTTTTTTAAAAAGGTTTTCCCACAAAAAATCATATTATCTTACTCACTCCTCAGCGCTTCCACAGGATTGCGCTTTGCAGCGAAGCGAGAGGGGAAGAGACCTGCGATGAAGGTCAGGATCATGCTGATGGCAACCAGAATAATCGCGCCGACAACGGGGAGCGTTGCCTTGAGGTTCGGGATACCCGTGATCGAGAAGAGAATGATGTTGATAATGATATTGAAGAACAGCGTCACGAGGATACCGATCATACCTGCAACGAAGCCGACGATCAGCGTTTCGGCGTTAAAGACGCGGCTGACGTCGCGCTTGGAAGCACCGATCGAGCGCAGGATACCGATCTCCTTGGTGCGCTCAAGCACCGAGATATAGGTGATGATACCGATCATGATCGAGGAAACGACCAGCGAGATCGCCACGAATGCGATGAGCACGTAGGTGATCGCGTTGAGGACGGTCGTAATGGAGGACATCAGAAGTCCTACGTAGTCGGTGTATTCGATCTTTTTGTCCTCACCGACGGAATCGTTGTATTCCTGAATCAGCGCGGCGATTGCGTCCTTGTTTTCAAAGGAGGAGGCGTAGAGATAGATCGCAATGGGGTTCGCCTCGTTCACGTCACCCAAGAGATAGAGGTTGGTTTCATAGCTGGAATCCGAGAACTCGCGCGGCACGCCGTCCTGCTCGTAGAGCACCGCCATTTGCGCGTCGTCAAGCGTTGCGGCAACCTGTGCGGCGGTCGCACCCGTGCCAAACACCTGCTCGGAGATCTGCTGCTGAACGGCAAGCGTTGCCGCTGCGGTGATGAAATATGCCTTCAGATCGGGAGAGGACAGAACCAAATCCGGCGTGATGCTGTCGGGGATAGGCATTCCCAGAGAGGGTGCAAGCTCCAACAGCTGCTGAACCATGGGTCTTAGCTGATCGTCGCTCATTTGCAGGATCTGCTCGCTTGCCTGCGCCACGGCATCCTCGGTGATCAGCACTGCCATGAGGAACACCTGTGCTTCCTGTTCGGGCAGGGTTGCGAGATAATTCATCACGATCTCGCGCTTTCTCTCGGGAGAAACCTCGCCCGTGGCAAAATACTTGCCCGAGAGGATATCCAGCGTGGGGGTTGCCTTTTGTGCGTTGATCAGGTCGCTGTCCAGCGTGCGCTCCAGAACAAGGTCTGCAAGTGCCGAGGTATAGCCGATCGAGCCGGTGCTAAGCGTCGTAGCGTTTGAGCCCTCTACGGGACGCACGATACCGACGACCTTGACCGTGATCGCGTTTTCATCGTCGTAAAGAGCGAGACGCCCGTCTGCGGTTTCGGTCAGATTGGTGTAACCGTTACCGTTGGGTTTATATGCGTCGGATGCAAGGATCAGGCGGAATTCCATGTCGCGGATCTCGTCAAAGGCCCACGTCTCGCGTTCGGTGGAAACCTGCTCGTGGTTTACGGCGGCGTTCCACAGCTCCAGCATCTCTGCCTTGGTGCGCAGACCCAGCGCGTAGAGCGAGAGATCGCTCAATTCGTTGTTTTCGCTGACGACCAGCACGACCTCGTTTGCGGCAGTCGGCCAACGGCTGCCCTCATCTACCAGCTCGTACTGCTCCTTGAGCACGTCGTTGACAAGGGAATCACTGTTTGAGTCAAGCGGCGCGAGCATTTCGATCCATACGTCCATGCCGCCCATCATGCTCATACCGGACATGTTGCCCATTGACGAGCCGTTGAGCATGGCATCGCTCATCCAGCCGAACAGATCGGATTTTACGACGTTACCGTCCTTGTCCTTGACCAGCACGTTCCAGTTAAAGCTGTAGGCGTACTGCACGGCGGTCAGGTATTCGTCAAATTTATCGGTGCTTTCCAGATAGCTTTTGAAGGAGGCAAGATCGTTCTTGGTGCTGCCCGCAGTTCCCAGGGCATTGACAAGATGGGAGAGGATCGTGCTCTCATAGATCTTGTCGCGGTCATGCTCTCCCTCCTTCTCCTGCTCCTCCATCAGCGTGGTCATCACGGCGCCGATATCCATGGTTTCGGCGTGAAGCTCAAGCGGATATCCCGCAAGCGTGTCACGCTGAACGGCGTTGATATAGTTGTTGACACCCGTGGAGACAGACAGGATCAGCGCGATACCGATGATACCGATCGAGCCCGCAAAGGAGGTCATAAAGGTACGCCCCTTTTTGGTCATCAGGTTATTGAGAGAAAGAGAGAGCGCAGTGAAGAAGGACATCGACTTCTTTTTCTTTTTCGCAGGCTTTTTCTTTTCGGAGGGGGCAGGGAGTGCTTCCTCTGCGGCAGGCGCTTCGGGCTCCTGCGCGACCTCGACCTCGCCGAGGTAAGGATTGGTGTCGCCTACGATGTGACCGTCGAGCACGCTGATGATACGGTTGGAATACTCGTGCGCCAGATCGGGGTTATGCGTGACCATGATGATCAGCTTTTTGTGCGCGATCTCGCGCAGAATATCCATGATCTGCACGCTGGTCTGCGTGTCAAGCGCACCCGTAGGCTCGTCGGCAAGCAGAATGTCGGGATCGTTGACCAGCGCACGTGCAATCGCAACGCGCTGCATCTGTCCGCCCGAGAGCTGATTGGGCTTTTTGTTCAGCTGATCGCCCAGCCCCACGTCGGCAAGTGCCTTTGCGGCTCTCTCGCGGCGCTCCTTCTTGGAGATGCCCGAAAGCGTGAGTGCCAGCTCGACGTTGGCAAGCACGGTCTGGTGGGGAATGAGGTTGTAGCTTTGAAACACAAAGCCGATCGAATGGTTGCGGTAGGTATCCCAATCGGCGTCCTTGTATTCCTTCGTGGACGTGCCGTTGATAATCAGGTCACCGCTCGTGTATTGGTCGAGACCTCCGACGATGTTGAGCAGGGTGGTTTTTCCGCACCCCGAGGGTCCTAAGATCGAAACGAACTCGTGGCGGCGGAATTTCAGTGTAATGCCGTCCAGCGCGCGCACCGCGGTGTCGCCCGTCTTATAATCCTTTACGATTTGTTTCAGTTCAAGCAATTTTGATGCCTCCAAAAGAAAATAATAAAAATTTTAACACAGTTTTTTTAAATTAATGTTAATATACGGTGAAAAAACAATGATTTTTGAAAAATTATTCGGCAAACTGGCTGTTGTAGAGGTGATGGTAGAAGCCTTTTTGCGAAAGCAGCTCGGTATGTGTGCCTTTTTCCACGATTTTTCCGTCGCGCATGACTAAGATCACGTCAGCGGACTCGATCGTGGAGAGCCTGTGCGCCACGATAAAGGACGTGCGTCCCTGCATCATTTTGGCGAACGCGTTCTGGATCTTCAGCTCCATACGCGTGTCGATCGAGGAGGTCGCCTCGTCGAGAATGAGCATGGGCGGGAGTGCGAGCATCACGCGCGTGATGCAGAGCAGCTGCTTTTGCCCCTGCGAGAGCGTTCCGCCGTTCTCGCCCAGCACCGTGTCGTAGCCTCGAGGCAAGCGCTTGATAAAGGAATGCGCGTGAGAAGCCTTGGCGGCGGCGATCATTTCCTCATCGGTTGCATCGGGATATCCCATGCAGATGTTTTCGCGCACGGTCGCATCTCGCAGCCAGGTGTCCTGAAGCACCATGCCCCAGTTTGCACGGAGCGATGGGCGCGTGATCGCACGGATATCGGTTCCGCTGACCGAAACGCTACCCTCGTTCACGTCGTAAAAGCGCATCAGCAGATTGATCAGAGTGGTCTTTCCACAGCCCGTAGGACCCACGATTGCCACGCGTTGGCCGGGAAGCACCGACAGATCAAGGTCGCGGATCAGCTCGCGCTCGGGCGTGTAGGAGAACGCCACGTTCTCAAGCGTTACTCTGCCGTCGGCGTGCGTCAGCACCCGTGCGTCGGGTGCGTCGGCTGGAATCTCGGGCTCGTCCAGAATCTCGTACACTCTGCCCGCGCAGGCGAGCGCGTTCTGCAACTCCGCAAACACACCGGAGATCTCGTTAAAGGGCTTGGTGTATTGGTTGGCGTAGTTGAGGAACACCGACAGCGTACCCACCGTGAAGCTTGTGGGGGAGGAGATGCACAGGAACGCGCCGAAGAGGGCAACGCCTGCGTATACGAGGTTGTTGACGAACCGCGTGGAGGGATTGGTGATCGAGGAGAAGAAGGTCGCGCGCAGGGCACATTTGCCAAGGCGGTCGTTGATCTCGTTGAACTGCCCGATCGACTCGTCCTCGTGCGAAAAAGCAACGACGAGCTTGTGGTTGCCGATATATTCGTCGATCATCGCGGTCTGCTCGGCGCGCGTTTTGGATTGCAGCGTGAACATCGCGTGCGTTCTTTTTGCAATGAAGGCGGCAACGAAAAGCGAGAGCGGCGTGACCAGGAGAACGACCAGTGCGACCTGCCACTTGATGGCGAGCATGATCGCGAGCGTGCCGAGAATGGTCAAAAGGCCCGTGAAGAATTGTGCAAAGCCGAGGAGCAAGCCGTCGGTGAACTGATCGACGTCCGCGATCATACGGCTGACGGTGTCACCCGTCGGGTGGCTGTCGAGATAGGAGAGGGGAAGCCGCTGGAGCTTTTCAAACGCCTCGCGGCGCAGTCTGCGCACCATGCCGTAGGTGATACGGTTGTTGAGAACGTTCATGATCCATTGGCAAAGGGCACCGATGAGCGTGCAAGCCCCGATCTGCGTGACGATTGCGAGCACGCCGCGCCGGTTGACGTTTCCTTTGCCCACGATCTCGTCAATGGCAAGTCCCGTCAAAAGCGGCACGATCAAGGTCAGGGCGACGTTGGCGGCGGCAAGCAGGAGCGAGATGGCAAGAGCCGGCCGATAATGCTTGAGACCCTTGAGGACACGGGAGAGCGTCTTTTTGCCAAACGAATGCTTTTTCTTCTTCGTCATGTAGGCTCACCTCCCGTCTTGTATTGCGATTCGTGGATCTCGCGGTAAACCTCGCAGGAGGCAAGAAGTGTGTCGTGCGAACCGATGCCGACCAGCTCGCCGTCCTCCATGACAAGGATCACGTCGGCGTGACGGATCGAGGAGGTGCGTTGCGAGATCAGAAAGGTCGTCGGCTTGTGGGGGAGGGATTTCAGCGCGGCGCGAAGCGCGGCATCGGTCGCGTAGTCCAGTGCCGAGGAGCTGTCGTCAAGGATCAGGATCTCGGCGCGGCGCACCAGCGCGCGTGCAATGGTCAGTCGTTGACGCTGACCGCCCGAAAAGTTTTTGCCGCCCTGCGACACGGGCTCGTCAAGCCCCAGCGGCTTTTCCATGACGAAAGTCTTTGCCTGCGCGCGTTCAAGCGCGTCGGTCAGCTCCTCGTCGGTAGCATTTTTGTTGCCCCAAAGCAGATTGGAGCGCACCGTGCCTGCCATGAGCACCGCCTTTTGCGGTACGATTGCGATCTTTCCGCGCAGCTCCTCGATCGGATAGGTGCGCACATCGCGTCCGTTGACCAGCACACGTCCCGCGCTTGCGTCGTAAAAGCGGGGGATCAGATTGACCAGCGAGGTCTTGCCCGAGCCGGTCGAGCCGATCACGCCGACTGTCGCCCCGTGGGGGATCGAAAAGCTGATATCCGTCAAGGTTTCGGTAGCGTTGCCTGCATAGGTCAGGGAAACGCGCTCAAAGGTGACAGCGTCCTCACACGCAAGCGTGCCGTCGTTTTCCTGCACGCGCATGCCCACGGGGGTGTCAAAAATCTGTTGCACACGGTCGGCAGATGCCAGTGCCTTGTTGACCGAGAAGATCGTGGTTGCAAATTTGACCAGCTCCGCAAGGATCTGTGCCATATAGTTGGTCATTGCCACTACGTCACCCTGCGTCATGCCGCCCACCTCGACCAGGCGCGCGCCCGACAACAGCAGCGCGATCACGCCGCCGTTGACGACCACCAGCGTCAAGGGGTTCATCAGGGCGGAGATCCTACCGACGAAATTCTGAATGCGGTTGTGCGATTCGTTGACCGCGTTGAAGCGATCGATCTCCTCTTGCTCCTTACGGAACGCGCGAATAACGCGCGCGCCGTACAGATTTTCGCGGGTGGTTTTCGTCACACCGTCAAGATTCTTCTGTACCTTTTTGTACAGCGGAATACTGCCGAGCATGATCGAAAAAACGATCGCGGCAAGGACGGGAATGACGATGACGAAGATCCACGCGCTCCGTGCGTTGACCGTGAACGCCATGATCATGGCACCGAAGACGATGATCGGGGAGCGAAGCAGAAGGCGGAGCGTGAGATTGATGCCCGACTGGATCTGGTTGACGTCACCCGTCATGCGCGTAATGAGCGTGGAGGTGCCGATGCGATCGGTGTCGGAGTAAGAAAATTGTTGAATGTGACCGAAGAGATCGCGGCGCAGATCGGTCGCAAAGCCGACCGCCGCGCGTGCGGCGAAGTACTGGGCAACGAGCGCGCAGGAAAGCCCGACGACGGCAAAGCCGACGAGAAGTGCGCACATACCGCCGACGTATCCCATGTTACCCGTGGCAATGCCGCGGTCGATGATCAGCTTGACCACGATCGGTACCAGCAGATCAAACACCGCCTCCAGAAGCTTGAACAAGGGGCTGATGATGCTTTGGCGGCGATAGGGCTTGAGATATTTCAAAAGCTTTTTCATGTAAAACCCGATCCCTTTCCATTATCGTTTCATAACCTTATTATTATATCTTTGCTTTGTTACATTTTAAACAACAAATCGTGAACGCACGGTGAACGATCGAGAAAATGGCAAAAAAAGTGCCGCACCGGGTCAGCGGTGCGGCGGGAATGTGCGTTAATGCTTTCTTTTTTTCTTTTTGGGGGCGCGGCGAAGCCCGAGATAGGCACCCGCGACCGAGAGCACGGGAACGCACGCGTGCAAGAGGCAGGAGATCGCTGCGGAATAGGCGGAGGCGTGCTTGGCGAAAAAGAGCGAGAGGAGCAGCATGATCGCCATAAGCCCCGCGCCGTTGATCAGTCCGCACAACAGCGCGCTTTGCCCGTGAATACGCGAGGCGGCAAAGCCCCCGATGAGTGCCGTCAGCGCGGCGGCAACCAGCCCCGCGGGCTGTATCATGGGGGAGGGGCTCGGGGAAAAATAGAGCGCGAGGGAGAGGGATAGGAGCAACAGAAGCCCCACGCCAAGCGTGATTGCCATGCTTTTGAGAATGTGGCGCGCGCTTGGAAGCGTCGATTTGACCTCACCCGACGCACGCGTCCGACGTGCTTTACTTTTTTTGTAGGCTGTTCGATTCATAATAAAAAACCTCCGTTTGGAAGATGCTGTTCTAACATATTCCAACGGAGGTGTTTTTATGAATGCTTTTTTAAGCGTCTGCGTCCTCTGCCTTGACGTCAACGTGTGCGACGGATGTCTTGAGAATGCGGATCTTGGTGCGCTCGTGAGAGGTTTCGATCACGCAGGTTTCTTCCTTGATGCTGACGATCTTGCCGATGATACCGCCCGTGGTGGTGATCTCGTCACCCACCGTCAGCGCATTGCGCATATCGTTCATTTCCTTCTGACGCTTCTTTTCGCCGCGACCCGTGAAAATAAACATTGCCACAAGACCGACGAGCATAATACCTGTTACGATCAGTTCCATAAAATAACATCCTCCGTGTTTGCATAATTGCAAACAGTATACCCGTTTTGGAAAAAATATACAAGACCTAAATTGTAAATATTTTATGAACGACAGACTTTTTTCGGGATTTTGGAGAAAAAAGCGTAAAAACTTGCATTTTTGTGCGCGGTGTGATATACTATAAGCAATACCGAGAAAGGACTTTGAATATGACAAGGCTTGCATATCTGCCCGCGGGCAGAGTGATCAATACACACGGATTCAGGGGAACGGTCAAGCTGGAATCCTGGTGCGATTCTCCCGAGATCCTTGCCGACCTCAAACGCATTTACGTTTTGGCAGACGGCGACTATCGCGCGATGTGCGTGCGCCACGCATCGGTTTTCAAGCAATTCGTGCTGATGGATCTGGAGGGCGTGGAAAGCGAGGAGGCGGCAAACCGCTTGCGCGGCACCGAGGTGTTTGCGGCGAGAAAGGATCTGCCGCTTGCTGACGGTGATTATTTTATACTGGATCTTCTGGGGCTTCCCGTGCGGCACGCCGACAGCGGTGAGGTGCTGGGAGAATTGAAGGACATCAACACAAGCTCCGCGCGCGACCTGTACGTGATCAAAACGCCGACGGGCGAATATATGATCCCCGCCGTGCCCGAATTTATTACGCGCATCGACCCCGATGACGCGATCTATATCCGTCCCATTCCGGGGCTGCTTGGGGAGGCGGAGAACGTATGAGATTTGACATCATGACCCTCTTTCCCGACCTTGTGGATACGGTTTTGGGCGAGAGCATCATCGGGCGCGCGCAAAAGAGCGGCGCGATCACGGTGAAAACGCACAACATACGCGATTATTCCGAGGACAAGCACCGCCGCGTGGACGACACGCCTTACGGCGGCGGCAAGGGGATGCTGATGATGGCGCCCCCGATCTATAACTGCTACAGCGCGATTCTGCGCATGCAGGCAGAGGAGGGCTTTATCACCGACCGTCGCCGCGTGATCTATCTTTCCCCCACGGGAAAGGTGCTCAACCAGAAAAAAGCGGCGGAGCTTGCCGAAAATTATGATAACCTGATCCTGCTCTGCGGTCACTACGAGGGTGTGGATCGCCGCATCGTCGACGAGATCGTGGACGAGGAGATCTCGATCGGTGATTTTGTCCTGACGGGCGGTGAGATCCCCGCTTGTATTCTGACCGACTGCGTCGCACGCCTTTTGGACGGCGTGCTTTCCGACGCGGAGTGCTACGAAAAGGAAAGCATCTCGTCAGGGATGCTGGAGTATCCCCAGTACACGCGCCCTTATGAATTTCACGGCATCAAGGTTCCCGACGTGCTCATCTCGGGACACCACGCCAACATCGATCGCTGGCGTGACGAGCAGGCGCGCGAGATGACCGAGCGATTGCGCCCCGACCTTTTGGACGACCAAGAATAATGCAACGACCTCCTACATACCAAGCGGCATGCAGGAGGTCTTTTTATGCCAAAAACGAAGGACGTGTGCGCGTTTTTGCGCAAAAATAGGGTTGGGGAGAGGATCTTTTGCGCGTTGATGCTTCTTTTTCCGATCCTGCACGCCGCGCCGCACCCCACGGCGACGGTCGGTGGCACGGTGCTGCTTCTTCTTTTGACGCACACGGCGGAGCGGGGTGCAAAAGATTTCTTGCCGCTCCGTAGCGGGGAAGTGCTCGTGTGGCTTTTTTGTGCGGCGCTGATCCTTTACGGGCTTGTTGGCTACGGGCACGCCGTGGACGGCTTGATTGTAGCGGTGATGATCGCGGCGTACCTGCCGGTACGCGATATGCTTGCGGATCCGTCGACCTGCCGCCGTGCGCGCCTTTGCACGAGCATTGGTGTAGGCGTGACCGCCGTTTATGGGTGCCTTCAGTACTTTTTCGGTAACCTGAGCGTGCGCTGGGTGGATATGCGGCTCTTTTCGGATATCGGCGGTCGCGTGACCTCCTTTTTTAGTAACCCCAACATTCTGGCGGTCTATCTGTTGTTCTGCTTTCCGCTGGCACCGGCAGGAGCGGTCGATCGAAAAACGCCCATTTCCCAACGTGTTCTTTGCGGCGCAAGCGCGGCAATGACCGTCCTTTGCACCGTGCTGACATGGACGCGCGGCGCGTGGCTCGGCATGATGGTGCAGGGTGTCCTTTTTTTGACGCTCCACAGCAGACGTACACGAAAAATCCTGCTTGCGTTGCCTCTGCTTTTGCCGTTTGCCGCCCTGACGCTGCCGCCGCAGGTGCTCCGCCGCTTTCTGAGCATTGGAAGCCTCGCGGATTCCTCCAATCTCTACCGCATCCACACCTGGCGCGGCGTGCTCCGCATGCTCGCGGCGCACCCGTGGGGCATCGGCGTGGGAGAGCGAGCGTTTCGGCGCATTTATCCCGCGCACGCCGTTATGGGAACCGAAACGGTTATGCACGCGCACAACGTCTTTTTGCAGGTCGCTTGCGAGCTTGGCGTGGCAGGTGGAATCTTGTTTTTGGTATTGGTCGTGCACACGCTGTGGCGCGCACGCAGGAGCACGCGGGTGTTGCCACTGGCAGGGCTTGCCGTCATGGGGCTGTTTGACCACCTGTGGTACGCACCGACCATGGCGTATTTGTTCGCGTGCGCGCTGGCACTTGCCTTGACAACGCCGCAAAAAGACACCGAACGACAAGAAAATGTATCTATTTTGCACGAAAAGCTTTGAAAGAAGTTGTAAAAATTACACGGATTGACTATTGATTTTCAAAAAAAATTTTGCTATACTATTATTGGAATATTATTAACCGAAGCTCCGGAATCGGAACGCTCGGGTAACATTTTGAAGATAGGGAGCGAAACGATATGATTTCACGCGACATCGTTATCACCAATACCAGCGGACTGCACGCGCGTCCCGCTACGTTTTTCATTCAGAAGGCAAACACCTATAAGTCTGCTATCTGGATCGAAAAGGACGACCGCAAGGTAAACGCGAAGAGCCTTTTGGGCGTTTTGTCCTTGGGAATTGCCAAGGATATGACCATCACGCTGATCGCGGACGGTCAGGACGAAAATGCCGCAATTTCCGGTCTTGCTGAGCTGATCGACAGCGGTTTTTCCGAGCTCTGAATCAAAAAAGACAGATAAAGCATAGGCGGTGTGCTGGAGGAAATACAAGAATTCCTGCGGCGCGCCGCCTTTGTTCACGAAAGGGGGCGTACACGTGGCAACGAATGAAGAAGCCGTGAAGCGGCTGCTGGAAAAGGCGAACACTCTGCCGCTGTCGGCAGGTGTGTATATCATGCGCAACAAAAGCGGCAAGGTCATCTACGTCGGCAAGTCGCGCAAGCTGAAGAACCGCGTGTCGCAGTACTTCCAGAACGGCGAGAAAAATATCAAAACGGCGCGCATGGTTGCCGCCGTGCATGATTTTGACTATTATCTGTGCGACAACGAAATGGAAGCGCTGTCGCTGGAAAACACGCTCATCAAGCAGTACACGCCCAAATATAACATTCGCCTCAAGGACGCCAAATCCTATCCGTATATTAAGCTTGCGGGCGGGGAATATCCGCGCCCTGTGTTCACACGTAAGCGAGACGCGGACAAGGCGAAGTATTTCGGACCTTACTCCGGCGCGGGCACGGCGCACGCGCTGATCGAGCTGATCTCGCGCACCCTGCGTCTGCCCACCTGCTCGCGCGTCTTTCCGCGCGACATCGGCAAGGGGCGTCCCTGCATCAATTATCAGATCGGACGCTGCTGCGGCGTTTGTACGGGGCGAGTCACCCCCGAGGAATACGGCGAGCGGATCCGATTTGCGGGGGAGCTGTTGAGCGGCAAGGCAAAGGACGTGCGCCGCGAGATGGAAGCGCAGATGTACGCATACGCCGAGGAGGAGAGATACGAGGCGGCGGCGCGTTGCCGCGACACCATCGAGGCGCTCGACCGCATCAACCAGAAACAAAAGGTGGTGGCGTCGCCCGACACCGAGCAGGACGTGATCGCTTTGTACTCCGACGATTTTTGTTCCTGCGTGTCCGTGTTCTATATCCGCGCGGGCGTTTTGCAGGATAAGGCAGACTTTTTGTACGGCGCGGACAGCATTCTCGAGGCGGAGGACATGACCACGTTCCTCTGCGAGCACTACAAAACGCGGGAATACGTTCCGTCCAAAATTTTGCTGGCGTTTCCCATGGAGGACGAGGATCGGGAGATGGCATCCGCTTATCTTTCCGATATCTCGGGGCACAAAATCACGCTCCACACGCCCGAGCGCGGTACTCTGCGCACGTTGTGCGACATGGTGGAAAAGAACGCCGCAGAGCAGGCAAAGCGGTATAAGACCGATACCGATCAGACCGAAGGGACGCTGATGCGCCTTGGCAGCATGCTTTGCCTTGAGGCGTACCCCGAGCGGATCGAGGCGTACGATATTTCCAACCTCGGTGCAGAGCACCTGACCGCAGGCATGATCGTGTGCGAAAACGGTAAGTTCAACAAAGCCGATTACCGCACCTTCCGCATCCGCTCGGTCGAGGGAACGGACGACTACGCATCGATGCGCGAGGCATTGGCGCGCCGCTTGGAGCATCTCTCCGACACCGACGGCTCGTTCGCGCGCCTACCTGACCTGATTCTGCTTGACGGCGGACGCGGGCACGTATCCACGGTGCGCGGATTGCTTGCGGACATGGGCTTGGAGATCCCCGTATTCGGCATGGTCAAGGACGATTTTCACAAAACGCGCGCGCTTTGCACCGAAAACGAGGAGATCAGCATTGCGCGCGAACAGGATGTCTTTGCGCTGATCTACCGCATTCAGGAGGAGGTTCACCGCTACACGGTGGGCAGAATGGAGGGCGCAAAGCGCAAAACACTTAAGACCTCGTCGCTGACGGCGATCGAGGGGGTCGGCGAGGCAAAGGCGAAAAAGCTGCTCGGCGCGTTCGGCGGCTTGCGCGGCTTGAAGAGCGCGAGCGAGGAGCAGATTGCCGCCGTCAAGGGCATTTCCCAAAAGGATGCCGCGGCGGTAAGGGCGTATTTTGACGCACGGGAAGACACAAAGAAAGGGAGGAAGCGCACATCATGATGCGAATCATTACGGGGCGTGCAAGAGGCACGAAGCTGGCGACGCTTGCAGGGGACAATACCCGACCGACCGCCGAGCGCGTCAAGGAAGCGATTTTTTCCATGATCCGCGCGCAGATTCCGGACGCACACGTGCTGGATCTTTTTGCGGGATCAGGGCAGATGGGCTTGGAGGCGGTCAGTCAAGGAGCTGTGCACGCCGTGTTCTGCGACGCGTCCAAGGAAGCCCTGGCGGTCGTCCGCACCAACGCGGAAAAAACGCATCTGATCGATCAGTGCGAGCTTTTCCTTTTCGACGCGCGCACGCTGCTGCGCCGTATCAAGGGGCAAAAACGCTTTGACGTGGTCTTTTTGGACCCGCCGTATGCGCTCGGCGCGATCCCTGCGTGCCTTGAGCTTCTGCTTTCGGGCGATCTCCTTTCCCCCGACTCACGCGTGGTTTGCGAAACCGCAAACGAGGCGGACGTGTTCGGCGGGCGTGCGGCACTGGCAGAGAAGTTTGATGTTCTGCGCGTGGCGCGCTACGGAGCGGCATGCGTAACGATCCTTTCGCAAAAGGAGGAAGCGGTATGAGCCTTGCCATTATCCCGGGCAGCTTTGACCCGATGACGCTGGGGCACCTTGACGTGGTGGCGGACGCCGCCGCGCGGTACGACGACGTGGTGGTGGCGGTCATGATCAATCCCGCCAAGCGTTATTGCTTTGACATGAAAACGCGCGTGCTGATCGCAAGGCGCACCGTGGCGGCATATCCAAACGTGCGCGTGATCGCGGACCGGGGTATGCTGATCGATCTGTTCGATAAGCTCAAGGCAGACGTGGTCTGCAAGGGCTATCGTAACGCCGCGGATTACGAATACGAAATGCGCATGGCGGAGTGGAATCAGGCGCACAACCCGCGCTTCCGCACGGAAATGATCCGTGCGAAAGAGGGGCACGAGCTGATCAGCTCCACCGAGGTGCGCCGCATGCTGGAGGGTGGGGAATCGCTGGAAGCCTTTGTGCATTCCGACGCGCTCCCGCTGATCCTGAACGCACCAAAAGAAACATAAACGGAGGATAAAATGGATTTGAACAGCGTAAAGCGCTCCGCACTGACGGGCGCACTCATCTACACCGTGTTCGGTGTACTGGCAGGACTGCTCCTGCTTCTGGTTCCCACAAGCTTTCTGCTCCGACTGGTCTTTGTTATCATGGGCGTCGTGACCGTCATCAGCAATATCCCCGGTGTGATCATGGGACTGATGTCGATCAATCGCGCGTCGGGCGTCGTTACGTTGATTCTGTCCGCCCTTTCGGTGGCGCTTGGCGTGATGATGATCTTCTGGCATGAGGAGATCCTGATGATCGTCGTGGGTGTCTACATGATCCTTTTGCCGATCCTTTCCGTGATCCTTGCCAAGGATCACGGCGCACAGCTCAAGGCGGAGCTCCCTAAGCTCATCATCGGTCTTGTGCTGGTGATCTTAGGACCTGCGGGAACGGTCGATATTCTCTTCGATATCGCGGGCTGGGTGGTGATTGCATTGAGCGTTATTTACCTGATCACCGTGATCTTTGGTCTGCGCAAGCTGCAGAACACGCCCGGTACGCGCGTGTTCGTTGACCACGACGGCGACGGCACGGTCGACGCGGTTTACGTGGATACCACGGGCGACGGCGAGGTGGACGCGTCTACCAAATATAAGGGAACCAAATGAGTCGGTTGAGAAAGCTTGTGTCCAACACCTTTGTCATCGGGGTGGGGACGTTTGCCTCCAAACTGCTGGTCTTTTTGCTCATGCCGTTTTACACGGCGTGGCTCTCCCCCTCGGATTTCGGCGCGGCGGAGCTGGTTACCAGCGTGGCAAACTTCCTCATACCCGTGGCGTGTGTAGGGCTCAGTACGGGTATTTTCCGCTTTGCGGCGGAACGGGAGAGCGACCGTGAGGCGGTCTTTTCGTCAAGCCTTGCGCTGCTTGGTATCAGCCTTGCCGCGTTTCTGGCACTCTCGCCGCTCCTCTTACTGGTCGGATACTTCCGCAAATACGTCTGGCTGATCGTTCTGTACGTGATCTGTGCCGACCTGCAAGCGGTCTGTGCGCACTATGTGCGCGCCATCGACCGCACGCCTCTGTTTGCGGCGCAGGGTGTTCTGAATACACTCCTGACCGTGGGCTGTAACGTGCTCTTTCTGTTCGTGTTCCGCATGGGCGTGACGGGCTACGTTCTGTCGGTGGTGATCGGAAACGTTCTGACCACGGTATTCCTCATTTTCAAGGCGCGCCTTTGGCGCATGATCAGACCCGTCAAGGTGGATCGCGGTATGATGAAGGCTCTTTTGCGCTTCAGTCTGCCTCTGATCCCCACCACGCTGTGCTGGCTGATCACCGACCTTTCCGACCGCTCCATGGTCACCGCCATCTGCGGCACAAGTGCCAACGGTATCTACTCGGCGGCGTATAAGATCCCCACGGTCGTCACGCTCGTGGCAAGCATCTTTTTGCAGGCGTGGCAGTTTTCCGCCATTGCCGAGGAGGACGACGAAGCCGAGCGCAGCCGCTTTTATTCGGGCGTGTTCGGCGGATACCTTTCGCTCGTTATGATCGGCGCGGCGGGACTGATCCTGCTCTCACGTTGGCTGACGGGGATCCTGCTTGCGGACAGCTACTTTGACGCATGGCAATATATGCCCACGCTTTTGTGCGCGGCGGCATTGGAGGCGATCGTGTCCTTTCTGGCAAGCGTCTATCTCGTCAAAAAGAAGAGCATGCACTCCTTCCTCACGGCTTTAGTGGGCGCGGTGTCAAACATTCTTTTGAATCTGTGGCTGATCCCGTGGATCGGACCGCTCGGAGCGGCGATCGCAACGCTGGCAAGCTACGCACTTGTGATGATCGTTCGTCTGTGGGACACGCAAGTGCTTTTGCGCTTCCGTTTGTACCTGCCGCGCCTGATCGTAAGCGTGGTGCTTATGTTCGCGCTTTGCGCGGTCATGACCGTCCGCGTTCTTGACGGCAGGATCCGGTGGGCACTGGGGCTGACGGCAGCCATGGTAGCACTCAACGCCCCCTCGCTGATTGCGGCAATTTTGCGCTTGTTCAAGGCAAGAAGAAAGAAAGCATAAAAGGAGAGCCGCACGACAAAACGGTCGTGCGGCTTTTCTTGTAAGACGAAAACCACCGGCAGTGCTGGTGGTTCCAAGAAGCTTTAGTTTTGCACAGTATCCGCGGTAGCGGAAGGCTTCCCTGTGTAAGGGGAGCTGTCAGCAAAGCGGACTGAGGGGTTGTACTCGTGAAAATAACAAAACAATCCCTCCGTCACGACGAGCCGTGACACCTTCCTTTACACGAGGGAGGCTAAGATAGTTGCCACATATGTGGCAGTGGGGCAGCTACCGCAAGTGGAGGATAATTCGACGAGCCTATAGGTGCAGCGTGTGAAATGCCCCAAGGGGGCTTGTGCAAGCCACCGGCACGGCTGGTGGTCATGACTGTGAACCAAATTACTTTATTGGCACAATCAAGCAAAGCATGCTGTACAAAAAACGGGGGCACTATTTGGTGCTCTTTTTCATGCTTTGAGAATTGACTTTAAGGGGAATTTGTGGTACAATACTATTATTATGGAAAATTCTATTCGGAAAGGAATTTTGACGACGAAATGCTGAAAAAACTTGCGCGGTGTATCCGCGAATACAAGAAACCGACGATACTGACGCTGTTTCTGATGATCGGCGAGGCGGTGGTCGAAACGCTGATCCCGTTCATAACGGCGACCTTCCTGATCAACCGCATACAAACGGACGGCAAAGATCTGGAGATCTCGCACATTCTTTTGTGGGGCGGGGTGCTGATTTTGATGGCGCTCGTGTCCCTGACCTGCGGAGGGTTGGCGGGCTTTACCTCGGCGCGTGCCGCGGCGGGCTTTGCCAAAAATCTGCGCCACGATATTTTTGCGCGCGTACAGACCTTCAGCTTTGGAAATATTGACCGCTTTTCCTCCTCCTCGCTCGTTACGCGCGTTACCACCGACGTGGCAAACGTGCAGATGGCGTTTATGATGATCATTCGCACGGCGGTGCGAAGCCCTCTGATGCTGATCTTTTCGGTTGCGATGTCAGCCTTTATGGGCGGCTGGCTCGCCGCAACCTTTGCGGTCGTGATCCCCGTGCTGGTGTTCGGCTTGCTCCTGATCAGCCGCCATGCAATGCCTGCATTCCGCCGCGTATTCAAGAAATACGACCGCCTCAACGAGTCCATTGAGGAAAACGTGCGTGCGATGCGCGTGGTCAAGGGATTTTCGCGCGAGGAGCATGAAAAAGAGAAGTTTGCCGGGGCGGCAGACTCGATCACCGAGGATTTTACGCGCGCGGAGCGCATCGTGGCGGTCAATACGCCTCTGATGAACTTCTGCATGTATTTCAACATGACGGTGGTGCTGTTGCTGGGCTCCTTTATGGCGATCAACGGCATCGGAGGCGTGCAGATCGGGCAGATCTCGGCGCTGCTGACCTACGGTATGCAGATTTTGATGTCCCTGATGATGCTGTCGATGATCTACGTCATGCTCACTATGTCCGCCGAATCCGCCAAGCGTATCTGCGAGGTGCTGGACGAGGAGCCCTCGATGCAGAACCCCGAGCAGCCCGTCACGGCGGTTGCCGACGGCTCGATCGACTTTGAAAACGTCAGCTTTAAATATTCCGAGGCGGCGGAGCGGTTCGCACTCTCGGATATCGATCTGCACGTCGATGCGGGTATGACGGTCGGTATCATCGGCGGTACGGGCTCGAGTAAATCCTCGCTCGTGCAGCTGATCCCGCGTCTTTACGACGTCAGCGAGGGCAGTGTCAGGGTTGGCGGCGTGGACGTGCGCCAATACGACATCGACGCGCTGCGCGACAGCGTGGCGATGGTGTTGCAGAAAAACCTGCTCTTCTCGGGCACGATCAAGGAAAATCTGCGATGGGGCAACCCCAACGCGACCGACGAGGAGCTTGCAGAGGCTTGCAAGCTGGCGCAGGCGCATGAGTTCGTCACATCCTTCCCCGACGGGTACGATACAATGATCGAGCAGGGCGGCACGAACGTGTCGGGCGGGCAGAAGCAACGCCTTTGCATCGCGCGTGCGCTGCTCAAAAAGCCCAAGATTCTGATTCTGGACGATTCCACGAGCGCGGTGGACACCAAGACCGACGCGCTCATTCGCGCAGGCTTTTCTGCGTACATTCCCGAAACGACCAAGATCATCATTGCACAGCGTGTGTCCTCGGTGGAGCACGCCGATCTGATCCTGGTCATGGAGAACGGTAAGATCGCCGCGCGCGGCACGCACGCAGAGCTGCTCGGCACGAGCGAGATCTACCGCGAGGTCTACGAGCAGCAAACGAACGGAGGTGACGAGAATGAATAAGCAGCCTCCCATGAAGCGCAAGCTCAACGCCAAAGCCCTTGGGCGCGTGTTGAAGATGCTCTTTTCCTACTATCCCGTCCTGATCCCCGTATCCATCGTGTGCATCGTGTTTTCCGCGGTCACGGCGGCAATTCCCTCGATCTTTTTGCGCGAGGTCACGAACGCGATCACCTACAGCGTGGGGAAGGGGCTTTCGTGGAGCGCGGCATCCGAGCTGATCGTTCCCAAGGTGATGATCCTGATCGGCTTTTACGCGGTGTCGATCGTTGCCGTGACGCTGGAGACCCAGCTGATGGCGCGCGTGACGCAGAGCTTCCTCGGAAAGATGCGAAAGACGCTGTTTGCACGTATGCAGGATCTGCCGATCAAGTATTTTGACACCAACAAGCACGGCGATATCATGAGCCGCTACACCAACGATATTGACACCCTGCGTCAGCTTGTGGGGCAGTCCCTGCCCACGCTGATCCGCGCGGGCGTGATCGTGGTTTCGGTGTTCTTTATCATGCTGTACTACAGTCTGCCGCTGACGCTGGTGCTGATCCTTGGCGTGGTGCTGATGGCGATGGTTACGAAATTTTTCGGAGGCAATTCCGCAAAATTCTTCGTGCGTCTGCAAAAGTCCATCGGTCGGCAGGAGGGCTTTGTTCAGGAGATGATGAACGGGCAAAAGGTCGTCAAGGTGTTCTGCCACGAGGACGCGAGCCAAGCGGATTTTGACGCGCTCAACAAAGAGCTTTACGAAAACGCTTACCGCGCCAACGCGAGCGCGAATATGCTCGGTCCCATTATCATGAACATCGGCAACGTCCTGTACGTGATTCTGGCAACGGTCGGCTCGATCTTCCTGGTGGCAAGCCTCCCCAACCCCGGTATTCAAAGCTTGTTTACGGGCAGCGTTCTGATCGACGCGGGCATCATCGTGTCCTTCCTTTCCATGGCAAAGCAGTTTACCGGTAACATCAATCAGGTGTCCCAGCAGATCAACTCGGTCGTTATGGCTCTGGCGGGAGCGGAGCGTGTGTTCAGCCTGATGGATGCCGAGCCGGAGGCAGACGAGGGCTACGTGACCCTTGTGGACGCGGTCGAGAACGCCGACGGGACGCTGACGGAATCCGACAGACACACGGGCGTGTGGGCTTGGAAGCATCCGCATACGGACGGCACGGTGACCTATCAGCGCCTTTGCGGCAAGGTCGAGATGATCGACGTGGACTTTGCCTACGAGGAGGGCAAGACGGTTCTGCACGATATCAGTCTTTACGCCGAGCCCGGGCAAAAGGTGGCATTTGTCGGCGCTACGGGCGCGGGCAAGACCACGATCACCAACCTCATCAACCGCTTTTACGACATTGCCGACGGCAAGATCCGCTACGACGGCATCAATATCAACAAGATCAAAAAGAGCGACCTGCGCCGCTCGCTCGGTATCGTTTTGCAGGAAACCAACCTCTTTACGGGCACGGTGCTTGATAACATTCGCTATGGCAAGCTTGACGCGACCGACGAGGAGTGCATCAATGCCGCGCGTCTTGCGGGTGCGCACGATTTCATCACGCGCCTGCCGCAGGGATATGCGACCGAGCTTTCGGGTAACGGGGCGAATCTTTCGCAGGGTCAGCGTCAGCTGATCGCCATCGCGCGTGCCGCCGTGGCAGACCCGCCCGTGATGATCCTTGACGAGGCGACCTCCTCGATCGACACACGCACCGAGGCGATCGTTCAGCGCGGTATGGACGCCTTGATGAAGGGCAGAACGGTGTTCGTGATCGCGCACCGCCTTTCCACCGTCCGCAACTCCGACGTGATCATGGTGCTTGACCACGGTCGCATCATCGAGCGCGGCAACCACGAAAAGCTCATCGCCGAGCGTGGACAGTATTATCAGCTCTATACGGGCGCGTTTGAGCTGGAGTAAGGGAACGCGGATGTGGGGGCTTTTCTCGGCAACCCGAGAAGGCTTCTGACGCGAAAAAATCAAACAAAAGGGAAAGACCGACATGAGAGACAATCGTATTTCAACAGCCGCCCTGCGCGCGAGGGCACAAAGGATCGTGCGTCTTTTGACCGCGCGCGGCGAAACGCTTGCTGCGGCGGAGTCCTGCACGGGCGGACTGATCGCCAAGTGCATCACCGATATTGCAGGCTCGTCTGCGGCGTTCGTGGGGGCGTGCGTGACCTACACCAACGAGGTGAAGATCGCGCTGTTGGGTGTTGATCCCGCGATCATCAAGGAGCATACCGAGGTCAGCTACGCTTGCGCCGAGGCAATGGCGGCAGGCGCACGCACACGGATCGGTACGACCTACGCGCTCTCCACAACGGGCTATGCGGGACCCGGAGGCGGCACCGATGCCGATTCCGTCGGCACGGTCTATATTGCCCTTGCCACGCCCGACGGCGTGCATACCGAGCGTTTTTCAGCACCCACGGGGGCGACACGCACAGAGGTGCGCACCGCCGCCGCGATGCGTGCGCTGGAGATGCTGGGAGAAATTTTGTGATTTTTTGTGGGGAAAGCTTCTTTCAAGAAGTTTTCCCCACACACCATTCAAGAACTTTCGCCTGCAAATGTATTGCCGACAACCATTAGGCACCGCCAACACAGCGGTGCTTTTTTGCGTTCTGCGCGGTGAAAGCCCCCCCGTGCAGCACTCCGACTTCCTCCAAAGTGGGAGGCTATGTTAGGCTCGCCCTTTGGGAGAGCCGGCACCGTTAGGCGACTGAGAGGGCTTTGGGACAGGGGGGAGATTGTTTACGCTCAACCCGTAGGGCAGGGACCGGCTCCCGCCGAGAGGCAGCAAAAGGGAGAAGAAAACAGATTTCACAATAAAATGGAAAAAATTCAAAAGTTGCATTGACAAGTCCTTTCTTTTATGATATACTATCCATAAGCGCGTTGACGGAGAAGAGTAGATCGGAGCGAGTCAGCAGAGAGAGGGCGGTTGGTGAAAGCCCTTGGCAAGCACGGTTGAAGTCACTCCCGAGCGGCATCGGGGAAGAAGGCGTAGCCTTTGCGTAGTCGGTGACGGTGCCCACCGTTAGGGGAGAGTGTGCGTTTTCCTTGAAAGCGTGAAATCAGGTGGTACCGCGTGTTCCCACGTCCTGATACGGACGGGGGATTTTTTATTTTTGTAAACAAAGTCATTTTATATAGGAGGTCTGTCATGGATCAGTACAACGAGCTGCCAAAAACATACGCGCCGAGCGAGTTTGAGGACAGAATTTATCGCACGTGGTGCGAAAAGGGCTATTTTACGCCCGACGTCAAGAACGAAGCGGAGCATTTCTCCGTCGTCATTCCGCCCCCCAACGTAACGGGGCAGCTGCACATGGGACATGCCCTGGACGAGACGCTTCAGGACATTCTGGTGCGCTACAAGAGAATGCAGGGCTTTAACACCCTCTGGATCCCCGGAACCGACCACGCGGGCATTGCCACGCAGATCAAGGTCGAGGAGCGCCTGCGTGTTGAGGAGGGACTTTCCCGCTACGACCTCGGTCGCGAGAAGTTTTTGGAGCGCGTTTGGGAATGGAAGGATAAATACGAGGCGCGCATTACGGGACAGCTGAAGAAGCTTGGTGCGTCCTGCGACTGGACCCGTCAGCGCTTTACCTTTGACGAGGGCTGCTCCCGTGCGGTGCGCGAGGTGTTCGTCAACCTCTATGAAAAGGGCTTGATCTACCGCGGTAACCGCATCATCAACTGGTGCCCCAAGTGTATCACCGCGCTTTCCGACGCTGAGGTCGAATACTCCGAGCAGAACGGCAATTTCTGGCACATCAAGTATCCGATCAAGGGCGAGGACGGCTACGTGGAGGTGGCTACCACGCGTCCCGAAACCATGTTCGGTGACACCGCCGTTGCGGTCAACCCGAACGACGAAAAGACCAAGCATCTGATCGGCAAGACGCTGATTTTGCCGATGGTCAACCGCGAGATCCCCGTGATCGCAGACGAATACGTTGAGATCGGCTTTGGTACGGGCTGCGTGAAGATCACGCCCGCGCACGACCCCAACGACTTCCTCGTGGGTCAGCGTCATGGACTTCCTGTGGTCAAGGTCATGAACGACGACGCGACCATCAATTCCTACGGCGGCAAGTACTGCGGCATGGATCGCTATGAAGCGAGAAAGGTCTTGGTGGCAGACCTTGAGGCAGAGGGGTATCTGGTCAAGACCGTTCCGCACGCGCACAACGTGGGCACCTGCTACCGTTGCCACACCACGGTCGAGCCGATCACGTCCGACCAGTGGTTCGTCAAGATGGAGCCCCTTGCAAAGCCTGCACTGGAGGTCGTTCGTGACGGCAAGGTCAAGTTCGAGCCCGAGCGTTTCTCCAAGATTTACGTCAACTGGATGGAAAACGTCCATGACTGGTGCATTTCCCGTCAGCTTTGGTGGGGTCACCGTATTCCCGCGTTCTACTGCCGCGATTGCGGAGAGATGACCGTGTCCCGCGAGGATATCACCGTATGTCCCAAGTGCGGCGGCGCGCACATCGATCAGGAAAACGACGTGCTGGACACGTGGTTCTCCTCGGCACTTTGGCCCTTCTCCACGATGGGCTGGCCCGAAAAGACCGCCGATCTTGCAAAATACTATCCCACCAGCGTCCTTGTTACGGGATATGACATCATCTTCTTCTGGGTTGCCCGCATGATCTTTTCGGGGCTTGAGCAGATGGGCGAAGAGCCGTTCCACACCGTGTTTATCCACGGGCTTGTGCGCGACGCACAGGGCAGAAAGATGTCCAAGTCGCTGGGCAACGGTATCGATCCTTTGGAGGTCATCGACAAGTACGGTGCCGACGCGCTTCGCTTTGCGCTGTCCACGGGTAATTCGCCCGGAAACGACATGCGCTTCTCGGACGAGAAGATGGAGTCGGCGCGCAACTTTGCCAACAAGCTCTGGAACGCGTCCCGCTTCGTGCGTATGAATCTGACCATCGACAAGGTCGAGCTCCCCGATGCGTCCGCGCTCGCGCCCGAGGACAAGTGGATCCTGACCGCGTACAACAAGACGGTTTCCACCGTTGTAAACGCTTTGAACCACTATGAGATCGGCGTGGCACTCAGCGCGATCTACGACTTCATCTGGGACATCTTCTGCGACTGGTACATTGAATTGACCAAGAGCAGACTCTCCGATAAGGGCAGCGACGGAAATCCGGTGGCGCAGAACGTGCTGTGCTACGTGCTTACGGGTACGCTCAAGCTTCTGCACCCCTTCATGCCCTTTATCACCGAGGAGATCTATCAGGCACTCCCGCATAGCGAAAACGCTGCCGAGAGCATCGTGATCGCGGACTATCCCGTGCCCGGGGCAACGCCCGAATTTCCGATCGAATCGCTGGAGCTGGAGCGCGTGATCGCTGCGATCAAGGCGATCCGCCTGCGCCGCAACGAGATGAACGTCGTTCCGTCCCGCAAGGCAAAGGTCTATATCGCAACCGCGTATCCCGGCTCCTTCGGCGAGGGCACGCACGCGTTCTTTGCGCGTCTGGCGTCTGCCTCCGAGGTCGAGGTTGCCGCGTCCTTTGACGAGAGCGTGGTTTCTGCCGACAACGCCGTGCAGATCATCACCGATTCCGCAACTGTTTACCTGCCGCTGTCCGATCTTGTGGACACCGAAAAGGAGCGCACGCGCCTGTCCGCCGAGCAGAAAAAGCTCGAGGGTGAGATCGCACGCCTGTCCGGCAAGCTCTCCAACGAGGGATTTGTGGCAAAGGCTCCCGCCGCCGTCGTTGATGCCGAGCGTGCAAAGCTTGCCAAGTATCAGGAGAACCTCGCAGGTGTCGTTGCTGCGTTGGCTAAGTTGAAGTGATATTTTTGTGGGGAGAGCTTCTTGAGAGAAGTTCCCCCATATCCCAAGTGCTCACGAAGGTTCGTTTTTGATGACACAAAATACGCCTTAACCGAAAATGCGCTTCGCAGAAGCGTACACGCCCCCGACGGCGGTGTTGTTAAGACACCGCCGTCGGGGGCGTGCTCTTTTGCGAAAAGGTTTTAGAGGGAGAGGGGTATGGGGAGAGGGAGACCTTTTTCTTAAAAAGGTCTCCCTCTCCCCATAAAATCCTTTACCCCTCCAAATCCTCGTTGTTCGCCACAACGCGGCGGGCGGAGCGGAGAATGCGCTCGCGGAGCCAGTAGGGCTCGAAGATGCGGAAATCGGCGTCCAGCGAGAGCAGAAGCCCGAGGAATTTTTCAATGCTGTGGAACTCGCAGACGTAGCGGTCGCGCGGCTCTTTTGCCACGATGTAACTGCTCAATTCCAGCGCGGTGAGCTTGTTTTTGATCTCGATCGTTGCCGAGTAAGGGATCTGCATCTGAATGATGGATTCATCTGCTCCCAACTCCTGGTGAGAGTGTACGTTGAATACCTCGGGGATATAAAGCTCGTCGTTGTCGGAGGTCAAAAGCACGGGAAGAACGTAGGATTCCTCGTAATAAAAGCCCTTGCGACTGTTATCGTATGCCACAGGTGCTCCAAGCTCGCGGCGCAGATAGTCAAAGTCGCGCTGTGCCTGACGGTGGGAGATGCCGAAGCGCTCTGCCAAGCGCTGTGCGTTGGGATAACTTTTCATGGTCAGCTTCTTATGCAACCATTGGAGGCGTACGTTGGCGTTCATTCTTCTTCATGCTCCTCCTTTCCGGGAATGCTTGTGGAATCGATGTTGTCAAGAACTTCACTATTTTCAGTATTTTCAGTATTTTCAGTATTTTCAGGGAGCTCGGTATCAGCCTCCGAATTGATTTCCTCTTTGGGGGCTCTCTTTTGTGCGGAGAGCAGGAGAAATACACGAAAGAGTATCGTCAGGGCAATGCCGAGGGAGAGGATGGCGCCTGCAAGACAATCGATGCGAGAGACGCGTCCGATGCAGAATGCGACGATGATCGAAATCATAGGAAGGGAGGAAGCGGAGAGTGTGATCATGGAGAGTGCGAGATAGAGCTTATCCTTCTGCCTTCCCAGCAGATAGCGAAGCTCTGCGGTGTAGTAGAGCATTGCAAAGAGCAAAGCTGTTTGAATCGTGACCTTGATGGGGGCGTTCATTTCCAGGGTTGCGTCAAAATAGTAGTGCCCATTCATGAGAGCACAGGCGATGACTGCAGAAAAGCCGAGGAGTGTCAGCGCGGGAGTGCAATTTCTTTGAAGAGACGTGGTGCAGAGAAGCGTGTAAGCTGCCG
>JAZODU010000060.1:0-110390 GCA_045597145.1 Eubacteriales bacterium
TGACCTGAACGTCCTTTACCTTGGGATGGGTGTAGATGAAATCCTCGATCTCCTTGGGATAAATGTTCTCACCGCCGCGGATGATCATATCCTTGATTCTTCCCGTAACCTTGTAGTTTCCGTCGGGAAGTCTGCGGCAGAGATCTCCGGTATGGAGCCAGCCGTCGCGGTCTATTGCTGCCGCTGTAGCCTCGGGCATTTTGTAGTAGCCCTTCATAATGTTGTAACCGCGGGCAACGAACTCGCCGTCGCAGTTGTCGGGAAGATCCTCGCCCGTTTCGGGATCGACGATCTTACATTCGACGTTGGCAAATGCGCTTCCGACGGTTTCTGTACGCACCTCAAGAGAGTCGTAATAGCTGCTCATGGTGCATCCCGGCGACGCCTCGGTTTGCCCGTAGACCGACACGATCTCGGTCATGTTCATGACCTCGGTCGCCTTTTTCATCAGGTCTGCGGGACAGTTCGAGCCTGCCATAATACCGATGCGCATATGCGAGAAGTCGGTTTTCGGGAAATCCTCGTGCTCCATCATGGCGATAAACATGGTGGGCACGCCATTAAACGCGGTAATATGCTCGTTATGCACGCACGCCAAAGCGGGCTTGGGCGAGAAATACGGAAGCGGCAGCATGGTCGTACCGTGCGTCATGGACGCGGTCATGGAAAGCACCATACCGAAGCAATGAAACATGGGGACCTGGATCATCATGCGGTCTGCGGTGGACAGATCCATATGGTCGCCGATATATTTACCGTTGTTGACGACGTTGTAGTGCGTCAGCATAACGCCCTTGGGGAATCCCGTCGTGCCCGAAGTATACTGCATATTGCAGACGTCGTCCTTATCGACCGCCGCCGCCATGCGCCAGACCTCGCTGACGGGCACCTGCGTGGAACGCGCCAGCGCGTCGTTCCAATCCATGCAGCCCTTCTGACGGAAGCCGACCGTGATGACGTTGCGCAAGAACGGCAGACGCTTGCTGTGCAGAGGGGCGCCAACCTTGTTCTTTTCAAGCTCGGGGCAAAGCTCCGCGATGATCTTGCCGTAGTGGGTATCCTTCGAGCCCTCGGTCAAAATCAGCGTATGCGTATCCGACTGCTTGAGCAGATATTCCGCCTCGTGGATCTTGTATGCGGTGTTGACGGTTACCAGGACCGCGCCAAGCTTTACGGTTGCCCAGAACGCGATATACCACTGCGGCACGTTGGACGCCCAGACCGCCACGTGCGTGCCCGCTTTAACGCCCAGAGCGATGAGCGAACGTGCAAATTCGTCCACGTCGTCGCGGAACTCGCTGTAGGTGCGGGTGTAATCCAGAGTTGTATACTTGAACGCGTACTGGTCGGGAAACTCCTCGACCATGCGATCCAGCACCTCGGAGAAGGTCAGGTCGATCAGAAGATCCTTTTTCCAAACGAACTTACCCGTGTGCGCGCGGTTGTAGTAGAGCGTGCTTTCGTTGCGCGACGGGTCGCTGAACTGGCGCATAAAGCCGACGAACTGCGAGAAGATGATCTCCATATCGTCCAGCTCCTCGCACCATGCGGGATCCCAGACGAGCGAAAGGAAGCCGTCGTAGTTGACCGAGCGCAGTGCCAGCATCATATCCTTGATCGGCAATTCGCCCTCACCGACAAGGCAATGCTCCACGCCGTCCTCGGTCTGCAAAACGTCGCTGATATGCACGTGACGCACGTATGCGCCAAGGTTTCGGATCACGGTTTCGGAGGATTCCTTGCCGCCGAGATACGCGGCGGAGAAATTCCAGAGGGCGGCGAGATTATCGGAGGCGAAGCGCTCCAACAGGTCGCGCAGCTTCAGCGTCATGGCAAACAGCCCCGCAGTTTCCAAAAGCAGGGTCACGCCGCACGCCTCTGCCTCGGGCAGGATCTCCTCGATCACGCTTGCCACGTTTTCAACCGCCGCGCCCGCGTCCGCTTGCGCGTTTGCGCGGATACGGATATACGGAATGTGCAGATTCTTTGCAATCTCCATACATCTGCGCAGCTCGGACAGATTTGCGTCCTTGGCGGATGCG
The DNA here is from genome assembly GCA_045597145.1 of Eubacteriales bacterium. GTDB lineage: Bacteria > Bacillota > Clostridia > Oscillospirales > CAG-272 > UMGS1865. The sequence continues at coordinate 2,043 of JAZODU010000060.1, forward strand.
TCTGCGGGGTCGCAGATCGCGTCGATGCACGGGATCTGCAGCTTCTTTTCATAAAGCTTGCGCAGGGTTGCCGCCGCGGCGTAGTCGTGGAACGCGCCGTTTTTATCGGTAAAGAGTTTGTTGTGGATATTATGCAGCTCGATGCCTGCGAAATTCATACTCTCGGCGATCTCGCAGAATTCTTCAAAGGTATGACCGTGCCACCCCTTTGTGGAAAATGAAAATTTCATACGGTCGCCTCCTCGTAAACGATCTTATTGACCGCGTTGATATAGGCACGGATGCTGGCACCGATGATATCGGTGGAAATACCGTTGCCCGAATAGAGCTTTCCGTCGGAGCGGAGCTTGACGAGCGCCGAGCCCATTGCTTCCTTGCCCTCGGTCACTGCCTGGATCTGAAAATCGTCCAGCTCGTAGTGATGTCCGATGATCTGCTCGATCGCGCGGAAGGCGGCATCGATCGGTCCGTCACCGATGCAAACACCCGTGGTCTGCTTCCCTTCCTTTTCCAAGGTTACCTGCGCGGTGGAGGAAATGATATTGCCGTTGTTGACGACGTAGCAGACCATCTGATAGGTTGCCGGCACCTGCAGTGCCACGCTTGCGACGATCGCCTCCAGCTCCTTCGCGCCCACGCGCTTCTTGTCGGCAACGCGCAAAAATTCCTCATAGACCTTGACGCGATCCTCAACCGACAGATCGTACCCAAGGCTTGCCACAGCCGCGGAAACGGCGTCCTGGTCGTCCTTGGCGTCCAGATAGATCTCGGTGTCGTTTGCCGTGACGGTCACGGTGCTCTTGTCGTTCTTTGCGTTTTCCAGCACCCACGCGATCTGCTTGACGATGCGATGCAGCTCGGTATAGCGGAGTCCGCTTTCAAAGCCGTAGCTCACGCCGCAATTCTTGACCATCGTTGCAAAGCTTTCCAAGGAAACGCCCTCGTCGCCTGCCGAGGTCTTGACACCGCAAGCTCCAGCGCGGACCGCCATAATGGCACAAGCGGTCGCCATGCCGTTTTTGTTATCGCAACGGACAAACACGGGAACGGTCGTGCATACAACGATCTCTGTCACGAACGCCGCAAAATCATCGGGCATTTTCTCGGCGGCGTTGTCGCACACCGTGATCGTGCAAGCACCTGCCGCCACGGCGGTATCGATCGCCTTTTTCAGGAATGCAGGCTCAGCGCGCGTTGCATCCAGCGCGCAAAATTCCACCTGTTCGCATTTTGCGCGTGCCACACCGACGATTTTTTCGATGTACGCGAGCATCTTATCGGGCTTTTTGTGACAGGTATACTCCATGCCAACGGGCGACACCGGCAGCTCGATGCGGATCTGCGGATGCTTGGCGGTTGCAAGTGCCGCTGCCGCGTTTTCCACGCTCTCCACACTCATACCTGCCGCCACCGAGATCACACTCTTTTTGACGAACGTGGAAATCGTGCGGATCAGGAGCGTATCGGTTCTGACGTTGTCGATCGCGGGCATTTCGATCACGTCGGCGTCCAGCTTCTCCAGCTGACGCGCGATCTCGATCTTTTCCTTGAAGCTGAATGCGCTTCCCTCGCGGCAAAGTGTTGTGTCTGCAATTCTGATCTGTTTCATGTTGTTCTCCTTTCATGGCTCCGGGAACGTGAAACAAAAATCCCCGAAGCGGACGATAAATCCACCTCGGGGACGAATTTCAACATTCGCGGTACCACCCCGGTTACCGATCGAAGTCGGTCACCTCACAGGCTCTATCAAGCCTTTTGCTATGATAACGGTGCATGCCGGGAATCGCTTACTGAACGGTTCTGCGATCCTGCTCCGGAACGAGGCTTTCTTTTCCCGCCCTAATGGCTCGCACCGACCACCATCTCTCTGCACGGACGTACCGAAAAGAAATAATTCCTTCAACGCATTTGAAAAATATGTTTTATTATACCACCTGCATCCCCTTTTGTCAAGGGCTTTTTTAACTTTTTTGCACTTTTTTCAAAAAAAGGAAGCGTCACTGCCGTGCGCTTCCCTTCGTATATTATTCTACGATCTGCGTCCAGCCGAAGCTGTCCTCGATCTTGCCCCACTGGATACCCGTAAGCGTATCGTAAAGCTCCTGCGAGACCTTTCCGATCTCACCGTTGTTGACGGCGTACTTGACGCCCTTATAGCAGAATTCGCCGATGGGAGAAATGACAGCCGCCGTACCGCAGCCCCAAGCCTCCTCGAGCTTTCCGCTCTCCATTGCAGCCTCGAGCTCGTCGATCGAAAGCAAACGCTCGCTGACGTTGTAGCCCTTCTGCTTAAGCACCTCGATGCAGGATTTGCGCGTGATACCGGGCAGAATGGATCCCGAAAGCATCGGAGTGACGATCTCATCGCCGATCTTGAACATGACGTTCATAGCACCGACTTCCTCAATGTACTTGCGCTCAACGCCGTCGAGCCACAGCACCTGAGAGTATCCCTTTTGCGCCGCTCTCTCGCCTGCACGGTTACTTGCGGCGTAGTTACCGCCGCACTTTGCGTATCCCGTACCGCCGCGGACAGCACGCACGTCCTCGTCCTCGATCATGATCTTGACGGGGTTGATGCCTTCCTTATAGTAGCTTCCGACGGGAGATGCGATGATCGCGAAGGTCGCGTTGTGAACCGCGTGAACGCCCAGCGTTTCGTCGTTACCGTAGAGGAACGGACGCAGATAGAGCGACGTACCGGGAGCGGAGGGCGTCCAATCCTGCTCGAGAGAGACGAGCGCGGTCAGTGCCTGCATCATATCCTCCTCGGGGATCTGCGGCAGGCACAGACGCTCTGCCGAGTTGTTCATACGGCGGATGTTTTCGATGGGGCGGAAGAGCTGAACCTTGCCATCGGCACGGCGGTATGCCTTAAGTCCCTCGAATATCTCCGAGCCATAGTGAAGAACAGTGGATGCGGGATGGAGGGCGATGGGGCCGAAGGGCACGATGCGTGCATCGTACCAGCCCTTTTCAGCCGACCAATCCATCATGAACATATGATCGGTAAAGAATTGACCGAATCCCAGCGTACTGCTCTCGGGCTTTACCTTGGGAGCGGTGTTTTTTGTAATTGAAATATTCATCTTTCAGTCCTTTCCGCGCGTTTCAGTTCTCCGCGCCGATGCACATTGCCTTGAGATTGACCTCCAGCATATCCGCACGCTTGGCGGAGATGACCTTGGAGAGAGCCGCTCTGATCGCGTTCTCATCGAACTCACCCAGCTCCTTGAGGATCTTGCCTGCAATAATCATGTTTGCCAGCGTGGGCATTCCGTTCTCGCTTGCAAGACGCGTAGCGGGAATTGCGAACGCCTTGACGTCGGTGCGTACTATGGGTCTTTCAATCAGGGTAGAATCGTAAACGATCATGCCGCCCTCTGCAACGCTTGCTTCAAATTTGTCAAGCGAGGGCAGGTTCATTGCCACCAGCACGTCGGGGGTGGAAACGATGGGAGAGCCGACAGGCTCGTCGCTGACGATGACGCTGCAGCTTGCCGTACCGCCGCGCATCTCGGGCCCGTAGGACGGGAGCCAGCTGACCTGCTTCTCCTCGATCAGTCCCTTATATGCGATAAATTTTCCAACGAACAGGATTCCCTGACCGCCAAAGCCTGAAAACAGCATTTGCTTCGTGCTCATTTCTCTGCCTCCTCCTTTGCGCTTCTGTCCTTGTAAACACCCAAAGGATAGTACGGGATCATCTTCTCGTTGATCCATTCCAGCGCCTTTGCGGGCGTCATGCCCCAGTTGGTGGGACAGGTGGAAAGAACCTCGATCAGAGAAAAGCCCTTGCCGTCGATCTGGTTCTGGAACGCCTTCTTGATCGCCTTCTTGGCGTTCTTGACGTTCTTGACGCTGTTGACCGTGACGCGCTCGAGATATTCGGGGCCGTCCAGCTCGGACAGCATCTCGCATACGCGGATCGGGAAGCCGCAAGCCTTGGTATCGCGTCCGTAGGGCGAGGTCTGCGTGACCTGACCGGGAAGCGAGGTGGGTGCCATCTGACCGCCCGTCATACCGTAGATCGCGTTGTTGATAAAGATGATGGTGATGTTCTCGTTACGAGCCGCCGCGTGAACGGTTTCTGCCATACCGATCGACGCCAGGTCACCGTCACCCTGATAGGTGAACACGATGTGCTCGTCGGGATTGGCGCGCTTGACACCGGTTGCAACGGCAGGAGCACGACCGTGCGCCGCCTCGATCATATCACAGTTGAAATAGTTATACGCCATAACCGAGCATCCGACGGGAGCGACACCGATGGTCTTCCCTTCAATGCCCAATTCGTCAATGACCTCAGCCACCAGACGGTGAACGATACCGTGGGTACAGCCGGGGCAATAATGCATCGGCACGTCAGCCAATGCGTGCGGCTTTTCAAATACGACTGCCATTAGTTTGCACCTCCTTGTGCGGCTTTTTTGATTGCCTCAAGCACCTGTTCGGGGGACGGGATCATGCCGCCCACGCGGTTGCACAGCGTTACGGGAACGCGGCACTCCGACGCCAGACGCACGTCCTCGATCATCTGTCCCATCGAAAGCTCGACGGAGATGATCTGTTTGACCTGATCTGCCGCGCGGCGGAACGGTGTCTTGGGGAACGGCCAGAGGGTGATGGGACGGATCATACCGACCTTGATACCCTCTCGTCTTGCTTCGTTGATCGCGTTCTTGGAAACGCGTGCGGCGATACCGAATGCGGCGATGCAGATCTCTGCATCCTCCATCATGTACTCCTCATACATGACCTCGTTTTCCTCAACGGTACGGTAACGCTCGAAGCGTGCGAAGTTGAGCTGCTCCAGCTCGTCCGGGACGAGGGAGAGCGAGTTGGTAATGTTGTGCGGGCGCGCCATTTTCGTACCCGTCGTTGCCCAAGGCTTCTCGGGCGAGGGCTTGACGACCAGATCGTCTAGTGCCACGGGCTCCATCATCTGACCCATCGTACCGTCCGCCAGGATCATTGCGGTCATGCGGTAGGTGTCTGCCAGCTCAAAGCCCTTGACGGTCAGTTCTGCCATTTCCTGCACCGATGCGGGAGCCAGCACGATCATACGGAAGTCGCCGTGTCCGCCGCCCTTGGTTGCCTGGAAATAGTCGGACTGGCTGGGCTGAATACCGCCAAGTCCGGGGCCGCCGCGCTGTACGTTGACGACCAGTGCGGGCAGATCCGAGCCTGCCAGATAGGAGAGCCCCTCGCTCTTGAGCGAGATTCCGGGGCTGGAGGAGGAGGTCATGACGCGGTAGCCCGCGCTTGCAACGCCGTAAACCATGTTGATTGCGGCGATCTCACTCTCCGCCTGGAGGAAGCAGCCGCCGATCTTGGGCATTCTCTTTGCCATGTAAGCCGCGATCTCGGTCTGCGGCGTGATCGGATAGCCGAAATAATGTCTGCAGCCTGCGTGAAGTGCCGCCTCGGCGATCGCCTCGTTGCCTTTCATCAATACCTTATCTGCCATTGTTATTCCCTCACTTTTCTACTGTGATGATGCAATCGGGACACATGGTAGCGCAAAATGCGCATCCGATGCACGCCTCGGGCTTCTCTGCCTCGACGGGATGATGCCCCTTTTTGTTGATCTTATCGGGCGAGAGGCGCAAAACCTTTTTGGGACATGCGTCCACGCAAAGTCCACAGCCCTTACAATTGTCTGTTTTGAATGTTAATTTAGCCATTGTATGTACTCCTTTTCATTCTGTATTACAGTTTCTTCTGCAGTTGCAGAGGAAAGAGATTGGCAATTTTTCCGTTCAGCTCCTCCACAAGCCGCTCGTCAACCGAGGTCATAAGGATCGGCAAGCCGCTTGCTGCGGAAACCGATTCGGCATACATCACGCTTGACAAGACGTCCTCGGCGGTGGTTTCGCGTCCGAGGTTGGAGTTGTTGACCAGCCCCGTAAAGCGGATACGGCACGCGTCCTCGATCTCGCGCATGACCTCAAGGGTGGATTCTGCGTCGCGCGTCAAGGGACGGTAGCCGTTGATGACCATGAGCATTTCGTAGTCGTTCTCCTCAATGAGGGCGGGCGTGATGCGTCCGAGTGCCAGCGCACCGCGGTCGTCACCGCCCACGTCCACGATCACGCGCATACCGCGGTCGTCCGTAATCGCATACAGATCCTGCGGCAGCGCGGGAATGTCGACGTTCGTGTTGGCATATTCCGAGCAGATCAGGCGGATGCCCGCGTCGTCAAAATCCTTTGAGCTGTCCTTGGTTCGGAAATACGGATTGACGATGTCCAGATCCGCGATGGTCACGCGCGGATACTGCTGTGACAGACACATGGCAAGATTGACCGCGATGTTGGTCTTGCCGCTACCGTAATGTCCGCACAGAAGCAATACGCGCTTGTTCATCATAGCTTGTTCCTCTGGATCTTTCCGCTGGTCGTTTTGGGTAATTCATCGCGGAACACGACCAGACGGGGGTATTTGTAGGGAGCGGTGTGCTCCTTGACGTAATTCTGGATCTCCTTTTTGAGTGCCTCGGTGGGCTCGGTTCCCTTGGTCAGGACGATCGACGCCTTGACGATCTGACCTCTGACCTCGTCGGGCGCGGCGGAAACGCCGCACTCAAGGACGTAAGGAAGCTCCATGATGACGCTTTCGATCTCGAAAGGACCGATGCGATAGCCCGAGGACTTGATAACGTCATCGGCACGGCCGACGTACCAGTAGAAGCCGTCCTCATCGCACCACGCAACGTCGCCCGTGTGGTAGTAGCCGTCGTGCCATACCTCGGCGGTCTTTTCCGCGTCGCGGTAGTATCCCGTAAAGAGTCCGCAGGGCGCGCCGTCCTTGACGTTGACGACGATCTCGCCGCTCTCACCGACCGCAACGGAATTGCCGTCGGCATCCATAAGAGAGACGTCGTAGATCGGTGCGGGCTTACCCATCGAGCCGATCTTGTGGGGGGCTCCGATCATGTTACCGATGATCATGGTGCTCTCGGTCTGTCCGAAGCCCTCAAGGATCTGTAGCCCCGTCGCCTTTTCAAACTGGCGGTAGACCTCGGGGTTGAGTGCTTCTCCAGCGGTGGTCATATGCTTGACCGAGGAGAGGTCGTATTTGGAAATATCCTGCTTGACCATCATGCGCAGCATCGTGGGAGGTGCGCAGAAGGTCGTGATCTGATATTTTGCGAACATGGGAAGGATATCCGCCGCGTCGAAGCGGTCAAAGTCGTAAACGAAGGTTGCCGCCTCGCAGAGCCACTGACCGTAGAGCTTACCCCACATTGCCTTTGCCCAGCCGGTGTCGGAGATGGTGAAGTGCAAGCCGTCGGGGTCGGCGTTGTGCCAATATTTCGCGGTGTGGAAGTGTCCCAGTGCGTATTTGTAGTTGTGCGCGGCGATCTTGGGGTATCCCGTGGTGCCGGACGTGAAGAACATCAGCATCAGGTCGTCGCCGCCGGGTGCGTTTGCCGTGCGATTGTAGTGCGAGCTGTACAGCGTATATTCCTCGTCGAAGTTACGCCAGCCCTCGCGCTCGCCGCCGACCATGATCAGATGCTTCAATTCGGAGGCGTTCTTTGCGGCAAGCTCGACCTGCCGCGCCGTGTCGCCGTCCGCCGTGCAAAGGATCGCGCAAACGCCTGCCGCTTGGAAGCGGTATTCAAAGTCGTGCTCCTGCAACTGATTGGGTGCGGGAATGGCGATCGCGCCGAGCTTGTTCAGCCCCAGCATAGCAAACCAGAACTGATAGTGACGCTTGAGCACCAGCATCACGCGGTCGCCCTTTTTGATGCCGAGGGACTTGAAGTAGTTTGCGCACTGTGCCGATGCGCGCTTGATGTCCTTGAAGGTGAAGCGGCGCTCGGTCTTGTCGTTTGAAACGTGGAGCATTGCGAGCTTTTCGGGCTCCTTTGCCGCCAGCTCGTCAACCAGATCGAAGGCAAAGTTGAAATGCTCGGTGTTTTTGAACTTAACGGAAAGCGGCGTTCCGTTCTCGTTTTCCATCACGTCGATGTATTTCTGATAGATACGCTCCTTGGTATCCTTGACGGGAACGGCAGTTCCCTTCACGAGCTTCGCAGGGGTCAGCTCGGGGATCGGCTCGCCCGTGGGATTGAGAACGATCGCGTAAAACTCGCAATCCTGTCCGTCCACGGCGATCATTCCGTGAGGCGTGCTACTGTCGTAGTAGATGCTGTCACCCGCGTGCAGAACCTCCTTGTGAGAGCCCACCTGCACCATCAGGTGACCCGAAATGACGATGTCACATTCCTGACCCGCGTGCGTGGTCAGCTCGATGTCACGGTGCTGTGCCTCCTCGTCGTACTCCGAGCGCACGTAAAGGGGCTCGGCGATACGGTTCTGGAATGCGTGCGCAAGGTTGTAATAAATCATTCCGTGCGCCTGCTCGATGCGCTGTCCCGCACCGCTACGCGTGACGGTATAGGATTTCAGCGTGGGGCTGACGCCGTCGATGATATCGGTAACGTTGACGCCGAACGCCAGCGCACAACGATAGATAAACGCGAAGTTGAGGTCGCTCTGCCCGTTTTCGCAGGCAAGATACTCCTCTGCCGTCACGTCGGTCTTTGCCGCCATTTCCTCGGGGGTGTACCGCGTGATCTCGCGCAGCTCGCGGATACGCGCCGCCATCTCCCGTATCTTGAAATCCAGTCCGCTCATTTGTTTCATCTCTGTTCTCTCCTTTCGGGACGCAAAAGGCACTCGCCCCAAAGCAAAAATAACCTTGAGACGAGTGCCTGTAACACCCGCGGTACCACTCAAATTGCGACCCTGTCGCCACTCTTGAGGTCGAACAACCTCTATGCCTTTACGCAGCAATCACGGAAGGGTTCTACTGAGGTGTCACGCACCGGTTCTTCCCTTCGGCTCGGAAACTACCGACGCAAATATCCGCCCATTGGCTTGCACCGACCGCCAACTCTCTGCAAGGTTTACGATATTTGTATCCTTTTCGTCAACGCCTTTATAATAGTATGTGTTATTTTATCACATCTTTTTGGGTTTGTCAATACTTTTTTCGATTTTTTTACGCAAAATCAACAGCACATCGCGATCAAAGCTTGTTTCTCTGGATCTTACCGCTGATGGTCTTGGGAAGCTCGTCGCGGAATACGACCACACGAGGATATTTGTAGGGTGCGGTGTGCTCCTTGACGTAGTTCTGGATCTCCTTCTTCAGCTCCTCCGTAGGCTCGGTTCCCTTGGTCAGAACGATCGATGCCTTGACGATCTGACCTCTGACCTCGTCGGGCATTGCGGACACGCCGCACTCCAGAACATAAGGCAGCTCCATGATGACGCTTTCGATCTCGAAGGGACCGATGCGGTAGCCCGAGGATTTGATGACGTCGTCCACGCGACCGACGTACCAGTAGAAACCGTCCTCATCGCGCCATGCAGTATCTCCCGTGTGGTACATACCGTCATGCCATACCTCGGCAGTCTTTTCCGAATTGCGATAGTAGCCCGCGAAGAGCCCGCAAGGTACTTTTTTATCGGTGTGAACGACGATCTCTCCCACCTCACCGTCGGCAACGGGATTGCCGTCGGGATCGACGATGTCAACGTCGTACAACGGCACGGGCTTACCCATCGAGCCCAGCTTATGCGTTCCGCCGATGAGGTTTGCGATGGTCAAGGTCAGCTCGGTCTGTCCAAAGCCCTCCATGATCTGCAAGCCCGTCGCCTTTTCAAACTGACGGTAGACCTCGGGGTTGAGTGCCTCGCCCGCGGTGGTCATATGGCGGATCGAGGAAAGATCGTACTTGGAGATATCCTCCTTGATCATCATGCGCAGCATCGTGGGAGGGGCGCAGAAGGTGCTGATGTTGTATTTGGCGAACATGGGGAGAATGTCCGCTGCGGAGAAGCGGTCGAAATCGTAGGTAAAGACCGCGCCCTCGCAGAGCCACTGTCCGTAGAGCTTGCCCCAGAGTGCCTTACCCCAACCGGTTTCGGAGATGGTAAAGTGGAGGCTTCCCTCGCTGACGCCGTGCCAGTATTTGGCGGTGATGTAGTGACCGAGGGGATATTTATAGGTGTGCGCCGCGATCTTGGGATATCCCGTAGTGCCCGACGTGAAGAACATCAGCATCGGGTCGTCGCCGCACGGCGTTTCCTCGGTGCGGTAGAAATGCGTGCTGTAAAGCACGAACTCCTCGTCGAAATCTCTCCAGCCGTCGCGCTTGCCGCCCACAAGAATCTTGGTGGTCAGGGTCTGGCACTTTTCCTGCGCCAGCTCTACCTGATGCGCCACGTCGCCGTCGGCGGTACAGATGATCGCGCTGACGCCTGCCGCATCAAAGCGGTACTCAAAATCATGCGCCTGGAGCTGGTTGGTTGCGGGGATCGCCACCGCTCCCAGCTTGTGAAGTCCGACCATGGCAAACCAGAACTGGTAGTGACGTTTGAGCACCAGCATAACGCGGTCGCCCTTTTTGATACCGAGCGCCTTGAAGTAGTTTGCACACTGCGCAGATGCCTTTTTCATATCCTTGAAGCTGAAGCGACGCTCGACCTTGTCCTTGGAGATATGGAGCATTGCCAGCTTGTCGGGATCCTTCTTTGCGATCGCATCGACCACGTCAAAGCCGAAGTTGAACTTGTCGTCGCCGTGGAAATCGATCGCCTGCAAGAAGCCGTTTTCGTCCTCGGCGGTGGAAATGAAGTGATCGCAAACCAACTCACGGTTGACGTTTCGCGTCGGGATCAGCGTGTCGCGGATCACGGTTTCCTTTTCGTTCTCACCCGGCAGAACGACTGCCACGAACAGGCAGTCCACGCCGTCAACGGCGACCATACCGTGCGGAGTGCTACTGTTGTAATAGATGCTGTCACCCTCGCCGAGATACTCGATGTTGTCACCGATCTGCACCTTGAGTCTGCCCTTCATGACGAAGTCGAACTCCTGCCCGGAGTGCTTGGTCAGGTGAATGGGCTTGTTCTGGAGTGCAGGGTTGTATTCGTAGCGAACCCAGTAAGGCTCTGCGATCTTTTTGCGGAACATGGGGGCTAAGTTGGAAATTTCAATGCCGTCCTCCTTAGCGGTCTGCTGTCCCTGACCGCGGCGGGTCACGGTGTAGGACGACAGGTGTGCGCTGCGTCCCTCAAGCAGATCCGTAATACCGATACCGAACGCAAGAGAGCACTTGTGAATGAACGTGAACGGAAAATCCAGCTCGCCCTTCTCGTACTGGCGGTATGCCTCAACGCTTACCTCCGTCTTCTCTGCCATCGTTTCTTCGGTATAGTCGAAGATCTCGCGCATCTCTCGAATTCGCAAAGCGACCTCTTTCAGCTTTTCTGATTCGATGATTGCCATTGTTGTTCCCTCCTTGGAAAAAAAATAAATAAACCCGTCTCAAAGATTTTTCTTTGAGACGGGTGTAAAACACTCGCGGTACCACTCAAATTGCGATGCTATCATCGCCACTCTCGGAATCCGACAATTCCTATGCCTTTACGCAGCAATCACGGAAGCGCTCTACTCGGTTGCCCTTTGGAGCCTTCGGCTCGGAAGTGATGGGTGCTTGAACGCTTGCACTGTCGGTTCACACCAATCCCGACTCTCTGTAAGTGCGCCTGCTCGACCTTCTTCGTCACAGCCTTTTTTATGAACTTGCGCCTATTATAGCACGCAAAAAAGTATTTGTCAAGAGCTTTTTAAAAAATTTATGTTTTTGTGGGGGAACTTCTTGCAAGAAGTTCCCCCTCCTCTCCGAGGTCTATCTCCCATCAATCACAATTTTCCCAGTTGTGATAAACGTCCATGACGTCGTCGTCTTCTTCGAGCTTTTCGATCAGAAGATTCATGAACTTGATATCATCCTCGTTGTCAAGAGTAACGTAATTCGACGCCTGCTTGGTCTTTTCTGCCGAGAGGATCTCGTAGCCCGCGTTCTTCAGATCCTCCTGGATGCCGTAAACGTCGTCTGGCTCAGTGGTAATAACGAACACGTCGCCCTCTGCCTTGAAGTCGGCAGCACCCGCTTCAAGTGCCTGCTCCATCAGCTTGTCCTCGTCCACGTCGCCGTCCTCGTTGTTGATCACGATCTCGCCAACGTCGGTAAAGAGGTAGCCCACGCAACCGGTCTGACCCATGTTGCCGTGGTATTTGGAGAAATAGGAGCGCACGTTCCCTGCGGTACGGTTGCGGTTGTCGGTGGTGGCGGTCACGATGACGGCAACGCCTGCGGGGCCGTAGCCCTCGTAAGCGACCTCCTCGTAGGTTTCGCTCGTCGCGCCCATTGCCTTTTTGATGCAACGCTCGATGTTATCGTTGGGCACGTTGTTCGCCTTTGCCTTCTGGATCAGGTCGCGCAGCTTGGAGTTGGAAACGGGATCGCCGCCGCCCTCCTTGACCGCTACGGTGATCTCCTTACCGATCTTGGTAAAGATCTTACCTCTTGCGGCATCGGTCTTTTCCTTCTTATGCTTGATATTCGCCCATTTGCTATGTCCGGACATGATTTATACTCCCTTATTCTTCGTTTTCATCATTTTTATTTTGTTGATTTGCGGCTACGGTATGATTAGCATATGTATTCCATGTAGGTTCATAATCATCGCTCGCTTGATTCCCCCACATATCCCAACCTTCACGATTTCCTCTTGCAAACAATTCCAAATAGGGACCGGAAGAACAATTTTCGATCAGTGGAATAAACTCATCGGGTTTTCTTGAATGCTCACGCTTCATGGCGCGAACCAAATTCACCTGCGATCTGCCGGCATCCAAGGTTCGATTTTTATCTCCCTTAATTCCAAACAACAGAATTTCAGTTACATTCCTAAAGTAGAAACCAACACCTCGACCGTCAGGCATACCGTCTTTTCTGACTTTTTCCCATATAATATTGGTTTTATACTCAAATCCCCATGCTTTCATTACCGCCAATCCTTCCGGCAATAACGCATTGGGCACCCATAAATACAAATGTGCTTTTTCGGCTGCAACACTTGATATAGGCAATTGCATAATATCTTCAAGTTTCATTGTGCCGTAACGATTCAATCGTTTATGCTCCGGAGCAACTTTGCCTGTTCGATTTTGAAATTGCCAAGGTGGATCTGCATATATTGTTTTATATTTTTTCCCTTCGGTATATCTTTGGAAATCCTCTATTGTCAGTTCCAACATCGTTTTTTCCATCCTCAATACCCCTCTACACAAGATTTGCGAATACCGATTGCCAAAATAGGACAGCCACCATTCCGACGAGATTTTAAACGATATTCCAATTTCCCCATCCAAGTAGTACTTGCACCATATTTGGGCATTAACGGTTTTCCGCTATTATCTGTGATTTCTTTAAAAATATCATTCAATTCCTTCGATCTTGTAACAATAATTCCAACCTCAATCAAACCACAATCAAAATACGTTCGCATTGCCAATAAATCACGGTCAAAGGTCTGATCCTTGCTATTCCACTCTAAATCAAAAGCAACTTTGTCTTTGATAAAATCGATATTATGACCGTCAATATATCCATCGATTATTTTTTCATCAGACGGTTGATCTGCGAAATATCCTCTTTTAGTGCCTCTTCTCGGATATAATTTAACCAACAAATCGCCCGTAATCCTAATTTCTCGCCACCCTAACGGATACAAAACATCGTCAAATTTTTTAGGAATTGCGGTTTCATTTCCACCAGCAGCTTTTAAATCATCAACAGAAATTGACAACTGCTCTAAACAATCTTGCAGTTCATTCCACTCTACAGGAAAAGCTTCATTCAAAATTTCCAAAGCATGACCATAATTTTGAAACTCAAATTTATCCAGTAATTGCGGGCGAATATACTGTGCGATATCATTCATAAAGCAACACTCTACCAAGACAAATCAGACCTTTTCAGCCTTTTTCAGGCAGATGAGGTCAAATGCGTTTCCAAGCACGGTCTTGGCTGCCGCCGTGAGCTTCAGGCGTGACGCGCGCACCTCGGGGTCGGTTGCCGAGAGGATCGGACAGTTGTGATAGAAGCGGTTAAACGCCGCCGCAACGTCCAGAATGAAGCGCGTGATATAGCTGGGCTCGTAGTCCGCGATCGCAGCGCAAACGCGCTCACCGAAGCGGCACAGGGTCTTGACCAGCGTAGCCTCCTCCTCGGTGGTGATCTTCACGGGAGCATCCGCAACCTCTCCCGCACGCGAGAGCACGGAGCAAGCGCGCGCGTAGGTGTACTGCACGTAGGGGCCCGTGTTTCCGTCGAAGCTGAGTGCCTCCTCCATGACGAAGTTGATATCCTTCATGCGGTTGTTGGTGAGGTAGTAGAACACGATCGCGCCCACGCCGATCGCCTCTGCGACCTCTTCCTTGTTTTCAAGGTTGGGGTTCTTCTCCTCCATGATGCCCGCGACCTTTTCGATCGCCAGAGCAAACAGATCCTTGAGAAGCACCACGTTACCCGTGCGCGTTGCAAGCTTTTCGCCGTTGAGCGAAACGGTGCCGTAAGGCACGTGAACAAGCTCGTCATACCACGGATATCCCATCATCTCCACGACCTTGAACCACTGCGCAAAGTGCAGGCACTGCTGAGCACCGGTGACGTAGATTGCCTTGTCGAACTTGTATTCTTCCTTGCGGTAGACTGCCGCTGCGATGTCACGCGTGGGATAGAGGGTCGAGCCGTCGCGCTTGAGGATCAGGCAGGGCGGCATATTGTACTCGGACAGATCCACGATAGACGCGCCGTCGTCGATCTTGAGAAGCTCCATATCGCGCAGCTTCTGCACCTGCGCGGGCATTTTGTCGGTATAAAAGCTCTCGCCCTTGTAGGAATCAAAGGTAATTCCCAGCTGCCGATAGGTCTTGTTATACTCATCAAGGCTGATGGAAACGAACCATTTCCAAAGCTCGAGATTCTCCTCATCACCCGTTTCCAGCTTGTGGAACTCGGCGCGCGATGCGTCAGCCAGCTCCCGGTCGGCGGGGATCCCGTTTTCGGGGTCGCCCTTAATGGCGTTGTTGATGCGGACGTAAAGCTCGACCAGCTTATCGATGCCGCCCTCCTCGACCGCCTCGCGGCTTCCCCACTTGCGGTACGCCACGATGAGCTTACCGAATTGCGTGCCCCAGTCGCCAAGGTAATTGATACCGTAGCATTGGTAGCCCGCAAACTCGTGCAGCTTGCGCAGTGCGTGACCGATCACGGTCGTACCGAGATGCCCGATATGGAAGGGCTTTGCGACGTTGGGGGAAGAATAATCCAGAACGACCATTTTGCCCTCTCCAAAGGTCTGCGCACCGTAGCGGTCACCCTTTTCCAGAATTTCGGGAACGATCTGCTCACCGAGATATGCGTTGGAAAGCGTAATATTCAGATATCCGTTGACCGCCTCTGCGCGCTCGATGCAATCGTCGTTCAGCTTTTCAGCCAAGGCAAGGGCGATCTGCACCGGAGAACGGCGCAGGAGCTTGCTCAGGCGAAAGCATGGGAACGCGAGGTCACCCATATTGGAGTCGGGGGGATATTCCAGCATAGCGGCTACGTCGTTTGCATTCAGCTGTGCGTCTGCCGACACGGCAAGCACGCTTTCCACGATCCGCTCTGCGATCCTTTTCTTGATGTTCTGCATATAAAAACCTCTCAATGATAATTCACTAAAATATTATACTATATCCGTCTTTGGATTTCAAGTCTAAAAATACATTATTTTACGGTGATATCCGCCGTTTTGGCTTGTATAAATTGCAACAACGCCGCACGGTTGAGCAAGAGCTGTGCACCGCGCGTGCCGGCGGACACCGTGATCTCGTCAAACTGCAACGCACTTTCGTCCACATACGTGGGAAATGCTTTTTTCATACCGATCGGCGAGCAGCCGCCACGGATATAACCCGTGAGTGCCGGAAGATCCTTGACGTGCACCATTTCGATCCGCTTGTTTCCCGTGATCGCGGCGGCGCGCTTCAGATCCAACTCCTGTGCCACGGGAATACAGAACACCAAGGACCCTGTTTTGTCTCCGCGTGCCACCAGCGTTTTGAACATTTTTTCGGGCGGAAACTGCAACTGCTCCGCAATGTGCATACCCGAAAGATCACTCTCGTCCACGGTATAGGTCAAGGTTTCGTATGGGATTTTTGCGGTGTCAAGCCGCCGCATCGCATTTGTTTTTTGCATAGTGTTTCCTTTATCTGTATTCGGCGATCATCTCCCGTGCCGCTATGCGCTGTGCGTCCGTGACCTCGATGCCGCCCAAAATACGGGCAATCTCCTCGACGCGCTCCTCGTCGGACAGCTCGCACACATCGGTTTCCGCGCGTCCGTCGCGCTCACTTTTACTGATACGGTAATGCGTATCCGCCAGAGACGCGATCTGTGCCGAGTGCGTCACGCAGAGCACCTGCGTGCTCTTTGCCGTTTGAGAGAGCTTGATGCCGACCTTGCGCGAGGTCTTGCCCGACACGCCCGTGTCGACCTCGTCAAAGATGACGGTATCTGCGCCCTCGCGGTCGTTGAGCACCGAGCGCAGCGCCAGCATGATGCGCGACAGCTCACCGCCCGATGCAATTTTGATCATGGGAAGCAAGGGCTCGCCCGGGTTGGTCGCGATCAAAAACTCGATATCGTCGGCACCGTGCTCCGAAAGCTCTGCCGAAGAGATCTTGACCTCAAAGCGCACCTTGGGCATATCCAGAAATGCCAGCGACTCTGTGACGGACGCCACGACCTCGCGAGATGCCTGCGTGCGCACGGCGGTCAACGCTGCCGCCTTTTCCTTGGCAAGGCGCGTCAATGCTCTGACTTCCTTTTCCAGATTGATGCGTGCCTCGTCGGACAGCTCCAGCTCCTCAAGCTCTGCCGCGGCGCGTGCGCGGAATGCCAGAATGTCGGCAACCGTCGCGCCGTATTTGCGCTTGAGCTTGGAAATGGCATCCAATCTGCTCTCTATCTTGTCGATACGCGCGGTGGGGTCGCCCGTTTCCTCCTCGCCAAAGCCGTCTACGGTGTCGGCAATATCCTCGACCTCGGACGCGACCGCCTCCAAGCGTTCTGCCAAGGCACCCGCGCCCTCGATCAGCCCCTCCAAGGAGTACAGCGCGTTTTGTGCACGGCGAATCAGATCGTAAGCACTCCCCTTTTCACCGCCGCGCAGAGCGCGGTAAGATACGCGCACCTGGCGGTTGATCTGCTCGGCGTTGGCAAGGCGGTCACGCTCGCGCGTGAGTGCTTCCTCCTCGCCGTCACGGAGCTTGAGCGCGTCGATATCCTCTATCTGGTAGCGCAGCATTTCGGAAAGGCGCACCTTTTCGGATTCGTCGCGCGACACGGATTCAAGCTTCGCCTGCGTTTGTCTGAGCCGCGCATATACCTCGGTGTACGCCGCCAGCTCCTGCACGGGATCGGCATAGGCATCGATCAGTGCGCGGTGTGCGCTCCTTTGCAGCAGCTTCTGATTGTCGGACTGCCCGTGTATGCTGACCAGCATCGCGGCGATCTCTTTTTGCACCGCCTGCGTGATGATCTGTCCGTCAAGGCGCGTCTGCGAGCGTCCGTCTGCATTCAGCGTTCTCTGCAGCATCAGCGATCCATCCTCGCAGGAAAAGCCCATATCGGCAAGGCGCGTGCACACGCTCTCGCTCAGGTTTTCAAACACGGCGCGCACGGTCGCACAGCTCTCGCCCGAGCGAATGATCTCGCGCGACATACGGTTGCCGAGCAGGAGGTTGATGCTGTCCACGATCATGGATTTACCTGCGCCCGTTTCACCCGTCAGGACGGAAAAGCCGCCCGCAAGATCAATATCGGCGCGGCGTATGACCGCGATGTTTTCGATATGTAAGGATTTCAGCATATCAGACGTTCTTCATGAGTCCGCGGAAGCGATCCGCAATATTTTGGGCGCACTCCTCGTCGCGCGACACGATTATAATGGTGTCGTCGCCCGCCACGCAGCCAAGTATTTGCTGCATATTCATCGCATCGATCCCGACCGCCACGGCGTTTGCCATGCCCGGATAGGTCTTGAGAACCGCTATATTGCACGCATGATCGACGCTGACGATCGAATCGATGAGCGCGGCGTTGAGCTTCATGCCCGAGCCGTTGTCCACCTGCTTGGGAAGCACGTAGCGGTAGGTTCCCTTACCCGTGGTCATTTTGGCGATCTTCAATTCGCGAATGTCACGCGAAACGGTTGCCTGCGTGACGTCGTATCCGTTCTCGCGCAGGCGCGCGATCAGCTCGTCCTGCGTGTCGATTTCATATCTGGAGATCAGCTCCAGCATTTTTTCCTGTCTGTTTCTTTTCATTTTGGCAGCACTCCTTAATCGGTCGTTCTGCGGTCGCCCTGCGATCCCGCCATCTTTTGCCAGAGCTTTTTATAAAATCCGCAGGATTTGAGGCGAATCAGGTTGGTCTGCATCGCAGATTTCGTGATACGCACGACCTGATTGCGGTAAAGCTCAAAGTTCATTCGCCCGTCAACGGTCAGATACAGCATCTTCTCACGCGCGCAGATGTTGCGCACCTCCAAGGTGGAGCTGTCCGCGAAAATCAGCGGACGCGCGATGAAGGAATGTGGGCAGATGGGCGTGACGCAGAAGCATTCCACGCGCGGATCGACGATCGCGCCGCCCGCCGACATGGAATACGCAGTCGAGCCCGTGGGGGTTGCAATGATCAAGCCGTCGGCGCGATAGGTCGCCACGCGGTTGCCTCCCTCCGAAAGCTCCACGTCCACAATGCGCGACACGCTTCCGTTGGAGATCACGGCGTCGTTGAGGGCGTAGCAGAAGGAGCGCAGCTCTCCGTTTACAAGCAGCTCCACGCGAAGCATGGAACGCTTGTCAAGCGTGTAGTCGCCGCTGAACAGGCGCGAGAGCTGATCGAGATCCCCCATTTCCAGCTCTGCCATGTAGCCAAGCCGCCCGAGATTGATCCCGAGAATGGGTGTTCCTCTTTGTGCCGCGCGTCTTGCCGCCTCGAGAATGGTTCCGTCGCCGCCCAGGACAATCAGAATATTCGCCTCGGCATACACCTGCTCCAATGGTAAAAAGCGAAACGCCTTTTGCTCCTGATTCATGCGCATCAGCTTTTCGCGGTTGAATGCGGCAACAAGGATCTCGCAATCCTCGCGCTCCAAACGCTCCGCCACCTTCATGGCGGCGTTCGCCTTTTCATGTATATTGAAATTCGTAAGCAGTGCAATCTTTAACACTGTCATCGACTCCTTTCGGTTGAAATTCGATCGGCAACGCGCCGAATATCCTGCGGTGTCAGGGGGGGCAGGTTCTTTGTATGCTTGGTACAAAGGCGCAGGAGAAACTCGCGGTTGCCATCCCCGCCCGTGATGGGAGACGGAATCAAGCCCACGGGCAACAGCCCCACGGCGGTCGCACATTCGCAAACACGCTCGATCGCATAGCGGTGTGCCGCAGGCTCCTTGACGATCCCGCCCTTGCCGAGCATTGCCTTGCCGACCTCAAACTGCGGCTTGACGAGAATGATTGCCTCGCCCCCGTCGCCAAGCAGTACGGGAAAGCGCGGAATAATATAGGTCGCGGAAATAAAGGAGACGTCCATGACGATCAGGTCGATCCGCTCGCCGCCAACGTCCGCCGGTGTCAGCTCGCGTGCGTTAAGATGCTCGCGCGAGATCACGCGCGCGTCCTTGCACAGCTTTTTGGCAAGCTGTCGCTCCCCCGCGTCAATGGCATGCACGCGTGCCGCTCCCCGTTGCAGCAGGCAATCGGTGAAGCCGCCCGTGGAAGCCCCGACGTCAAGTGCGGTCAAGCCCTGCACGTCGATCCCAAAGGCATCAAGTGCCCCTTCGAGCTTGAGCCCCCCGCGGCTGACGTACGCCAGCGGATCCTCCACGACGACCGTGTGTGCGCCGTCGGAGATCTCCTGCGCGGGCTTTTTCACGGGAACACCGTCCACCGTGACGCTACCGCTCTCGATCATGAGCCGCGCGCGTCCGCGGCTGGGCGCATAGCCGTTTTCGGTCAGATAGACATCCGCTCTCATTTTTTTCTCGTGCAGAGCCATTCCGCCAAGGAACGTAGCGCGTCGGATTCGGGGTATTTGCGAAGTGCATCGGTCGCCTCGCGCGTCAGGGTCTCGGCGTAGAATTGCGCCTCCTCGACCGAATAAAAGCTCAAAAAGGTACTCTTTTGGTGCACCTTGTCCACGCCGACGTTCTTACCCAGCGCCTCGGCGTCCCCCGTTGCGTCCAGAATGTCGTCAACGATCTGGAATGCAAGGCCGACGTTTTCGGCATAGGTGACAACGTCGCGCATACGGGGATCGTTCAGTGTCACGCCTGCCGCAAGCGCGCCAAGCACCGCCGACGCGCTGATCAGCGCCCCCGTTTTGAGCGAATGAAGCTTTAACAGCTCGTCCAGCGAGAGCGTTCTTTTCTCGCCCTCCAGATCCATGATCTGACCGCCGACCATGCCGTAGCGTCCCGCACAGCTTGCAAGATACGCCACCGCAACGGCAGAAGCCTCCATACCCGCCTCGGTATTGGACGCCGCCGCCTCGAACGCACCCGTCAGCAAGGAATCCCCTGCCAAAAGTGCGGTCGCCTCACCGAACACCTTATGATTGGTTGGCTTGCCGCGGCGCAGGTCATCGTCGTCCATGCACGGCAGATCGTCGTGAATGAGCGAGTAGGTATGGATCATTTCCACGGCGCAGGCAAACGGCAGTGCCGCCGCGTCGTCGCCGCCGAACAGACGGCAAAACTCCAGCGTAAGCACGGGGCGGATCCGCTTGCCCCCCGCAAAAAGGCTGTATCTTTCCGCGTCAAGCAGGGATCTGATGTCCTCGTCCTCATCGTAATATTTACGCAACGCGTCCTCGGTCATTACCGCGTCGCGGTGCATCAACAGCTCCAGAGCTTCCGCAATCATTCCGCGCCCTCCCCTTTAAAATCCGCGAGCGTCGCCGTGCCGTCTGCCTGCATTTGCAGGATCTTGACGCTTTGCTCGGCGTTTTCCAGCTTCTCCGAGCAGGCGCGGATCAAGGAGATCCCCTCCTCGTAAAGCTTGAGGGAGGCATCCAGCCCCTCGCTTCCGCTTTCCAATGTATGCAATATTTCCTCAAGGCGCGCCATTGCCGCCTCAAAGGTCACCGTTTTCTTCGTCATATCATTCTTCCTTTCCGTTTACCGTGGCGCGCACCCGTCCGTCCGAGAATCGGATCTGCACCTCGTCGCCCACGGCAAGCTCGTGCGCCAGAGTCACCGTGTTTCCCTCTTTTGCGATCGCGGCGTATCCGCGCGAGAGAACTGCGAGCGGGTTGAGTGCCTCCAGGCGTCCCGCGCTACTGCCAAGCTGTTGTTTTTTGTTGCCAAGCACACCCTGCATCGCGCGCTCCAGTGCTGCTTCGCGCTCGTCAAGACGCAGACGGTAGGGCTCCAGCATTTGCTCGGGGCGAGTAAAGACCCGTGCGCCCGCAATCGTTTGCAAAACCCTCTTTTCCTGCGCGATTTTCTGCCCGATCAGCACGCGAAGCCGCTCCCCCGTGGCACGCAAGCCCTGCAGGATATCCTGCAAAACCGGCACGGCAAGCTCTGCCGCTGCCGACGGTGTCGGTGCGCGTCGATCCGCCACAAAGTCGCAGATGGTAAAATCGCTTTCGTGCCCCACCGCCGAGATCACGGGGATACGGCACGCGGCGACCGCACGCGCAAGTCCCTCGTCATTGAACGCCCACAGATCCTCGGCTGATCCGCCGCCGCGGCCGAGAATGATCACGTCGACAAGATCGGTGACCCGGAAAAATTCCAGTCCCGCGATCAGCTGCATGGGAGCCTCCGCGCCCTGCACCTGCGAGGGAAAGAGGATCATTTGTGCGCACGGAAAGCGTCTGCCCAAAATATTCATGATGTCATGCACCGCCGCGCCCGAGGGCGAGGTGATCACGCCGATACGCATCGGCATGGGCGGCAGTGGCTTTTTACGGCTCTCGTCAAAGAGCCCTTCGGCGGCAAGCTGACGCTTGAGCTGCTCAAATCGCAGGGCAAGCGAGCCCGCGCCGTCGGGGATCAGCTCGTCGACGTAGAGCTGGTACTGCCCCCCCTCGGGATACACCGACACGCGGCCGTGTGCGATCACGCGCATGCCGTCCACGGGACGGAACGAAAGCCGCGCGGCATAGGAGCGAAACATGACCGATCTGAGCTGCCCCGTTTCGTCCTTCATGGTAAAATAGCAATGCCCCGATGAATAGGTTTTGAAATTGGAGAGCTCGCCGCGCACGAACACGCTTGAAAGCACGCGGTCGCCGTCAAGGATCATTTTGAGATATTCGTTGACCTGTGTGACCGACAACGGATCCTTTTGTATCATGCTGTGCCCTCCCTTCAAAGCGTTAAGGCTTTTGGTATTTCTGCCGACAGAGCAACGCAATGCCTGCGGCGTTGTCTGCCGAGAACTGCGGCTCGGCAAAATAGGTATCGGGACGAGCCGAAAGCACGCCCTGCAAATAGCGGTTGCTCATCACGCCGCCCGCGTACACCACGGGGATCGACGGATAGTGTTCATCTAAATTCTCTGTCATCTGCTTCAGGGTTTCCCCGATAAAGGCGAGCACGAACGCGCTGACGTATGCGCGGTCGCCCGTTTCCCGCCAAAGCTTTTCGGCGAGATTCTGCAATCCCGACAGATTGCAAACGCCGTCCCGCACGCTCACGCGCAGACGCGGCACGGGACGCAAATTCTCTGCGGCGAGCGCTTCGAGCTCCTTGCCGCACGGGAACGCAAGCCCCATCATTACACCGACGCGGTCGATCGCCTGTCCTGCGTTGAGGTCAGCCGTTTCACCGACAAGAGAAACGCTGAAGCCCACGCGGCTTGGGGTCACGTGCAAGACCTCGGTCGTGCCTCCCGACACGTGAAACGCCGCAAAGGGCTTTTGCAAAAGTGTTTTCATAGCTCCCGACGAATACGCCGCCGCCATGATGTGCCCGTTCTGATGGGAAAAGCCAAATACCGGCACGTCGATCGCCGCCGCAAACGCCTCTGCCGCCGCAACTCCCGAAAGGAAGCACGGCATATACGAGCCGTCCTCGTCGCGCGGCGTGCGCGACGCGCCGACCGCACAAACGTGCAGATCCTTGATTTCACGGCGCAACCGCTCCATAACGGAGGGCAGATTTTTAACGTGCGCGAACACCGCGTCACTCTGCCGCAGACCGCACTCCCCGTTTTTCACGGGCAGCGGCTCCTTGATATTGGCGATCACGCGCCCGTCGGCGGTGCAGAGCGCCGCAGACGTGGTATAGTTGCTGGTATCGATCCCAACGAATACGTCCGTCATGCCCGTGCTTCTTCGATCTCGGACTTCGCGCCGTTGAGCACGCCGTTGACGAAAGCACGCATTTTTGCGTCGTCAAAGGTCTTGACCAGCTCGATCGCCTCGTTGATCGACACCGCCATGGGGATCTCCTCCATGAACTTCATTTCATAAATGCACAGACGCATAGCATTTCTGGAAACCGCCGTGATGCGGCTGGGCTTCCAGCCGTTGGAGTGGCGCATGATCATAGCGTCAATCTCCTCCAGATGCTCGCGCACGCCGAAATAAACGCGCTTGATGTACTCGTTGTCGGCGAAGTCGCGATCCTCCTTGGAGAGCGCGTAGATCGCGTCGGGAGCTGCATCCGTGCGAAATTCGGTTTCAAACAGCAGTTGAAATGCCTCTTGTCTCGCTTCTTTTCTCGTCATTCCTGCCATATGCTTTCGTTTTGTCCTTTCTTTGGTGCCTGTGCCGCGCAGGGCGCAGGATCGTATAATAATCCATCATATCTATTATACAACAAAATCCAAAAAAGTCAACTGCAAAAATGAATATTTTCATCTTTTTATGCATAATATCG
This sequence comes from Eubacteriales bacterium, assembly GCA_045597145.1. Classification (GTDB taxonomy): domain Bacteria; phylum Bacillota; class Clostridia; order Oscillospirales; family CAG-272; genus UMGS1865. Next base: position 25,868 of record JAZODU010000060.1, read on the forward strand.
ATACCAAATCCCTTTCAAAGGAGGCGCTTTCATGCAGACCACCCGCGCAACGCCCGTAAAACATCTCTTTCCCCTGCTCCTGACGCTGATTTTATGCTGCACGTTCTTCTCGCGGCTCTCGATCCGCTACGTCTCGCCAGCGATCCTTACAGAATCCGTTCCGACCAAAGCCCGTACCCTTACGGTGGTTCTGGACGCTGGGCACGGCGGCGAGGACGGAGGGGCTGTGAGTGCCGACGGGCTTGTGGAAAAGGATATCAATCTGTCTGTCGTGCTTTTATTGCGCGATATGCTGACGGCAAACGGCATCAACGTCGTTCTGACGCGCAGCACCGACACCCTGCTCTACGACAAAAACGCCGACTACGAGGGGCGAAAAAAGGCACTTGATATGGCAGAGCGGCAACGGATCGCCGAGGAAACGCCCGATTGCATCTTTGTCAGCATCCACATGAACACCTATCCGCTCCCCACCTGCCACGGGCTTCAGGTGTGGTACTCCCCTAACAATCCCGCGTCGCAAACGCTTGCCTCCGCCATGCAAGCCACCGCCAAAAGCGTGCTGCAGCCCGAAAACGACCGCCACGTCAACGCCGCCGGGAGCGGCATTTATCTCTTGCACCGCCTGAGTGTCCCCGCGATTTTGGTGGAATGTGGCTTCCTTTCCACGCCCGACGAGGCGGCACTGTTGGCGACGGAGGAATATCAGCGTCAGCTGGCGTTTACGATCTTTTGCGGGATTCTGTCGTTTGAGGGATAAAAAACTCTTGCAAAACACGCACGAATGCGCTATAATAGAGGTAACACGAAGAAAGGCTTGGATCTATGAAAGGCTTAAAGACGTTTTACATCTGCTCGGAATGTGAATATAAAAGCCCCAAGTGGCTCGGGAAATGCCCCGGCTGTGGGGCGTGGAACAGCTTTGTTGAGGACGTGCAGGAGGTCGTACCTGCGGCAAGTACCCCAAAGCGTGTGAGCATGATCCCCTCCACGGGCGACAACCGTGCGGTGGGCTTTGCGGATCTGGAGATCCCCGACTATATGCGCCAAGGCACGGGACTTGGCGAGCTTGACCGCGTGCTGGGCGGCGGGCTTGTGCACGGCTCGGTCGTGCTTCTCTCGGGTGAGCCCGGCATCGGTAAATCCACGCTACTCATGCAGATCTGCGACGCGCTGGGTGGCACGAGAAAGGTTCTTTATATTTCGGGCGAGGAATCGGGCGGTCAGCTCAAGCTGCGTGCGGGACGCCTTGGCGTCAAGGGCGCGTCGCTTTATATTCTGACCGAAACCAATATTGAAAACATTCTCAAGGAAACCGACAAGATAAAGCCTGACGTGATGATCGTGGACTCCATCCAGACCATCTACTCGGCATCGGTCAACTCGACCCCCGGAAGCATCACGCAGGTCAAGGAAACCGCGCTTTCCTTTATCAACAAGGCAAAATCCGACGGCATTTCGGTGATCATGGTGGGACACGTGAACAAGGAAGGCTCGATCGCGGGTCCGAAGGTTTTGGTGCACATGGTGGACGCGGTTCTCTATTTTGAGGGCGAGCGTCAGCAGGCGTACCGTATCATTCGCGCGATCAAGAACCGCTACGGCTCGACCAACGAAATCGGCGTGTTTGAAATGACCGACAAGGGACTTTTGGAGGTGGAAAATCCGTCCGAAATGCTGCTGGCGGGCAGACCCAAGAACATTTCGGGCAACTGTGCCGTTTGCACCCTGGAGGGCACGCGCCCGCTGATCGCGGAAATTCAGGCACTCGTCACGCCCACCGCCTTCCCCGCGCCTCGCCGCACCACCAACGGCATTGATTACAACCGTATGTGCCTGATCATTGCGGTTCTGGAAAAGCGGCTCGGCTTGAAATTTTACCAGAACGACGTGTATCTCAACGTCATCGGCGGGCTTCATCTGGACGAGCCTGCGTCCGACGTGTCGGTTGCGATGGCGCTGATCTCCTCGATGACCGACCGCATCATTCCCGACGATCTGATCGCCATCGGCGAGCTTGGCTTGGCAGGCGAATGCCGCGCCGTCTCTAACCTCGAGCAGCGCATCAAGGAAGCGGCGCGCCTTGGCTTCAAGCACGCGATCGTCCCCTACCGCAACGTCGAAAAACGACCCGCCGAGGTCGACGGCATCAACATCATTCCGATCCGCGGCATTTATGAAGTTTTGAATATGATGAAAAAGAGTGAGTGAGGACACGTGCGAGGGGGACTTTTTGAAAAAAGTCCCCCTCGTCCCCCCCTCAAAAACTTTCACCAAATAGGTATTGTCTACCCACTAAAAAAGGACGCACACCGTGCGTCCCTCTTTTGTTTGTGCGTTGGTGAAAGTCCCGCAAGCTCACGAAAGCAAAAAATCCAATCGCGCCCTCTCCGTCACGCTTCGCGTGCCACCTCTCCCGGAGTGTTAGGCTCTCCCAATGGGAGAGCTGGCACCGTAAGGCGACTGAGAGGGTTTAGAACGAAAACAAGCCCCCTTCCCTACGGCAAAAAGGCTTTGTTTGGCTATACCCACTACCCAAAATGCGCTTCACAGAAGCGCACACGCCCCGCGCGTTCATGTTGTGAAGACATGAATGCGCGGGGCGTGCCCTTTTATGAAGGTTTTGAGGGGTGAGGGGTTTGGGGAGAGGGGGACTTTTGCAAAAGTCTCCCTCTCCCCAAGATCTTATTCCACCGTAACACTCTTCGCAAGATTACGAGGGCGATCGATATCACAGCCGCGCAGAGCCGCCGTTTCGTAGGCGAGCATCTGGATCGCGGTCATCGCGGCAAAGAGCGTCGCCGCCTCGGAGGTCGAGGGCAAGAGAATGACATCCTCGGCAGAGAAATTCTCTTCACCCACATCGTCGCGGCAGATCAATACCACCCGCGCCCCACGGCTTGCCACCTCGCGCACGTTGCTCTCGGTCTTGTCGTACAGCACCGCCTCGGTCGAGATCGCAATCACGGGCGTTCCCTCCTCGATCAAGGAAATTGTCCCGTGCTTGAGCTCTCCTGCCGCATACGCCTCGGCGTGGATATAGGAGATCTCCTTGAGCTTGAGCGACCCTTCCATCGACATCGCGTAAGATACGCCGCGCCCGATATAGAAAATATGCTCCGCCGACGCAAGCTTTGCGGCAATGCGGCGGTATGCGTCCTTGTATTGCTCCAGCATCAAGGAAATCGCACGCGGCGCGTCCTTGACAAGGCTTTCCACCGTTTCGCGAATCCTTTGCTCGGGCTTCTTGCCGCAGGCGTGCGCGATCGCGGCGGCAATCAGATACAGCACGGACACCTGCGTGCAGTAGCCCTTGGTGGTCGCCACGGCAATTTCGGGGCCCGCGTAGGTGTAAATGCGGCGGTCAGCCTCCCGCGCGATGGTCGTTTCCACTGCGTTGACGATCGCCAACGTAGGAAGCCCCACGGATTTTGCATAGCGCAGTGCCGCCAAGGAATCCGCCGTTTCGCCCGACTGCGAGATCACGATCACCAGCGTCCCCTCCTGCGACAGCGGCGGATGGTAGCGGTATTCGGACGCGATGTGGACGCTTGTCGGGATCTTGGCATAGTCCTCCAGAATCCGCGCGCCGACAAGACCTGCGTGCATGGCAGAGCCGCACGCCACGATCTGAATGCTCCTGACCGCGCGCCAAAAGCCCCCGTCAATGCCGTCCACGCCGAAATCGGGCAAGCCGCTTTGCGTGCGCGTGGCAAGCGACTTGACGATCGCCTCGGGCTGCTCAAAGATCTCCTTGAGCATAAAATGCTCGTATCCGCCCTTTTGTGCCGCCGCGGGCGAGAGCGTCGTGACGCTCCACGTGGGTGTTTGCACCCCACCCAGCGTCGGGAACAGCACGGCAGAGGTCTGCGTCAGGTGCGCGATCTCGCCCTCCTCCATCGCACGGTATTCGCGCGAAAAGGGCAACAGCGCGGTCAGATCCGATGCCAGATAGTAGCCATCCTCCGCTTTGGCAAGGATCAGAGGGCTGCCGCATCGCACCGCCCAGACCTCGCTCGGGCGGTCTTCAAAGAGGATCGCAAAGGCATACGAGCCGCGCAGCAGCTCCATGCAGGCACGAATGGCACGCAACGGGTCGCGCGTCCGCTCGTAGCAACGGTTCAGCACCGCGGCGGCAACCTCGGTGTCGGTTTCGGAGGCAAGCGCAACGCCGTCGCGCATCAGTCCCTCCTTGAGCTCCTTGTAGTTTTCAATGATCCCGTTATGCACAAGCACCACGCGCCCTGCGCGGTGCGGATGCGCGTTGACGTCGCTCGGCCCCCCGTGCGTTGCCCAACGCGTGTGCCCGATGGCACAGGTCGACTTCAGCTCGTTGATCTCCTTTTTTTTCTTCAGATCTCCAATGCGTCCGCGACATTTGACAACGGCGATCCCCACGTCTGTTTCCGCGGCAACACCTACGGAATCGTAGCCGCGGTATTCAAGGACGGAAAGCCCTTCCGTCATCTTCGGAAGCGCGTTCTCGCTTCCCGTATATCCGATAATTCCACACATAAATAAAGCACCTTTCTTGATTTTGGTACGGCAAAAAGACCCCTTCCAAAGGATGTACTTCGGAAACGGCAATGTGCCATATATGAAAACCAAGCAGGGTTTGTTTTGCGGTTACCCGCATATTTGAGTCTGCTGCTTACGACGGAATATTCCGCCGGAGAAGCATCCGCCGAACATTCGATCACTTCTCTCCTCGTCAACCGCACACACGTCCCGCGTGCGGTCTGGCGCTATCTTTTCCCTGATTTTCGGGGGTATTTTCTGTTTTTGAGGCGCAGAGTCCATTCAGGACTTGGTTACAATGTTGTCTTGACTTTTAAAAATGCTGTTTACGGGCACGTAGCCGCGCACCGTGGAGCGCGGATAGATGTTGGAGTGCGCACCGATGACCGTGCCGGGGTTGAGGACGCTGTTGCAGCCCACCTCGACGTAATCCCCAAGCATCGCACCGAATTTCTTGCGCCCCGTTTCGATTTTTTCCTCACCCACGCGAACCGTGACAAGGGTTTTGTCGCTTTTGACGTTGGAGGTCACTGCCCCCGCACCCATGTGCGACTTATAGCCGAGGATCGAATCCCCGACGTAGTTGTAGTGCGGCACCTGCACGCCGTCGAACAAAATGCAGTTTTTCAATTCGGTGGAGTTCCCCACCACGGCATCGCGCCCGATGAGTGCCGCGCCGCGCACGAAGGCGCAATGGCGGATCTCCGCCCCCTCGCAAACGATGCAAGGACCTCCGATAAACGCCGTGGGCCAGACGGTTGCGCTTTTTGCGATCCAGATATCCTTTCCGACACGGTCGTATTTCTCGGGTTCGAGCGTTTCGCCAAGTGTCAGGATCATATCCGAAATCGCCGCCAACGCCTCCCACGGATAGGTGAACGCCAGCAAGCGCTCGTATGCGATCGAGCGTCCCGCCTCCCTGTAAAGGGAGGCTGTTTTCAATTCGTTTGTCATGTCTTCTCTCTTTCCGATCACGCAAGGGAGAGCCCCGAGGATATGACCTGTGATACGACCTCACCCGTGTAGTCCTCGCACAGCTCGGTCGTGGGTGCCTCTACCATCACGCGGATCACAGGCTCGGTGCCGCTTTCACGCAAAAGGATCCGTCCGTTGTCACCAAGCCGCACGCCGATATCCTCGATCAGCGCCTTGATTCCGGGATGGTTACGCACCGCCGCCTTATCCCCCACGCGAATGTTTTTGGTGACCTGCGGGAGCATCTGCACGGGCTCGGCAAGCTTTGAAAGCGTGGTTTTTTCGGACACGACCGCCTCCATGAGCTTGATCGCGGTCAGGATCCCGTCCCCCGTGGTCGCGTATTTGCTTAAAATAATATGCCCCGATTGCTCGCCGCCGATACAGTTTCCCGTCGCGCGCATATTTTCATACACGTAACGGTCGCCGACGGTCGTCTGCTCGTAGGCAATTCCCGCTTTGCGCAGTGCCCGATAAAGCCCCATGTTGGACATGATCGTGGTCACGACCGTGTTATTGACCAGCTCGCCGCGCTTTTTGAGCTGCATACCGAGAATATAAAGGATATGATCCCCGTTGACAATCTCGCCGCGCTCATCCACGGCAATACATCTGTCGGCATCACCGTCAAAGGCAAAGCCGATATCCAAGGCCTCCTTTTTCACGTATTCCGCCAGCACCTCGATGTGCGTCGATCCCGCACTCCGATTGATATTGAGCCCGTTCGGATCGGCATTGATCGTATAGGTTCTGGCTCCCAGCGCATCGAACACGCTTTTGGCGATCATCCACGCGCTTCCGTTTGCACAGTCCAATCCCACGCGAAAATCGCGGAAGGAGCGGCTGGAAAGCGAGATCAGATACCCGATATAGCGGTTTCTGCCTGCGGCATAATCCACAATCTGCCCCACGGCAGCCCCCGTGGCAAACGGAATATCTTCACCCTCAATCCCTAAAAGCGACAGTTGACCGTCCAGGTACAATTCGATCTGCGCTATCGTTTCGTCGTCGATCTTTTCCCCCTTTTCGTTGACAATTTTGATACCGTTGTCGGTATACGGGTTGTGGCTTGCGGAGATCATGATCCCGCAATCGAAATCGTCGCCTGCAACCGCATAGGATACGCTGGGCGTGGTGGTGACGTGCATCATGTAGGCATCCGCCCCCGAGGATGTCAGTCCTGCGGCGATCGCATATTCCAGCATGTAGCTGGAGCGTCTGGTATCCTTACCGATCACGGCCTGCACTCTGCGCGTGCCTCCGCGTGCATAGTACCACCCCAAAAAACGACCGATCTTGTATGCGTGCTCGGACGTCAGCGTGACACCTGCCTCGCCGCGGAAGCCGTCTGTGCCAAAATATTTTCCCATTTCGTTATTTCCCTCCGTTTTGTGTTTTGCGCCTCACAAACCAAAGCAGAAAATAGCCTACTTACAGTATAGCATACCCCGCGCAAAATGCCAATATTCGTTTTCAAAGACTTTTTTCTAAAATTGAAGATTTTCGCCATATTTGTCGCAAAAAAGAGCACCTCACGTGAGGTGCTCTTGAATATTCGGTTCAGATTACTTGCCTGCAGCCATCTTTGCGATTTCGTCAGCAAAGTTCTCTTCTCTCTTCTGGATGCCTTCGCCCTTCTCAAAGCGGTAGAAGTCAACCACAGCGATCTCGCCGTCCATTTCCTTGGCAGATGCCTTGACATACTGACCAACCTTCATGTCCTCGTCCTTGACGTAGGTCATGTCAAGCAGGCAGTTGTTGTCGTAGAACTTGGAAATACGACCCTCGACCATCTTCAGCTTGATCTGCTCGGGCTTCTTTGCGTTTGCGGGATCGTTTGCGATCTGCGCCAAAAGAATGTTCTTTTCCTCTTCCAGAACGGAAGCGGGAACCTGCTCGCGAGAGAGGTAAGGCGTGGGATATGCACCGATCTGGAGCGCGATGTTCTTCGCAAACACAGCGAACTCTGCCTTGTCAGCCACGTTGGTCTCGAACTTAGCGATAACGCCGATGGAGCCCGTGCCGTGGATATAGGTGCTGGTAATGCCGTCAACAACGACGAAACGACGGATGGTCAGCTTCTCGCCGATCTTGAAGATCATTTCCTTAACCTTTGCGTCAACGTTCATCTCATCGTCGTACTTGCAAGCCATCAGAGCGTCGATGTCTGCGGGCTTCTGTGCGATGATGATCTTGAGCAGCTCGCCAACGAACTCCTTGAAGGTCTCGTTCTTTGCAACGAAGTCGGTCTCGGAGTTTACCTCGATCATAGCGGTGCTGTTGCCTTCCTTCAGGATCTCAACGATACCGTCAGCGGCAATTCTGGTAGCCATCTTGGACTCAGCCTTCAGCTCACCCTTCTCACGAAGGATCTTGATCGCAGCGTCCATATCGCCGTTTGCATCAACAAGAGCCTTCTTGCACTCCATTATACCGATACCGGTTCTCTTACGGAGCTCTGCTACGTCTTTTGCTGTAATGTTAGCCATTTTTCAAATCCTCCAAAAATGAATTACTCTGCGTCAGCAGCCTCAACTGCCTTTGCTTCCTCAGCGGTTTCCTCACCCTGCTTGCCCTCGATGATTGCATCTGCCAGCGTGGAGGAGATCAGCTTGATTGCACGGATCGCGTCGTCGTTGCCGGGGATCACGTAATCAGCGTCGTCGGGATCGCAGTTGGTGTCAACGATAGCAATCACCGGGATGCCCAGCTTCTTTGCCTCGAGAACTGCATTTCTTTCCTTCTTGGGGTCAACGATGAACACAGCGTCGGGAAGTCTGTCCATGGTCTTGATACCGCCGTAGCTCTTCTCAAGGTCAAAGATCTCCTTCTGCATGGTTGCAACTTCCTTCTTGGGAAGCAGATCGAACGTGCCGTCCTCCTGCATCTTGTACAGGTCGTTGAGACGGTTGATGGACTTCTTGATGGTCTTGAAGTTGGTCATCATACCACCGGGCCAACGGACGTTGACGTAGTACATACCGCAACGGACAGCCTCTTCCTTGATTGCCTCTGCGGCCTGCTTCTTGGTACCAACGAAGAGCAGAGTGCCATTGTTCTCGGAGAGCTCGCGAACGAACGCATAAGCCTCGTCAAACTTCTTCACCGTTTTAGCCAGGTCAATGATATAGATACCATTTCTCTCGGTGAAGATGTATTCCTGCATCTTGGGGTTCCATCTTCTGGTGTGGTGTCCGAAATGAACACCTGCTTCAAGCAGCTGCTTGATAGAAATAACAGACATTTCAATGTCCTCCTTCGGTTTTTCCACCACCGAAACGCCGATTGCCAAAACCGCTTTTCGCGGCACCGATGCAACGCTCGTTCGGTGTGTGTATTTATTTGTCCTGTGCTCTTCACACAAGCCTTGATATTATATCATATCTTTCATGTCAATGCAACACAAATCTTCTTTGTTTACATTTTTTTTACATTTTTGGCGTTTTTCAAGGCTTGACGAGCGATATTCGCTCGGAGAAACGCCCTTTTCGGCACGCGCTTCCAAGGAAACGTCCCCAAGGGGAGCGAAGCGACAGAGCGTTAGCCTCCCACTCCGGGGGAGGTGGCATTTTTGCTTGCAAAAATGCCGGAGAGGCATCGTTCCCTACAATAAAAACGAAATCCACCCCGAGGGAAACCCCTCGGGGTGGGCGCTTATTCAGCTTTTTCTTGATACTGAGGTGGAATCAGATTTCCTCTTCCTTTTTTTCGAAGAAAATATCGCTCAAATAGTTGTCACTGGAAGTCAGAACGTCCTCGTTCTCAAGATAAAGAAGATTTACAACAGGTGCAATATAATTTTTCATTGTTTCAATCTCCTTTCAAATTATTTCGCAAGAGCTGCATACTTCTTGAGAATCTCGATCCGTGCAGCGGAAGGAGTTGCGATCATGCCTTCCTCGATTGCATCAAGCGTCTTCCGAGCCTGATCTGCAACGCTGACGGTGTGAATGTTCTCAGAGTAGATTCTGTAGACAGTACCGTTGTTCAGCGTGATCTCAACGTAACCACGACCGGAGAAATCACGGTCATAGTTGTTGTTGGCATCATCCTCATACCAGATTTTGACGATGGAGCCCACGAAGTGCGTGGTCTTGTCGCTGTCGTCAACGTTGAAGTAGTTGTCGTAATCAGCCTCAACGTCGAGAACGGTTTTGCCTGCTACAAGGCTCTCAAGAGAGAGATCGGTGTAGCCGTCCAGAGGAGCGATCAGAGTACCGAAGCGAACGGACTTGATCGTGCCTTCCTCAGCCATAGCGTAGAGTGCATCAAGGAGATCCTTGTCAACCTTGGTTGCAAAACGCAGACCGCTTTCGGTCAGGATATCCTTGAGGCGGATGGAAGCGGTGTTGGTGGTTGCGATCATGTTCTGATAATCAGCAAAGAACTCATCCGCAGTGGTATCGCTGTAGCCGTTGGGAGCGTAGAGCTGCACGGTTTCAGCCATGGTAACCTTGTAGGTCACACCGTTAATGGTGTAATCCATAAGGTTGGTGGTGTCAAGGCTTACGAGATCGCTTGCGTTCAGAGCCTCGATGGAGATATCATCCATGTAGATGTAACCGTTAGCAGCCTTGCACGCATCAAAGGTCGTGCACTTGTTGGGCTTGGAAACGATCCAGCTGTTTGCGTTGATCGCACCGTTTGCAGCGGTGCCGCCGGTCAGCGTACCGTTAGCCACGAATATGCCGTTGAGGTAAATCGCAACGTCAACAGATGTTTCATTCAGGGTTACAACCATGGAAACGTTGTTCCATGCATCCACGGTCAGAGCAGCACTCTTGCTGAATGCTTCCAGCTTGTTGTCCTGCAGGTTCATCGTGTAGAGGCTGAGGTATGCGCCGGTGTGGAACTGTGCATCGCTCTTACCGTAAGCGTCGTTGGAAACGTAGTAGTTTACGGAGAATGCGTAGGTGTTGTTGCCCTCTGCATTGTAAGTGAGTGCGGGGTTGTTGATATAGAGGTTCTTGTCAAGGTTAAGGTCGGTACCGCTGCCCATTGCATAGTACTTCGCATTGTAGTTGTCCTCGGTGAGCGTGAACGTGCCTACCAGTACCGCATCATTTGCAGAGGTCACTTGGGCGCCCTTGCCACCCTTATGATCGTAGACGTAAACGGTATCGCCGAACTTTTCACCCGTACCAACACGGACATAGTATGCGTAGCGACCGTCCGAATAGGATTCGTTCTTCGACAGCAGTGCCCACTGATCAGCGGTGGGAGTGGTTCCTGCCTCGCCGAAGGTCGCGGCACCGATCGCTTCGGCAGTAATGTTGTGAGCGCGGCTTCTGATACCGATCACGAAGGGATCCGCAGTTTCGCCGGATGCAACACCCCGGAAGCCGACACGAACAGCCATATCGCCATCGATCTCATCGGTGAAGATCGCACCTGCGGGAGCATGGGCAGTTGCCTGATATCCCTTCGCGCCGATGACTTCGATGCCGCTGACACGATTCTCGAAATCGCCCAGCAGACCGCTCGGGGTAGTGCCGGAAGCGGGGGTCGTGGTCGCTCTGGGAGCGGTGCCCTCGTAGATCTTTACGTCATCGATTGCATAGCAACCGGTGTAACCGTAAGGATACGTAGTGTTGTAAGGCTGGTTTTTCATGTTGGTCAGCTTTGCGGGAGCAAATGCGCCTGCATCAAGAGAGCTGATGCTCGTCAGGACACCATTTCTGTAGAGACGCCAGGAAGCAAGCCGGACACCGTTTACGTAAACAGTCGCAACAGCCGTGTCAAGATCGACAACCGTGCTGACGGTGAACCACTCGCCTACGGGAACCGACATACTCTCCTTACCCGAACTCTCAACACCATTGGTGTTGAAGTCGGGTACCGAAATGGTTGCGGTATCGTTTGCGATGTTCTTGATCGTATAGATGGCAATGTGCTTTTGGGTTGCAGGTGCCGCACCGTTTACACTTACCGTAGCCTGACGGAAGTGAGTTTCCAGTGCCTGAATAGAGCCGTGAGGCAGGAAATACTTGGATTCAAATACAACTGAATCGTAGTCGGATGCGGAGAGTGCGGGACCGAAGCCGTAGGGCGCATCGAGGTTCGTGATGCCCGTGCCGTTTGCCTTGTTCGGGTAATCGTAGGTATCGGAATCGAATACCATTGCGTTGTGACCCTCGAAGTACTCATATGTGAACTTCGAGCTGCCTGTCAACCAGATTCTGAGCTGAGAAGCTGAGCCGGTTTCGAAGTTCTCGGTATGGATGTTTGTCTCGTCGTAGATAGCGGAAACCGTGTCACCCGCATAGATAACGACGTTATCTACGTATACAGTACCTTGGTTCTGGGAGGGGAGGCTGAGACGTGCGTTGTGACCGAGGTTAAGAGCCGTGATCTCTGTCAGCTCAGTGCCATCCATAATGTATTCACCTACAAGGTAACCGTCAACGTAGCCCTTGATGCGGGTATCCTCGCCGTTCATGGACGCATCAACAACCCAAGTGAAGTTGTGCCACTCGCCCTTGGTAACCTTGAGGGTTTTCGTAGCACTGACCGCATTGGTAAGGCTACTGTGCATCATTACGGTAACGTAATCGTTTGCCTGCGCAGCCTGAACCTGGAAGAAGTGTACCTTAGTATCCTTGTTGATACGAATATCCAGATTGCCAAGTGCTACGTCCATGTCGAAGTAGTAATCAGCGGAAACGGTGAACGTCTGACCCGTAACACCGGTTACTTTCAGCACGCTTTCCGCTCCGACGATACCGTTAGGGATTTGGGAGTGCGTTTCACGGTATGCCATCGTGCAGAGGTAATACTCCTTCTCGGAGGCAACTGTGTTATAGTTGGCATCGGTATACAGCGTTACCATGTCCACGCCTACGGAGGGGTCTGCATCGCGGAAGATGGTCGTATCCTTGAAATAATACGTAGTACCGCCAAAGGTAGCCGTACCGGTTGCCTTACCGGTGGATTGGTCCACGGTAGCCTCGATGGTTGCGCTCACCCAGTTGTGGGAAAGTTTATAGTTAGCACCGGCAATCATCAGATCATACTCGGTTTCACTGCCAATGGGAGTAAGAGGACGTGCGAATACGTTGCCGTGACCCGTGGTGGAAAACTTGCCCGTGTTGATCGAAGACGTAGAGGAGTAAGTTGCAAAGACATCAGCCAGAGTCTTACCCGTGAAGTCCATTGAGAAGAGCGCGTTCTGCTTTGCAGCGTAGAAGCCGTTGTCAAGCGTCAGCGCGTCGTCAGAGGTGTAGATCTCGCAGTTGTCTGCAGCAAAGAAGTTGTCAGATGCGTTGAGCGTTACAGGGTCGATACCGCGGGTCATGTGACCGAGGTTCCAGGTGTTTGCATCGATGTAATCAACGCTTGCGTATCCTGCCCAGTCGGTGCTTTCTGCCGAAACGAACGCAAGCTCGTCATTGACGTAGCAGTATACGGTAGGTACACCGGAGGTAGCGTCAATCAGGAACTTGATGTTGACCCACTCGCCCTTGTTAATCATCATACCAACGTTTGCGTTCCAAACGTCAACAATGCCGCTGTGCTTAACGATCATAACCTGATCGTCGTTTGCCTCCTGAACGAAGAACAGGTCGATCGGAAGTCTTTTCTGCGTGCTGCCCTTCGTACCGTGAGCGTACACACGACCCTCGATGGTCTGACGGAGCGTGTCGGTGCTGAAGTAGTAATCAGCAGAGAGAACGACTACCTTCTCGGAGGTAAGGGTTACCTTGCTGTTCTTCAGGTAGGAGGAACGTTCAATGGTGGAGGTTGCCCATGAGGCATCACCGACGATTGCGTTTGCGGTGATACCCTCTACGATAGCAATGTCCATGGTGCCCGTGTAGGAACCCTTGTCGGTTACGGACACTGCATTCTTCCGATTAGAGCCAACCGTTGCAGCGGGGGTGATAACACCCTTGATGTCGGTGTGAGTAGTGGTTCCGTCAGCCGCAACCGCAGTTACAACAACCTCAGAGCCGTCGTAGGTGTCGTAATCAAAGTCGCCCTTGCTTGCATCCGCATATGCAATGGAGGTGACCTTCCAGTACGCACTGCGCCCCTTATCCATAACAGCGAACTGCGTATCGCAGGTTGCCTTAAGATCAACGAAGTATGCGTTGGTCTTGTTACCGCCGATACCGTTAATGATGTCAGCGGTTGCCGGGAACGAAAGCAGATGGTCTGCGACAGTTCCGTTGTCGAAGTCCTCGGTCCAGACAGGAGTGGTGACAACAGCTTCTGCTTGTGCTGCCGCATCATCTGCCAGAGCGGGGATGCTAATCAGGGGAACAATCATCATCAACGCCAAAACGATGGCGGTGATTCTGCTCGAATTTCTGATTTTCATAGCATTTTTTCTCCTTTTTAAATTTTGTTGGGCTTTTGCCCCTTTTTGGGTTGGGACAAACGAACAAACTGCGCTCGCCCCTCCCTCACTCGTTTCGCCTTGGATAGCCCCGTATTCTTTAGCAATACAGAGGTCCGCGCCGCTACGTATGCAGGTTGGCAATCGCCCTTTTTCGTTTGCAGAACAGTGTAATAGGAACACTATTGCACTATACAGTTTATTTTACCATGTACGCCTTTTTTTGTCAAGTAGAATTTTGCACAATTTCGCACATTTCTTTTGGGCATTTTGGACAATTTCTGTCATTTTCAGCGTTTTTACCTTTTTATTATATAGTGTTCTCCTTGAAGCGGGGGTTCTGCCTTATAAGCAGACGTTCTTTCAGACAACCCTTCCGTCATTTGTCACACGCGGCAAATGACACCTCCCCTTGCTCAGGGGAGGCTTGGATAGTGCATTCAAAGCAAATCTATCTCCAAAAGTGCTGAAAGCGGAGGCTTTTTCGGCTTGTTCGCGCTTATCTTTTGCCTCCCCTGTGCAAGGGGAGGTGCGGAGCGTCAGCGACGCGGAGGGTTGAAAAGTAGCAAAACACACTTGTATGGCAAAAAAGCAGCTTCGTTTCAGACAACCCTTCCGTCATTTGTCACACGCGGCAAATGACACCTCCCCTTGCTCAGGGGAGGCTTGGGATAGTGCATTCAAAGCAAATCTATCTCCAAAAGTGCTGAAAGCGGAGGCTTTTTCGGCTTGTTCGCGCTTATCTTTTGCCTCCCCTGTGCAAGGGGAGGTGCGGAGCGTCAGCGACGCGGAGGGGGTGGTCATTCAAATTCTTTCTTGAATGATTCGATCCAAATAATCACAAACGCCTTTAAAATTGCTGTGAATCTCCAAATTGGATATCCGAATAACCGTTAAACCGTAACCTACTAAAAATGCCGTTCGCTCGGCATCGTTCTCTTTGCCTTGATCACTGTAATGACCTGATCCGTCCAGCTCTATAACCAATTTTGCTTTCGCGCAATAAAAATCTGCGATGTATTTTCCCAAAACCTTTTGACGCGTAATTTTGACTGGATAAAAGCGCAGAAAATCATACCACAGCCGTTTCTCTTCCTTTGTCATATTCTTACGTAATATTCTGGCGATTGAAACCAGCTTTGGATTGCGCTTGCTTTGCATTTTTATATTCTCCTCTTGTTCCTAAAACCGAAAGCCCTTTTTCTTGGGGCGCGGACACAGGCAACAGGACAGATCCGACGCCGACAGGCGCACGAGGATCGTGTCCTCGCCAAAGCATTCGATCTTGTGCCACGGGATCACAATGTCGTCCTCCCTGCCCAACCCGAACACGCCGTTACACCCCGAAATCACAAGCGCCAGAATCCGCGCGTCCTCTTTGTCAAATTCAAAGTCCGAAGCATACCCCAGCCGCGCGCCGTCACAGAGATTGATGATCTCCAGCTTGCGCAGCTCCGCCGTACTGCACCGTTTCATTCCCCTCACCTCACATATATCGTTACAGCAGTATATGCAGGCGGGGCTTGTTACTTGGCTGTCCGCCGAAAAACGGACAGGCAGAATTTTGTAACAAGGTACAAAACGGGACAGAGCGGCAGGGACAGAAGCGTGACGAGCGTCCATGCGGAAGCGAGCAAAAGGTGCGTCAGAAGCAACAAAATGCACGCGGGAAGGAGTGTGAGAAGGAGCGGAATTGCCGCTTGGAGCGGGCGGAGCTTGGTGTGCTTCCCGCTTGCGGTGTCGTACAAAAGGATCAGGTGCAAAAGAAGCAGCGACGAAAAGAGGAAGGTTGCCGCGACCGTGGGGGAAAGGACGCCGCACCAGACGAGAATCGCGGCGTAGAGCGCGGTCACGACGGTGGCGGTAAGCGCGGACAACGTGGCGCCGCGCGGGAAGAACAAGACTTGGAGTGTGCTTTCGCAAAAGCGCACGTCACGCCGCAAAATGCTTTGCGGCACGGGCAAGGCGAGAATCCAAAGTGTGCCGACGAGGGCGCTCCACGCGCCGAGCCAGAGCATGGCGGCACCGTTTGGCAGTCCCGTTCCGAGAACGGTGCCAAGGGCGCACGCGGCAAGGAGCGAGAGGCGCGTGGTGCACAGGAACGCCAGAAGCACACAGACCCGCCAACGCGCGGCGCGTGTGTGCGAAAATGCTTGCAGGACGGCAGCAAGACCGCCCGTGTGCTTCCCTGCTCGCTCGACGAGGATATCCGCGCGGCGGCGCGTGGCTTGCGAGCAGCGCGCGCTGTTTACAAGCCCTTCGCGCGGAAGCGACTCAAGCGCCGCCTCCTCGGTGTCGCGGCGGTGGTAATCGGTGGGATCGCAGGCGATCAGCAGAGGGGCTTGGCGCAACACGGAACGGTCGGCGTGATTGCAGAAAACAGCGACGCGTCTGCCGTTTTTGCGCAGCTCGGCGATGAGATGTGCGACGTCCGCGCTGTCAAAGCCCAAGAACACACGGTGGCGATCCAAAAGCTCCTGCGTGAGCGTTGGCGCGGCGTCGGATTTGACGGCGTATGGGGTCGGCAGTCGGCAGGAGTCGGCGTAAAGTACGTCCTGCGCGCTCAAAAAGAAGGCGGTGCGTACGCCGCTTTGCATAAGCTCCTCGCAGACCGACGGCAGGACGCGCTGAGAATCCTCGCGGATCACGACCGTGCCCAGAAGCGCGGGCGTTCCGTCGCGCATACGCCGCAAAACCGTTACCGTTTTTGCGGCTTCGGCGTGTGCGGCGGCTTCAAAATGATAAAATCCTTGGCGCAGAGCAGGTGAGATCGCGCAATAGCGTTCGCCGTCCTCGTAGACTACGCAACGGTCTGCCATGGCGAACTGCTCGAGAAAGATCAGCGAAAACGCGCGCTCCTTCATTTCAACCGCGACCTCGCGCATGCCGTTATTGTGCGGGATCAGCGTGGCGCGCGTCAGGCGCACGCGCAGAGCGGGCAGGTCAAAGCCCGACGCCGCAAGCAGCTCCTCGAGGAACGCGGTATCGTCCTCGCCACTCTCGCGCATCGTGACGCTGACGCCCTCAGACGCCATTTTCAAGAGAAAAAACGCTTCGCAAAGCGGATTCAAGAGGGGCTGCGGGGCTTGCGGATCGGGCATGATCTCACCGCGCCCGATTGCGGCACGCGCAAAATGCGGCACGCCGTCCGTGCTTCCCACGTGCCCGATCACGAACAGATCGGTCGCGCCGCAAAGCGCGTCCGATGCACGTGCGGATTTGAGGATCGCACGGTTTTCCCGCGGGCGGTTCTTCATACAATCCACGGGCTCACACATGGAAATCATGCGCACGCACAGCAAGATCAGTGCAGGCGATGCACAGCCGACAGCCGCACACAGCGCGAAAAAGAGGTCGATCATATCAAAGCCGTCGGGTGTGCGCAGGATCGCAACAACCGTCAGCAACAGCAGCAACGCAAGTCCCGAGATGCCAAAAACGCGCAGATACGGTGCGATCGCACGCGATGCCTCGCTGTCGTTCCTCTTCCCCATCGGCTCTGCGGGAACCGAGAACAGTGCCATTGCACCCACGTATGTAGCCGCGCCGATCTCGACCGCCACGGCACGCGCCTCGCCAAAGAGCACCTCCGAGCCGCCGCTCAGCATATTTTCGCGCTGCACAAGCGGCGTTTTATCGCCGTACGGATAGACAATTTGTGCGTTTTTGGCGTATTCGGTATACACGGGCTTGCCGTCGGCGGACGGTGTCAGGGTCAGGACACGCAATCCGCTTGCGGACAGTATGCGGCAATCGCACGGAACGATATCCCCTGCCCGCAGGATAAGGATATCCCCGCGCACCACGCGGCGCGCAGACACGGAACAGAGGGTTCCCTCGCGCACGACGCGCGCGGTGGGGATCCGATATTGGGCAATGCTCTCCTCGGCGCGGTTCCATTGGTGAACCGTCCGCCGACAGATCCCGATGCACGCGATCAGCGTCACGAAAAACGCGATCCCCGACGCAATTTTTGCAAAGCAAAGTGCCAAAAGCGCACCGAAAATCATCAAGAGGAGGGCAGGATCACAAAAAAGGGGGCGCAAAACCGCCGCGATGCCCGCTCTTTTACGGTCGAACAGCGTGTTTGCTCCCTCTTTTTTAAAACGCGAACGAGCCGCCCGACGGTCAAGTCCCGCGGCGGCATCGGTATGCAATTGCGCGCAGACGGCGGCTGCCGTCATCAGGTGCCATTTTGCACGTCCGTCGTTCATGTGTGTCCTTTCTTTTTTCGAGGGGAAAACTTTTGAAAAAGTTTTCCCCTCACCCATTTCAAAGCTTTCACCATGTGGATATTGGCAAGAGCTCCAAATGCTCTGCGGTGTAGTTTAAACAGAAATTTACAGGCACGCCACGGTCAGCTCATTTTCATCGCAGGAGATCAGGGCTTTCGTGTAGGTGCGTGCGTGATCGGCAATGATCAGCTCTGCCAGACGGTCCTCGATCTCGCGCTGGATATAGCGGCGCATATTGCGCGCTCCGTATTTGCGCGAATAGGAATTTTGGGCGATGCAGGCAAGTGCCTTGTCGGTATAAGTCAGTGCAATATCCTTTTCCGCAAGTGAAATTTTAAGCTCGTCCAAAAGGATCGCCGCGATACGCACGAAATCCGCCTCCTCAAGCTGACGGAAGGTGATGATCTCGTCGACACGGTTAATAAATTCGGGACGCAAAAATCCCTCGAGTGCCTTTTGCGTTTTGCTCTCCTCGGCACTGCCCTCGGAAGCGGAAAAGCCGGCCAGAGCCGCCGTGCGGTCGGAGCCTGCGTTGGTGGTCATGACGATCACGGTATTTTCAAAGTTGACGGTTTTTCCGCGCGCGTCGGTGATGTGCCCGTCGTCAAGAATCTGCAACAGGATATTGAGCACGTCGGGGTGCGCCTTTTCGATCTCGTCGAACAACACGATCGAATAGGGTCTGCGGCGGATCTTTTCGGTCAACTGCCCCGCCTCGTCGTATCCGACGTATCCGGGAGGTGCGCCGATGATGCGCGACACGGAGTGCTTTTCCATAAACTCGGACATATCCAGTCGGATCAGGGTTTCGGGCGTATGGAAAAGCTCACTTGCCAGCGTTTTGACAAGCTCGGTCTTACCCACACCCGTCGGCCCCGCAAAAATGAAGGACACGGGCTTTCTCTTATACGCGATTCCCGCGCGGTTGCGCTTGATCGCCTTGGCAACCGCCTCAACGGCGCGATCCTGACCGATGATGCGCGCCTTCAGGCGGGATTCCAATCGGTCGATCTGCTCAAATTCGTTCTCGGTAATGGTCGTTGCGGGCACGCCCGTCCAAAGCTCGATCACCTCGGCGATCTCGTTGGCGGTCAGCGTGACCGTTTTGGTTTCGGGCTCGATCTCGGACAAGCGCTCAGAGAGCTGAAGCTCCTCGGCGCGGATCTTGGCGATCTCCTCGTATCTGCCCTGCTCCGCCGCGTCGTTCCCCGCGATTTCACCCTCCAGCTCCTCGCGCTTTTGCTTGATGGCAAGCAGGCGGTCGCGGATACGGTAGGACTCGTTGATCACGGCAGACGAAAGCGACAGTGCAGACGCTGCCTCGTCGAGCAGGTCGATCGCCTTATCGGGAAGATAGCGGTCGGTGATATAGCGCTCGGAGAGGATCACCGCGCGGCGCAAAAGCGCGTCGGGGATCATCACGCCGTGAAAGTCCTCGTAATAGTGCTTGATGCCGCTGAGCATCTCAACGGTTTCCTCCACGGAGGGCTCGTTGACCGTGATGGGCTGGAAGCGACGCTCCAATGCGGAATCCTTTTCGATATACTTGCGGTACTCGTTCAAGGTCGTAGCACCGATGATCTGCACCTCGCCGCGCGAGAGTGCGGGCTTTAAGATATTGGCGGCATTGACGCTGCCCTCTGCCTCGCCCGTTCCGACAATGTTGTGAACCTCGTCGATCACCAGAATGGCGTTGCCGACCGTGTGCACCTCGTTGAGAAGCCCCAGAATCCGCGACTCGAACTGTCCGCGGAACTGCGTGCCCGCCACGAGTGCGGTCATATCCAAAAGATAGATTTCCTTGCCTTGCAGCTTGTAAGGCACTTCACCCGCGGCAATGCGAATGGCAAGTGCCTCTGCAATGGCGGTCTTTCCCACGCCCGGCTCACCGATCAGACAAGGGTTGTTCTTTTGTCTGCGGCACAGAATCTGGATCACGCGCGAGAGCTCGCGGTCACGCCCGATGATACGGTCGAGCTTTCCGTCTCTTGCATATTGCGTGAGATTGCGGCTGTACATGGGAAGAAATTTCAGCTTCTTTTCTTCCTTTTCGCGCTTTTTATCGCTCTTTTTGTCGCGCTCCTTGGGTGCTTGCGGAGCGGGTGCGTTCTGCTCGGCGTTCTGCCCCATGAGCCCCACGTCGCGGAAGAGCTTGGGAAGATCGATCGCAGGCGCGCCGCCGTCCTCGTTATCGTCACAATCCGAGGGGGTCAGTGCCTGTCCGAGCATCGCGTTGATATCCTCCTCGGCACTCTCCATCTGCTCGGGAGAGAGCCCCAGCTGTCCCATGACGTTTCCCATCAGATTATCCACGGGAACGCCCATTTCCTTGGCACACTTCAGGCAAAGCCCCTGCGTGCTTTTTTCGCCGCTTTCCACCTTTGTCACAAAAATGACCGCCATACGCTTATGGCATTTTGAACACATAACCATGTAAATTTATCTCCGAACACTCGGATCCTTTCCTTCACGTTTCAGAAAAGCCCACCGACAGCGGCAGGCTTTTCGGAGTTTTCAAATGAAAGCTCAAGCAAACCATGTACCAACGTCTAAAAAGCTGAACGTTTCAAGCAATGCCGAATCGGCAAAGAATTTCACAACCACGGAATTGTCGTAGGCATCAAGATTGCCAAAGAGCAGCTTGATCACCGAGGACAGAGCCAACAGCCCCAGCATTGCGGTAAGCGCGCCGAACACACCGCCCAGGACGTGATTGACCGTACCCACGAACGGGATCTTGTCGGTCAGCTTCGTTAAGAACCAAGCCGCAACGCTCAAGCCGATAAATGCAAGAATGAATACGATCACCGAGCCGATCACATTGCTGACAACGGTTGCAATGGGGTTGGAGATCGACTTGGCAACGGTCTTGACGGCATCGTCGGTCGAGCCATCAGCCAACGCCTTTTCCAGATCTGTCTTGAGATCATCCGTAACAGCGAACGCAGGCAGCTCCTCGATCAAATCATCAACGTCCACGTCTTTCTTTGCGTCCTCAAAGGTCTCGTCGACCCATTCGTATACGGGCTTGTAAACCACGTCGCCCACGAACGCATCCTTCAATACGCCGCCAAGCACGCTGCCCAGCAAAAATGCAAGAAGCACGCACAAAAGCAGCTTTGCCACCTGCATAAGGCTTTTGATCAAGCCGCGCTTCACACCGAGCAAAACAGAAATAACGGCGATCACGATAAATAAAATATCAACGACAATCATCATGCTTCTCCTTTTTCAAAGCTTCAGTTGCGGAAGGATATATAATGCGCCTTTTGTGCCGAGCAGCACAGTGCCTCCCGCTCGCTCACGGCAAGCAGGGTGCGATCGGTCGTGTCGCACGCCTCAAAGGAAACGGTATCCGCGTCCACGTTGGCGCAAGCCACGCCGCGCTTGGTCATCCAGAACACCGAATCACCGCTGCGCGCCAGCTGAACGACCTCCTCGCCGACATCTTCATTATACACTATTTTTCCGTTTTTGTCAAACGCTATGACAATATTTTTTGCGGAAACCGTGCTTTTTTTGAGGGACACACAAACGCCGTCCTCCCCGATGTCATACGACACGGGGATACGTCCGTCAAAATCGTATTTTTCACGCACCTCGCCGCGATTCGTGACGTATCGCACGCCACCGTCGCACAACACCGCGATCCGCCCCGATGCCGTAAAGGCGCAGGCAAGCCCTGTCAAGCCGTCAAAGCTTGCACGTGCGCGTGCTTCGCTCTCCCCCGGCTTTACCAGCATCAGCTCCGTCGAAAGAAGCCCTTCGTCGGGAAGCACCGTCAAAACAGCCAGCAGTTCCCCCGTGGGATCGATCGCCATATCGGTGACGTATCCGCTTTTTCCGTAGCGTCCCAAAAGCTTGAAGCGCTCGCTGTAAAGCGAGACGACCGTGGTGGAATCCTTCCCGAAGGCACTCAAGGCATACATCCCCGACTCGGACACGGCAGCACCGCTGATCGGATAGTCACTCTTTCCCGAATGGATCTTCGTATAGGAGTTATAGAGCGAATACTGCAAGCCGCCCATTTCGTAAACGAGCAGATATTTTCCCGTGCCGACGGCGACGGGGTTGCGGTAATTGACCGATTCACTGACGATCTGCCGACCCGTTGCCGAAAAAACCGTGACCGACGTATTCCCCGCAACCGCCAAGCCCTTGCGGTAGACCGTAAAGCTCTGCTCGTCCGCCACAGGATACGAGAGCGAATCGGTGCTGAAGATATCCACCGTTTCGGCGGATGCGTTCAGATCCTGAAAGAACAGATAAAAATTGCGGTAGGTGATCAGCTCCGTGTTAAAAAGCAAGGAGAGCACAACGAAGGCAAGGAGAGAGAGATACAGGATCACCTGCACCGTACCCATACGCACGGACACGTTTTCATAGTATTCGTTGCGCGGCTTGTCCGATACCGACACAGCCTTCTTTTTTCCCCGCCTTGCTTGCAGACATGCGCGGATAGGGTTCATGCTCTTCTCCTTTCCGTAAGAATATTATTTGTCGAACGTCACGCTTTCATAACACACACGGTTGAGATACAGCCCGCACGCGGGCATGGTCATGCCTGCGTTGGCACGGTCGCGTGACGCGGTGACATGCCCGATATCCTCGGGCGAAAGCCTTCCCAGTCCCACGTCCAACAGCGTCCCCGCAAGGATCCTGACCATATTGTAAAGAAATCCGTCCGCCGCAACGCGGAAGATAAGAAGATCTCCCTGCCGCACGACCTCCGCCGCCGTGACCGTGCGGACGGTGCTTGCCACGCAGGAGCCCTGCGCCATATAGGCGCAAAAATCCTGTCTGCCGACCAGTGCCTGCGCCGCTTGATTCATGCGCGCCACACCCGTCTCGTCGATCACACGCGGCACGTGCGCCGCGCGCCCCTCCTCGAAGGGATTGCGCACGGGAGCGTTGTAGATGCGATAGATATATTCCTTTTCCTTAACGTCGTACCGCGCGTGAAAATCCGCGGGCACCCACAAGGCATCAAACACGCTGATATCCTCGGGCAAATGCGCCGACATTGCCAGCGGGATCTTGGAAAGCGGCACCGTCGTTTCAAGCGTATCCGTGCCCTTTTTTGACACCGTTGCGCAAAAAGCGTTGGCGTGAACGCCGCTATCGGTGCGGCTACAGCCCACGACGTCACAGTCAAAGCCAAAGAGGGCGCGTGCCGCTTCGTTGAGCTTTTGTTGGATACTGACGGCGTTGGGCTGCACCTGATAGCCGCAGTAATGCGTTCCGATATATCGGATTCTTAATAACAGCTTCATCATATCACTTCATCACGTAAACAAGATCCACGCGGTTGAGGAAGAACAGACCGACACCAAGTCCGATCATCACGATCAGCGCGATCACATCCCACACGCGGCACTTCAGCACGTTCAATCGCGTGCGCCCCTCGCCGCCGTGGTAGCAACGGCATTCCATGGCGTTGGCAAGCTCCAGCGCGCGGTTGATCGCGGAAACAAACAAGGGGATCAGGATCGGGATCAGTGCCTTTGCACGCTTGACAAGGCTTCCGCTCGTAAAGTCGGCTCCCCTCGCCTTTTGCGCGTTCATGATCTTCTCGGTTTCCTCGGTCAGAGTCGGAATAAAGCGCAGCGTGATGGACATCATCATCGCAAACACGTGCACGGGAATATGCAGCTTTTTCAAGGGAGAAAGCAGAGCCTCCAGCGCGTCAGTCAGATCCATCGGTGTGGTCGTATAGGTCAGAAAAAGTCCCGTTCCCGTGATCAGCGAAAAGATGCGCAGGAACATAAAGAGCGCGTTCCAGAGTCCCTCGGCGTAGATCGTGATAAATCTCCACTCAAAAACCACGACCTCCCCCTTACTCCAGAAAATGTTGATGACAAAGGTGAACGCGATGATAAAGAGCAACGGGCGCAGAGAGCGCAGAATGACACCGAGCGGAATACGGCTGACAAGGATCAGAAAAATAACCGAAAACGTCAGCACCGCAAAGCTGACAAGGCTACGGCACAAAAAGGTGCAAACGATATAAGCCACCGCCAGAAGCACCTTGAAGCGCGGATCCATGCGGTGCAAAAAGGAGCTTGCGGGATAGTACTGTCCAAAGGAAAAGCCTTTCATTGCGCACCTCCCTCAAAGAGCTGCCGCACGGCGGCAAGCGCCTCGTCCACGGTATACACGTTTTGCGGCACGGGAATGCCGCGTGCGCGCAAAAGCCCCATCAGCCGCGTGATCTGCGGAATATCCAGCCCCGTTTCGGAAAGCTCCTCCACGTGTGCAAAGACCTCCTCACGCGAGCCGTGACGAAGCACCCGTGCGCCTGCCATGACGACGACATCGTCGGAATATTTCGCCATGTCCTCCATGCTGTGGCTGACGATCAGCACCGTAGAGCCAGTCTTTTTCCGATATTCGCGGATCCCATTGAAAATGTGCGTTCTTCCCAACGGGTCAAGCCCTGCTGCGGGCTCGTCAAGCACCAGCACCTCGGGGCGCATGGCGATCACGCCCGCAAGCGCGACGCGCCGCTTCTGTCCGCCCGAGAGGTCGAAGGGGGACTTGTCCAAAAGCTCCTCGGGGATATCGGTAAACGCCGCCGCCTCAAGCACGCGCTCGCGGATCTCCGCATCGGTTAGCCCCATGTTGCGAGGGCCGAACGCGATATCGCGCTCCACGGTCTCCTCAAAGAGCTGATATTCGGGATATTGCATCACAAGACCGACGCGGAAGCAAAGCTGCGCGCGTCTTTTCTTGATCTCGCATGCGATCGCCTTTTTGGCGGCACGCTTTGACATTTTTTCGTATTCGGGCAACCTGTGCCACTCCTCAAGCAGATCGGACAGATCTGCGTTGATGTCGTAGCCGTCCAGCAGAACACGTCCGTGCGTGGGCTTGGCAAGACCGTTGAGCAGCTGCATCATGGTGGATTTTCCCGAGCCCGTATGCCCGATGATCCCCGTAATACAGCCGCCGCGGATCCCAAGAGTTACGTCGTTGAGCGCCCTTTGCTCAAACGGCGTTCCCTTGCCGTATATATAACTGACATGATCCAAATAAATCTTATCCATTGGTTTCCTCTTGCGTTTTTGAGCGTTTGGCGTAAGCACGCGCGATCAGATCGGCGCACGCCTCTGTCTGCGAGATGGCTTCTCCGTCCACGTCGAGCCCCAAAAGGCGCATACGGTGGATCAGCTCCGCGCATTGCGGAACCTCAAGTCCGACCTCTTGCAGCTCGTTCCGACGCGCAAAGATCTCGTCGGGCGTGCCGTCCATCAGCAGCTCTCCGTCGTTGATCACGATGATGCGGTCTGCCTCCGCCGCCTCGTTCATATAGTGCGTGATATTGAGCACGGTCATGCCGTATTCGCGGTTGAGCAGGCGGATCGTGTCCAGCACCTCGCGCCTGCCGCCGGGATCGAGCATGGCGGTGGATTCGTCGAAGATCACGCATTTGGGCATCATGGCAAGCACGCCCGCGATGGCAACGCGCTGCTTCTGTCCGCCCGAGAGCCTGTGCGGCTCGTGATGTGCGTAATCGGTCATACCGACCGTTTTCAAGGCGTCGTCCACGCGGCGGCGCAGCTCTGTGCGTTCCACGCCGAGATTCTCGGGACCGAACGCCACGTCCTGCTCGACGACGGTGGCAACCAGCTGATTGTCGGGATTCTGGAACACCATTCCCACGTTTTTGCGCAACTCGAGCACCTGCTCGTCGGAAAGCTCGCTTGAGGTCAGGTCAATGCCGCCGACCGTCAACTGCCCCGACGTTGGCTCAAGGATCAGATTGAGGAGCTTGGCAAAGGTGGATTTTCCGGAGCCGTTGTGCCCCAGCACCGCCACGTATTCGCCCTCGTAAATATCGACCGAGAAATTTTGCAGAGCGGGCTGTGTCTCCCTGCCGTTTCCCTCCTTATAGGCAAAGCAAAGATCCTTTGCGCTGATATACAGGTTTGCCAAATTCATTCATCCTTTCCGTTTTCGATAAACCAACGGGAGCTGGCACCGCACGGCAAAAACGCACCCGTTTGCGACACACGCAGACCAAGCTCGCCCGATTCGATCACGCCGCCGTAGCGCGCGCGCACCTTCAGATCCAACAGATAGCTCATCGTCAGGGGAGAGAGCCCCGTCGTGTAGGAATTGACGAGGAAGAAAAGCGGCTTGTCGGAGAGGAGCTTTGCCGTCAGCGTGATCAATTCGTCGATGCTGTCCTCCAGCTTCCAGACCTCGCCGCCGGGGCCTCTGCCGTAGGAGGGCGGGTCCATGATGATGCCGTCGTAGGTGTTCCCTCGGCGGATCTCACGCTCGACGAACTTTTTACAGTCGTCCACGATATAGCGGATCGGCGCATCGGCAAGTCCCGAGAGCGCGGCGTTTTCCTTTGCCTGTGCCACGATCCCCTTGGAAGCGTCCACGTGAACGACCGCCGCGCCCGCCTTTGCCGCCGCAACGGTTGCACCGCCCGTATAAGCAAAGAGGTTGAGCACCTTGATCGGGCGTCTCGCGTCGCGGATCAGACCCGAAAACCAATCCCAGTTTGCCGCCTGCTCGGGAAAAAGTCCCGTGTGCTTAAAGCCCATGGGACGCAGGACGAAGCCGAGATCGCCGTATTTGATGTTCCATGATTGCGGCAGGTTATTTTTGACCCACGCGCCGCCGCCCGATGAGGAGCGACGGTAGATACCGTCGGCACGCTTCCATGCGGGGTGGCGTGCGACGCCCTTCCAGATGATCTGGGGGTCGGGACGGATCAAAATATAATCTCCCCATCTCTCCAGACGCTCGCCGTCCGACGTGTCCAGCAATTCATAGTCCTTCCAATTTTGCGAAAACCACATTGTTGTATCTTCCTTTGCAAAAGCGTATTTTACGGTTTGTTGTAATAGCTTGCCAGACGTGACGCGCCGCTGTGCGCGTGGCAGATGGCAATGGCAAGTGCGTCTGCCGTATCGTCGGGCTTGGGCGGCGATTTCAGCCCCAGGAGCATGGTCACCATGGAAATGACCTGCTTCTTTTCGGCTCTGCCGTATCCCACGACCGCCTGCTTGACCTGCGGCGGCGTATATTCCTGAATGGTAAGCCCCGCCTGCTCGGCGGCAAGCAGGATCACACCCCTCGCCTCCGCCACGCGGATACCCGTGGTGATGTTGTTGGTAAAGAACAGCTCCTCGACCGCGACCGCTTCCGGGTGATAGGTGCTGATCAGGTCGCACATACCGTCATAGATCGCCTTGAGCCGCTCCTCGGTCCGTATGCCCGCAGGGGTCTGGAGCGATCCGTAAGCGATCGTATGAAAGCGTGCGTTTTTGTATTCGATAACGCCCCAGCCGACGATCGCCAATCCGGGGTCAATGCCAAGAATGATCACAGTGCCGCTCCCTTTCCATAACATAATTATCCAAGATAATTATACCACTCTTTTTCCTATAAGTCAAATATTTATTTTGAATTTTTGTGAAATTCTGTTCAAAAATCCGTTTTTTCGGTTTACAGCCGTGATTTTTTATGTTATAATAAGATTTATAAAGTACTATTTACTCGAAAAGGAGGCACGCATGCCGATTATTCCTCTTCACGTCGGGGATCGCGTACAGCTGAAAAAGCCGCATCCCTGCGGCGGTAAGGTGTTCAAACTCCTGCGCATTGGCGGCGAGGTTCGCGTCGTGTGCGAATCCTGCGGACGCGATATGACGATCGACCGCATCAAGCTGGAAAAGGCGATCAAGCAGATCCTCCCCGATCCCGAAAAAAAAGGAGAGCCGCAAAATGGATAACACGTCCCTCTCTCCCCAGGCATCGCCAAAGCAGACCAAGCGCGCGCGCATTGCCGACTTTTTGCGCACGGCGTGGCAACGATACTGGCATATCCTGATCGGCGCACTCGCGCCCGCGCTCATCGTTTATCTGATCTACCTTGTGCGCGGCGAGCACCCCTTTGGCGACGGCTGCGTGCTGGTGCTGGATCTCAACGGACAGTACGTCTATTTCTTTGAGGCGTTGCGCCGTGCGGTATGGGGCGACGGTGAGCTTCTCTACTCCTTCTCTCGCGCGCTCGGCGGCGAATTTCTCGGCATTTACGCCTATTATCTCGCAAGCCCCTTCTCCTATATCGTCTGCCTCTTCCCCGAGTCGCGGATGCTGGAGGCTCTGCTCTTTATTTTCCTGCTCAAAACCGCGATCTGCGGCGGCACGTTCGGCTATTACATGCACAAAATCGCGAAAGAGCCGAACCGCTTTGCCATCATTCTCTTCTCCGCGTGCTACGCACTCTCCGCATACGCGCTGGTACAGCAGCACAACACCATGTGGATCGATGCCGTGATGTGGCTGCCGCTTGTGACGCTGGGAATCGAATCGCTGATCAAATACGGAAAATTCAAGATGTACGTGATCTTCCTCTCCCTCTCGGTCATCAGCAACTTCTATATCGGCTACATGGTCTGTCTGTGGTGCTTGATCTACTTTTTCGTGTACTATATCGCACACGCAGAGGATCACCGCAACAATCCGTTTTATGAAAAGCTGCATTTTTTGCGCTCGCTGTTGCGCATGGCACTCTACTCCCTTTTGGCAGTCGGTATCGCCGCGCTCCTGATCTTTGGCGCGTACTACTCGCTCAACTTCGGCAAGACCACCTTCTCGGATCCCGATTGGACGCTCAAGACGAATTTCGACCTTCTGGATTTCTTCTACAAGCTCTTGCCGGGCTCCTATGACACCGTGCGCCCCGAGGGGCTTCCCTTCGTTTACTGCGGTATGCTGACGCTGCTGCTCGTTCCCGCGTATTTTCTCTCCAAAAAGTACTCCATGCGCGAAAAGATCCTGTCGGGTGCGCTTCTTCTCATTCTGTACCTGACCTGTGCGATCAACATCACCGACCTGATCTGGCACGGCTTCCAAGCCCCCAACTGGCTCAATTACCGCTACAGCTTTATGATCTGCTTCGTCCTCTGCGTGCTTGCCTGCCGCGCCTTCTCGGATTTCGAGGGGCTCTCGCTCAAGGCGACCATGTGCACGGGCGGGCTGATCGCGGTGCTGTGCGTAGTACTGCAAAAATACACGAACGGCGAATACGTGGATCCCAAGGATTTTACCTGTATTTATTTCTCCCTGCTTCTCATTTTCGTCTATCTTGCCGTGCTGGTAATCTTTAAAAGGGGCATCAAGCCGAAGGTCGGGCGCGCCGCGCTTTCGACCGTTCTCGCACTTGAGCTCTTTCTCAACGGCGTGCTCTGCATCTGCGCCCTGGACATGGACGTGGGATACTCGCGTTACAGCTATCACAACAATTTTCTCAAGAGCACGCGACCGCTCGTCGAGCGCGTCAAGGAGAGCGACGATTCCTTTTACCGTATGGAAAAAACCATGTTCCGCAAGGTCAACGATAACATGGCGTTGGGGCTCCGCGGGCTTTCGGGCTCAACCTCCACGCTGAACAAGGAGACCATTCAGCTGCTCAGCAAAATGGGCTACGCGTCGCAATCGCATCTGTCGAAATACGTGGGCGGCAATCCCGTCAACGATTCGCTTCTGGGGCTGAAATATATCATTTCGGACAATCCCGTATATGCCGAATATTACGACGTTTACATGCGCGACAGCGCAACAGGCTACGTCGTTTACAAAAACCCCTACGCCCTCTCGATCGCTTACGGCGTTTCGGTGGACGTGCTGGACTTCCCGCTCGGCTTCCTGCCCCTTGACGAGGCAAAGAAAGAAGAGGATGACGCCGCGGACACGGAGAGTGACGAGCTTGAGATCAAGCTGGACGGCATTTCCTCCATTGTGGATTCCCTCAAGGCCACGCTCAACAAGCTCTTCGGCATTGAGGAATCCAACGGCGAGGTCTACGCGGACGCTTACGACAGCCCGTTTGAGCGTCTCAACGCGATGCTCACCGCAATGCTTGGCGAGGACGCACCCGTTCGCGTATTCCTCCCCATCAAGGATTACGAGGTCAGCACCTCGGGCGTACAAAAGGGCTATTACGAGGGCGCGGAGCACGGCTACGTTTGCACCTCGAGCTTTGAAGGCACCGTGACCTATACCGTAACGGTCACGCAGACGGGCGAGGTTTATTTCAACCAGCCCACCGATTACCCGCAGGAGGTTTCGTTGGCGCTGTCGGTCAACGGCGGCGAATATCGGGAGCTCGGCATGCTCAACGGGCTTGAAACGACCTGCATCATGTCGCTCGGTCACCACAACGCAGGAGACACGCTGAACGTGCGACTCACGCTGACGAACGACAACCGCGCGATCTATATCAAGACCAACGAGCATTATTTCTACTATATCGATTGGAGCGTCCTTGAAAATGCGATGTCGCGTCTTGCGGCGCATCAGTTCAAGGTGACCGACTACACCGAGCACTCCTTTAAGGGCACGTACACCTCTGCCAACGCGAAGGATCTCGTCATGACGACGATCCCCTACGACAGCGGCTGGAAGATTTACGTGGACGGCGAACGCGTGGAGCTCGAAAAGGCGTTTGGCGGCTTGATCGCATTCTACGTGGACGGCAAGGCGGGTCAAGCGCACGAGATCACAATGGTATACGATCCCCCCATGATCAAGATCGGGCTGTTCATCTCCATCTTCTCGCTCCTCCTCTTGATCGCGCTGATCGTGATCGACCGATATCGCCCTTTGGGCTGTCGTTCCACGGTCAACGCCCCTATCCCCGTAACGGAAGAGACGCCGACGGAGGATCCCGAGACTGAAGAAGAAAAAAGCGACGGCGATTGAAAACACGCCTTCGCCAACAAGACAATACCGAAAACAGAAAGGATTCACCTATGTTTCATTATATCAGCGGAACGCTTGCGCATCTGGAAGCCGGTATGGCGGTCGTAGACGTTGGCGGCGTGGGCTACAAGCTCACTATCAGCGGCACGACCTACGAGGCCATGCCCCCCAACCGCTCGGTCAAAACGCCTCCCACGGTCAAGCTTTACACGCACATGGCAGTGCGCGAGGACGATATCGAGCTGTTCGGCTTTGCAACCGAATCCGAGCTTGCCACCTTCAAGCTGCTCATCACGGTGTCGGGCATTGGCCCCAAGGCGGCAATGTCGATTCTCTCGCTCCTCACGCCCGAAAAATTTGCGCTCGCCGTTTGTACAGACGACAAAAAGACCATTGCCAAGGCGAACGGCATCGGCCCCAAGACCGCCGCGCGCGTGATTTTGGAGCTGAAGGACAAGCTGATGAAGGAGCACGCGGGCGAGAATTTCGCGGCATCTCCCCTTGCCGCCGCTCCCATAACCGTCGCGGGTTCGGGAAAGCTGCACGAGGCAACCGACGCGCTCATGGTGTTGGGTTACTCCCGTGCCGAGGCACAGGCGGCACTCAAGGACATGGATATTGCCTCCATAGAGCTGGAAGAAATCATTCGCCTCTCTCTTAAAAAGATCGCAAAATTTTAAGGCGGCAGAAAGGATTTTGAATGGATACCAACGAATTTGACTTTGAAAATCGGATCATGAATACGAGCTACAGCGCACAGGACTCCGACGTGGAGTTTTCCCTGCGCCCCAAAACGCTCGACGATTACATCGGTCAGGAAAAGGTCAAGGAAAACCTCAAGGTGTATATTGAGGCGGCGAAAAAGCGCAACGATCCCTTGGATCACGTGCTTCTCTACGGGCCTCCCGGACTTGGTAAGACCACGCTTTCCAACATCATTGCCGCCGAAATGGGGGTCAACATCCGCGTCACGTCGGGACCTGCCATTGAAAAGCAGGGAGATCTTGCCGCGATCCTGACCAACCTCAACGAGGGCGACGTGCTCTTTATTGACGAGATCCACCGTCTGTCCCGCTCGGTTGAGGA
The DNA here is from genome assembly GCA_045597145.1 of Eubacteriales bacterium. Taxonomy (GTDB): domain Bacteria; phylum Bacillota; class Clostridia; order Oscillospirales; family CAG-272; genus UMGS1865. The sequence continues at coordinate 57,746 of JAZODU010000060.1, forward strand.
GATCCTTTACCCCGCGATGGAGGACTATGCGCTGGATATCATCATCGGAAAGGGGCCGTCGGCGCGCTCGATCCGCATTGATCTGCCGCGCTTTACGCTCATCGGTGCGACAACGCGCGCAGGTCAGATGACCACACCCCTGCGCGACCGCTTTGGCGTGATCCTCAAGCTGGAGCTCTACACCCCCGAGGAGCTGGCAACCATCGTGCGCCGCAACGCGGGAATTTTGGAGATGGAGATCACCGACGACGGTGCGATGGAGATCGCAAGCCGTTCGCGCGGCACGCCGCGTATTGCAAACCGCCTGCTCAAGCGTGTGCGCGATTTTGCGCAGATCCTCGGTGATGGAAGGATCGATTCCAAGATCGCCAACTACGCGCTCAATAAGCTGGAGATCGACGGCTTGGGGCTTGACAACGTAGACCGTCGGATGCTCGAAACCATCATCAAGTTCTACGACGGAGGTCCCGTGGGATTGGAAACGCTTGCCGCAACGGTTGGCGAGGAGGCGATCACCCTGGAGGATATGTACGAGCCGTACCTGATGCAGATCGGATTCCTCTCGCGCACGCCGCGCGGTCGGTGCGTCACTCGTCTGGCGTACGATCACCTCGGCCTCCCCTTCCACGCGCGCGCCGAGCAGATGAAGATTTTTGATGAGGAGTAAAAAAGAATTAGAGATTGTTTGTGGGGGAACTTCTTTCAAGAAGTTCCCCCACTTCAAGAACTTTCACCGCATGGGTATTGACCACCCTCGCAAGGAACCGCAAGCATGACGGTTCCTTTTTTGTTTGTGCGCGGTAAAAGCCCGTTCATGCAGTACAGATTTTGCTTCATGTGGTGTTTTTATCGCTGTTCCGCAGGAACTCCCGCTATCACTTGCGCCCCGCATCCCAAGTGCTCCACCAAGTTAGTTTAATCGAGAAGAAAAATCCCCCGAAATGCGCTTTAGAGAAGCACACCCGACAAATGCCCCTTGCAGATCCCTTGGCACAGCCTCGTGCTTTTTGAACCGCGTTCAAAAAATTCGACTCCGCGCAGGATGACGCAAGGGGCGTTTGTTGTGCCCTTTTTGTGAAAGTTTTGAAGGGAGAGGGCGACCTTTGAAAAAGTCCCCCTCTCCCCAAATTCTCAACCTTTAAATATCATTCATACAAACGTCCGCAAAGCTTTCGCGCTTGACGGCGACGTAGCTCTCGCCGCCCTTGAGCATAACAACGGGCGGGCGCGGAATACGGTTGTAATTGGACGACATGGAGTAATTATACGCGCCCGTAGTCAGCACCGCCAGAATTTCTCCCCGCGCCACGTTTTCGGGCAGATCCACGTTCTCCTGCAGAATATCGCCGCTCTCACAGCATCTGCCTGCAACCGTGCAACGGAATTTCGGGCTTCGATCATTTGCGCGGTTCGCCAGAAGAACCGTATAGGGCGAGCCATACAGGGCGTAGCGCGGGTTGTCGGTCATGCCGCCGTCAACCGATACGTAATCCTTGTACCCCGGGATCCGCTTGACCGTGCCGACGCTGTAGAGCGTCATGCCCGCATCGGCAACGATGCTGCGCCCCGGCTCCATGCGTACAGCAGGCAGGGGCATATTCAAAACCGAGCAATGCGCCTTTACGGCAAGTCCCACGGCGATGATGTTCGCGGTAATGTCGATCTCGGGATGCTCCTCAAGATAGCGCACGCCATAGCCGCCGCCAAGGTCGAGCTCCTCCAGCACAAAGCCGTATTTCTCACGCATTTTTGCGGCAAAATCCAGCATGATCGCCGCCGCGCGCAGGAACACGTCCGAGTCGAACACCTGCGAGCCCACGTGACAGTGGTAGCCCGACAGATGAATATGTGAAAGCCCCAGCGTATACACGGTGATCTCCTCTGCCTGCCCCGTTTCGATCGCGGAGCCGAACTTGGAATCCACCTTGCCCGTGGCGACCGCCGCATAGGTGTGCGGATCGATCCCCGGTGTCAGGCGCAAAAGGATCTTTTGAACCGTTCCGCGCTTTGCAGCCTCGCGCTCGATCGCGTCCAGCTCCTCGCGGTTGTCCACCACAAAGTAACCGATTCCGCTATCCATGGCATAGGCAATATCCGCGTCGGTCTTGTTATTGCTGTGAAAATAAGCACGCTCCATGGGAAAGCCCGCGCTCGCGGCGGTGTAGACCTCACCCGAGGACACCACGTCCACGCCCATTCCCTCCTCGCGCATGATGCGATAGATCTGCTTGAAGGAAGCCGCCTTGCTCGCATACAGCGGCAAAGCCTTTGAGCCGAACGCCTCCAGCATGGCTTTTTTATAGGTGCGGCAACGCTCGCGGATGCGATCCTCGTCCAAAAGGTACAGGGGCGTGCCGTACTGCTCTGCCAGCGCGGTCGTATCCTGGCCGCCCAAGCACAAATGTCCCTCTGCGTTGACAGAAAGATTGTTACAAATCATTCATTTATCCTCGTTTTTCGGATTTCGGTGTCAACGCCTCAATCGGCGTCGATCATCGACTTCATGTCGTAAAGACCTGCGTTTTTGCCGCACAGAAATTCCGCCGCGGCGATCGCACCCTCGGCAAAGAGTGCGCGGCTGTGCGCCTCGTGCTTGAGCGTGATGGTCTGGGTGTCCGTGCCCACGATGACCTCGTGCTCGCCGATGATGTTGCCCATGCGGATCGCGTGAACGCCGATCTCGTCTGCCTCGCGCTTTGCCTGCCCTGCGCGACCGAAGATCAGACGCGCCTTGGTGCGGATCTCACGGATCGCGTTCGCCAGAAGCAATGCTGTGCCGCTGGGCGCGTCCAGCTTGCGGTTGTGGTGCTTTTCGATGATCTCGATGTCAGCGTCGGGAAAGGTCTTGGCAGTCATTTTGGCAAGCTCGACCAACAGCGCGATCCCGAGCGACATATTTGCCGAACGGAACACGGGGATCTCTCTTGCCGCCGCCTCGATATAGGCGTTCTCCTCGTCGGTGTGCCCCGTTGTGGCAAGCACGACTGGCAGCTTTTTTGCTACGGAAAAATCCAGCATGGCACGCGTTCCCGTGTGGTGGGAGAAATCCACGATGCAATCGATCTCACCGCAAACGGCACTCCAATCGGTGTACGTGGGAAATTCGCGCGTATCCACGGGCAGAATATCAAAGCCCGCGACCGCCTCGGCTCCGCGCACGCCGTCAAGCGCAAGCTTTGCCACTTCTCTTCCCATGCGTCCGCCAACGCCGCAAATCAGTATCTTCATGTGTTCGTTTCCTTTCGGGATCAGATCAGGTTCTGCTCTTTCATGAGTGCGAGCAGCTTTGCCTCGTTCTGCGCTTCCATGGGCGTCAGCGGCAGGCGCAGGCTGTTCTCACCGTAGCCCATTGCAGACACCGCCGCCTTGACGGGGATCGGGTTGACCTCGCAGAAGAGCGCGTTGATCAGGTTCAAAAGATCCAACTGCATCGCGGCACTTCCCGCCACGTCACCCGCAAAGAACTTGCGGCACATCTCGCTCGTCGCCTTCGGCATGATGTTGGAGAGCACCGAGATCACGCCCTTACCGCCCAAGGAGAGGACGGGGACGATCTGGTCGTCGTTGCCCGAATAGATGTCCATTTTGCCGCGCACGAGGGACGCCAACTCCGCGATCTGCGAAATATTACCGCACGCCTCCTTGATCGCCACGATGTTGGGGTGATCCGCCAGCGCCGCCGCACTTGCGGGCAGAAGATTACAGCCCGTACGCGAGGGAACGTTATACAGAATGATGGGCTTGGTGCTGATATCCGCCACCGCCTCGAAGGACTTGATCAGTCCCTTCTGGGTCGCCTTGTTGTAGTAAGGCGTGACGAGCAGCATCGCGTCAGCCCCCACCTCACACGCGAACTTGGTCAGGTCGATCGCGTAAGCGGTATCGTTCGAGCCTGTGCCCGCGATCACGGGCACCCGTCCCGCAACCTTCCCCACGGCATAGCGGATCACCTCGCGGTGCTCTTCGTCGGTCAGCGTCGAGCCCTCGCCCGTCGTGCCGCATGCCACGATCGCGTCGATGCCCTCGGCGATCTGCCATTCAATGAGGCGTCCGAACTGCTCGTAGTCGACCTCTCCGTTCTTGAAGGGGGTCACGATCGCGGTTGCCGCGCCTGTAAAAATCGTCTGTTTCATGTTGTTCGTCCTTTCATGCGTTACATCAAAATGGGCAGAGAAAGCAAGCGCATTTCTCTGCCCATCTGCGAATCAAAATTCACTCATAACGGGTTCAAGATAGCACTCCGCATTTCTGCGACAGCACGGCGGATCTTGTCCGCAATGCCAGGATCACGCGCGCGCCCCGCATGTCCTTCGGCACCCAATCCTTTTCCCACCGCAACGCCTGCGCAGGCTGTTCCGCGGCAGCTACTCTTATATAGGTGCGCCTCTATCATTATTGGTTGCTATTATAACATACTTTCACGGGCTTGTCAATGCCCTTATGGCATTTTTTGTCGCTTTTTTTAAAATCAGTCGTAGATCGGGAATTTCTCGCAAAGAGCCACGACCTCGGCACTCACGCGCTCGCGATTTGCCTCGAAGTCGGATGCGATATCCTTCATCCACTGCGCGATCTTGAGCATCTCCGCTTCCTTAAAGCCACGGGAGGTCACGGCAGGCGTACCCACGCGGATACCGCTGGTGACAAAGGGCTTCTCGGGATCGTTGGGGATCGCGTTCTTGTTGACGGTGATGTGCACCTCGTCAAGACGCTTTTCCATTTCCTTACCCGTAATGCCGAAGGGGCGCAGGTCGATGAGCATCAGGTGGTTGTCGGTGTCGCCCGAAACGATGCGGAAGCCTGCCTCCTTGAGCGCGTCGCACAGAACCTTTGCGTTCTTGACGATCTGGGTCTGATATTCCTTAAATTCATCGGTCATCGCCTCGCCAAGGGCTACTGCCTTTGCCGCGATGATGTGCATCAGGGGTCCTCCCTGCGTTCCCGGGAACACAGCCTTGTCAATCTGCTTTGCGTACTGCTCACGGCAAAGGATCAAGCCGCCACGAGGGCCGCGCAGCGTTTTGTGCGTGGTGGTGGTGACGACGTCGGCATACGGAACGGGGCTGGGATGAAGCCCTGCCGCAACAAGACCTGCGATGTGCGCCATATCGACCATATAGATCGCGCCCACCTCGTCTGCGATCTCGCGGATCTTTGCAAAATCGATGGTTCTGGAGTATGCGCTAGCACCCGCGATGATCATCTTGGGCTTGCACTCAAGAGCTACGCGGCGGATATCCTCATAGTCCAGCATCTCGGTTTCGTCGGACACGCTGTATGGAACGACGTTGAAATACTTACCCGAAATATTGACGGGAGAGCCGTGGGAAAGATGTCCGCCGTGTGCCAGATTCAGCCCCATGACGGTGTCGCCGGGCTCAAGGAATGCGAAAAAGGTTGCAAGGTTTGCGCTTGCGCCGCAGTGGGGCTGCACGTTTGCGTGCTCCGCGCCGAAGAGCTTCTTTGCTCTCTCACGTGCGATATCCTCAACGATGTCAACGTACTGACAGCCACCGTAGTAACGCTTGCCGGGAAAGCCCTCGGCATATTTATTGGTCAGCACCGTGCCTGCCGCCAGAAGCACCGCCTTGGAAACGATGTGCTCGGACGCGATCAGCTCGATGTTGTTGCGCTGACGGTTCAGCTCCAGCGTACATGCGTCGTACACTTCCTTGTCGTAATTTACCAGCTCATCAAAAAAGTTCATTTTGTATTCCTCTCTTTCGGGGGTATTGATTTAAATTTTTTGTTTTTTCCAACCGTTTGCGGTCATGGTCATGACCGATGAAATGCCGCACGCGCGAAGCCGCTCGAGTGCCTCGTCGAAGGCGCACAGCAGGTGATCCTTATTATGCGCATCGGAATTGAGCGTCACGCTTCCCTTTTTCTCGGCGATCCGCCGCAAAATAAAGGGAGACGGATACGGCGTTTTGCGGTAGCCGCGCGAGATCGCGCCCGTGTTGACCTCAAAAATGACGTCCTTTTCAAGCAATGCGTCAAGTGCCTCAAGCGCATATCCTACGTATCTCGGGTCACTCTCGTCAATCAGTTCGTCCTTTTCGTTGAATTTGGTCAAGAGGTCGAAATGTCCGACGATATCGCATTTCGTAACGTCGGCAACGCGCGCGACGCTGTCGTAATACGCCTTGGCATAGCGCATGATATCACCGCCGCAATGCTCCTTTACGGTTTTCACGGTGCGCTCTGCGGAATAATCCACGCCGCAGTATTCGCCGTCCAGATGCACGTAATGCACCGAGCCGATCACGTAATCGTAGGGTGCGGTCGGCGCGCCTGCGTGGAAATCCTGCTCCACGCCGAGCAAAATATGAATGCGGTCGCCGTATACCTCTTGCAAGCGCTTGACCTCGGCGCGGTAGAGCGGAACGCTCTCCGGCTTCATACCGAACACGCCCTCAACGCCCGTGCAGCAATGCTCGGAAAAGCCGAGCACCTCCATACCCGCGTCGATCGCCGCCAGAACGACCTCCTCGGGGGTATGCGCACCGTCGCAAAAGCGGGTGTGCGTGTGCAGATTGCTCCGCACCTGTATCATATCAGGCATCGTTTTCCTTCTTTCCAAGCCCATTCTCGATCGTTTCGCGCACGTGTGCGCAAAGCTCGGACAAGGACTGTGCTTTTACCGTTTCGCTGTCAATGACCTCAAGCACCTCAAGCTCCACCTGCGTTCTCCTGCGCAGCGCGCGCTTGGAGATCTGATTGGTGCCCTTTGTGGTGATCACGACAATGGGGGCGTTCGTGCGCTTGGCGAGGAGGAACGCGCCCTCCTTGAATTCCAGCAATTCGCCCGACTTGCTCCGTGTTCCCTCGGGATAGATCCCCATGATCATCTGCTCGCTCAGCATCATTTCGCCCGCGCGCTTGATCGTACGCATCGCCTTCATGGGGTTCTCGCGGTCGATCGGCAGAAAGCCTGCGTTATGCACGTAAGAGCCCGCAACGGGGATCTTGAAGTTGGATTGCTTGGAAATGAACGCGATCTTGCGGTGCTTGACCTTGGAAAGCACCACGATCGGGTCAAAATTGGACAAATGATTGGACACCAGCACGAAGGGCTCGTTCGGGAATTGCTCCATTCCCTTGAAGCGGACCCTGACACCAAGGAGCGTCAGAAGCCAATCACAACTGAATTGGATCATGAAATAGACGCCGCGCAAGGGCTTTTCGATGGGCTTATCCTTTTTGGGAAAGAAAAGCGTGGAAAGCCAGAGCAGGCAGAAATAGAGCGGATTGATCAGAATGAACAAGCCGATAAAGATCGGAATTGCCCACAAAAGGTGGATCTCCGCCAAAAGCGCGATACCGACACTGCCGAGTGCCGACAGCACCAGAAAAATGTAACAAAGCATTCCTTACCTCAATTATTTTGCGGCTACGGGCTCTTCCTTTGCCGCTTTTTTGCCCGAGCGGACGGTGTAGGAGGTCACGCCGAGAACCGTTTCTCCGTCGATCTGCAGGGATCTGGGAGAATCAAATTCCACGGTGATCTCGTGTCCCGTGCCGATCGCAACGATCTTTTCGTGCTTGACGTGCTCACCCTTGAAGATCGACGGGAACACCATCAGCGTTTTCAGAGCGCTTGAACCGTGGAACATGCAGAAGGACACCTTGCCCTCGGGATCGAGGCGATCCTGTTGGGGTGTCACCATCATGCCGCCACCGTAGTATCTGCCCTTCATCGTGGGTGCAATCCACGTTTTGGGATATTTTTTCGTCACGCCGTCCACCGTGACCGTTGCGTTTGCGGGCTTGAACTTTCCAAGCAGCCCCTTGATCGCAATCGCGGTGTAATTGACGGGCTTATCCGACGTTTCGCGGATCTTATCCCCCATCTCACAGCAATATCCGTCGATGCCAAATCCGATGCCGTTGATGAAGCGGTAGGTCTTGCCGTTGACCGTGACAGTTGGCAGATCCTTGATGTAATTGCCGAGCGGGATCAGCTCGTCGGAATCGGGAGATACGTCCTTTTTGAAGTCGTTTCCGCTTCCTGCGGGATAGTAAAAGAGCTTTTCGGGAAGTGCGTTGCCCTCGTTTTCGTTGATAAAGCGATTGAGCGTTCCGTCACCGCCAGCGAGAATGACCGTGTCGTTTTGGAGGTCGACCGTGCTCCAGAATGCGGAATAATCGCCCAGCTTGCAAAGATCCACGAAGGTATGCTCCTCGTTTCCCAGCTTTTCGGCGAGTACCTTTGCCAGCGCCTCTCCTTGCTTGCTTGCAGAGAGCGGATTGTAGAGAATGTAATACATAAACGAATTTTCCTGCCCTTTCATGATCTTTTGAATCGAACTCTGTCGAAAAATTCATCTTATTATAACATATATTTATTCTGCGGTCAAGGCGTTTTTGCCCCGTTCTTTTGGGCAATCGCGTCTAAATGCACAAAAAGATCAGCAAGTATACACCGAAACAAATTCCTTCGGGGTCATATCGGTCAATTCCTTAAAGACCTTGCAAAAATAGGCGGCGTTGGAAAAGCCGCACCGCTCTGCAACTTCACCGACGCGCACGCTCGGCGTTTGCAGAAGGATCTGCTTGGCGCGGCGGATGCGCGTACGTCGCAGAAAATCGGTTGGCGTCGTGTGCTCCTCCTCACGAAACAGGCGGAACAGAAGCGAGGGAGAGATCCCCGCCTCGCGCGCCACCTCCCCGACCGAAAGCTCGGCATCGTAGCAATGCTGCTCGATGTAGTTTTTCGCACGCATGAAGCTCGGCGTTGCTTGGTTTCCGTGGAGCTCGGCAAAAAAGCGGGTCAGGATCTCGTAGAGTGCGCAGGAGAGCCGATCGGGCGTGCAATTGCGCGCGCCCAAGCGCGCGCTGTGCCCGATCATGGACATCAGAGCGTCGCTTTTGAGATAAGTAAAATTCTCGGCGCGCCAATATTCCAGCAGCCGATCCGCCATTTCGCCGTCAAAGGTGAGAAAGCCTACCTTGAAGGTGTTCTCTGCAGGATAATAGCACGTGGGATAATTTTTGCGGATAAAGAGGACGGTTCCCGCGCCCAGCGTAACGCGCCCGTTCGGCGTTTCAAACACGCCGCTTCCCTCTTCCACACAAAAAATGTGATGCCCCCAAAAGCCTTCGGGGCGATCGACTCTCGGCTGATCGTAATCCGTTCCCGCCGTGATCACGTAAAGCGGCAACAGCTCGCATCGGGTATCGTCCGTATAAAAAAACATGCGCGTTCCTTTCGTGTAGAATTTTTATATTTTTGCAGAAATTTGTTATTTACATTCCTTTGATAATCCATTATACTACAATCAAGACCAAATGTCAACCACTAACCCAAAAAAGGAGAAAAGACATGAAAAAGACTTGCATCTCAAAGGATTGGTACGTCGTTGCCGCAGGAGAAAAGCACTTTGGAAACTACCTCAACGAGGAAAATTCCGACTTTTTCGGAACAGTGGATCTGCCGCACGATTTTGCAATCTCCCTGCCCCGCCTCCCCGACGCTGACGGCGGTGCGTTCAACGGTTATTTTCAGGGTGGGCGTGCGGATTACACCAAGTTTTTGACCTTTGACGCCGACGTCGAGCACGTGATCCTCGGAGTGGACGGCTCCAATATGCACACTGAGGTCATGTTCAACGAGGATATCCTCTATAAGCATCATCACGGCTACACGCCGTTTCTGGTGGACCTGACGAGCCGCGTGCGTCGCGGAGGGCTCTCCAACAAGCTACGCATGCGGATCCTCGCACAGCAGCCCTCGACGCGTTGGTACGCGGGCGGCGGTCTTTACCGCGACGTCTATCTTTGGACGGGCGGCAAGGCGCGCATCGAGCCTTACGATCTGTTCGTCAGCACTCCGACGGTCACAGCAGAGGACGCAACCGTGCGCGTAGACGCGACGGTCGCATCCGACCTGCATACCGACGTGACACTGCGCGCGCGCATTCTTGACGCCGACGTCCTTTTACATGCACGTCCCCGCACCGCATCTTTGGGACATTGACGCGCCCAATCTTTACACGATGCTGACCGAGGTCGTGCCGAACGGCGAGGTGACCGACACCGACGAATGCACATTCGGCATCCGCACGATCTCTGCCGACGCCAAGCGTGGTTTTCTTCTCAACGGACGCCCCTTGAAGATGAAGGGCGGCTGTATGCACCACACGCACGCGGTGCTGGGGGCAGCAGATTTTGCCGAGGCGGTGGAGCGTCAGATCCGTCAGCTCAAGAGCGTTGGCTACAACGCCATTCGCTCGGCGCACAATCCCCCCTCCTCCACGCTTCTTGAGGTCTGCGACCGCCTTGGCATGATGCTCATGGACGAGGCGTTTGACATGTGGCGCGTGAGCAAAACGATCCTTGATTACAACCAGTGGTTTGAATACTGCTGGGCTGACGATATCATGCGCATGGTCAAGCGCGACCGCAACCACCCATGTGTGATCTCCTATTCGATCGGCAACGAGATCGAGGAGATTCATTCAATCTCCGAGGGCGGCAATTTTGCCAAAAAGCTTGCGGACCGCGTGCGCGAGTTTGACAACACGAAATTCGTCACGGCAGGCGGCCGGGCGCTGTTCCGCCGCGCGAGCGAAAGCGACCCTGCGGACTATCAGGATTTTTTCAATCGAGGCTTGCCCGACAGCGGCTACGGCGAGGTGCCCTCCACCTGGGACACGCGCACCGAGCAATTCTATGCGCCGCTTGACATTGTAGGCTACAATTACCTCTACTACCGCTATGAAAACGACAAGCATCTCTACCCCGAGCGCGTGATCTGGGGGTCGGAGAACAGAATGCAGCATTTTTACGATTCCTGGAAAGCCACAATAGAAAATGACAACGTCATCGGCGACTTTTGCTGGACCTGCTACGACAACCTCGGCGAAGCGGGCACGGGACGCTTTGACTGGGCGCGCGATTACGTGCACACAGGGCTCTCTCTCGGAGATTTTTCCTGGATCGCCTGCTATCAGGGCGACTTTGATCTATGCGGCTACCGCCGCCCGCAGTCCTATTTCCGCGAAGCGATCTGGCAGGAGGACAAGACCGCGCACAAGATCTTTACAACGCACCCCGAGCACTTTGGCGAGGGATTCTCGGGCACCTCGTGGCACTGGTTTGACGTGCACGAGTGCTGGACGTTTGCCGACGAATATCTCGGCAAGCCCGTAAAGGCGGAGATCTACACGCAATGCGACGAGGTCGTCTGGTATCTCAATGGGCGCGAGATCGCCCGCTCCGTTCCCGAACGAGCGATCGCTTACGCGACGATCCCGTATGAGCGCGGCATTTTGGAGGCGGTGCTTTACAAGGACGGAAAAGAGTACGCCCGCGCCTCGCTTCACACGGTCGGCGCACCCGAAAAGCTGCATATGTATGCAGAAAAAGCCGAAATTTGCGCCGACAACCGAGAGCTTTGCTATCTGCCGATCTCGATCGTTGACAAAAACGGCGACCGCGTCACCGACAGCCGCGCGCCCCTGCATTGCACGGTCACGGGCGGCGAGCTGATGGGAATCTTCAGTGGGAATCCGCAGTCCACCGATCAATACACCTCCCCCGATTGCCACGCCTTTGAAGGGCGCGCCATGGCGATCGTGCGCGCCTCCGCGTCCGGCAAGGTGACCGTAACCGTGAGCTCCGACGGGCTCGGCAAAGCCCTTGTAAATATTGAAGCTGTTTGATTTTTTGTGGGAAACTCCTTTCAAGAAGTTTCCCCGGCAAAGAGCAAGCTTTACAAAACAAAAACATCGTTTGAGTAAAAGAAAAACACCTTGCGCGTTTCAAATGCCTCTTAAAATCCGTTGACGAAACGCACCTCAACCGAAAATACACTTCGCAAAAGCGACACGCCCCGGGGGCGGTGTTGTTAAGACACCGCCCCCGGGGCGTGCTCTTTTGTGACGTTCTTGATGGGAGAGAGGGACTTCTCCGTAAGAAGTCCCCCTCTCTCCAAATTCTATCTTATCTCTTCTTGGTCGCCACTTCAACAAGTGCGTCAGCGAGGAATGCGTCAACGGGCTTGGAAACGGTTTCGCCCGCGCGATTACGCACGGAAACGGTTCCCTCCTCGACCTCCTTGCCGCCGATGATCAGCATATACGGCACCTTTTGCAACTGCGTATTGCGGATCTTGTAGCCGATGGTATTGGAGGAATCGTCCAGAACGACGCGCAAGCCTGCTGCGTCCAGCTTTTCCTTGACAGCCTTTGCGTATTCCACGTGCTCGTCACCAATGGGAAGCAGGCGAACCTGCTCGGGAGCGAGCCAGAGCGGGAACGCGCCTGCGTACTTCTCGATCAGAAGCGCCAGCGTTCTCTCGTAGCAGCCCATGGACGTGCGGTGAATGATATAGGGATTGACCAGCTGATTATTGGAATCCACGTACTCCATACCGAATTTCTTTGCCAGCAGCATGTCGATCTGAATGGTGATCAGCGTGTCCTCTTTTCCAAATACGTTCTTAATCTGGATATCCAGCTTCGGTCCGTAGAACGCCGCCTCGTCGATACCGATCGCGTAGTCGATGCCGTTCGCATCCAGCAGATCCTTCATGATACCCTGCGCCTCATTCCACTGCTCGGGCGTGCCCTCGTACTTGTCGGTTCTTGTGGGATCCCACTGCGAGAAGCGGAAGGAGCAATCCTCCTTAAGCCCCAAGGTTTCCAGCATATACATTGCAAGATCAAGACAGCCCTTGAACTCCTCTGCCAGCTGATCGGGACGCAGGACGAGGTGTCCCTCGGAGATCGTGAACTGGCGCACACGGATCAAACCGTGCATCTCGCCCGAATCCTCGTTACGGAAGAGCGTGGAGGTCTCCCCCAAACGCATGGGCAGGTCGCGGTAGGAGCGCTTCTTGTTCAAGAACACCTGATACTGGAAGGGACAGGTCATGGGACGGAGCGCGAAGCACTCCTTGGTTTCGTCGTGGGGGTCCCCCAACACGAACATGCCGTCAAGATAGTGATCCCAGTGACCCGAGATCTTATAAAGCTCTCTCTTTGCCATCAAGGGCGTTTTGGTGAGCAGGTAGCCGCGCTTCTGCTCCTCGTCCTCGACCCATCTCTGAAGCGTCTGGATCACGCGCGCGCCCTTGGGAAGCATGATGGGAAGTCCCTGACCGATGACGTCAACGGTTGTAAAGAGCTCCAATTCGCGTCCGAGCTTGTTGTGGTCGCGCTTGAGTGCCTCCTCCTGCTGTTGGACATATGCGTTCAGCTCGTCCTTGGTCGGGAACGCGATGCCGTAGATTCTCTGGAGCATCTTGTTCTTCTGGTCGCCCTTCCAATATGCGCCCGTGCACTGGGACGGCATGATCGCCTTGACGGCACCCGTGGTAAAGAGGTGCGGGCCTGCGCACAGATCGGTAAATTCACCCTGCTTGTAGAAGCTGATGACCGCGTCCTCGGGCAGCTCCTCGATCAGCTGTACCTTATAGGGCTCGTTCTTTTCCTGCATCAGCGCGATCGCCTCGGCGCGAGGCAGCTCAAATCTCTCGATTTTAAGGTTCTCCTTGACGATCTTCTACATCTCACCCTCAAGTGCCTTAAGCGCCTCGGGCGTGAAGGTGACATCGGAGTCGATATCGTAATAAAAGCCGTTTTCAACGGCAGGACCGATGGTCAGCTTGGCATCGGGATACAGGCGCTTGACCGCCTGCGCGAGAATATGCGACGCGGTATGGCGAAACAGATGCTTTCCAGCGGTGTCCTCAAAGGTCAGAAGCTTGACCTCGGCATCCTCGGTCAGCTCGTACGTCATGGCAACGGTCTTGCCGCCGATCTCGGCACCGATGTGCGCGCGCGTGACCAACTCCATATCCCTTGCGGCGTCGTACACCGTTACGGGGGCGTCGTATTCGCGTACCTGATCCATAATTTTGATTTGCATGGTGTTGTTTTCCTTTCTGTATGTAAGTAAAATAATTAACAAAAAATACCACACCCCGACAGATGATCACTCTCTGCTCGGGGTGTGGAAAATTCCGCACGGTTCCACCCGGACGTTTTACTTCATTGGTATGAAATTGTCATAGAAAAGTGGTACCCCATACCCTCTGCGCGAGCTCTTCCAGCGAATCCTTTCGGAAACGAGCCCTTCTCTGTGACGCAGGTCGGACACAGGACGTGTCTTTCCCGTTTTTGCATTACACCTCGGCGTTTGCCTTGGCGCGCTGCTTCATGTTATATGCCGAGCGCGGGTTCATGATCTCGCGCCAATCGAGGTCGCCTCTGTCAAGCGCGGTAACGATGACCTCCGCCGTTGCAATGTTGGTTGCAACCGGCACGTTGTAAAGATCGCACAGGCGCAACAGCTCCATTTCGACCTCATCGACCGTGGCATCGGGGCGCGTATCCTTGAAATACAGAAGCACGTCGATCTCATTGCAGGAGATACGCGATGCGATCTGCTGCTTGCCGCCCTGCATACCTGCCAAAAGCCGTTCGATTTCAAGTCCGGTGGCTTCCGAAATATATTTTGCCGTGATATTGGTGGCACAAAGATTATGCTTGCTCAAAATGCCGCAGTAAGCAATACAAAACTGCGTCATCAATTCTTTTTTAAGGTCATGTGCAATGATAGCAATCTCCATTCGTTCGGTAGCCCCTTTCTTTTTGGTTGTTCTATAGTCCTGCCACTGCGTGTTACAAGATTTCTCTATCATTATAACACAAATAGACACAAATTGTCAATAGAAAAAACAGATTTTTTGCTGTTCTGTGAAAAAACAAACGATCCAACGAAGGATTTACCGAAAAAAACGGGATTTATTCATAGCGTGCGCGGATTCCGCCAATATATTTCGGGCGCGTGCGCGCAGCGAGAAGCGGTGCGGCACCGATTGCCTTGACCGACAGACGCACGGGCACTGCGACCTCGCGCAGGTGCATACCGATCAGCGTGCCGCCGATATCCAACCCCGCGTGTGCGCGGATATGCTCGACCGCAACGGGAGCATCAAACGCGCCCCATGCAGACGTTGCAAAGGAGCCCCCCGCCTTGGGCTGCGGAACGACGGACACCTCGTCGATGCCGTACTCCTCGGCGCACGCACGCTCGATAATGAGCGCACGGTTGAGATGCTCACAGCATTGCGCCGCAAGGTAAATTCCCTTTTCCTTCAAAATCGGATAGATCTCACCAAACACCGCTTGTGCGGTTTCAAAGCTTGATCCGTGTCCGATGGTTTCTCCGACGATCTCGGAGGACGAGCAGCCGATCACGAGGATCTGCCCTGCCTTCAGGTCAGCTGCCTCGATCAGCTCTCTGACTGCCTGCGCCGCCTGTTGCTTAATTGTTTCCATAAAAACGCCTCCTTACCAACGGTCGCTGTCGTCGTCGGGGATCACGCGCTGAACAGCGGTGATCGCGCACTCGATCATATCGTCGGTGGGTTCAAAAACAGTAATGTGCTGGAGCCATACGCCCGGGAGCGAAATCAATCTCGTGAACCAGTTGTCGTGTCTGCCCGCAAATTTGATCAGCTCGTAGCCGATACCCATGATCAGAGGGATCAGGAGCACCTTGACGGCAAAGCGCAGGAGCGTGGGAAGCTCCTCGCCCGTGATCGCAATGGCAATGGGATCGATGAAAAACGTAACAAATATGCTTACCAACAGCATCAGGATCAGAAAAGACGTTCCGCAACGAGGGTGGAATCTGCGCTGGCGACGAATGTTTTCAACGGTCAATTCCTCGCCTGCCTCATAGCAGAAAATGGTCTTATGCTCGGCACCGTGGTACATAAAAGTACGTCGGATATCCTTCATCAAAGAGATCGCCGCCATGTATCCCACCAAAAGGATAATGCGCAGCACGCCCTCAAACGCAGATTTCAGGAAGGAATTGACGATTTCGTTCTGCCCCTCCAGAAAATCAGCGTACGGTGTACAGAAATTGACCAGCACGTCCTTATAGAGGAACGCCGGCAGGAACATAAACAGCCCGACGGCAAGCAACAGACCGATCACCACCGAGATCACCATCGTGACACTCATCACCCACGACGGCAGCTTTTCCTCGTCCTTTTTCTCCTCTGCGGATGCTTCGGCAGGTGCGTTTTCCGCCTCCGTCGCCTCGGGAGCAGGCTCGCTCACAGCCGATTCTTCAACAGTCGGTTCGCCCTTTTCAGCTGCTTCCCGCGCCTCCTTTTCAAGGCGTTTTTTCTTTTTGCGGGGGCTCTCCTCAACGATGTCCTCAAGTCCAGAGAGCTCTGCCGAGCGCATCAGGCACTTGTATCCGAGCACCATGCTGTCGATATAGCCGAACACGCCGCGGATAATGGGCCAGCGGCAAATGGCGGGACGCTTGGCTCCCTTTGTCGGGAACTCCTCCATCACGATCTCGCCTTTCGTATTGCGCACCGCCATGGCGGTCATCTGTGGACCGCGCATCATGATGCCCTCCATAAGCGCCTGACCGCCGATCGAGGTCTTTCTGCGGCAAGCGGTGATCTGATCCTTTTCTTTCAAAGTAAAAATCCTTCCTGTATCAGCAAATTAAATAACATTATACCCTTTATATATGAACTGCATATGAACAAGCAGACTTTAGAGCTTATATTTTCCGCACGGGTGACAGATATACGCCGCCGCGCCGCTCTCGCGCAGACGCGTGCATGCGGTATCGGCAGAGGCGATATCCTTGAACACGCCAAACACGGACGGGCCGCTTCCGCTCATCATTGCGCGGATCGCACCGCAGTCCTCCATCTCTCTCCTGATCGCGTTCACGTCGTGCTGTACCGCGGGAACGACCTCCTCAAAAAGATTGAAAAAGTGCGCGCAAGAGCCGTTCAGATCACCGTTTTTCCATGCGTTTTCGATGGACGTATAGCGGTTATCGTCGTTTTTCGGAGCTTGGAAGTCATTGTATTTGCGATCCAACTCGCCGTATGCCCAAGGCGTGGAAACGCCCTCACCGCGGCAAGCAACCAAAAGGATTCCCTGCGGCATGGCGGGAAACGCCTCCATACATTCGCCAATGCCCGTGACGAGTGCCGTGCCGCCGCGGATACAGAACGGTACGTCGGCACCCAATGTTGCACCGATCTCGCACAGCGCGTCAAGGCTTAACTTGGAGCCGCACAGCGCGTTCAGAGCGCGCAAAACAGCCGCCGCATCGGCACTGCCCCCCGCAAGACCTGCCGCCATGGGAATATGCTTTTCGATGATGATGCGCACCTCACCGCTCCTCCCCGCGCGCTGCAGGAATTTTTCTGCGGCACGCCAGGCAAGATTGCGGCAATCGGTTGGCATTGCGTCATTCCCCGACGCCTCAAGGCGGATCGAGGTATGCACAGACGGGCGAAAGTCTACGGACACCAGATCACACAAGGAAACGGTTTGCATGATGCTGACGATATTGTGATAGCCGTTTTCGCGGCGCGAAACCACGTCAAGATAAGCGTTGATCTTTGCGTTGGCACGTTCTGTCTTCATGCTGCTCTCCTTTTTTGCTTTTTTCACCGCTAATTGTATCACATTTTCTGTCCGTTTGCAAGATTTCGGAAAAATAAAATCAAAAATACGGTCAAAACCTATTGACGAACGGCTGATTTTAGTATAAAATTATATATAGAGTATATTTTAAAGGAGCGGCTCCGCACATGTCCGAGGAAGAAAAAAAGATATTCAACAAAAAAACGATCACAGGCATCATCGCTTACGCCGCGATCTTTTTTGCTGTGATCGTGATCTCATACTATACCGAGCTTTCCGCCTTTCTGGGCTCGATCATACAGCTCTTCCGTCCCGTGCTGATCGGACTGTGCCTGGCGTATCTGCTCAACCCCATTTTCCGTTTGTTTGAGAGAAGGATTCTCTTCCGCGTGCGCCCGTCTGCCCTGCGCCGCGCGCTCTCCCTTCTCGCTACCTATCTCGTGCTCCTTGGCATCGTCATGCTCATCATCGCGCTGATCCTGCCGCAGCTTTTTGAAAGCATCGTTGCGTTCGTCGACAACTACGAAACGCACGTCAACGATGCGGTGGATAAGATCAACGGCATGTTTGCCTTTATCAACGACACCGCCAATGCGTTCTTCGGCTCGGGCAACATCTTCGAGCCCATCAACGGCATGCAGATCTTCGACGTGTTCTACCGCATTCTCTTTGAGCTTGTCAACCAGACCGATCCCGCTACCCTGACCTCGACCATTTCTGTTGCATTCTCCTTTGTGACCGACATTATTTTCGCACTCTTTATCTCGCTCTATCTTCTGGCATCCAAGGAAAAGCGCTACGCGCAGATCATGAAGCTCCGTTACGCCGTTTTCAGTGACACCACCAACAAGCGCATCACGAAGCTCTGCACCACCGCCGACCGCTCCTTCGGAAAATTCCTTGAGGGCAAGCTGCTCGACTCCCTGATCGTGCTGGCACTGACTTATATTGTCACCGCCATCTTCGGGATCCCCTACGCGATCCTGATCGCCGCCATTACGGCGATCTTCAACATCATTCCCATCGTTGGTTTTCTTTCCAGCCTGATCCCCACCACGATCCTCGTGGCGCTCTCAACGCCGGAAAAGATCCTGCCGTTCCTTTTGATCATGTTCATCGTCTACCAGATCGACGTCAACATCATCAGCCCCAAGATCCTCGGAAACAACACGGGCATCAGTGCGCTCTGGGTCATCATCTCGATCTGTATCATGGGAACGCTCTGGGGACTGGTCGGCATGCTTCTCGGTGTTCCGATCTTTGCAACGGTGCTGGAGCTCTCCGACACCTTTATCCACCGCCGCCTGCAGCAAAAGCGCATGCCCGACGACGTGGAAAACTACTATGCGCCCGACCCCATCGTCGACCCCGTCCGCACCGCTCCGGCGAGTGGCGGCAAGCTGATCCGACGACTGGAAAAGCGCAATCTGCACGCACGATCGCTGATCGAAGCCGGGCACGAGGATCAGCTGACACGCCTTGACCGCATGGCTCTGCGCACCTATGCCATGGCGCGCAAGCTGCATATCGTCAGGGACATGCCGCCCGAGATCCTGACGCAGTTCGCGGCAGAGGATGCCGAGCGTCTTATCGCGCGCGAATCCGCACGCATGTGTGCCGAGCTTTCCCGCCACGTATTTCTGGATGAGCCGATTCCCGCAGATGCGGATGTATCGGATGAGAAAGGAGAGTGAGCCGTACTATGTCTACACAGTCTGCACAATCCAAGCGCCGTATCGGCATCATCGTTTTCCTCAGTTGCGTCCTTCTCCTTTTCGTGATCCTGCATCTTGACCGCATCAACAATTGGCTGGGAGGCGTCCTGTTCATTCTGCGCCCCGTCATCATCGGTCTTGTCCTTGCGTATCTGCTCAACCCCATATTCCGTTTGTTTGAGCGCAAGCTTCTGGCGAGTATCCGCTCGCACGGCTTCCGCCGCTTCCTTTCCCTTCTTCTGACCTATATCGTTCTTTTCTTCATATTTTTCCTTCTGATCATGCTGATCGTTCCGCAGCTTCTGGACAGCGTGCAGGACTTTTTGGACAACTATAAGGAATACATTGACAGCGCGGTCGGAAGCATCAACGGCATGATAGATGCCCTCAACGAAATGATCTCATGGAACATTCCGCGACTGAATGCCGCCGAAATCCAAAAAAGCATCGGCAATTTCTTTGAGCAACTGGAAATACAGAGCTTTTTGGACAGCCAGCTGACCTATTCCAACCTGACCTTTCTTCTGGCAGCCATCGGTGACGTGCTCCTGCTCGTCGCAGACATCTTCTTCGGTCTGTTTATTTCTCTGTATATTCTCCACTCCAAGGAGCGCATCTACGCGCAAACGACGCGTTGGCGCCGCGCGCTCTTCAGTGCGACCTTCAACGAGCGTCTTTCCAACGTCGTCAGCATTGCCGACCAATCCTTCGGCGGATTTCTGCGCGGAAAGATACTGGATTCCTCGATCGTGGGCGTGCTGGTGTTTATTCTCATCTCAATTCTCCAAATTCCCTATCCTCTCCTGATTGCGGTCATTATTGCAATCACCGACATCGTGCCCATCATCGGTCCCTTTGTCGGCGTTATCCCGTCCGCGATCATTATCCTGCTCACCGATCCGATCAAGGTCATTCCGTTCCTCATTTGTATTTTGGTCGTTCAGCAGATCGACGGCAACATCATCGCCCCCAAGATCCTCGGCGAAAACACGGGCGTCAGCTCTCTGTGCGTCATGATCGCCATCACGGTGCTGGGTGCCGTGTGGGGTTTCGTCGGAATGATCGTCGCAGTCCCGCTCTTTGCAACCATTCTCGCGCTCTCGGGCAATTTGATCAACAAAAAATTGCGTGATAAGGGCTTGCCCGTGGACACGCACCATTATTACGGAACCAAGGAAGTAACGAAGGCAACCGCGGCAGGCGTGGACGCACCGCGAGCCAAGCGCAAGACAAAAAAGGCACGTCCCTCGCTTCACGTGGGAGGACACGGTGACCTGACCGCCGACGAAACGGCAAGATTGCGAGCCTACGCGCTCGCCTACAAGCACGGTGTGATGACCGAGTGCACGGAGGACACCTTTGAGGCGTTCGCGGCGGAATACGCCCCCGAAAGCACCGAGGAGGCAGCCGCTCAGACTGCCGAAGCATAAAATTGAATCTATAAAAAACGGAGATCCTTATGAACAACGAAATCATGAACAAAAAAGGCGGTATTTCCGTCGAAACCGCACACATTTTCCCCGTAATCAAGAAATGGCTCTATTCCGAAAAGGACATCTTCCTGCGTGAGATCGTTTCCAACGCGTGTGATGCCGTTACCAAGCTAAAGCGGCTGGATTCGCTCGGTCAATACGATTCCAAGGGTGAGAGCTATCGCGTGGACGTCATTCTCGACAAGGACGCGAAAACCCTGATCGTGTCCGACAACGGCATCGGCATGACTGCGGAGGAGCTGGATCGCTATATCTGCCAGATCGCACTTTCGGGCGCGCTCGAGTTTGTTGAAAAATACGAGGGCGACAACAAAAACAACGGCATCATCGGTCATTTCGGTCTGGGCTTTTACTCCTCCTTCATGGTCAGCGACACCGTGGAGCTGATCACGAAGTCCTACACGGGCACACCCGCGCTTCGCTGGATATGCAATGCCGAGGGAGAATACGAAACCGCTCCCGCCGCACGTGACACGCACGGCACTACCGTGATCATGCACATCTCGGAGGACGAGATCGCGTACCTCGAAAAGGCAAAGCTTGAGGAGATCCTTGACAAATACTGCTCCTTTATGCCCGTGGAGATCTATTGCTCCGACGGAACGGAGGAGGAAAAGGCGGGCAAGGAGACATCTGCACCCGCACCGATCAACGACACCCTTCCCCTTTGGCTCAAGAATCCCTCGGATTGCACGCCCGAGGAATACAAGGAATTTTACCGCAAGGTCTTTCACGACTTCCGCGAGCCGCTGTTCTGGATCCACATCAACGCCGATTATCCGCTCAACTTCCGCGGCATTCTCTATTTCCCCAAGCTGACCAATGAATATGAGTCCATCGAAGGGCAGGTCAAGCTCTATTATAATCAGGTATTCGTTGCCGACAACATCAAGGAGGTGATCCCCGAGTATCTTCTGATGCTCAAGGGTGTACTGGATTGCCCCGAGCTCCCGCTCAACGTGTCGCGCAGCTATCTGCAAAACAACGCTTACGTTTCCAAGATCTCCGCGCATATCGTCAAAAAGGTGGCAGACAAGCTCAACTCCCTTTGCAACACCGAGCGCGAGGAGTATCAGAAGGTTTGGAACGATATCCGCACCTTTGTGGAATACGCCTGTATGCGTGACCGCAAATTCTACGACCGCGTCAAGGATTCCCTGCTTCTGGAGCTGACCGACGGCTCTTACCTGACGGTTTCGGACTATCTGGAAAAATCCAAGGAAACGCACGAAAACACCGTGTATTACGCCTCCGACCGCGCGGCGCAGGCACAGTATATCTCCATGTTCGAGGCACAGGGTATGTCCGTTGCACTCTTTGAAAAGCAGCTTGACACGCAGTTCCTCTCCTTCGTTGAGTCCTACGCACCCGAGGTCAAGTACGTGCGCATCGATGCCGACGTGGCGGGCGCGCTCAAGGCAGAGGGTGACAGCGCGGAAAATCCGGAAATTGGCGAGCTGTTCGTCAAGGTGTCCGGCAACGAAAAGCTCAAGGTAGAGTTTGCCACGCTAAAGGACGCGGGCGTTCCCGTGCTGCTCACGGTTTCGGAGCAATCGCGCCGCATGGAAGAAATGATGAAGCTGTACGCCATGAGCAGCATGAGCATGGGCGACGCGTTCCCGACCGAGGAAACACTCACCGTCAACAACGCCTCCCCCCTGATCGCAAAGCTCTCCGAAATGGAGCGCGACAAGCAGGAAAAAACTGCGGCGTATCTCTACGCGCTCGCGCGCCTCTCGCAAAGAAAGCTGAGTGCCGAGGAGCTGCAAAAATTCCTTTCTGACAGCTATGCTGTTCTGGATCTGCTTTGATGAAGGAGTTTCACGTCTACTCCCCCACCGATATCATCGCCGCCAATCTGCGCGAAAGCGCGGAGCGGCTTGGCGCATTGCGCGAGCAGGAATGGGCGCATTTGTGCGAATTGGCGGAAGAGATCGTGCAGGCAGAGTCGCTCCCCGAGCTGCTCTCCTCCCTGCCCGACCATCGCCCGCTCATCGCATCAAGCGAGAATGCCCTTGCTCGCTTGCACGCAACCGAGCAAAGCGTGCGGCTTTGTATGGCACTCTCCGCGTCTCTGTCAGCACAAAAGCCCTTTCCCATCGGCGCGTTCTTTCACGATGCCGAGCCGCCCTCTCCCGATGCGGCGCAACGCATCATTTATCAAAAAAGCAGCTACACGGACGAGGCGTATCTGGTGCTGTCCTCCCGGCTTGTGAGTCCGCAAGCATCTTACGCGCACAGCTTTCACGCGTCCTGCGAGGCGGTGTATAACGGGATGTGCGAGTACTGTATCCTGCCCGTGGAAAACTCTGTGGAGGGAGCGCTTAGCACCTTTTCACGCCTGATCGACCGATATGATCTGAAAATCGCCGCGTCCTGCGAGATACTCGGAAACGCCACGGCGCGCTCCACGCGCTTTGCGCTTCTGCGCCGCAGAATACTCCCGATCATTGACGCGCCCGACACGCCCATCTTTTTTGAATGTGCTCTGCCGCAGGGACACACTCCCGAGGTATCCGATCTGCTCTGTGCCGCGCAGATGTGCGGCTTGCGCCTCTATCGGATCCATTCCCTGCCGCAGACCGCAGGCGATGCCGCCTTTGCGGCGCACCCCTGTTTCCTGACCGATCACGCCGACCTGCGCTCCTTCCTGCTCTATCTTGCCATGGAGGCACCGCACTACACGCCCATCGGTCTGTATCCCCATCTTACACGGAAAGGAAGATAATCATGGAACGCTTCACCTATCAAACGCGCGGCGTTTGCTCGCGCTCGATCGACATTGCCGTTGGGGACGGCACCATTCTTGAGGTCTCCTATCACGGCGGCTGCTCCGGAAACACGCAGGGCGTTGCCGCGCTCGTCAAGGGCATGAAGCTTGAGGACGCGATCGAGCGTCTTTCGGGAATCCGCTGTGGATTTAAGTCCACGTCCTGCCCCGACCAGCTTGCCGCCGCTCTGCGCGCATATCTCGAGAGCAAATAACATATCCTACTTTGTGTAGTATAGGGCTTGTTGGTTCAAGCCCGTGACGGCTATCATTAATTTTACATATTAAACGGAGGAATCAAATGAAACAGTATCTTGAAAACTATCAGAAGTGGCTTGCCGCCGATGCACTTTCCGAATGTGAAAAGGAAGAATTGCGAGCGATCGCAAACGATGAAACCGAAATTGAACTGCGTTTTTCCTCGTCCCTCTCCTTTGGCACGGCAGGTCTGCGCGGCACGATGAAGACCGGCATGAACGCGATGAACCGCCACACCGTAGCACACGCAACCCAAGGGCTTGCCAGCCTGATTTTGCAGGAGGGGCGCGCGCATGACGGCGTTGCCGTGGCTTACGACAGCCGCAACAACTCCGAGCTCTTTGCCCGCACCGCCGCTTGCGTGCTTGCCGCCAACGGCATCAAGGTCTATTTGTTTGACGAACTCCGCCCCACGCCCGAGCTTTCCTTTGCGCTCCGTGAGTGCGGCTGTGTGGCAGGCATTAACATCACAGCCTCCCACAACCCCAAGGAATACAACGGCTACAAGGCGTATTGGGAGGACGGCGCACAGCTGCCGCCCGAGCACGCCGACACGGTTTCCGCCGCGATCAACGCGCTGGATATCTTCGCGGACGTCAAGACCACCGATTATGAAACGGCAATGGCAACCGGGTTGATCACGATCCTTGGTACCGAAATGGACGAGAAATATCTCGCCAACGTGCAGGCGCAGGCGGTCAACCCCAACGCAGTCAAGGCTGTGGCGGACGACCTGAAGATCGTTTACAGCCCCCTGCACGGCACGGGTCACAAGCTCGTCCCCGAGATCATGCGCCGCACGGGACTGAAGCATCTTTACACCGTAGATGAGCAGATGGTGATCGACGGCAACTTCCCCACCGTCAAAAAGCCCAACCCCGAATATCCCGACGTATTTACGCTGGGCATCCGGATCGCAAACGAGGTAGGCTCGGATCTCATCGTTGCCACCGACCCCGATGCCGATCGCGTGGGGGTGATGACCCGTACTCCCGACGGAGCCTTCACCACGATCACGGGCAACCAGATGGGCGCACTGCTCATTGATTATATCATCACGGCATACAAGGAAACCAACACGATGCCAAGCAATCCTTACGCGGTCAAGAGCATCGTGACCAGTGAGCTGGCAGCAAAAATCTGCCGCGAGAACGGGGTTCTGATGCACAACGTGCTCACGGGCTTTAAGTTTATCGGTGAGGTCATCAAAAATTATGAAAAGACCGGCGACGGCTCGTTCCTCTTCGGCTTTGAGGAAAGCTACGGCTATCTCAAGGGCACGTACGCGCGCGACAAGGACGCCGTGGTGGCATCGATGCTGATCTGCGAGATGACCGCGTTCTACAAAGCAAAGGGCATGACGCTCTCGGATGCGCTGTCCGCTCTGTTTGAAAAGTACGGCTTCTGCTATGAAACCAACGTGGAGATCTACATGGAGGGCTTGGACGGCCCTGCGCGCATGGACGCCTTGATGAATTCGCTCCGCAACGATCCGCCCGCTGATTTTGGCGGCGTGTCTGTGGCGCTGGTCGGCGACTACAAGCTTGGCACGATCACCGAAAACGGCGAGGTTCGCCCCACGGGTATGCCCTCCTCCAACGTGCTCTACTACAAGCTGGTCAACGGCGACGTGATCGTGGCGCGTCCTTCGGGAACCGAGCCCAAGATCAAATTCTACTATATGCTGGAAGCGATCGATCGCGCAGATGCCGAGAAAAAGCTGGATGGCTACAAGGAAACGCTTGACAGCATGATCTGATAATCTACGGGGGAAAGCACCTCTTTCCCCCGTTACGTTTTCTTTGGGAGGTGATTTTCATGACCGAAAAAATGCTTTTGGAATTTGATGAGCTGATGGAGCTGCTGGACAAGCGGCAGTATTCGTCGTTTATGAAGCGGATCGACGAGTTCAACCCCGTCGACGCCGCCGAATTTTTCGCGGAGCTGTCGGACGAGCACCGTGCGATGGTATTCCGATTATTGAAAAAGGATACCGCCGCCGCAATCTTCGCCGAGCTGGATCCCGAAATTCAGCAATCCATCATCGAACGGTTGACCGACCGCGAGATCTCGCTCATGATCGAGGAGCTTTACACCGACGACGCGGTGGATATGCTGGAGGAAATGCCCGCAAGCGTGGTGACAAGGATCATGAAAAACGCCACACCCGAGACGCGCCGCGAAATCAACCGCTTCCTTTCCTACCCCGAGGACAGCGCGGGAAGCGTGATGACGAGCGAATTCATCGATCTGCGCCGCAACATGACGAACGAGGAAGCGGTGACACGGATCCGGCGGATCGGTCTTGATAAGGAGACCGTGTACGTTGCATACGTCACGGACAACGCGCGCGTATTGCAGGGTGTGATCGAGCTCAAACAGTTGCTTTTTGCCGCGCCGACCGACCTGATCGGCGACCTGATGGATACCAACGTGGTCTACGCGAGCACGCACGACGACCAGGAGGCTGTGGCGCACCTGATCTCGCATTACGACATGATCGCACTTCCGATCGTGGACAAGGAGCAGCGCCTTGTCGGAATCGTTACGGTCGACGACGCATTGGACGTGCTGCAGACCGAGGCGACCGAGGATATTGAAAAAATGGCAGCGATCCTGCCAAGTGAGAAGCCGTACCTCAAAACAAGCGTTTGGGAGGTCTGGAAGCAACGCGTACCGTGGCTGATCCTACTGATGGTGACAGCAACCTTTACCGGTGCGATCATCACGCGTTACGAGGGGGCACTCGGCACATACGCCATTCTGACAGCATTCCTCCCAATGCTGATGAACACGGGCGGAAACGCAGGCGGACAAACCTCGGTCACGATCATCCGCGGACTGTCGCTGGGCGAGATCGCGCTGCGCGACGTGCTTCGCGTGCTTTGGAAGGAAATCCGCGTTGGCGCGTTCTGCGGTATCACGCTGGCGGCGGCGACCTTTATCAAGGTCATGGCGCTCGACTTCCGATTCCGGATGTACACAACGTTGGATAGTGGCGAGGTACAGAACAACCTGATCATTGCCGCGATCATCTGTGCAACGGTGTTCGGCGCGATCATCTTTGCGAAGATCGTCGGAACGCTCCTGCCGCTTGGAGCCAAGCGCATCGGGCTTGACCCCGCTGTGATGGCTTCCCCATTCATTACGACCATCGTTGACACGGTGACGCTGATCATTTATTTTGCCATTGCGTCGGCATTGCTGGGAATCTGAAAAAGAGGCGAGATTTTCTCGCCTCTTTTCATGTTTTCGGCTTCAGGAGTTGACGGTAAAGCGCGCAGACCGCTCGTGTCATCTCTTCTGCGGTGTAGCACTGCTCGTACCGCGCCCGTGCCGCCGCGCGCATCTGTGACTCCAGACATGGATTGGCGGCGATCCGACAGATCACCTCGGAAAGCATGGCGTCGTTGTCCTTCGGGAACAAAAATCCCGCAAGAGTCCCCCCAAGCATGGCGGGATTGCCGCCGTAGTCGCTGATCACCATCGGCACGCCCGCGCTCATACCCTCGGAAAGGGCGAGGCAGGAGGTTTCCGTGCCGCGCGAGCAATTAATGTTGATGCGCAGCAAGTGATAAACGGGTGCCATGTCGTCCACGAATCCCGTAAAGCAGACCCGATCCGCAATGCCAAGGCTTGCGGCAAGCGCGCGCAAGTCTGCTTCCTCCGAGCCGCTCCCGACCACGAGAAAGCGAAATTTCACGTGCGGCAAGGCTTCCGACACGCGCTTGGCGGCGCGCAGGAACACGTCCTGCCCCTTGCACCGCTCCAACCGCGCGCAAATGCCGATGACGTAATCCCCCGCCTCAATGCCGTAGCGCGCACGCGCGGCGGAAAGCTCGGACTCGGTGGG
Organism: Eubacteriales bacterium; assembly: GCA_045597145.1. Lineage (GTDB taxonomy): Bacteria > Bacillota > Clostridia > Oscillospirales > CAG-272 > UMGS1865. The sequence continues at coordinate 85,261 of JAZODU010000060.1, forward strand.
CGTTCGCACGGCGTCCGAGCCGTTGATCACGACGTGAATTTTTCTTTTTGGCATTCCATATGCGCGCAGATTGTCGGCGGCGACCTCCGCCGTGGCGATCGCGGCATCACAGATCATGCGATTGCACAGTCCTCCCAGCCATCGCACGGGCGGAAAACGCCAGTGGGCGGGCGGCGGATAACAGCAATGGCGCGTCAAGAGAACCCCGATGCCCACGCGCTTCCCTGCCACGCGCGCACAAATGGCGGCGTTGGTATGCACCAGCTCCGCGCCGCTCTCGCGGATCACCCCGCAAATTTCCCGCACCGATGCGGATGAGAATCGGTCACACGGGTGTATCAGCTCCACCGTCGCCACGCCCAATGCCTGAACACGCTCTGTCAGAAGGCTCCCTCTGGGAAGTGCCACCACGCTCTCGACGCACGAACGGTCAAAATGCCTCAAAAGATTGCAGAGCAACACCCCCGCGCCGCCGATATTCTCATCGCTGATAACGTGTAATATCTTCATAAAAAACCTCGTTTCAACAAATACTATGATAAATCTCTATTAGTATCTTGCATTTTTTCGTTTTTTATGGTATAATGGACGGGTTCTCAACATTCCAATTAACGGAATTCCCCCTCGAAAGGTATCTTTATGGAAAAAAACACGCGCGGACATTTTACAGGTAATCTCGGCTTTATTCTGGCAACGGCAGGCTCTGCCATCGGTCTTGGCAACCTTTGGCGGTTCCCCTATCTCGCCGCAAAGGACGGCGGCGGTCTCTTCCTTTTGATCTATATTCTGCTTGTTCTGACCTTCGGCTTTACGCTGATGACGGCAGAGATCGCCATCGGGCGCAAAACGGGAATCGGTCCCCTGCAGGCATACGGAAAAATGGACAAGCGATTCGGCTTTCTCGGTTGGATCGCGACCACAGTTCCCGTTATCATCTTCCCCTACTACTGCGTGATCGGCGGCTGGATCGTGCAATACGCCGTCACCTATGTCCGAGGCGGCGCAGGCAGCATTTATCAGACGGGGGCCGGCAATTTCTTTGATAGCTTTATCACCAATCCGTGGGCACCTCTCGTCTGCTTTTTCATCTTTATGGGGCTTTCCGCCGTGATCGTGCTGCTCGGTGTTGAAAAAGGCATTGAGAAGGCATCCAAGATCATGATGCCGATCCTTTTGGTCATTATTATCGGCATTGCCGTCTACTCGCTGACGCTCACCCACACCGATGCCAACGGTGAAACACGCACGGCTTGGCAGGGACTGAAGATCTATCTCGTTCCCTCCTTCAAGGGGCTGACGGTCGGCAAATTCTTCTCGATCCTGCTTGATGCCGTGGGACAGCTCTTCTACTCGCTCAGCGTTGCCATGGGTATCATGATCACCTTTGGCTCGTATGCGAAAAAGGACAGCGATCTTCTCACCTCGATCAACCGCATTGAGCTGTTCGACACGGGGGTTGCCATTCTGGCGGGGCTGATCATTATTCCGTCGGTCTTTGTTTTCCAAGGCACCGAGGGGCTTGCAAGCTCGGGCCCCGGGCTGATGTTCGTTTCCATGCCCGGCGTGTTTGAGCAAATGGGCTTTTTCGGTCACATCGTTGGTGCGCTGTTTTTCGTGCTGGTCTTTTTTGCGGCGCTGACCTCGTCGATCTCCTTGATGGAGACCGTCACGGCAAGCTTGATCGACCGTTTCCACCTCAAGCGTCCGCATGCAACCGCGCTCTGCTTCCTGATCTCCTCCGCGATCGGTGCGGTGGTTTGCCTTGGCTACAGCGTATTCTACTGCGACATTCCCCTGCCCAACGGATCGGTCGGACAAATTCTGGATCTGCTCGATTACGTTTCCAACAGTCTCATGCTTCCCATCGTTGCGCTTTTGACCTGCGTGCTCATTGGCTGGGTGTGCAAGCCCAAAAGCGTATTGGATGAGATCAAGATCGGGCTTGGCGACAAGCATTTTCACCGCGAAAAGCTGTTCGTGGCGATGATCAAGTTCGTCTGCCCCGTTCTGCTGTTCCTCATTCTCCTGCAAGCGTTTAATCTGTTCTCAATGTAAAAATACCCCCTCTCAACGGCAAGCCGTTGGGCGGGGGTCTGTTTATTTGGTTTCTTCCCGTTGCGACGCGCAACCGCTGCAGCTGCTGCAAGCACTGCCGTCGCACCTCTTGGCGCAGGATGCACTGTCGGGACAGCCGATGCACCTCTTGCCGCTCTTTTTCGCCTTGATGATGTAAGCCAGCGCACCGCCAATGATCAGTGCAATGACACCGATCACAATATAATCGATCAGTTCCATAGCTTATACCCTTACAATTTCTTTCTTGGTATTTCTCTGCTCGGCCTCAGCCTTGAGCTGACGGTTCTTTCGAATGATCAGGAAGATCAGAATGCCTGCAAACACAGCCACAATCTCCCAACCGATAACGGGCATCCAAAGAGGTCCGAGGTCGCCGCCCGTGAAGAGCGTTCCGAAGAAGAACACGAGGAAGCTGATCGTATAGCCAACACCAAACTGCAAGCCAATGCCTGCCCAGAGCCACTTTTTGCTCTTCATTTCCGCATTCATCGCACCGATCGCCGCAAAGCAAGGAGGCGAAAACAGGTTGAACATCAGGTATGCAAGAGCTGCAACCTTGGTAACAGCAAATACTGCCGCGACCTCGGCACCTGCCCCCTCCATCAGAGCCAGCTTCTCGGTATCGATCAGGTTGGTCAATCCCGCAAAGCAAACCGCCAGCGTGCCGACGACGTTCTCCTTTGCGATAAAGCCCGTGATCGCCGCCGCCGCCATCTGCCATGCCACAACACCGATGATGGGCGCGAAGAAATATGCGAACGGAAGCGAAACGTCCGCCAGAATCGAGTTGCCTGCCTCCACCACTTGGAATCTCCAGTTGAAGGTCTGCATCAGGTGCACGACGAAGTTACATACGAGAATAATGGTACCTGCCTTGACGATGTACGCCCAGCCGCGCTCCAGCATGGACATTGCCGCCTTCGGAAAGGAGGGTGCCTTGTATTCGGGCAACTCCATGATAAAGAAGGATTTTTTGCGTCTGTTCCCCGTGATCAGGTTGACCAGCAGTGCGCAGAGCAGGATCAGAACGATGCCCACGAAGTACATAAGCGTTCCCACCCAAGGGGAATCCTTGAAGAACGCGCCCGCAAACAATGCAATTACGGGAAGCTTTGCGCCACAGGGCATGAAGGGTGCGAGCATTGCCGTTGCGCGGCGCTCGCGCTCGTTGCGGATCGTGCGGCACGCCATAACGCCGGGGATCGCACAGCCCGTGCCGATGATGAACGGGATCACGGATTTGCCCGAAAGACCGACCTTTTTGAAGATGGGATCCAGCACGACGGTTGCGCGCGCCATGTAGCCGCAATCCTCAAGGAGCGCGATCATGAAATACATGACCATAACCAGCGGCAAGAAGCCGAGAACCGCCGCAACGCCCTCGATGATACCCTCGAGAACGATGTCCCGAATGATGGCGTTTGCGCCCGTCATCCAGCCTGCAACGATCTCTTTGAACCAAACGATACAGTCAACAAGACCCCAGATATGGAAGCCGCTTGGAAGATCGTAGCCCTCCGCGATCCACGGGCCGAGCCACGCCTGCGAGATCTGGAACACGAGAAACATCACCACAGCGAAAATCGGGATCCCGAGCCATTTGTTGGTGAGAATACGGTCGACCTTATCCTGTCGGGTCTCTTCGTTGGTATATACCTTGCGGCTTTCCACCGCCGCGACGATCGCATTGACGAAAGCAAATCTCTTTCTGTCCGCCTCTTCAACGGCCTTTTTGTCGGTCAGGTCGATGTCCCCCTGCTCATAGGGTGCCGCCTGCTTCCGACCGATCACCTCAACCGCCTTTGCAACGACCTCGCCAAGTCCCTTGGCGTTGGTGGAAACCGTTTCCACCACGGGGCAACGCAAGCGTCGGCAGAGCTCCTCGACGTTGATCTCGGTTTCCTTCTTTTGATTGATGTCGGTTTTATTCAGGGCGATGACCACGGGAATCCCAAGCTCGAGAAGCTGTGTGGTAAAGAACAGACTGCGGCTGAGATTCGTGGCGTCCACGATATTGATGATCGCATCGGGACGTTCGTTTTTCACGTACTCGCTGGTAACGCTCTCCTCGGACGTGAAGGGCGACATCGAGTATGCTCCCGGCAGGTCGACCGCAATCAGCGTCGCGCCCCTGTAAAAGCTTTTTTTGATGGAATGTTCCTTCTTTTCAACGGTAACACCCGCCCAGTTGCCAACCTTTTCGTTACGCCCCGTCAGCGCGTTATACATCGTCGTTTTTCCGCTGTTGGGGTTCCCCGCTAAGGCAATTCTCATTCTGTTGATCCTCCTCGGAGTGAACTCAAGTCTATCGGTTAGCGTGCGCTAACCATTATCCAAAAAAATAACCCTCGGATTATTTTTTAAATCAAAATGGCTTGTGCCAGCTGACGGTCGATGCTGTATCTGCCGTCCTTGATGGAAACGACACAGCCGCTTCTGCGTCTGGAAACGACCGTGATCGGCTCGCCGCTGTAGCAACCGAGCGAAAACAGAAAAGCATTCAGATCCTCGTCGTCGGTTTCGATCGAGCGAATGATATATTCCTTTCCGAGCTCAGCATCCGCCAACGTCATATTGATCTCCTGCTCTCGCACGTGTGTGCTTTTGTCGGTTAGCCTAAACTAACCGTATTTATTATAATAGAAAAGGTGTTTTTTGTCAATCCCCTTTTCGACATTTTTGAATTTTCGTCAATTTAACCTAACATTTCGCGTATTCAAATCGCGATATATGCAACACGAACAAAAATCACCTTTTTCGATGCCCTGTCATAAAATGACAGCAGAGGTGAGATTATGGATTTTGCTGTCGTTTCGGCTCTGATCGCAACCTGCGGCACGTGGCTTGTGACCGCGCTTGGTGCGTCAACCGTTTTCTTTTTCAAGAACCCGAACCAAAAGGCACTCAACCTGATGCTGGGCTTTTCGGCAGGCGTGATGATCGCGGCAAGCTTCTGGTCGCTCCTGCAGCCCGCAATCGCACGCGCGGAGGCAAGCTTAAGCGTCCCCGCGTATCTTGTGGCAACCGTGGGGTTTCTTTGCGGCGCGGTTTTCATGTGGCTCTCCGACAAGATCGTGACCCACGCACGCCGTCGCGCCAACGCTACCACAATCACCGAACGCGGCAACCGTATTCTGCTCCTGATCCTTTCCATCACGCTCCATAACATTCCCGAGGGGCTGGCGGTGGGTGTGGCGTTCGGCGCGCTTCACCGCGCGGGCTTTTCCACCGAGGCGTTCATGGGTGCTGTGACCATCGCTGTCGGCATCGGCTTGCAGAACTTTCCCGAGGGCGCAGCGGTTTCCGTCCCTCTGCGCCGCGAGGGCTACTCCCGCCGCAAGAGCTTTTTCCTGGGGCAGCTTTCGGGCATGGTCGAGCCCGTGGCAGGTGTGATCGGCGCGGTTGCCGTAATCTACATGGAAACGATCCTCCCCTTCGCGCTCGCCTTTGCGGCGGGTACGATGATCCTCGTCGCGGTTCACGAGCTAATCCCCGAATGTCAGCAGAATCAGGACGCGCACCCCTACTTTGCAACGATGGGCATCGTTGGCGGTTTTGCTCTGATGATGCTGCTTGACGTGGCATTGGGATGATAGGGATGCGACGGGAGAGAAGCTTTTTGAAAAAAGTTCTCCCCCTTGCTCCCTCTTCAAAAAAAATTCACCTATAAGTGTTTTGTTGCCCTCGTTGGGAATTGCTTTCATACCAATTCCTTTTTTGCAGGTGCGCGGCATAACGTGCAAAACTTTGCAAGCATTTTTCAACAAAAGCCTTGCACGCACGACCAAAAGATAGTATAATATAAAGGATGATTTTATGGGAGGCAGGCATGAGCACGATCAAGGAATTAGCACAGATCATGAAGGACAACGACGCCGTGGTGCGCGTGTTAAGTGAATATATCAATCTCCGTCCGCGCTTTCTCTCGCGAGAAATGGTGGAGGAACTGGCGCAAGAATGCGCGGTATCCTGCGAAGAGGCATTCCGCACGCTCCTTGTTGCCGCCTGCGGGCTTGACACCTGCGACGACCGCTGGCACAGGCATCTTGAAAAGTGCTATTTTCTTCCCGGTCTTCGCCGTCTTGCCCCTACGCCTTACCTTGCCGACGAATACGTCAAAACGATCCGGTTTCCACAAAAAAGCCTTGGCAAGTGGGCGATGTGCGAGCATCACTACGCGCCCTACGAGCCCTTTGTTTGGAATCCCCCCGTCTTGACGGAGGCACTTCGTGAGATCCCGCAGATCGGGTATTTCGCCGAGGAATTTCGCTTTCCTGCGGTGCTGGAAAACGGGATCGAGTGGATGACGGTAACGCCGAACGAGGTAGAAACCATGCGCGCGCCGATCGGGCACGCGCGCGGAAAGGTGCTCACTCTTGGCTTGGGGCTTGGCTATTTTGCGTTCCACGCCAGCCAGAAAAGTGAGGTTTCAAGCGTCGCGGTGGTGGAAAAGGATCCGTTGGTGATCAAGCTCTTTTGCGATCACATTCTGCCGCAATTTCCGCACAAGGAAAAAGTCCGTATCGTGGAAGCCGATGCCTTTGATTACATGGAAACGAAGATGCCGCGCGAGAAATACGATTTCATTTTTTCGGACATCTGGCACGACCCCTCGGACGGGCTCCCGCTTTATCTGCGCCTAAAAAAATACGAGCCGCTTTCCCCCGCCTCGCGCTTTGACTATTGGATCGAGTCCTCGCTCCTCTCTCTTCTGCGCCGCATGGTGTGGAATCGCATCACCGATCCGCACGAGCCGCTTCAATTGCGCGGCGTCGCGCCCGAAACGCTATTGAGCGACGCATTTTTGAAAAGCCTGGATCTTAAGCAAATATAAAAAAGAAGAAACCCGGCAGGGTTTCTTCTTTTTTATATTACTTTTTCTTGAACAGATCGAACAGATCGTCGAAATCGTCCTCTTCCTTAGCAGGTGCCTTGGGAGCGGGCTTCGGCATGGGCTTCTTGGCAGGAGCCTGTGCGGGCTTTGCTGCGGGTGCTTCTGCTTTGGGTGCTGCCTTGGGAGCGGCTGCGGGAGCATCCTTCTTGGGGAACGGAGAGTTGTGGTTGGTTTCGACCTTATTGATCACGCGGGTTGCATCCTCGGGCTTCTTCTCAAAGCCGGTTGCAACGATGGTGATGCGCATCTCGTCGTCGAGATTCTCGTCGAAGGTAACACCCCAGATGATGTTTGCATCGGGATTTGCCTCCTGTGCGATCAGCGTGGAAGCCAGCTCTGCGTCCTCGAGAGCCACGTCGGGAGATACGTAGATGTTCATCAGGATGCCCTTTGCGCCCTTGATAGAGGTTTCGAGCAGCGGGCTGGAGATTGCTTCTCTTGCTGCCTGCTCTGCCTTATCCTTACCGGTAGCGGATCCAACGCCCATGTGTGCGTAACCTGCGTTTGCCATGACGCTGGTGATGTCGGCAAAGTCAAGGTTGATCACACCGGTAACGTTGATCAGGTCGGAGATGCTCTGCACACCGTGACGCAGAACGTCGTCGGCAATGATAAATGCGTTTGCCAAAGAGATCTTCTGGTTGGAGACCTGCTTGAGTCTCTCGTTGGGGATCACGATCAGGGAGTCAACGTACTGAGCCAGCTCTGCAATACCTGCCTCTGCCTGCTCCAGTCTTCTCTTACCCTCGAATGCGAAGGGCTTGGTTACGATACCGACGGTGAGAATGTCCATCTCGCGTGCAGCGCGTGCCACAACGGGAGCGGCACCCGTACCCGTACCACCGCCCATACCTGCGGTGATGAACACCATGTCGGTGCCCTCGAGAATGGTGCGGATATCGTCGATGGATTCCTCAGCGGCACGCGAGCCGATCTGAGGATTTGCACCTGCGCCAAAGCCACGGGTGATCTTTTCACCGATGACAAGCTGGCTGGGTGCTTCAGACTTACGAAGAGCCTGACGGTCCGTATTGACGGACACAAACTCCACGCCGCGGATATTGGTTACGATCATTCGGTTGACAGCGTTATTTCCGCCGCCGCCGACACCGATAACCTTAATATTTACGCCGCATTCAAGGTTATCATCATGTTCAAAAATCATGGTTTCTTCCTCCCGAGCTTTTACAATTCATTCTTTTTTCTGTCATTTCCCAAAGGAATGGGAGCATACAAAAATACTCTATATAATATAATACTATGTTTTTTATTTTTTTTCAAGATGTTTTTTGAAATTTTTTTGATATTTTCGCATTTATTTTCAAAAAAAACGATTTTTTCGCAAAAAAAGCGGGACTTCTCATCGGAAATCCCGTTTTCAATACAGATCTTCAATTCCCGCGCAAGGCGTCCAGACGGTTCGCTCGGTATTCGAGGCATCAAGAATGGCATAGACGGTTGAAAGGTCTACCCCGCTCTTTTCCTTTTCCTTCAAGGTCTCTTCCACGAGAAGCAGCTTTGTGTCAAGATCGCGCACGCTTCCTACCTCGATGCGGATATGTCCGCGATAGATAAAGGCGACCGTGGTGCGTCCCGAAAAATCGGCGTAGGTCACGTCATCGTACCAGCCGCGCGCGTGCAAGGCGTCGCAAAGGCGCGCGACGTAGGAATAGTCCGCGTCCGCATCGGCAAATCGGATCTTCTCCCCTGCCTTGACCGTGGCATATGCGGGCAGCGTAACGCGGAGAAACGCCTCGGGGGGCGTTTCTCCGTTTTTCAAGATTTCCAGCACGAGAAAGTCACGGTCAAAAATGACCGTGTACTCTCCGTGTGTTATGGATTTGATATCCTCGCGCTCCTCGATGATGATCTTCACCGAAAACGGCGTTTTTACGACCGAGCAGAGCTCCACGTAAGGACAGCTTGCATAGATGCGTTCGATGATCTCGTAAGAATCAAGCGCCAGGATCTCATCGCCCTCCCGAATTCCGGAAGCCTCCAGAATTTCCTCGTAGGTGTGATAGTGCAAGCCCTCGATCTCTACCTTTTTCACTTTGAACATTGGCAAAATCAGCAGCAAAATACCTAATATCACGATCAGCGCACTGCTGATCATCATTCCCAAAAACAGCCCAAGGACCGTTTTTCCGTTCGGCCTTTTGCGCACCGCCTTCGGGCGGTGATTCGGGGAAAGAAAATTGTCATTCATATCCCGCGTCTGCTTTGCTTGTCTTTCACTTTTCATCAGCTTACGTCCTTTCTTTTTTTACCGCTTGCCCGTCAGAGAACAGATGTCCTCCCAGATCAGGCGGTTTGCGTCCTCCTTGGCAAACGCGGCAATGCTTTGCTCGTACTGTGTGCGCGCCTCGGGCGACGCCAGCAAGCGCTCGACCTCGCTCTGTAAAGCCCCCGTGGAAAGCGTGTGTTCCTCGATCAGGGATGCTGCAGAGGCATCGGAAAGCTCTTTGGCGTTTTTGTATTGGTGATTATCGGTCACGTTCGGTGACGGGATCAGGATACACGCCTTTTTCATACGCGCCAATTCAGACACCGTCATGGCTCCCGCACGCGCGATCACCAGATCCGCCGCCGCCATGTAGGTCGGCATGTCGTAAATGTAGTCGGTCAGAATGCAGTTGGACATCCCCTTCAAGCCCAGATCCTTGGCGCGCGCGGTACACGTTTCATAAGCGCGTGCCCCCGTTGCATGAACGTGCAACAGCTTTTCGTTTCGCTTGACGAGATTTTGCATCAGCTCCATTGCCGCCGCATTGACGAGCTCGGCGCCAAGGCTTCCGCCAAAGGAGAGGATCAGCGTTTGCTCCTCACCAACGCCCAGCTTGCGACGCGCCTCCGCCTTGGAAAGCATTCCAAAGCCCGCACGCAAGGGGTTGCCCACGTGCATGACCTTTTTTTTCGCGTGCAGACGCTTTTGCGTTGAGGGAAAATTGATCCAGATGCGATCCACCTTTCCCTGCAAAGCGCGCACCGCAAGCCCCGGCAAGGAGTTGGATTCGTGCAATGCGGTGGGGATCTTCATGCGTGCCGCCGCCGCCATGATCGGCCATGAGGTAAAGCCGCCCGTACCGATCACGATATCGGGATTGAACTCCTTGATGATGGACACGGTCTGCTTGGCGTACGGCGAGGTCAGTGCCAGCCACGCCGCGCGGATATTGGCGGGAGAGAGCGAGCGTCTGATCCCCTGCGACTGCACGAAATGCAAGCGGTAGCCCTCACGCGGGACGAGGTCGGTTTCCTTCCCCGTTTCAATACCGACGAACTCGATGACTGCCGTCGGATCGTTTTTTCGAATGGTTTCGGCAATGGCAAGCGCGGGATTGATGTGCCCCGCCGTGCCGCCGCCTGTCAGAAGCACGCGCATATCAGCCCACCATTCCGTAGGACGGAACCTGCCAGAGAATGGCAGTTCCCATGAAGAACACAACGGTCAGGAGCGACGGAATGGCGAACCAACGGCGATCTCCCTTGAAATAGGGCAAAAAGCAAAAGGCAAGAAAGCTGATCGCCGCAACAGCCAAAAAGACGAACACGATGCCCGTGACGCTCTTGAAATGATTTGCCGCAAGATCGCGTCCGAAGATCATCAGCCACAGAAGGAATGCGGCTGAGATTCCGAGGGAGGTATAAAGGGTCTTTAAAAATTGTCTTGTTCTGATCTTTTTCATGCTGTGATTCCTTTCTGTTTATATTTTTTTGTGTGATGCGTAGCGCGAGATCGAAAGAATGATGCCAACCTCGAACACCTGCAGCATCAGCGATGTACCGCCGTAGCTGAAGAACGGCAGCGAAATACCCGTGTTTGGCATCGAATTGGTGACGACGGCGATGTTGAGAATGACCTGCAAGGCAACCTTGAAGGTGAGCCCGTAGACCATTAGTGCGCTACAGCGGTCGGGGGCGTGGCGAGCAATATGAAAGCCGCGCCACACGAACGCTGTAAAGAGCCCGATCACCAAGAGAGCCCCTACAAAGCCGAGCTCCTCGCAAACGATCGTGAAGATAAAATCGTTTTGCGGCTGGGAGACGTATCCGTATTTTTGTAGGCTGTTGCCAAGTCCCGTTCCGAAAAGCCCGCCTGAGCCGATCGCCATCAGCCCCTGAAGCGTTTGCCATGCGGGGCCCTGCGGGTCGGCACTTTCGATATTGATCCACGTATCGACGCGCGCAAAGGCATACGGAAACACGAGGATCAGAATGCACGCCGCTGTGGCGATGATGCCGCCGATCAGTCCCAGCCAGCGCATTTTCGTGCCGCCGAGAAACATGACCGACACGCCGAGCATACCGATGATCAAAAGACCTGAAATGTGCTTTTCCAGCGCAATCAATCCGCCAACCGCGGCGATCATGATGCCGGGATAGAGCACGCCGTAAAGGAAGCTTCCGCCGAAGCGGTGCTCCGCGAGCACCTTTTTTTCATGTGTGGACATAAAACGCGCGAGAGCGAGCACAAGCGCAAGCTTTGCCATTTCCGAGGGCTGGATCGTGAAGATCTTCAGATCGATCCAACGCCGCGCGCCACTGCCAAGATCTGCGCCCAGCGGCGTCATGACCAGCAAAAGCAGAAGAATGGCAACGCCGTAGAAGATATAACTGAAATCCCGCCAAAAGCTCGGGGTACAAAACATGACCACCGCCGTGGTGAACGCCACCGCCAGCAACAAAAAGAGCAGGTGTCTTGTGATAAAGTAGGTGGATTCGTCGTGGTGCTGGGTTGCAAAAACGTAGGACGCGCTGTAGATCATCACACAACCGAACAAGATCAGCGTGGCGGTGATGAGCAGCATCGGCACGTCGACAGCACCCTTTTTGGGAAGCGAAATCGAATCGCCGCCACGCGCCTGCTCTGCAAGGGCGGGAGACGTCTGTTCTATTTCATTTTTCATTTGACTTCCCTCCCTTCCCAAGACTGAAAGCTGGTTTTTAATGTGTGATGAGCCATGCGGCGACACAGCACGCCGCCTCGAACAGAGAAAAGATCACGACGATCTTGATCTCTCCCCAACCGCGTTTTTCGCAATGGTGATGGAGCGGCGCCATTTTAAAGAGGCGCTTTCCGTGCGTGAGCTTGAAATAAACGATCTGCAAGCCGCTGGAGAGCAGCTCGAGGATAAAGAGCAAGGAGACGATCAAGCCCGCGATCTCCTCCCCTGCGGCAAACGCCGCGCCGATGACGAGTGCGCCCAGAAAGAGCGATCCCGTATCCCCCATAAACACGCGTGCGGGGTGGAAATTGTAGATCAGAAAGCCAAGCGTTGCTCCGATGAGGATCGCGGAGAGCATGGAGAGCGTCCAGCTTGCCACGGTAAATGCCAGCACCGCCAGAAACACGCCGATCACGCAGGAAACCGTGGATGCCAGTCCGTCGATGCCGTCGGTGAAATTGGCACCGTTGATCACACCGTACATCACGAGGATCGCCGCAGGATAATAGAACCAGCCCATATCCCACACCGTGTGCGTAAAGGGGAGCAGGATCTGCGTGTCCATATGCCCCGTTGCAACCATCGTTGCCACGTATGCGGTGATAATTGCCAGCTGCAAAGCCGTTTTTTGCTTGCGCGTCAGCCCCTCGTTCTGCTTTTTTACCAGCTTGCAGTAGTCGTCCACAAAGCCGACCGCACCGTTTGCGACTGAAAAGGCAAGCGTGAGTGCCAACGGAACGTAGAAGGACGCCGTGCCCTTGGTGGCTTGCACCACGAAAAAGATCGCCATGACGATCATGGCGGCTAAAATAAAGCCGATGCCGCCCATGATCGGCGTTCCCTCCTTGGATTTATGCCAACGGGGGCCGATATCAAGAATCTTTTGCCCCAGCTTGTGAGAGCGCAGGATCGGGATCATGATATGCTCCGCCAGAACGGTCAACAAAAACACGGCAACCGTTGCCACGGCAAATGTAATGGAAAATTCGTTCATATCAAGTCCCCTCTCCTCTGTCCTTTTAATAATGTTCCTTCAAATATTCGATCACGCGCTCAAGACGCACCGAGCGGCTCGCCTTAAACAGCACCGTGTCTCCGGGGCGCAGACGTTCGATCAAGGTGTCCCCGATCCGTTCGATCGCATCGCGATCTCCCTCACGCACCATGCGCTGAAGGGGCATGCCGCGCTGCATCGCGCCCGTAACGATCTGCAAGCCGTCGCGCCCGACGGCGATCAGCGTATCGATCCCGCAGTCGGCAAGATGTGCTCCGACCTTGCGGTGCGCCGCACTGCTGCCCTCTCCCAATTCCAGCATATCCCCAAGGACCGCAATGCTCCGTCCGCACGTTTGCGCGGAATAGAGCTTGAGAACATCCAACGCCGCGATCATGGATTCGGGAGACGCGTTGTAGCAATCCTCGATCACGGTAATATCCTTTACAAGGTAGCGGTTTTGCCGCATACCCTCTGCTTCAAAGTCCAATAGTCCCGCACGGATCTGCTCCGTGTCAAGCCCTATTTGCGTGCCGACCGCAAAGGCGTAGAGTGCGGCGTAAACGTTGTGACGCCCCATCACGCGGATCTCAAGATCACGGCACACGCCGCCGCGCCAAACAACGTCAAAGCGCGTCGATTCGCAGTTAATACGAATATTTTGTGCAAAAAAGTCTGCGTTTTTCCGCATGAGCGACACATATTGCGTGTGGTAATTTTTACCGCCGACATTCTCAAGCAGCGGCTCGTCGCCATTGAGGATCAACGTCCCTCCGTCGGCAAGTCCGCACAGAATCTCAAGCTTTGCACGGCAGATATTTTCTCGGCTGCCCAGCATTTCCATATGCGACGAGCCGATGTTGGTGATCACGGCAATGTCGGGCTGTGCGGTGATCGACATACGTTCGATCTCTCCAAAGGAGCTCATGCCCATTTCCAAAACCGACACCTCGACATCGGTCGGAGTTTCCATAACGGAGAGCGGCATACCGACGACGCTGTTGTAATTCCCTTTGGATTTATGCGTTTTTTTCGCGCGTGACAGCACGGCGGAAATCATTTCCTTTGCGGTGGTTTTGCCAACGCTTCCCGTCACTGCAACGGTCTTGCAGGACAGTGCCTCGCGGTAAGCATAAGCCAGACGCGAGAGTGCCATTTCGCTGTCGCCCACAACCACCGCAGCGGCATTCGCATCCGCGATCGGCTGTGTATTCTGCTCACAGATAAAGCAGCGACAACCGTTTGCCAGCGCCGCATCGATATAATCGTGTCCGTTGACGCGCTCGCCGCGCATAGCGACGAAGGCGGTTTCGGTGTCCGCCTCGCGGGAATCGGTGCACAAGCCGCGCACGGCGATGTCCCCAAGCTCCTCGGTGTGAAGCGAGCCCGCCGACATCTCTGCCAACGCACGCGCAGTATAGATTCGATTGTGAAATTGAATTTTCATGTCGTTGGCTCCGTTTGATCTTTTTTTCGTTCAAGGAATGCCTCTATCGCGATCTCGCGCTCGCAAAACGGGCGTTTCCCCTCTTTTGTGATCTCGTATTCTTCGTGTCCCTTACCGCATAAAAGAAGCAAATCGCCCCGTGCGGCACGACCCACAGCCCATCGGATCGCCGCCCTGCGGTCGAGCAGAATGGCAACAGGGGCTTTGTCACGCATACCTGCGCGAATTTCTTCAACGATCAACTCGGGCTCCTCGCTGCGTGAATTGTCCGAGCTCAGGATCACCTCATCGGCAAGCTCGGAGGCGATCCGCCCCATCACGGCACGCTTGGTTTTGTCGCGGTCGCCGCCACAGCCAAATAGCACCGTCAGTCTGCCGCCGCGCGCAACAAGTCCTCTTGCCGTGCGCAGGCTTTTCTCCATAGCGTCGGGCGTGTGTGCATAATCGATCATGACCGTAAAGTCCGCGCCAAGACCCAACCGCACCTTTTCCATTCTGCCCTTGACGGGCGGAAGCGTTCCCAGCACCGCCTTGATCACGGCGGGTGCGCATCCCATCTCCAGCGCGCAGATCGCGGCTTGCATAGAATTGGTTACGCTGAACGCACCGGGTAACGGGCAGGACAGAAGCAATCGCGTGCGCAGAGAGCGCAAGCGGTAGCTCACGCCGTCCTGCCGCAGCGAAATATCCTCGGCGGCATAATCGGCATCGGCATCGCGCACCGTGCAGGTGATGCACCTGCCCTTTGCGTGTGCCGCCAGCATTGCGGAATACGGCGAATCTCCGTTGAAAATGCTGATTTTGGATTGTTCAAAGAGCTTTGCCTTTGCCGCGGCGTAATTCTCCATCGTGCGGTGAAAATCCAGATGCTCGGGCGTCAGGTTGGTAAAGACCGCCGCCTCAAACGAGAGGGGTGCAACCTTTTCCAACGCCAATGCGTGCGAGGAAACCTCCATCACGACGTATTCCACGCCCTCCCGCACCATTTCGGATAAGACGCGGTAAAGCACCTCGGGGTCGGGCGTGGTCATGCTCGCGGACGCATTGCTTGACGTCGAATCGATCTGCCGCCCCGCCACCATGCAGCCCAGCGTGCCGATCCAGCCGCACTTATGCAGAGATGCTTCAAGGATCGCGCGGATCATATGCGTGACGCTGGTCTTTCCGTTCGTGCCCGTCACGCCGATGATCTTTAACCGACGTGCGGGAAAGCCGTACCACGCGTGCCACAGATACGCAAGCGCGCGCCGCGTATCGGCGCATTGCAAGAGGATCACCTCGTCGCACACGGGCGTTTGCGCGTATCGATCGGTCAGAACGCAAGCTGCGCCCTTTTCGATCGCCATCCGCACGTAATCGTGACCGTCCGCCTGCAAGCCGCGCAGGCAAACAAACATCTCGCCCGCCGACACGTGGCGGGAATCCGACGAGATCCCCGTGATCTCACGCGCGGCGTGCTCCGCAGGACACACGATCCCTGCGGCATCGCAAAGTAATTTCAGATTCATAAAGCACCTCTCTCGGAAATTTTATTTCAACTTCCCGACAGAGTGCTCTGTCATTCATGTATTCAGATCAACGTCTTCCCAAGGATCCCACGCCTCGTCGTAATCCTCCAAGCCGTCCTCCTCGCGGAAATAGACCTCGATCACGGTTCCCTTTGGAACAGAAGTTCCCGCTTCAATGGATTGCCGATACGCCTTGGGCGCTTCGCCGCTCAAATGTGAGGAAGTTCCAAGGATCCGAATGTTGAGCCCCGCGTCAATCAGCGTTTGATTCGCCGCCCTTGCGGTCATTCCCTTCAGGTTCGGAACGGTGGTCGTTTCCGGCTCGGCGTTTTTATCGGTGTAGATCAGCACGCGGTTGCTTTCCTTCTCCACTACAGTCCCCACCTCGGGATACTGCTTGTAGATCATGCCGTCCTCGCTGCCGATCACTTCAAAATCAAGATTGGGATAATTCTTTCTCGCCCACGAGACCGTGCAATAGCGGAGATCGGGGACGGTAACGGTCTTTTTGGCAAGCTCTTCCTCGGTGTAGACCGCCTCAACGCCAAGATACGGAAGAATGGTTTCAAGAACGTTGCCGACGTAGGGGGCTGCCACGGTGCTTCCGTAAGGCGTGCGCCCGTCGGTCGAGGGCTCGTCGACGATGATGATGATCGCGTACTGCGGATCGTCCGCCGGCGCGAACGCAACGGTCGAGCAAACGTATTCACCGACGCTCCCCGCGTCCTTTTTCTCGGACGTACCCGTTTTTGCCGCGACGCGATAACCCGCAACGTATGCGTTTTTCGCGCCTCCGGTTCCCGAAACGCCCTCCTCAAGAATCTTGGCAACGCGTGCACAGGTCGCTTCACTCACCACCTGACGGCGCGTGCCCGTGTCAAAGGAGTACACCGTGTTACCGCTCTGATCGGTGACGCTTGACACCGTGTGCGGCTTGACGAGATATCCGCCGTTTGCCACCGCGCTGACTGCGGTGATCTGCTGGATCAGGGTCACGTTGAAGTTCTGTCCGAACGCGTAGATCGCAAGGTCCAGATCGGTAAAGGCTTCCTCGGGTTGAAAGAGGCTTCCGCCCTCACCCGGCAGGTCGATCCCCGTTTTTTTCAAATAACCGAACGCCTTGAGATAGCTGTAAAAGGTATCCTTTCCAAGGGCTTCTCCGATGCGCATCAGCCACGGGTTACAGGATTGCTGGATCCCTCCCTCGAAGGTCAGTGACCCGTGTCCGCCCGTTTTGTGACACCGAACGGTCTGACCGCAGGGCTTATAATATCCGATGCAGCTGTAGGAGCCGTTGAGAATATCCAGATCCTCCTCGACCGCCATCGCGGCGGTGATGACCTTGAAGGTCGAGCCGGGGATATAGGACTCGGTGATCGCCTTGTTACCCCACATGTTGACCTGCAGCTCCTGCTTGAGTGCGAGATATTCCTCGCTGTTCATGTCAAATCCGCTTGCCGAGAGCTTGGAGAGCGATTGCTCATCCAATTCACGCGGTGCGTTGAGATTGAAATCGGGATAAACCGCCATGCCAAGGATCTCACCCGTATGTACGTTCATCACGATCCCCGCAGCGCGGTTCGCGCCCTCCGACTCCAGATATGCCGCGGCAAGCTGCTCCTCAAGAGCCGATTGCACGAACACGTCCAGCGTCGTGTTGACGTTGTATCCGTCCTGCGCTTCAATGTATTCCTTGTAGCCGTAAGGCATCTCGTTCCCCTGCGCGTCACGCGCGGTCACGTACCGTCCGTCGGTGCCTGCCAGCATTTCGTCGTAATAATATTCCAGACCGTAAAGTCCCGTTCCGTCGCTTCCCGTAAAGCCCAGCGTGTGTGACGCCAGATCCGCGTACGGATAATAGCGGCTGTGCGTGCTTTCCAGATAGATCATCTGCTCAAGCCCATACTCTGCGATAAATTCACGCACGCGCGTGGCTGCGTCCTCGCTCACCTCGCGCTTGACCGTGCGGTCAAGGACGCTTGTGTAGGTGGTCTGCTTGAGCACAAATTCGTACTCGACCTCCAGAATACTTGCCAGATTCTCCGCGATCAGCGTATCTAAGCGGATATTCGTGCCATTCTGATCCTGCTCGCTCTGTGCCGTTTTGATGCTTGACGGGGAGATAAAAACACGATAGGTCGTGACGTTGGTCGCCAGCAGTGCCCCGTTGGCATCATAAATATTTCCGCGCGTTGCGTTCACCCGCGATTCGGTGGTGATCTGCGAGAGCACCTTCTCCTTATAGCGATCGTGCTCAAAGGTCTGAAGGACAAAAACCCTCACTAAAAGCGCGGAAAAGAGCAACACAGCAAGCCCCAGCAGAACCGCCGCGCGGTGTACTACCTTGGGATGAAGATTGCCGTTGCTCTTTGTGTTTTGGGGGTCTTTTTCTTCCATTCGTCGGCTCCTTTCCGTTTATTCAGAAAGAGCGAAAACTGATCGTGTTTGCCCTCTTGTCCTATTCATTCTATGCGCCCGGGGGACCTGTTATGACCGCTCCGCCATCATTTGAATCTGAATCCGATCGCACTCAGAAGCGTTGAAAGGCTTACCTTGCTCTCCTCTTCCTCCTCGTATACCTCGATCGAATCACCCTTTTCGACAGACAGGTATTCCATTTTCAAATAATCCTCGCTCACCATGCCCAATTCGCTGACCGCAAAGCCGCGAATACGAAGCAAATTCGTGTTGACGTTGATGTCGGAATCCAATTCGTTCAGCTCCTCGGAAAGTGCTTCCATCTCAAGCGTCAGCGCATCGACCTCCCGCTCACCTGCCGTGATCATGACCGAGCTTGCCACGATCAGCATCAGAGAGATCGCTACGGCTATGATCGCCGCCAGAGCGGACAGCGGAAAGCGGCGCGCCTCCGCGCTCGTATCCCCTTTGCTAAGGTTGAACCAGGCGGAATGTGAGGTGCGCACCGTATCGACCGCGCGACGCGGCAACGCCACGGCACGCGCAGGAAGCGCGGCGAGCTTTTCTTTTGCGGTCGGGAGCGTCTCATAGCGCACGGCGGTGCACATCGCCTTTTCTCCCTCACCCGCCGAGATCGCGTCGTCGGGCGTAACCTGTGAAAAATCGGTATTCCGTGTGCGCATCGCGCGCGTATCAACAATATAGGAAAGAAGATCGTCGGCAGACATGGTTTCCTTGCCGTGGCGATAATGATCGACAGAGCAATCGTTCAGGCGATAGCAAAGCGGCTCGTCCGCACGCGTTTGCGCCTCACGCCTCTCCTGCTCCTCAGCCTCAATACGCGCCGCGCGCGAAAGTCCGCGTGCGGAAAAAGCCGCCTCGATCGCGTGGATCTGCTCGGTGGTGCTGATGACGACAGCCGTTCCTGCGGGATTCGTTTCGACAGCGCTATTCATGGCTCCGACTCCTTTCTTAAAATTTGATCTTACAGCTTTTCTGCCACGCGCAGCTTTGCACTGTGCGAGCGTGGGTTTTCTGCCAGCTCCTCATCACTTGGCAGAATGGGCTTGCGGTTGACAAGCCTGATCTGCGGGCGGTTGCCGCAGACACACACGGGAAAGCTCTTCGGGCAGGTGCATCCGCCCGTGAGCGACGCAAAGGTCTGCTTGACGATGCGATCCTCCAAGGAATGGAAGGTAATGATCGCTATCCGTCCTCCCGGATTCAAGAGGGATACGGCGGACTTGATCGCGGGTGCGATCACATCCAGCTCTGCGTTCACTTCAATGCGTAAAGCCTGAAACGTCCGCATCGCCGGATGGTGTCCGCCCTTTCCTGCGGGCGCCGGGACCGAGCGTTTGATGATCTCGACCAGTTCCCCGGTGGTCGTGATCGGTGCCGATCCGCGTGCGCGGACAATGTTTGATGCGATTCGTGAGGAAAAGCGCTCCTCACCGTATTCGAAGAAGATCCTGCGAAGATCCTCCTCGCTGTATTCATTGACAATTTTTTGCGCCGTGAGCGGATTGTTCACGTCCATTCTCATATCCAAGGGCGCGTCGGCACGATAGGAAAAGCCGCGCTCTGCCGTATCCAGCTGATAAGAGGACACGCCAAGGTCAAGCAGCAGTCCGTCGATGCGTTCAATACCGCGTGCGGCACAAGCCTCGGCGATCTTGCAGAAATTGGTGTGTACAACCTCTGCTCTCTCGCCAAAGCGGGAGAGGCGTTCGCTTGCCACCTTAACCGCCGTTTCGTCCTGATCGAGCGCCAACAGCTTGCCGCCCTCGCCAAGGTGCGAGGCGATAACGCTGCTGTGTCCCGCTCCGCCTGCGGTTCCGTCTACGTATATGCCGTCGGAACGAATGGCAAGAGCCTCGATACATTCATTCAGGAGCACCGAGCGATGCGAAAAATTGATCTGCTCTTCCATTCTCTCATTCCCTTCTATTATTTATTCGGATCAAAGTCCGAGCTCCTCGAGCTCGCCGATCAGCTCGACAATATCAATCTCGCTCTTCAGCTGATCGTATACGCCCTCTGCCCAGATCTCGGCGTAATCGCCGCAGCCGACGATCACGGTTTCCTTTTGGATCTCTGCGTGCTCGACCAGCTCTGCGGGAAGCACGACGCGTCCCTGCGAGTCGGGCGTTGCCTGCGCCATGGAGGCGTGCAGGAAGCGCATGATCTTTTCGGAGAGCTTTCGCTTTTGCGCTCTGAGCGGCGCGATGTACGCCTCCCAGCCCGCAAGCGAATAGACCTTGAGGCACTTCTCGCGGATGTCCTTGGCGATGACGAAGGTCGCTCCCAGCTCCTCACGCAGCTTTGCGGGGATAAATATTCTGTTTTTGGCGTCCAAACCGTGACGGTATTCACCACCCAGCATGCTCGTTGCCTCCTCTCCGTTTGAGATCCGTTCATTTTGTGGTTTTCGGGTGCAATTTGCCCCACTTTGAAACATTTTGCTCCACTTCGCACCACTTTGTATGTATATTATATACCATTTTCCAAAAATACGCAAGAGGTTTTTGAAAAAAAGTTTCGATTTTTTTCATTTTTTTCAACTTTTTTCGCCATTTCCGAGCCGCGACGACCGCGCGTCCGAAAATCTCCGCTTTTTTTGAAAAACGCACAAAGAAAAGGGCAAAAAATGCTGTAACTTTCTATCGTTGAACTTTGAAAAACGCCTTGACGGTTTTGCGAAAATATGGTATACTGTAAAATGGTTATATATACAAACGACAGAAGAAAGAAGGAACACGTGTAAATGGAACAAATTCCAAACAGACTTTTGGAGGATCTGTTTGCTCTGCGGCAGAAGCTTCGTGACCGCGAAAAAAGGAAAACGGGTCGCACACCCATTGTCTGCCCCGACGAGGCGATCTATGAAATGGTGCGACTGATGCCGCGCAAGCCCTCGGATTTCCGCTCGATCGTGGGAATCGGTCAGGCATTCGTGGAGCACTATGCAGATGATTTTTTGGATATTCTCTGCCCCGAGGAGATCGAAACCGAGCCGAAAACGCAGGCAGACGTTGAGGGAACGCTCCGCGCGCTTTCCAAAAAGCTGATCAACATCAACAAGAGCAACCGTATGCTCTTCTTGCCCAAGCTCTCCCCCAAGTACGCCGTGGATCTGTTTGACGCAACGGGACGCTACAATCCCCTGGACATTCTCTTCCACGCCGAGGGCGAAACCGTTATCGCGGAGGCTTCCGATCAGGATCTGCCGCGCACCAATCCCACGCGCGAGCGGTACAAAAATCTGGTCACGCTCATCCGCGAAACCGTGCGCGACATGCGTGACAAGGGTCAGAACGACCTTTATATCGGTTATCCCTTCGTGCAGGGCTGTCTTGTCAACGGTGAGTTCGGTTTGCGCGCGCCGCTCTGTCTTTTCCCCGTCACGCTCGACCGCTCCACCTCCAACATCACGGTGCAGCCCGATCCCACGCGCGACATTCTCTACAACGGCACGATGATCCTGGCGCACGACAAGTTCAACAGCCTGACCACGCCTCTGCCCGACTGCGTTCTGGAGGAAGCCAACCCCGACACCTTCCTGCAAAATCTTCTGAACTTCTACGAGCAGAACGATATCCGCATCGAATACGACAGCGACGAGCTGAAAAAGTTCACCGAGTATCCCGGCGAATCCTTCCCGCACTATGCGCGCGGAACGCTGAAGCTTGTGCACAACGTCGTGATCGGCAAATTCCCCGCTTACTCCAATGCGATCCAACGCGATTTTGAGGAGCTTCTGAACAAGGGGCTGATCAACCGTCTGGTATCCGACCTGGTATCGGATTACGGCGAGATCGACTTCTATTCGGATCACACCTCCCGTCAGGAGGAGCTGAACAACCCCGGCAAAAAGCTGGAGATCCCCGAGGATTCGCTGGTCTATATCAACGCACTCAACTCGGCGCAGGAGGCTGTCCTCCACGCGCTGAACACCAAGGACGAGCTGGTTGTGGAGGGTCCTCCCGGCACGGGTAAGTCCCAGACCATCACAAGCCTGATCACGCAGTTCGTCAATCAGGGCAAGACCGTTTTGATGGTCTCCGAAAAGAAGACCGCGCTTGACGTCGTCTACTCCCGTCTCGGCAATCTCTCGCGTTACGCCATGATGATGGACGACGCCAATAACAAAAATCTGTTCTACGCACAGCTTGAAAAGCTGCTTGGCGACACTGACGCAAACGTGCCTCTGGAGGCACCCGATCTCTCCCCCATCTCGACGGAGATCGACGCGGACGTGGCAACGCTTGAGGTGATTGCCGACAAGCTCTTCACCCCGGGGGAGTTCGGCGTTCCTCCCTATCACCTGTATATGGAGAACCGCCGCGTCAATCTGCAGAACCACGAGCAGATCAAGACCTACAAGACCATTCGCACGGTGCTGACCGACGAGCTGCTCAACCTCAAATACGACGAAATCAACGCAATCCATAAGCGCTTTGCCAACGGACAGCTGACCAACAGCCTTGACCACTATCAATTGACGATCGAGCGTTACCCGTGGTTCCTCAAAATGAAGGAGGATCTCTCCAGCTACGATCTGATCCTCTTCTCCGACGCGATCGACGACATGATACTCAAGATCGACGAGTGGAGAAACCGTCCCTTCTTCAGCCGTGTTACCTCCAAGTCCCGCCTGACCAAGGACATTCAGGCACTGACCAAGGATTACTTCGGCAAGGTCGCGGGCTCTTACCTCGTTCGCCTGATGATGGAGCAGCCCGAGGCTGTCAAGCAGAGTCTGAAGGAGTTCACCGCAGGATACGCTAACCTCAAGCCCGTTGTCATGGGGCTGACCGCCAATGAAACGCTCTACCTGACGGCACTCCGCAAGGTTCACAAGATCTGCGGCGGCACAGTGACCGAGTGGAACGACGAGCTTTACAACACGATCCTGTTTGAGTACATTCAGAAGTTCGAGAGCGAAAACCGCACGCTGATCCCCAAGCTCGATTCCTTCGACAAGATCATCTCCTCGATCGAAAACAACATTCGGATCAAAAAGGATCTGTCGCGTCAGCGCATCACGAAGCTCTTCTCCGAGGATATTCAGTATATCAAGACCTCCAAGCGTTACGGCGAGATCCGCCGCGCGATCGAAAGTCGCCGTCGCAGCAGCGTGGGCAAGTTTATTCAGAAGTTCGACTTTGAGTTGTTCAAGGCGATCAAGGTCTGGCTCATGACCCCCGACGCTGTGTCCGAGATCCTGCCGCAACAGAACGATCTGTTCGATCTGTTGATCTTCGACGAGGCATCGCAGCTCTATATTGAGCGCGCGATCCCCTCCCTTGTACGCGCCAAGAAGGTCGTGATCGCGGGCGACCACAAGCAGCTCCGCCCCTCCAGCCTTGGCGAGGGACGCTTTGAGATGGAGGATATTCTGGACGAGGATGCGGAGATCTCCGCGGCTCTTGAGGAAGAAAGCCTGCTTGACCTGGCGCGCTTCCGCTACCCCGACGTGCTCCTCAACACGCACTACCGCTCCAAGTACGAGGAGCTGATCGACTTCTCCAACTACGCGTTCTACAAGGGGCGACTGTTCGTCGCTCCCAACACCGACACGCCCGAAAAGCCTCCGATCGAGGTGCATCAGGTCAGCGGTGCCGTATGGCAGGGTCGCTCCAACCGCAAGGAAGCCGAGCAGGTCGTCACGCTTCTCAAGGAATTCTTTGAAACCAGACAAGAGAACGAAACCATCGGTATCATCGCGTTCAACGCGTCGCAGCGCGACATGATCTACGACGTGATCGACGAGGAAGGCGTCAAGGATCCTGCGTTTGCCACCGCCGTCCGCGCTGAAATGGCACGCAAGGACAACGGCGAGGACACCGGTCTCTTCATCAAGAACATCGAAAGCGTGCAGGGTGACGAGCGCGACGTGATCGTGTTCTCGATCGGTTATGCAAACAACACCTCCGGCAAGCTGGTTCACAACTTCGGTTGGCTCAACCAGAAGGGCGGCGAAAACCGTCTCAACGTTGCGATCAGCCGCGCCAAGAAGAAGATCCACATCGTGACCTCCTTCCGCCCCGCAGAACTGATGCTGGATGACGCGAAGAACGAAGGTCCGAAGATCCTCAAAAAGTATCTGGAATACGCCTTTGCGGTCAGCAACGGCAACAAGGAAGAGGCAGAGACCATCCTCCGCTCCTTTGGTGAAAGCTACGGCATCGTGGCAGCACCCCTTGAAACCGAGTTTGCGCAAAAGGTTGCCGACGCGCTCCGCGATCGCGGCTATGAGATCGACACGCAGGTCGGTATCGGCGGCTACCGCATCGATATCGCCGTGCGCAAAAACGGCAAATACGTGCTCGGCATCGAGTGCGACGGAAAGCTCTACAGCATTCCCTCCTCCGCACGCGAGCGCGACTACCACCGCCAGAAATACCTCGAATCCCGCGGCTGGACCATCCGCCGCATCTGGAGCATGGATTGGTGGCGTGACCCTCAGCGCGTGGTGTATAACCTTTGCAGCTTGATTGACAGTTTGTGATTTTTTGAGGGGAAACTTCTTGAAAGAAGTTTCCCCTCACCCCTTCAAGAACTTTCACCAACCGGGAATAGGTTACCCACCTAAGAGCGCACGACACAGTGCACTATTCCGCCGAGGCATCGAATACACCTCAACCGAAATGCGCTTCGCAAAAGCGCATCGCTCCCCCGAATGGGTGTCGTTAAGACACCCATTCGGGGGAGCGATCTGTTCTGTGAAGGTCTTGACGGGTGGAGGGGTTCGGGGAGGAGGGGGACTTCTCCTCAAGAAGTCCACCCCCCCCCCCCCCCCCCCCCCCCCCCCCCCCCCCCCCCCCCCCCCCCCCCCCCC
>JAZODU010000061.1:0-9527 GCA_045597145.1 Eubacteriales bacterium
GTTTGTTTGTGGTATAATGTTTCATGAAGTGATTGAGTCCTTTCTGTTGCTTGGGATTAGGGGTAATTCTATTTTAACAGAACTCAATCACTTTTTCTATTCTTTTTTTGCTTTCGGTCTCACATCTATTGTAACACTACAATAAATTTACAAATAAAAGCATTTTGCCTATTGTAAAACATGTAAAAATGCGGTATAATAAAATGAATAGATATGTTTGATACGCATTTTGGGCGTCGGATCGAAGCATGAAGGGGGATTTTTCCATGGAATCAAGCAGCAAAACGATACGCATAGGGCTCTTGGGCTTTGGCTCTATGGGAAGAACGCACACGTGGGCGGTGCAGAATCTCCCGTTCTTTTACGGCGAGCAGAGCGTTCGCGCCGTGACTGCGGGCGTTTGCACCACAACGCAGGAAAAATCCGAGCGCGTGGCACAGCAATTCGGCATTGCGCGCGCCACTACCGACGAGGATGCGCTGATAAACGCCCCCGACATTGACGTGATCGACATCTGTACACCGAACATTTTCCACTTTGAAACGCTGAAAAAGGCGATTACGGCAGGCAAGCACGTGCTGTGCGAGAAGCCCTTGTGCATCACCCCCGACGAGGCGCGCGAGATCGCCGCACTTCCCCTCCGTAAAGGGCAGGTCTGCGGCATGGTCTTTAACAACCGCCGGCTCACCCCCGTTCTGCGTGCCAAGCAGCTGATCGACGAGGGGCGCTTGGGGCGGATCTTGAGCTTCAACGGCTATTATCTGCACAGCAGCGCAACCGACACCGCGCGCCGCGCGGGCTGGAAGCAGGACAGGACGGTATGCGGCGGAGGCGTGCTTTTTGACCTCGGCTCGCACATCATCGATCTGCTCGGATTCCTTTGCGGACGCCTGGAGGAGGTCAGCGGCATGTCGCAGATCGGCTACCCCGTGCGCACGGGGCGCGACGGCGAGGTGTGGCAGACCAACGCGGACGAATCCTTTTATCTGCTTGGAAGAACCGCAGCGGGTGCGTGCGGCACCATCTCGGTCGGAAAGCTCCAACCGGGCACGAACGACGACCTCGGCTTTGAAATTTACGGCGAGACGGGTGCTTTGCGCTTTTCCTTGATGGAGCCCAACTGGCTCTACTTTTACGACAATACCGCGCCCGACGTGCCTATTGGCGGTATGCGCGGCTTTACGCGATTGGAGTGCATCGGACGCTATCCCGAGCTGATCTTCCCGTCGGTCAAGGCACCTGCGGGCTGGCTGTACGGGCATCTGGCAAGCATGCACGCGTTTTTGTCGGCGGTGGCGGACGGCAAGCCCTTCTCGCCTTCGCTCTCGGACGGACTTTACGTGCAAGAGGTCATGGCGGCCGCTTACCGCTCGGACGAGCAAAGGGGCGTACGCGTGGAGGTAGGCACATGCTTGTAATTGGCTTAACGGGTCCCAGCGGCGCGGGAAAGAGCAAGGTTGCCGAGCTGTTTCACACGCACGGGCTGCCCGTGATCGACGCCGACGAGGTGTATCACCGCTTGCTCTTGCCGCCCTCGCCGTGTTTAAATGATCTTTCCGCGCGATTCGGGCAAGAAATTCTCAACGCAGACGGCACCTTGAACCGTCCTCATCTTGGTGGGATCGTATTTGCAGATCCCAAGGCACTCTCCGATCTCAACGCGATCACGCATCGCTATATCATGGCAGAGATCCGTGCAAAATTGGACGAATTGCAGTGCAGCGGTACGCGTGCGGCGGTTCTGGACGCGCCGCAGCTCTTTGAAGCGGCGGCGGACAAGCTGTGTGACAAGGTCGTTTCGGTGCTTGCCGACCGCGCGATACGCGTCACGCGCATCATGGCGCGTGACGGCATTGAGCGCGACCGCGCCGAGCAGCGGATCAACGCGCAAAAAAACGCCGCGTTCTTCCGCGAACGCTCCGATTACGTGATCGAAAACGACGGAGCGCGCGACACGCTCGCACCGACCGTGCGCGGAATCCTGACGGAGTTGGGGGTGATCTCCCCTTGAAGCTCAACGCAAGGCACGCCGCGATCGTTGCGATCATTCTGGCACTTTCCATCGGCTTTGGGCTTGCCTTCGACGCGATCGTCACGGCAATCGAGCGCGCACAGAATCCGCGACCAGCGGAATTTGCCGATCTGATCGAAAAAAATGCCGAGCAATACGGTGTTCCCGAGGCGGTGCTCTGGGCGGTTGCCAACACGCAAAGCGAGTTTGCAAGCAATGCGCGCGGCACGGACGGAAGCATTGGACTGATGCAGCTCACGCCGAAGGAATTTAACATGATCCGCACCGAGATTATGGGACTGGATCCCCTTGACGCGGGCATGCTGTACGACCCTGCCACCAATCTTGAATGCGGCGCGGCGTATCTTTCGCATCTCTATCAGCTCTACGGCTCTTGGGATACCGTGTTTGCCGCTTACGAGGCAGGCGAGGACACCGTGAACAAGTGGCTCAAAAACGACGATTACACCAGCGACCTCGGGACTCTGAAAAAAATTCCCGATGCGGCAGTGGACCGCCAAGTCAAGCGCATGAGCCGCGCACTTTCCCTTTACACAAAATTATATTATTGATACAGAGGAGAACCTATCATGGCAGAAAAGAAGAACTACGTTTACGAAAAGCAGACCGTTTACGAAAAAGCAGGTGCCGAGGTCGTTGCGGCGGCTTACGAATACGCAAAGGACTACGTCAAGTACCTTGACGCGGCAAAGACCGAAAGAGAGGCGGTTTGCGAAAGCATCAAGCTCGCAGAGGCGGCAGACTACCGTCCCTATCAGTTCGGTGACCCGATGAAGGCGGGCGACAAGCTCTACTACAACAACCGCGGCAAGAACATTTTCCTGTTCCGCATCGGTACGGAAAACATCAACAACGGTATCCGCATCACAGCGGCACACCTCGATTCCCCCCGTCTGGATCTGAAGCAGGTGCCCCTGTACGAGGACAACGGCATGGCATTCTTCAAAACGCATTACTACGGCGGCGTGCGCAAGTACCAGTGGCTCGCAATGCCCTTGGCACTCCACGGCGTGGTCGTGAAGCAGGACGGCACGGTGGTTGACGTCACCGTGGGTGAAAAGGACGAGGAGCCCGTTATGTATATCACTGACCTTCTCCCCCACCTTGCATCGAAGGAAATGGGCAAGAATATCCGCGAGGCGTTCCCTGCTGAAAGGCTCAACATTCTTGTCGGCAGTATGCCTTTGGAGGGCGAGGAGAAGGATTCGGTCAAGATGGGCGTGCTCGACTATCTCTTCCGCACCTACGGCATCACCGAGGAGGATTTCCTCTCGGCAGAGCTTTGCATCGTTCCCGCAGGCAAGGCACGCGACGTCGGCTTTGACCGCTCCATGATCGCCGCTTACGGTCACGACGACCGCGTATGCGCGTACCCCTCGATCACCGCGATGATCGACGCAGACGAGTCGGTTCACACAACCATGTGTCTGCTCGTTGACAAGGAAGAAACCGGAAGCGACGGCGTGACGGGTATGCAGAGCAGCCTGATCACCGACGTCATCACCGAGATCGCCAAGGCAATGGGCGGCAACGAGGCGGCGGTACGCGCCAACTCCAAGTGCCTCTCCTCCGACGTCACGGCTGTCTTTGATCCCAATTTCGCAGACGTATTCGAGCATCGCAACTCCTCCCTGCTCTCCTGCGGCGTGAGCATGTGCAAGTACACGGGCAACGGCGGTAAGGGCGGCACGTCCGATGCCTCCGCGGAGCTCGTTGCCTGGGTGCGCCGCTTGCTGAATGAGGCAGGCGTGGTATGGCAGACCGCAGAGCTGGGCAAGACCGATATCGGCGGCGGCGGAACGGTTGCCAAGTATATGGCAAACCACAACATTGACACGATCGATATCGGTGTGGGTGTGCTTTCCATGCACGCGCCCTATGAGCTGATCTCCAAGGTGGATCTGTACGAGGCTTACCGCGCGTTCAAGGCGTTCTATCAGTTCTGAGCCCGATCCGTCAACAGCAAGATCCCTCAGCCACTTTTTCCTTTGACACCATGGGCGCAAAGAAAAAAGCTCACAAAAAAGAAACGCCGAGGACATTTCGCGCGTTGCGGCGCGCGAGGAGAGGCGCGCCTCTCCTCACCGCAAACTTTTGAAAAAGCTTGATCAAAGCTTCCACAGAGAAATTTGAGAAAGGAGCCTTCATGCTGAACAAGTTACGAGAAGCGGAGCAGAAGTATCTGCATCTGGAGGCTTCTCTCTCGGATCCCGCTGTCGCAGGCGATCCCGCGCGTTGCGCCGCCGTGGCAAAGGAATATAAATCCATGACGCCGCTGATCGACACCTACCGCGCCTATCTGCGCGCAGAGTCAACCGTCCAAGAGTCATTGGCACTTCTGGAGGAGACCTCCGACCCCGAGCTGCGCGCGCTGGCTAACGAGGAGCTTCGCGAAGCGAAGGACGATGTCGAGCGGTTGACGCGCGAATTGACCGTCCTGCTTCTGCCCCGCGATCCCAACGACGACAAAAACGTCATCGTGGAGATCCGCGCGGGGGCGGGCGGCGAGGAGGCGGCACTCTTTGTTGCCGACCTGTACCGTATGTATACGATGTACGCCACCTCCGCAGGCTTTGGCACGTCCATGCTCAACGAGAACCCCACCGAGCTTGGCGGCTACCGTCAGCTCGCCTTTCAGGTCACGGGCGACGGCGCGTATTCGCGCTTCAAGTATGAAAGCGGCGTGCATCGCGTGCAACGCGTGCCCGAAACCGAATCACAGGGGCGCATTCAGACCTCCACGGTCACGGTGGCGGTCCTGCCCGAGGTCGAGGAGGTATCGATCGAGATCAACCCAGCCGACCTCGTGTTTGAATCCTGCAAATCCAGCGGCGCGGGCGGTCAGCACATCAACAAGACCGAATCCGCCGTGCGCCTGACGCACAAGCCCACGGGCATCGTAGTGGAGTGTCAGCAGGAACGAAGCCAATTCAAAAACAAGGACAAGGCGTTGCAGATGCTGCGCGCGATCCTTTACGACCGCAAGGCGCGCGAGCAGGATGAGGCGATCGCCTCCGACCGACGCGCGCAGGTTGGCACGGGAGATCGCAGCGAGCGCATCCGCACCTACAACTATCCCCAAGGGCGCATCACCGATCACCGCATCGGGCTGACGCTTCATTCCCTTGAGCGTTTTCTCTCCGGCGAGATCGGCGGCATGATCGACGCGCTCGCCACGGCGGAAACCGCCGAAAAGCTGAAACAGCAATCCTAACATCAAGGAGATTCCCTTGCAGACCGAACACATTACAATCACCGATTTGCGGGCACAGGACAAGGAGCTTGCCCGTGCCGCCGATATTTTGCGGCGCGGGGGGCTTGTGGTCTTCCCCACCGAAACCGTTTACGGATTGGGCGGTGACGGCACGAATGCCGAGGCGGCAAAGAAAATTTACGCCGCCAAGGGGCGTCCGTCGGACAACCCGCTCATCATACATATTGCCCGCCCCGAGGATGCCGCCCACTACGCCGAGGTCAACCCGACCTACGAAAAGCTGGCACGCGCGTTCATGCCGGGTCCCTTGACGGTCATTCTTCCCAAAAAAGAGAATATTCCCACGTCCACCACGGGCGGGCTTGACAGCGTAGCCGTTCGCTGCCCCGCGCATCCCGTGGCGCACCGACTGATCGAACTGTGTGGCTTCCCCGTGGCGGCTCCGTCTGCCAATCTTTCGGGCAAGCCCTCGCCGACCCGCGCCTCTGACGTCGCGGAGGATCTGGACGGGCGCGTGGACATGATCCTGGACGGCGGCGAGAGTGAGATCGGGCTGGAATCCACCATCGTCAAGATCGACGGCGACCGATTGACGCTCCTGCGTCCCGGCGGCATTACCTACGACGCGCTTTGCATGGTGTGCGCGCAGGTCGAGATCGCGCCCGCTGTCACGCATCAGCTTGCCGCAAACGAGCGTCCGCTTTCCCCCGGCATGAAATACCGCCATTACGCGCCCGGTGCGCCCTTGATCCTTTTGGAGGGCACGGACGCGGACGTCGTGTCGTTTTTGCGCCGCGAGCAGGATGCAAAGAACTGTGCCATTCTCTGCTTTGACGAAGAGATGGAGCTGCTTGCACCACGCAACCTCTTCCCCGTCGGCGCGCGTGCGGATCTCTCCGCGCAAGCGCACAGGCTCTTTCACGCCTTTCGTGACGCCGACCACGCGGGTGCCACAGTCATTTACGCGCATCTGCCCCCCATGGAAGGGCTTGGGCTGGCACTTTACAATCGCATGATCCGCGCCGCGGCACACACGGTGCGAAAGATATAATACAGAAAGGACCATCAAAGAATGGCAAAGAAACAGAAGAAAGAAAAGAAAGAGATCGTCTACGCGCCAATCGTCTATCAGCCGATCACCGAAACCATTGAAAAAAACTACATGCCCTACGTCATGAGTGTCATCGTTTCGCGCGCGATCCCCGAGATCGACGGACTCAAGCCCGCGCACCGCAAGCTCCTTTACACGATGTATAAAATGGGACTGCTGACGGGCGCGCGCACCAAGAGTGCCAACGTCGTGGGACAGACCATGAAGCTGCACCCCCACGGTGACGCGGCGATCTATGAAACGCTGGTGCGTCTGACCAGCGGAAACGCCACTCTTCTGCACCCTCTGATCGATTCCAAGGGCTCGTTCGGTAAGCAATATTCCGACATGTCCTACGCGGCGGCGCGTTACACCGAGTGTAAGCTGGATACGATCTGCCACGAGCTCTTCTCGGGCATCGACAAAAACGCCGTTGATATGGTGGACAACTACGACGCGACACTCAAGGAGCCTGCGCTTCTCCCCACCACCTTCCCCAATATCCTCATCATGCCCAACATGGGTATTGCCGTCGGTATGGCGTCCACCATCTGCTCCTTCAACCTCGAGGAGATCTGCGACGGCACGATCGCGCTCCTGCGCAAGCCGAGCATCTCGGTGGAAAAGATGATGGAGCTGATCAAAGCCCCCGACTTCTCGGGCGGCGCGACCCTGCTTTACGACGCGGAGGAAATGAAAAAGATCTTCACAACGGGTCAGGGCTCGATCCGTCTGCGCTCGCGCTACGTGTTCGACAAGGCAAACAGCTGTATCGAGATCCTGCAGATCCCCTACTCCACCACGGTCGAGCAGATCATTGCCAAGCTGACCACGCTCTACAAGGAGGGGAAGATCAAGGAGATCTCGGATTTCCGCGACGAAACCGGACTGGCGGGTTTGAAGCTGACCTTGGACATCCGCCGCGGCGTTGATCCCGACAAACTGATGACCAAGCTCTTCAAGATGACCCCCCTTGAGGACAGCTTCCGCTGCAACTTTAACGTGCTGGTCAACTCCACGCCGCGCACGATGGGCGTGATCGAAATTTTGCAGGAATGGATCAAATTCCGTCTGAGCTGCATCAAGCGCGAGCTGGAATACGATCTTGGCAAGAAAAAGGACAAGCTGCACCTCTTGCAGGGTCTTAGCAAGATCCTTTTGGATATCGACAAGGCGATCCGCATCATTCGCAAGACCGAAAAGGAATCCGACGTCGTTCCCAACTTGATGAAGGGCTTTGGCATCGACGAGATTCAGGCAAACTACATTGCGGAGATCAAGCTGCGCTACCTCAACCGCGAATATATTCTTAACCGCCTTGAGGAGATCAAGGATCTGGAAGCCGAGATCGCAGAAATTGAGGCAACCCTGCGCGACGAGCTCAAGCAAAGAAACCTGATCGTCAAGCAGCTGACCGAGGTCAAAAAGAAATACGGTCAGCCCAGACGCACGCAGATCGTGGGCGCGGAAACCATCTCGGTTTACAAGGAAGAGGATCACGTTGAGAACTACCCTGCGCGCTTCGTGCTGACGCGCGACGGCTATTTCAAGAAGATCACGTTCCAATCCCTGCGCGGAAACGACGAGCAGAAGTGCAAGGAGGGTGACGAGATACTGAGTCTCATGGACGGTCAGAACACCGACAACCTCATCTTCCTGACCGACCACCAGCAGCTCTACCGCGCGCGTGCTGAGGATTTCGACAACTCCAAGGCGTCGGCACTGGGTGACTATCTGCCCGTCAAGCTTCACATGGATCCCGACGAAAAGCCGATCCTGATGAACATTCAGAACAAGTACCCCCAGAAGGAAAACATCGTGCTGATCTTTGCAAACGGCAAGGGCGTGCGCGTATCGGTTGCCAACTATGAAACCACTGGCAACCGCCGCAGGCTGACCTCCGCGTTCTCAAAGACCTCCCCCGTTGTGGCGGCGTTCTACGAGAAGGCACCCATGGAGATCATGATCACCTCCTCCGACAACCGCGCGATCCTCATAAAGTCCAGCCTCATTCCGATCATGGCGACCCGTACCTCTGGCGGTGTCACGCTGATGGTGCTCAAGAAGGGACAAACGGTCGTGTCTGCTACGTGCGATCCCGAAAAGATCCCCGCAGACGCAAAGGGGCTTAAAAAGGTGAAGATCCCCGCCACGGGCACGCTTCTTTGATTTGATAGAAAGGAACACACGTCAATGTCCAATAAAAATACCACTACACATTCCAGAGCCACGCGACTCTTGGCACTGATTCTCTCTATGCTCGTCGCCTCCAGCGTCGTTACCGTCATCGTAACGGTATTGATGGAGGTTTTGGCGAAGTGATAGACCGTGGAGGGAGGGGGGACCAATCGCTTGTCGATTGGTGGATGAGGCACTGGAATCCGGCAGTCTCATTGCAAAGCTGAAAACGCACCACACACGTACTTCAACCTGCGCGAAGCGCACACGCCCGAGGCGTTGACGTTGTTAAAACATCAACGCCTCGGGCGTGCTTTTTGTGAAGGTTTGGGAGGGGTGAGGGTTTGGGAGAGGGGAACCCTTTCCTTAAAAGGGTTCCCCCTCTCCCAAGAATCTCAATCCTTCACATCTCTCTCATAAACTCCTCAAGGTCGCTCTTGATGACCGACACCTGCGGGCCGTAGACGACCTGCACACCGCCGCCGCGGCGAATGACACCGCTCGCGCCGCTTTGACGGAGCTTGGCGTCGGAGACAAGCTCGGAGTCCTTCACCGAGACGCGCAAACGGGTAGCGCAGCAGTCGAGAGAAACGATATTGTCCTTGCCGCCCAGCCCCTCCAGAATGAGGGGAGAGACGTCGTTTGACGCGCGGGAGGCGTCCGAGCCACCCTCCTTTTTGCGGTTGTAGTCGGCGCGGGTGTAGAGCTTGACCTCATCGTCGCCAACCTCGCGCCCGGGCGTGAGATAGTTGTTGCGGCGAATGAGGAAACGGAAGAGGAAGAAATACACGATGAAATAGAAGATTCCGACCAGAGGGACCATCACCCAGTTGGTCTTGGCGTTGCCCTGCAGAACGCCGAACAACACCAGGTCGATCAGCCCTCCGGAGAAAGTCATGCCCACCCCCACTTTCAGCATATGCATGAACATATACGCTGCACCTGCCAGGACGGAATGGATCACATACAGCACCGGTGCCACAAACAGGAACGTAAATTCCAGCGGTTCCGTG
>JAZODU010000062.1:0-34764 GCA_045597145.1 Eubacteriales bacterium
TCCTTCAGTGCGGCGAGGATCTTCGCCTCGCGTCTTTCATAACCTTCAAATTTTGCCATGATACATTCCCTCCTTGATTATTCCTTACGGGGGTCAATGTACTTTACAGCATCATTGAATCTACCGTATGTGCCTTTAGCCTTCTCGTATGCTTCGTTAGGCTCGATGCCCTTCTTGATCATATCGGTCATCTTGCCAAGGGAAACGAACTCGTATCCGATAACTTCGTTGTTCTCGTCAAGAGCCATGCGGGTGCAGTAGCCCTCGGTCATCTCGAGGTAACGAACGCCCTTTTCCTTGGTGCCGTACATGGTACCGACCATGCTTCTCTCGCCCTTACCGAGGTCCTCCATGCCGGCACCGATAACGAGGCCGCCCTCGGAGAATGCGGATTGGCTGCGGCCGTAAACGATCTGCAGGAAGAGCTCTCTCATAGCGGTGTTGATCGCGTCGCAAACGAGGTCGGTGTTCAGAGCCTCGAGAATGGTCTTGCCGGGAAGGATCTCTGCTGCCATTGCTGCGGAGTGGGTCATGCCCGAGCAGCCGATGGTCTCAACG
The DNA here is from genome assembly GCA_045597145.1 of Eubacteriales bacterium. Classification (GTDB taxonomy): domain Bacteria; phylum Bacillota; class Clostridia; order Oscillospirales; family CAG-272; genus UMGS1865. Next base: position 559 of record JAZODU010000062.1, read on the forward strand.
AGTGCTTCCTCGATGATGCCGTTCTTGACGTTCAGGGACAGCTTGCACGCGCCCTGCTGGGGTGCACACCAGCCCACACCGTGGGTATATGCGGAAATGTCGGTGATCTGCTTTGTCTGGATCCACTTGCCTTCCTCGGGCAGGGGAGCAGGACCGTGGTCGCAGCCCTTTTTTACAACGCACATGTTCTGAACCTCAAGGCTCTGTGCGTAAGGGCAATTGCTTACGTTGCTCATGTTTTTTATCTCCTTTTTATTGATTCCTTATCAAACGCCGCTCTTGATCAGAGGAGCGATCGCTTCAAAATAGTGCTTGCCGATAAACGCGGCACCGTTTGCGTTCGGGTGAACGCCGTCGCCCGAATAGTAATGCGGCTCGGGCTGGGAGGGCAGAGCCTTTGCAAAAAGATCTGAGAGCGGCACGAATGCGTCTGCAAACTCATCCGCAAGCGCACGCACGATTGCGCGCAGGCTGTCAACCTCGGGGCACCAGGACTCCTTGTCCTCGCTGTCAAGCAGGAATGGCTCGATCATGATGATCTTTGCGTTCGTCTGACGCTTGATGCGCTCAAGGATCGCGCGGTAGTTCGTGGCGAGCTGCGCGTCGGTGGTTTCGACGTGGTGGCTGTGTCTGTGCCAGATGTCGTTGATGCCGATCAGGATCGAAATGATGTCGGGCTGCAGCAGGATCATGTCCTCGTACATACGGTCAAAGAGTTGGTCGGTGCGGTTGCCGCTGATGCCGAGGTTGATGAACTCAATGTCGGTATCGGGAAACGCCTCCCGGATCCGCTCTGCGGCGTGCTTGGGGTAGCCGTTACCCATGTCGTGATAATTTCTCTTATCTCTGCCCGCATCGGTGATGCTGTCACCCTGAAACAGGATTCTCATGGGATGTACCCCGTTCCTTTACGCGAGAACCTCGCCGTAAACGGCGCCGAACGCGCCTGCTGCGTTGCACTCGTCGGTGTCAATGTGCATAGCCAGCGCGAACTTGGGGCTGACGCGGCAAACGACGTCGTCGAAGATCAGGGGACGGTCGGTGTCGATCTTGACCTTAACGATCTGCTTGTCGGACACGCCGATCTTTTCTGCATCCTCGGGAGTCATGTGAATGTGACGCTTTGCGATGATCACGCCCTCTGCGATCTCAACTTCGCCTGCAGGACCTACCATCTTGAGCCCGGGCGTGCCTGCAACGTCGCCACTCTCACGAACGGGAACACCGGAGATACCCAGTGCACGAGCATCGGAATAGGAGAGCTCGACCTGGTTTGCGGGGCGCGTGGGACCAAGAACGCTGACAGCGAGCGTGCCCTTGGGACCGACGAGGGTGATCTTGTCGTTGCCTGCGGCATACTGACCGGGCTGGCTCAGTTCCTTTTTAACGGTGAGCTCGGCACCCTTGCCATACAGGATTTCGACTGCTTCTGCGGTCAGGTGAATGTGACGCGCGGACGTTTCGATCAGAACTTTGTTTTCCATGATGAGAAACCTTCCTTTATGGTTATATATTTTGTGTGTTGACGCGAATGGACGAACACAATACTCCATACATGGTTCATTATATCACAAAAATCCTCGCTTGTAAAGTCTGTTTTTACATAATTCGGGTCGCATATTGTAAAAAAATATTGGATATAATAATCGAAAACGGCAAATCGGGCGGTTTGGAGCGGGAGATGGTGTCATATGCCGCAAGCGGCAAGCAACGGAGAGGGGAAGAGACGCACAAACCCGAATCTGTACTACATAAACAACTTTCACCGTGCAGGCAGAAAAAAGGCATTGCTTTGTTCGCACTACCCCCCCCCCCCCCGGAGGGGGGCTGACACATGTGGGGAAAGTTTTTGAAAGAGGGGTGCGGGGAGAAAACTTTTTCAAAAAGCTTTCTCCCCGACGCTCTCACACACCGAAGGAGGAAGTAAGATGAACAACGAGAAGCAAGCGAACGGGGAGAACGGGCGGATCCAGCCCGAGGAGATCATTGAGGAAAGTCACGGGAGCGTGGCGGAGAACAGCCGAGAGCGATTTCGGTGCATTTCGATCATCGGACAGATCGAGGGGCACTATTTTCTGCCCGAGGGGCAGAAAGCCACGAAATACGAGGAGATCCTTCCGCTGCTCGTGGCGATCGAGGAGGACGAGGAGGTGGATGGGTTGCTCGTGATCCTGAACACCATGGGCGGGGACGTTGAGGCGGGGCTGGCACTTGCCGAGATGATCGCATCCATGAAAAAGCCGACCGTTTCCCTGGTGCTGGGCGGCGGACACTCCATCGGTGTGCCCCTGGCGACCGCTGCCCGACGGTCCTTCATCGTCCCCAGTGCCACGATGACCCTGCACCCCGTGCGCATCAGCGGTATGGTCGTGGGCGTGCCGCAGTCCTTCCGCTATATGAGCGAGATGCAGAAGCGAATCGTGGGATTCATCTGCGCGCATTCGCGCGCAGATGCCGAAACCGTGACCCGCTTGATGATGCGCCCCGACCAGATCGCCACCGATTGCGGCTCGATCATCGAGGGGAGAGAGGCGGTGGAATACGGCATCATCGACGAGGTAGGAGGTCTGGACGCCGCGCTGGACGCGCTCCGTAAAATGGTTTCGGAGAGCCCAAAAGCCGAACAAAATTATAATAAGAATCATTCTTTGTAAAGAAAACGCAAAAATAAATGCGCGCGGCGGCGGTTTTTGCGATAAATTATGAGAGTTAAGTATTGAAAGTGCAGATATAATATGTTATAATAACTATATCTGTGTGTTTTCCGACGCACGTCGGAGTTGCTCAGAAGAATAAAAGAGCAAAAACCGTTGCCGAAACCGACAACCGCTGCCAACCCTCGCGCGCGAGCGCGGTCGCGCAGGCGTGCATGAACGGATCGGGACGGTAAGGAGGATTTTTTGAAAGAAGCCATGAAATTGCGCTCGGGCGCAACCATTCCCCACATCACGCCCGCCGACGCGGAGAGAAAAAACTATCTGACACGCACCGTGCTCAACCGTATGCACCTGATGCCCGCGGGCGACCCCGCCGCCTATGACCAAAACGAGGACGGCAGCATCGTTTATTACTTCGACCCCTCAAGAGTGGTCGAGGCACCGCCGGAGCTCTGGTACGCACCTACGCAAAAGACCGAAACGATGGAGCTGGAGTCGGGCATCAGCATTCCGCGCATGAGCACCAAGCGCGCGGCGGCGTGCGGCTACTACACCGCCGAGCGTCTGGATCAGATGAACTACGACGTGATCGAGGAGCCCGTGGCGTACACATTGCGCAATGACAAGAGCGCGATCTATTTTTACGACAAAAAGACCGCTGTGCGACGACCCTTGATGTGCGTGCATTGCGGCAAGGACGTGCGTTTTCGCCGCAAGCTCTGCACCAAGTGCTTCGCGGACGATCTGGCGATTCGCCGCGCGGAGGGAGACCTGCACCGCGCCGAGCACTATCACATGCAGCGCGCGCGCGTGCTGTTCTTCGACCTGGAGCTGACGGGCGTGTATGACCACGACGAGATCCTCTCGATCTCCATCACCGACGGAAACGGTCGGATCGTGATGGATACCCTGGTCAAGCCCGCAAAAAAGAAGAAGTGGAAGCAGACCGAAAAGATCCACGGCATCACGCCCGACATGGTCGCGGACGCGCCCTCGCTGGTTGAACTGATGCCGCGCATCAAGGAGATCTTTGCCGACGCCGATGTGCTGGTGGCGTACGGCGTTTCCACCGACTACAGCCATATCAAGTACATCTACGTAACCGAATGCGTGCGCGAGGCTCTGCGCGAAAAGACGCGCTGTGCGTCGATCGAGTTCGTCCGCTTCCAGTCGGAGCACTATCCCGAGCTCGTGCACGCGTCTCTCAGCGATGCCATGGCACTTCTGGAGATCGAATGGGACGGCGTGGCGCACACCTCGATCGCGGATACAATCGGATGCGCAAAGGTCTGGGAGAAGCTGTTCCCCAACTACTACGAGGATTGAGGTGTAGTATGGATCGATTTTTTGGACTGGACAAGGTTTCGGCGCACGACGCACAGAGCGAGCTGCTCGTGACCGTGCACGACGAGATCGAAAAGAACCTGATCTGCGGAATCCTTGAGGAGGAGCAGATCCCGTATCTTTGCAAGGATCGCGGAAGCGGCGAGATCGCAAGGATTTTGACCGGCTTTTCGGTGTTCGGGTGCGATATTTTCGTGCCGAAGAAGGCGTACGACATCGCCGCCGAGCTGCTGGACACCTACCGCAACGGCGAGGTCGCGGAGGACTACAGCGACGACCCCGATGCCGAGAGCGACGAATGAGAGGTAGACGATGAAGGAAATTTTACTTTGTAAATACGGCGAGATCGTGCTCAAGGGCGCAAACCGCCGCTATTTTGAGGACACGCTTTGCCGCAATCTGCGCTTCCGCGCAAAGCATTACGGCAATTTTGAGATCACGCGCTCGCAAAGCACGCTGATCATCGAGCCGAAGGACGATTTTGCCGACGTTGACGGCATGTTCGAAAGCGCGCAAAAGGTGTTTGGATTGGTCGGCATCAGCCGATGCGCCGTGTGCGAGAAGAGCATGGAGGCGATCGAGCGAACGGTCAAGGCCTACGTGCCGCAGTTCCTTGTGGGCAAAAAAAGCTTCAAGGTGGTTGCCAAGCGCTCGGATAAGCGCTTCGTTCCCGATTCCATGGGCATTGCGCGCGAGGTCGGCGGATACGTCCTGTCAACGGTGAAGGGGATCGGCGTGGACGTGCACGAGCCCGAGATCGTGGTGCAGGTGGAGATCCGCGAGCACGCGGCGTTCATTCACGCAGGGCAGTTTAAGGGCGCGGGCGGTATGCCCGTGGGCACGAACGGTAAGGCGTTGCTGCTTTTGTCGGGCGGCATCGACTCGCCCGTGGCGGGATACATGATCGCAAAGCGAGGCGTGCAGATCGAGGCGGTGCACTTTGAATCCTTCCCGTACACCAGCGAAATGGCGCGCGAAAAGGTGCTGACGCTGGCGCGCGAGGTGGCGCAGTACGCAGGCACGTTCAACGTGCACGTGGTGTCCCTGACCAAGATCCAGGAGCTTCTGGTCAAGAACTGCGAGGAGGAGTACTTCACGCTGATTCTGCGCCGATACATGATGGCGATCGCGGACAAGCTGGCGAAAAAGATCGGCTGTCAGGCACTGATCACGGGCGAGAGCCTCGGTCAGGTTGCGTCGCAGACCATGCAGGCGATCGGTGTGACCGATCCCATGGCGAGCGTTCCCGTGTTCCGTCCCTGCATCGGCATGGACAAGGAGGAGATCGTGCAGGCGGCGCGCAAGATCGGCACGTTTGAGACCTCCATTCAACCCTACGAGGATTGCTGTACCGTGTTCACCCCCAAGCATCCCAAAACCAAGCCCGAGCTTTCCAAGGTCGAGGAGCAGCAAAGACGTCTTGACTTTGACGCGTTGGTCGAGGAGGCGCTGGCGGGTGCGTACGTTGAACATATCAGAACCGAATTTTGAGGTGACGTCATGGAACGGAAATATTATCACATGAATATTGCGGGGTGCGAGCGGGACCTGCCGCTTTGCCCCTTGAACGACGGGCTGATGATCGGCGCGTTCGTGATCTTCGGCGATCCCGAATTGACCACGGCGTGCGCAAAAGCACTGCTTGAAAAAGCCCCCGAATACGATTATCTGATCACCGCGGAGGCAAAGGGAATCCCGCTCGTGCACGAAATGGCGCGACTTGCGGGCAACCGGAAGTACTTTCTGGCAAGGAAAAGCCCCAAGCTTTACATGACGGGCGTGCTTGCGGTGACGGTGCACTCGATCACCACCGCGCGCGAGCAGACGCTGTATCTGGATACGGCGGACGCTGAGCTGATGCGAGGCAAGCGCATTTTGCTGATCGACGACGTGGTGTCCTTGGGCGACTCCATGCACGCGCTGGAGGAGCTGGTCGCGCAGGCGGGCGGCATTGTGTGCGGCAAGATGACCATTCTTGCCGAGGGCGACGCGCAGGCGCGCGAGGATCTGATCTATCTGGAAAAGCTGCCCCTGTTCGATCGGGACGGCAATCAAATTTGAAATCGGCGCTTAAACGCTATACATAAGGAGTAAAATCATGGCTGAATTATTGAATGCAAATGACAGACGGACGCATTATTGCGGCACGGTAAGAGCCTCCGACATCGGACGCGAGGTCTGCGTGATGGGTTGGGTGCAGAAGCAGAGAGATCTGGGCAACCTGATCTTTATCGATCTGCGCGACCGCACGGGCTTGGTGCAGCTCGCGTTTGACAACGAAACCGACAAGGAAATCTTTGACAAGGCGTTCGGCATTCGCGCCGAGTACGTGCTTTGTGCACACGGCACGGTTCGCCCGCGCGGCGAGGGTGCGGTCAACCCCAACCTGCCCACGGGTGAGGTCGAGGTGTTCGTTACCGAGCTCAAGATCCTCTCCGCCGCACAGACCCCTCCCTTCGAGGTGTCCGACAGCAAGAAGGTGGGCGAGGAGACTGCGCTGAAATACCGCTATCTGGATCTGCGCCGTCCCTCTCTGCAGAAAAACATCAAGATGCGCCACGATATTGCACGCGTGGCTCGTGAATACTACTACGAAAACGGCTTTATCGAGATCGAAACGCCCATGATGATCAAGTCCACCCCCGAGGGCGCGCGCGACTATCTCGTTCCCAGCCGTATCCATAAGGGCAGCTTCTACGCGCTTCCGCAGTCGCCCCAGCTTTACAAGCAGCTTCTGATGCTCAGCGGCTACGACCGCTACATTCAGCTGGCGCGTTGCTTCCGCGACGAGGACCTGCGCGCCGACCGTCAGCCCGAGTTTACCCAGATCGACCTTGAGATGTCCTTTGCAACACAGGAGGACATTATGGCGATGAACGAGGGCTTTATCAAGCGCGTGTTCAAGGAGGTTCTGAACGTGGATATCCCCACGCCTCTGCCTCGCATGACCTTCGCCGACGCGATGAACCGCTACGGCAGCGATAAGCCCGACACCCGCTTCGGTATGGAGATCATCGATCTGTCCGAGGCTGTAAAGAGCTGTGGATTTGGCGTGTTTACGGGTGCCATTGAGAATGGCGGCAGCGTGCGCTGCATTGTGGCTAAGAACGCCGCAGCAACCTTGACGCGCAAGGAGATCGACAAGCTGACCGAGCACGCAAAGGGCATCGGTGCCAAGGGTCTGGCGTATATCCGCTGGGCAGACGAGGCTCCCAACTGCTCCTTTGCAAAGTTCCTCTCTCCCGAGGAGCTTGACGCGATCCTCGCGGCAGGCGGCATGGAGAAGGGCGACGTGATGCTGATCGTTGCCGACAAGAACAAGGTCGTGCTGCCCACGCTGGGCGCGCTCCGCACGCTCCTTGGCAAGAAGCTGGAGCTGATCGAGGAGGGCAAGTTCAATTTCCTGTGGGTGGTCGAGTTCCCGTTCTTCGAGTGGAACGAGGAGACCGAGCACTGGGATGCAATGCACCATCCCTTCACCATGCCTCTGCAGGAATGCCTGCCGTATCTGGAAAGCGACCCCGGCAGCGTGCGCGCCGAGTGCTACGACATGGTGCTCAACGGCACTGAGCTGCTTTCGGGTTCGATCCGTATCACCGACTGGCAGCTGCAGGAAAAGATGTTCAAGGTACTGGGGCTTTCTCCCGAGGATATCGAGCGTAAGTTCGGCTTCCTTGTGGACGCATATAAGTACGGTGCGCCCCCGCACGGCGGCAGCGGCATGGGACTTGACCGCCTTGCTATGGTCATGACGGGCGCGGATTCTCTGCGTGACGTCGTGGCGTTCCCGAAGGTGCAGAACGCGAGCGAGCTGATGTCGCAGTGCCCCACGCCCGTGGCGGCGGCAGACCTTGCGGTGCTCGGAATCGCGGTCACCGAAGCGGAATAAAAACGGTACGGTGCGCGCCTTGTCAAGGGCGCGCACCGTGCAAATCGCGCGCGATCCCGTTTGTTCAATTCACACGGCTACCCGCCGTGACCCCACTGCCTATCCCTTTTTTGTAAAAGCTTTTGAAAGGAGATGGGGCTGTGGGGGAAGAGGGAAACCTTTTGAAAAAAGTTTCCCTCTTCCCCCACAGTTCCCATACCATTATGATAGAATTACTCTCCCCGGCGGGGAATTTTGAAAAAATGAAGGCGGCGCTTCTGTACGGAGCGGACGCGGTATATTTAGCGGGACAGATGTTCGGTATGCGCGCGGCGGCGGACAATTTTACGGTAGAGGAGCTTTACGATGCCGCCGCATACGTCCACGCGCGCGGAAAGAAGATCTACCTGACCGTCAACACCATGCCGCACGTGCAGGAGTATCCCGTACTGCGCCGATTCCTCTCGGACATCAAGGATGTAGGTGTCGACGCGATGATCGTCGCCGACCTCGGCGTGTTTGCAACCATCCGCGAGATACTTCCCGACATGGAGATCCATATGTCCACGCAGACGAGCATCGTCAGCCCCGCGGCGGCAAAGGCATACGCCGCGATGGGGGCGAAGCGACTGGTGCTGGCGCGCGAATTGACCATGGACGAGATCCGTGCCATTCGCGCAGAGCTGGACGACACGGTGGAGCTGGAGGCGTTCATTCACGGCTCGATGTGCGTGTCCTACAGCGGCAGATGCCTGCTTGCCAACGCCTTCAACGGGCGTGACGGCAATCGCGGCACCTGCTCACAGCCCTGCCGCTGGAACTACTCCATAGTCGAGGAAAAGCGGCTTGATACGCCCTTTCCGATCGAGCAGCAGGAGAACGGCGGCACGTTCATCATGTCCTCCAAGGATATGTTCATGATCGAGCATATCCCGGAGCTGATGCAGAGCGGTGTGGCGTCCTTCAAGATCGAGGGGCGCATGAAGAGTGCGTATTACACGGCGGTGGTCACAAACGCATACCGTATGGCGATCAACGCCTACGAAAAGGATCCTGCGGGATATAGGTTTGACCCTGCATGGCTGTCGGAGCTTGAGAGTGTTTCGCACCGCGAGTACGGCACGGGCTTCTATTTTGACGACCCGATGCAGAACCCGCAGCTGGTCGGCGCGTGCGGCTACATCCGCGAAAAGGCATATTTCTCCACCGCCATCGAATACGATGAAGAGGAAGTCGCCGCGATCGTCGGGGCGGGTGTTCCCATGGAGAACGAGGAGGGCAGACTCTACCGCTTCATTCAGCGCAACAAGGTGTGCGCGGGCGAGGACGCGGAGATGATTTCTCCCGGTGCGATCGGACGCGGCTTTGGCGTGCGCGAGCTTTACGCGCCCGACGGCGCGGTGCTCGAATCCACGCCGCACCCATCGATGATCTATTGGTGCCGCGTGCCCTTTGCCGTGCGCGAGGGCGACATCATGCGCGCGTCCACGGGTAAGGGTCTGGAGATACGTGCCAAGGATCGCCTCAAGGGTGATTGCTGATCTTATAAAAGGAGATACATATGGGAATCCTTGAAATTTTGAAATCGATTTTGTACGGCATCGTGGAGGGCATCACCGAGTGGCTGCCGATCAGCTCCACGGGGCACCTGATCATCGTTGAGGATCTGTTGCCCTTTGCCTTTGATGCGCCGCACAAGGACTTCCATCGGGAGTTCTGGGAGATGTTTCAGGTCGTGATCCAATTGGGCGCGATCCTTGCCGTCGTGGTGCTCTTTTGGGATAAGCTCTGGCCCTTTTCAAGAAAGAAAACGGCAGAGGAGAAGCGCGGCACGTGGCGTCTTTGGGCGCACGTGCTCGTGGCGAGCCTGCCCGCCGCCTTTGCGGGCATCGTGATCGACAAGGTGCTGGAAATGGCAACGGGCAAGGATATCGACGGCTGGCTCTACAACTCGGTCGTGGTCGCCGTGGCACTCATCGTGTACGGCGTGGCGTTCATTCTGATCGAACGCTTCAACAAGCATCGCACGCCCCGCGTGGAGCGCGTCGAGGAGCTTTCCTACCGTTCCGCACTGGCGATCGGCGCGTTTCAGGCACTTTCGATCGTTCCCGGCACGTCGCGCTCGGGTTCAACGATCTTAGGCTCTATGCTCATGGGCATCTCGCGCACTGCGGCGGCGGAGTTTTCCTTCTTCATGGCGATCCCCGTCATGGTGGGCGCGAGCGGCATCAAGGCACTCGGCTTTGTGTCCTGGATCCTGGAAAACGACGTCACGGTGCCGCTTTTGGCGTGGGCGACGCTTGGCGTGGGGTGCCTTGTGTCCTTCCTCGTGTCCATGGCGGCGATCCGATTCCTCATGGATTTCGTCAAAAAGCACAGCTTCGCGCCCTTTGGCGTCTACCGCATCGCGCTTGGCGTGCTGGTGCTGATCCTGTTTTTGGTCAGAAAATAATATGGAAGAAAGATTGAAGATCCCGTTCCCCGTGATCGTGGAGGGACGGTATGATAAATTGCGTCTGGAGAGCGTGATCGAGGCACAGATCCTTGCCACCGACGGCTTTGGTGTGTTCAGCAAGGCGGAAAAGGGAATGCTTTTTCGCGCGCTGGCGCAAAAAACGCCGCTGATCGTTCTGACCGACAGCGACGGGGCAGGGAAGCTGATCCGCGCGCACCTGACGGGGGGGCTCCCCGCTGACCGACTGATCCATTTATACGTGCCGCGCATCAAGGGTGTGGAAAAGCGCAAGCGCGCGCCCTCGGCAGAGGGGGTGCTTGGCGTGGAGGGCATGGAGCGCGATCTGTTGCGCGAGCTGTTTCGCCCGTACGCCGACGCGGACGCTGCACGGCAGCGTGTGTGCGAAAATCCGCTTTCCAAGGTCGATCTGTACGAGGACGGGCTCACGGGAGGCACTGACAGCCGCGCGCGCCGCGACGCCTTGGCGGAGCGGCTGGGATTGCCTGCGGGCATGACCCCAAACGCTCTGCTTGCCGCCCTGCGCGTGCTGTGCACCTATGAAGAATACTGCGCCGCCGTCGGTCGTGACGCGCGGAGCAAATGAGAGGACGTATGCTATGAAAGAGCCGATCAAGCCGATTGAAAGTGATATTGCGGGCATTTACCGCCATTACAAGGGCGGTATGTACCGCGTGATTTGCCTCGCGCACCACTCCGAAACCTTGGAGGATATGGTGATCTATGAGCCGCTGGACGGCTCGACCGGTGTCTGGGCGCGCCCCGCCTCCATGTGGAACGAAGCCGTCCTCGTCGACGGCGTCGAGCGTAAGAGGTTTGAGAAGGTGTGAAAAGATGTGAAATGTGGGGAGAGGGGGACTTTTACAAAAGCCCCCCTCTCCCCACACCCCTCTCCCCTCAAAATCTTCACAAAGGGGCACGCCCCCGTCATCGGTGTCTTGACAACGCCGATGACGGGGGCGTGTGCGCTTCGCGCATGTCTTTGGGTCGAGGCAGATGTTTGTGCCAAACTCGTGGGGCGGGAGCTTTGGCTCCAGCCGAACAGCGCACAAGCACTATTCCGTGCGGGCGAGTGGCAACGAGTTACGAGAGAGCGACGCAGAAGCAGCGTCCGGACTGCATTGCGAACTTTCATCGCGCACAAACGATAGAGGGCGCACGGTGTGGTGCACCCTCCATTGGGAATATAACCCATGAGATGAAAGCTTTTGAAAAGGGTACGGGGGAGAAGCTTTTCTCAAAAAGCTTCTCCCCCGACGCATCCTATATCTTCACCAATCTTGCGTAGGTAGCCATGAGCTTTTTGGTGCCGACCTTGTCGAACATGATCTCGTAGAGCGTATCCGCGCCCATGGGCTTGACCGAGAGGATCTCGCCCTCGCCGAAGTTCATGTGTCGCACGCGGTCACCGGGCGCGAACTGCTCGCGGCGGGCGGCTGTTTTGGGCGGCATCGCCTTGCCCACGGTAATGGTTTCCGCGCCGAACGTGGGGCGGGATTGACGCACGGGTGTGCGCACCTGCCCGTTTGCGATGTAGGTCTTTTGCTGCGCCGCGGGCGTCCCTGCGCCGCGCGTACCGTAGACCGAGCGCTGCGTGCCGTAAGGGTTGTACGAGCCGTAGCCGCCCGTTACGCGCACGGCACTCGCCTCGCTCTCGTCGAGCTTGTCCACAAGAGATGACGGGATCTCGCTGACGAAGCGGGACACGGGGTTGTACATCGTCTGTCCGTAAAGCAGGCGATTGCGCGTGTGCACGATGTAGAGCGTTTTCTTGGCGCGCGTGATCGCCACGTAGGCAAGTCGACGCTCCTCCTCCATCTCGCTCTCACCTGCGGTAATGGTCTGCATACCGGGGAAGAGCCCGTCCTCCATGCCGGGCAGGAACACGATGGGGAACTCCAAGCCCTTCGCGCTGTGAATGGTCATCATGACCACCGCGTCGGCGGATTCGTCGTAGCGATCCACGTCCGCGACGAGCGCGGTCTCCTCCAAAAAGCCGGTCAGCGTCGGCTCCTCGTTGTCCTCCATGTATTCAAGAATCCCCGACTTGAATTCGTCGAGGTTTTCAAGACGCTCCGCTTCCTCCGCGCCTGCCGCCACCAGCATTTGTCGGTAGCCGGAGCGGTCGAGCACGGCGTCAAAGAGCACGTCGAGCGTGACGCGATTTGACAGCTCTGTGAGCTGATCGATCAGCGCGGCAAAGCCCTTGAGCGTTTCCGCCGAGCGCGCGAGTGCCACGTAGCGGTCGGCGTTTTTCAGCACCTCAAACTGGCTGCACCGCTGCTCCTCGGCGATCGCGGCGACCGCCTCCAGTGTTTTCGCGCCGATCTTGCGTCGCGGCTCGTTGATGATGCGGAGCAGACGCGTGTTGTCGTCATGGTTGTTGACCAATTGCAGATACGCCACCGCGTCGCGGATCTCCTTGCGGTCGGAGAAGCGCGTGCCGCCAAGCACGCGGTAGGGAACTGCCGCGCGCGCAAACGCCTTCTCGATGCTCTGTGCCTGCGCGTTGGTGCGGTAGAGCACCGCGAAATCGCGGTACGTGGCTTCTTTTTTCGCCACCGTGCGGGACACCGTGTCCACGATGTAGCGCGCCTCGACGTTCTGGTCATCGCACAGCTTTAGCTGGATCTTCGAGCCATCCCCCTGCGCCGTCCAAAGGGTCTTGCCCTTTCTCCCTGCGTTGTGCGAGATGACCGCGTTGGCGGCATCGAGAATGTTCTGCGTGGAGCGGTAGTTCTGCTCGAGCTTGATGGTTTTTGCCTCGGGGTAGGTCTTGTCAAAGGTCAGAATGTTTTCGATGGTCGCACCGCGGAAGCGATAGATGCTCTGGTCGTCGTCGCCCACGACCATTAGGTTCTTGTGGAAGTCCGAGAGGAGCACGGTCAGGTGGAGCTGGGCGACGTTGGTGTCCTGAAACTCGTCCACGCACACGTACTTGAAGCGGCGCTGGTAGGTGTCGCGCACCTCGGGGTACTTTTTGAGCAGGAGCACGGTTTGCATGATGATGTCGTCAAAGTCCAGCGCGTTGGATTCGCGCAGATAACGCTGATACTCCTCGTATACGCGTGCGATCTGCTTCTGACGGAAGTCCTGCCCCGCCTGCATATAGAAATCGTCAGGGGTGAGGAGCTTGTCCTTGGCGCGACTGATCGCGTTCATCACGCCCTTGACGGGCAGGAGCTTTTCGTCGATGTTACAGCGGCTCATTGCCGCGATCATTGCCTTTTTCGTGTCATCGGTGTCGTAGATCGTAAAGCCCTGACGGTAGCCCATCTTATCGCCGTGCTGACGCAGGATCCGCACGCAGACCGAATGGAAGGTGCCCGTCCAGATGTCGGCGGCAGTCGCCTCGTCCTCGGGGAACATACGCACGAGTCGCTCCTTGATCTCGTTTGCCGCCTTGTTGGTAAAGGTGATGGCGAGAATGCGGTAGGGCTCGCAGGCACCCGAGGAGAACTGCGGCAGAACGTGCTGCTCGATCGCCTCGGGCTGGAGCACCAGCGCGCGCTCCAGCTCTGCCACGCGCCCCTCATCCATGCCGTAGGGGACGTAGTCGCTGAAATAGGCGTTGCCGTAGCGAATGATAAAGGCGATGCGACGCACGAGCACCGTGGTCTTTCCGCTCCCCGCGCCCGCAAGGACCAGAAGCGGATTGTTGACCGTAAAGACCGCCTCGCGTTGGCGGTCGTTCAGGCTGTTGTATGCCTTGTCAAAAAGCTTTCTTTTGACGGCGAGATAGCGTTGTTCAATGGTTTGCATAGAGATCCTTTCAGAAGAGGTTGGTGATCGCCGCGACGAGGAAGATGATCAGAGCCACGGCGCACAGAGGGGAGAGGAGTGACGCAAGGATCGCGCGGGGGTATTCCTTGATCGGACGCGACACGGTATAGGACGCGTCGGCGTTGCGCAGTGCATAGATGTGATAGATCTTGCGCCCCTCGCCCGCCGCGATCGCCGATGCGAGCAGAAAGAGAACGATGACGCAGAAAAGGAAGATCCGCGTGCTTCCCGCGTTGACGTAGAATGCCGAGAGGAAGGGCTGCCCGAACAGGCAGAAGATGTTGTAGCACAGATGCAGGGCGACGGGGACGAAGAAGGAGCGCGTGGCGTACATGACCGCCGCGAGCAACAGACCCAGCACGAAATAGGTCAGAAAATGCGCAAAGGAGAAGTGGAGCATGGCGAAAAAGAGCGCGCTGACCGTGATCGAAACGCCCACGCCGTTCCTTTCGTACTCGGCGCACAGGATCGAGCGGTAGATCAGCTCCTCGCCAAAGGCGGGCAGCAGCGCGTACGCTAAAATCGCGTAAAGAATATCAAGCGGCGAGCTCGTGCGCGCCACGAAGGTGTCGTAGAGCGTGAAATTTCCGGTCAGGGAGTGAATGCCGCCCGTGAGGATCGAGGTCAAAAGCCCTCCCGCGATCATCATGACCAGAACCGAGAGGATCAGGGGAATGTGGCTCGGACGCACGGGGGCGAGGCGGATGCGGGCGGTGAATTTCTCGCCGCGTGCCTTGCAATAGAGGATCGCGGGGAGAATGAAGATGAGCACCTGCAAAAGGATCACGCCCACGTATTGGCTGCCTCGGTCGAGCAGACGCGCCTCCACAAGGCGCGAGAGCAGGAGAAGCGCGTAGGTGACGAGCACGGGGATCATCGCCGCGTGCGGCGTTCTGATGCCCGCGACGTGCTCGCTTGCCCACATCGTGTGCCGGATGCGCTTGAGCGTTTGCACAAGGGGCTCGCGTGTCGGCTTTTCCTTGGCAGGCCTTGGCGGCTCGGGTTCGCTTGGCGTGTCGGCGTTTTGCCAGTCGTATTCGGTCAGCGGTGTGACCGTTTCCTCGACGGGCGGTGCGATTTCAAGCAGCTCCTGTTCGGTGACAAGATACGCTACGCGCCTGTCGTGTGCGTCGGTCGGAACGGTACGCAGAACAAGGCTTGCATACACCGCGCCAAGCGTCACACCGGGAAAGCTCTCCAGAAAGCGGTCGTAGTAGCCCTTTCCGTAGCCCAAGCGGTTGCCGTCGCGGTCAAAGGAAAGTCCCGGAAGAATGCAGAGCGCACGCTCGTCGGGCACGCAAAGGGGTGCGTCGGCGGGCGGCTCGGCGATTCCGTACGCACCGCGAGAGAGGCGTGCGTCGGGGGTCAGAATATGAAAGGTGAGGGTGCAGTCCTTGGTGTGGGAGCGCGGAAAGGCGATCGGGATCCCACTCTCGCGCGCAAGCCGCGCCAGAGGAAGCAGATTGATCTCGCCCTCCATCGGCGCGTAAAGGAGCAGCATAGACGCGTTCCCGAAGAGCGGGGAGGCTGCGATATGCTCCGCGATCGCGCTGTCAAGCGCCTTTTTTTGATCGGTCGGGAGCTCTGCGCGCTTTTTCTTCAGGATCGCGCGGAGCTCCGCTTTCGTAAGCTCTGCCATGTCAATCGGCGAGCACGGCGCGGCGCAATTCCTCTGCCGCGTCGTCACCCTTGAGTGCACGGACAAGCTCCAGACCAAACTCCAGTGCCACGCCCATGCCTGCGGCGGTGATCACCTTGCCGTCGCGGACGACGCGCGCGCCGTCGGTGGGGAGGGTCGCGCCCGTGAGATATTCCTCAAAGCCGGGGAAGCAGACCGCGCGCTTGTCCGTAAGGTAGCCGCGCTTGCCAAGCACCATGGGAGCGGCACAGATCGCGGCGATATACGCCCCCGAGGAAGCGGCAACGCGCAGAGCGGTGTCCACCGTGCGCGACTCGTCAAGATGGCGCGTGCCGGGCATACCGCCGGGGAGAATGACCATTTCGGGGCGGGAATCGCGGAACATCGCCTCGGGCATGTCCGCCTGCACGGCAATTTTGTGCGAGCCGACGATCACGTCGCCCCCGATGCCGACCGTGGTGACCTCGCACCCCGCGCGGCGCAACAGATCCAGAGGGCAAAGCGCCTCTACCTCTTCAAATCCGTTTGCTAAAAACATATAGATCATGGTGGTATTTCTCCTTTTTTGCACTAATTGACGATTCTTGCCATTTGGAAAAGCTTTTGCCCACCCTTTTGGGCAGGTGGCGCGGTGGAGGGCGTGTAGCCCTCCACGCTCTCCGCAGAGGGCGAAATTTTTTCTCGGTGTTTCTCTTTTGTTAGCTTTTCTCTTTGCGCCTCGCGCTATCAAAGAGAAAAGCGGCTATCGAGTTTCACTCAAAGCCCGATATGCCGCACTCGTGCGACAAGTCAGAGTCCCGCCGTCAGCTTGATCAGAAGCTTGATGCTATCCGGCTGGTTCTTTGCCTCGTGCGCCGCGCGGTTGCGGTGCAATTCGCCGCACTTGGTGCAGCGGTGAACGATCACGTAGCCCTTTTTGGGGTCGGGCTCAACACGGATCGGCTCCATGCCGCCGCCGCAGGTGTTGGCGCGGTCGCCCGGATTGACGTCCACGTGGAGCGACCACAGGCAAAACGGGCAGTGGTTGCGCGAGGTATATCCCAGCGGTTCTACCTCTTTTCCGCAGTGCGCGCAAATAAATCCGCTGTCGTTTTTCGTAAATCGCTTCTGTTCCATGTCCGTTCTCCGTTTTATAAAAATACTATCTTATATGTTATCATATAACCGCCCGAAAGTCAAGGCGGATTTTGTGAAAAAACGCGATTTTCGTCCGCTTGCCAAAGGCGCAAAATTGTGGCAGCTTGTCTTTCGGTTTTTGTCTTGACAAGGAACGTGCTTTGTGATATAATGAGAAATGAAGTTTAATGCAACCGATCGGAGGATAACATGGAACAGCAAAAAAAGGCAAGACTTGAAGAGATCGCCAAAAAGATCCGTATTGGCATCATCGAGGGCACGCATGCGGCAAAGTCGGGACATCCCGGCGGCTCGCTTTCTATCACGGACGTTCTTGCGTATCTCTATTTCGAGGAGATGAACGTTGATCCCGCGAACCCCGCAGACCCCGACCGCGACCGCTTCGTGCTGTCCAAGGGGCATTGCGCACCCGCACTCTATGCGTCACTTGCAAACCGCGGCTTTTTCCCCGTTGAGGAGCTGACAACGCTGCGCAAGATCGGTTCGCGCCTACAGGGGCACCCCGACATGACCCTGACCCCCGGTGTGGATATGTCCGCAGGCTCGCTGGGACTTGGCATCAGCTCGGCGGCAGGCATGGCACTGGCAGGCAAGATCGACGGCAAGGCATATCGCGTTTACACCGCCGTTGGCGACGGGGAGAGCGAGGAGGGACAGGTTTGGGAGGCGTGCATGTTTGCCGCGCACTACAAGCTGGATAACTTCTGCGCGATCTTCGACTGGAACGGACTCCAGATCGACGGTTCCGTTTCCGAGGTCATGAATCCCACACCCCACGACAAAAAGCTTGAGGCGTTCGGCTTCCACGTGATCTCCATCGACGGTCACGATTTTGATGCAATCGAGGCGGCATTCAACGAGGCTAAGGCCGTCAAGGGCAAGCCCACCGCGATCATCGCAAAAACCGTGAAGGGCAAGGGCGTTTCCTTTATGGAAAACAAGGTCAACTGGCACGGTGCCGCTCCCAACGACGAGCAGTGCGCTGCGGCATTGGCAGAATTGAACGCGTAAGGGGGGGAGAGCAATGGCAGAAAAATTGGCTACCAGAGAAGCATACGGCGCGGCACTTGTTGAGCTTGCCGACAAATACGATTTCGTGGTGCTGGACGCGGATCTCGCGGAGGCAACCAAAACCGTTAAATTCAAAAAGGCGTGCCCCGAGAGATTCTTCGATTGCGGCATTGCCGAGGGAAATATGATGAGCGTTGCGGCAGGAATTGCGACCACGGGCAAGACCGTGTTTGCGTCCAGCTTTGCCATGTTTGCGGCAGGTCGCGCGTTTGAGCAGGTGCGTAACTCGATCGGTTACCCCCACCTCAACGTCAAGATCGGTGCAACGCACGCGGGTATCACCGTCGGTGAGGACGGCGCGACCCACCAGTGCAACGAGGATATCGCGCTGATGCGTACCATTCCCGGCATGACCATCGTCAATCCGTCCGACGCGGTTGAGGCAAGAGCGGCGGTCGAGGCGGCACTTTCCACCAACGGACCGTTCTATCTGCGCTTTGGCAGATACGCCGTGCCCGTGATCAACGACCGCCCCGACTACAAGTTTGAGCTGGGGAAGGGCGTTTGCGTGGCAGACGGTAAGGACGTGACCATCGTGGCGAGCGGCTTGATGGTCTCCATGGCACTCGAGGCGCGCGAGCTGCTCGCGGCACAGGGAATTGACGCACGTGTGATCAATATCCACACGATCAAGCCGATCGACCGTGAGATCCTGGCGCAGGCGGCAGAGGAGACCGGCGCGCTCGTGACCGCAGAGGAGCACAACGTCATCGGCGGCCTCGGCGCTGCCGTGACCGAGGAGATCTGCGAGAGCGTTCCCGTGCCCGTCATCCGCGTGGGCATGCAGGATACCTACGGTCACTCCGGCACGGTTCCCGCGCTGCTTGAGGCGTATGGTCTTACGCCCGCCGCGATCGCGGAAGCCGCAAAGAAAGCAATTTCGATGAAGAAATGATATAGCCTTGGGGGAAGGTGCGTTTGACGTGGCTTCCCCCGTGGTGTTGCGTGGGAGAACGAAACGGCTATATTTGTAGGGAACGGCACCGTCCCCTACAAGGGAAAATGAACTTGGCGGAACGCTGCGTCCGAAGCCACACTCAAAAAAAGAAAGGACAAACACATGAACTACATTTTAGCATCACAGTCGCCGCGGCGGAAGGAGATATTGGAAACGCTGGGGCTGACGTTTGAGGTCGTTGTGGCGGACACCGATGAGAGCAGCGACGTGCGCGATCCGTATCGATTGGTGGAGATGCTGTCCGAGCGCAAGGGGAGAGCCGTGCACGACCGATTGGTGCGCGAGGGGCGGGAGCTTTCCGACACGCTCATCATCGCGTCCGACACGGTGGTGGCGATCGACGGCGAGATCCTCGGCAAGCCCCGCGACGAGGAGGACGCGCGGCGTATGCTGCGCATGTATTCGGGTCGCTCGCATGAGGTCGTCAGCGGCATCTGCCTGATTCGGGGCGACGTGTGCGCGTCCTCGCACGAGGTCACGCGCGTGCGCTTTGACGAGATGGACGAGGAAACGGTCTGCCGCTACGTTGCGACCGCGAAGCCGTACGACAAGGCGGGCGCGTACGCCATTCAGGGACTGGCATCAGCGTATATCACGGGGATCGAGGGCGATTATTTTAACGTCGTGGGACTTCCCGTGCACCGCATGAATCGGCTTTATTTTGAAATTTTTGGAGAAAATCTTCTCTAAACTATAGACATATGTCTTTCTTTTATGTTATAATAAAAATAATTATAAGTATTTTTACGGAAAAAGGGGGTGACTGCCGTGGCAAAGCAGATCGGAATTGATCTGGGAACGTCCAATACCATGATCTATCTGCGCGATAAGGGCATCGTTCTGCGCGCGCCGTCGGTGGTTGCCATCGACCGCGTCACGCAGGAGGTCATTGCGTCGGGAACGACCGCAAAGCGCATGCTCGGCAAAACCCCGGGCAATATTCTGGCGCTCCGCCCCTTGAAGGACGGCGTGATCACCGATCTGCGCACGACCTCTCTTATGCTGCACAATTTCTTTGAACGCATGGATATGACATCACTCTTCTCGCGCCCCGCAGCACTCGTTTGTATCCCATACGGCGTGACGGGTGTCGAGCAGCGCGCGGTGGAGGACGCCACCTTTGAGGCGGGCGCGAAAAACGTGGGATTGATCGACGAGCCCATCGCGGCGGCGGTCGGCGCGGGGATCCAGATCTCCAAGGCGCGCGGAGCCATGCTTGTCGACCTTGGCGGCGGCGTGTCCGAAACCGCGGTGATCAGTCTTGGCGGCGTGGTGCAATCCAACTCTCTGCGCGTGGCGGGGAATGAATTGGACATTGCGATCGTCAATTACCTCAAGCAAACGCGCAACGTGCTCATCGGCGACATGACCGCAGAGGTTCTCAAAAAGCGGATCGGCACGGCGATGAGCGACATTGACCGCGGCTCGATGGAGGTCTGCGGACGTGACCTGCGCACGGGTCTTGCCGTGACCATCGAGGTCACGAGCGCGGAGGTGCGCGAGGCGATGAGCGAGCCGCTCTCCGAGATCATCTCCATGGTCAAAATGACGCTGGAGGAAACGCCCCCCGAGCTTTCTGCCGACATCTTCGATTTCGGCATCGTGCTGGTTGGCGGCGGCGCACTCCTGCCCGGGATCGATCGCGCGATCAGCGAGCGAACGGGCATTCGCGTCGTGATCGCAAAGCGACCCCTTGAAGCGGTCTGCATGGGGCTTGGCAAGATGCTGCAGAGCGCGGGCGACTTCTCGGAGTTCGTCAAGTATAAGGTCAAATAACATTTCAAGCAACGGGGGAGAGGACACATTCCGCTCCCTCGCTTCATAGGAGCTTTTATGAACAACACAACACCTACACAAGAGCCGCAGGTGCAAAAGCGGAATCTTTTGCAGGACGGCATCCGCATCGGCGTCCCTGCCGCGGCGGTCGCGCTGATCTTTCTTTTGACGATGGTTTTGCAGATCCTGCTGGATATGGTCGTGCGCCGCACCGCACCGCAGATAGCGTCTGCCGCGTGGTACACGATGGCACTTTCGAGCCTGCCCATGTATGCCGTAGCCATGCCGCTATCCTACCTTGTCTTTCGCCTGGCACCCGCCGAGGCACCCGAAAAACGGAGCATGAAATTCTACGTATGGCTGGGGCTTTTGGCGATCTGCTTCGGGCTGACGTATGCGGGGAACATGGTCGGCACACTGGTCAATCAGATCATCGGTGCTGTGCGCGGCGAGCCCGTGGTCAACGAGCTTGCAAGCGTGACGACGAGCACGCCTCTTTGGGCGAACCTGCTCTTCGTCGGGATCCTTGCCCCCCTTATGGAGGAGATCTTTTACCGCAAGCTGGTCATCGACCGCCTCACGCGCTACGGAGATCTGCCCGCGATCCTGATCTCGGGATTGGCGTTCGGATTGATCCACGGCAACTTCAGCCAGCTTTTCTACGCGGCGATCCTTGGCTGTCTGTTCGGGTACATCTATCTAAACACGGGCAAGATCCGCTATACGATTTTTTTGCACATGGGGATCAATCTTGTCGGCGGCGTGTATTCGTCTGAGATGCTCAAGCTGTTGAACACGGATGAGCCGAGCGTGTTGGCGATCCTGATGATGCTGGCTTACCTTGCGTTCGTGGTGCTGATGGTCGTGGGTGCGATCGTTGCGGCGGTGCTTTTGTTTATCTACTGCCGCCGCCCGTTCCGCCGCGCGGGGAATCCCCTGACGGCGCGGGAGTGGTGCCGCGTTCTGCCGGCAAACCCCGCTGTTTGGCTCTTTGCGGCACTCGTCGTGTTTTTGTTTGTATTTTAACGCTGTGTGCGTTTGATTTTTAGGGAAAGGAGGGTCGGTATGTACGGAAAACACAATCATTCTTTGCGCTATCTTGCCGTAGTGGCGGTATTTTGCGTGGTCTGCGTCGTGTATCTGGGGCGTCTGTTTTATATCCAGATATCGGGGCGCGAGGGGCTGTATGATCCCGAGGCGGACGTGGAATACGTCAAGGTTCAGGCGGCGCGCGGCGAGATCTACGACCGCAACGGCAACAAGCTTGTCGGAAATCGCTATACGTACGATCTGATCCTCTCGGTAGATTTTTTGAATCTGGAGGCACACGAGCAAAACGGTATTTGCCTGGAGGTGCTTGAGCTGATCGAGGGCTGGGAGCATTTGCGTCCGACGGTATTCTCGCCCTTTGAGGAGGGGCAGGAGTACCCGTTCGGTTATTCCTACGCCCCGGGGGTCACGTCAAGCGCGACGCACCAAGCGGTGATTGCGTGGCTGGAGCAGAGAGGACTTGAGAAAAACGCCTCGGCGGAGCAGCTGGCGGACTATTACGTAACGGAGTACGACCTTGTGGCACCGGATGAGAACGGGCGGCGTCTGTACTCGGACATTGAGGTGGACAAGCTGATCCGCCTGTACTACGACATGGACGCGCACCGATTTTACTATAACGGCGAGTACACCGTTGCCAAGGGTCTGGAGATCTCGGACGGCGGCTCGACGGATTTGATGACCTCGGTGCTGGAAAAAACGCTTGCGACCGTGGAGTTCAAGTGGCGGCAGGAGCGCGTTTTCTGCTATCCCGGGTACGCCTCGCATATTCTCGGAACGGTAGGGCCTATCTACGCCGAGGAATGGGAGGATTACCGCGACAACGGCTACCAGATGGACGCACTGGTCGGCAAGGACGGGTGCGAGGCGGCGTTTGAGCAGTACCTGCACGGCACGGACGGGCTTTTGAAGGTGGAAAAGTGCGAGGACGGTGTCAAGATCACGACCGTTCGTGCGCCCGTGGCGGGGAAGGACGTTTACTTAACCATTGATATCAGCCTGCAGATCCGAGCCGAGGACGCCTTGAAGGAAAACGTCGAATTTGTGGCGGGAACGGCGGACGGTGTGTTCTGTAACGCGGGCGCTGTTGTGGCAATCGACCCCGAAAGCTTTGAGGTGCTGGCGATCGCGTCCTACCCGACCTACGATCTCGGCAGCTTTAATGAGGATTACAACGATCTCAATGCCGATCCCGCGAAGCCGCTTTCCAACCGCGCGATCAATGAAGCCTACGCGCCCGGCTCGACCTTGAAGCTTGGCATGGCGCTCATCGCGCTCAACGAGGGCAAGATCACATCGAGCCAGCGTATTCCCTGCACGGGCAGATACCACAATCAGAACGGTGCCGCGGGGCCTGCCTGCTCGACCTATCTTGAGGATCAGAACCACTCCGGGTCGCAGAACGTCATAGAGGCGATCACGCACTCCTGCAACAGCTTTTTCTGCGAGATCGGCGACCGCTTCAAGAATGAGGATCCCTTAATGGAGGACTATCTCTCGCGCTTGGGGCTGGGGCAGCTCACCGGCTTTGAGCTGGGCGGAACGAAGGGCATTATGGCGGGGCCGACCTACCGCGCTTCTCTTCAGAACCAAGAGGGCTGGACCGCAAGCATGCGCTGGCAGGCGGCGATCGGACAGTCGGATCACAAAATGTCGCCGCTTCAGCTGGCGGCATACACGGGCACGGTCTGCAACGGCGGCGTGCGCTATCAGACGCGGCTTTTGCACAGCGTCCATGCCTTTGGCAAGGAGGAGCCGATCCTCTACGGCGAGAGTCGCGAGCTGGCGCGGACGAGCTTTAACGACACCGCGCTCTCCACGGTGTGGGAGGGCATGAAAACTATGGTTGCGGAAAGCTCCTACGCGATCCGCGAAAATTACTTGGGACTTTCCAAGCTGCCCAAAAACGTCACCGTGGGCGGCAAAACGGGTACGGCGCAGGTTGGCGGTGACAACCCCAACAACGCTCTTTTCGTGTGCGCGGGACTGAGCGACGGCGAAGAGATTCCCGATATCGTGATCTCCGTCGTTCTTGAAGCAGGCGCGCACGGCTACTATGCCGCCCGTACCGCAGGCGCGGTTCTGGATGTGTTTTATAATTGAGGGGGACGCGATGTGGGGGAAGCTTTTGGAAAAGCTTCCCCCACACAAAATTTCCCCAAAAACTTCTCAACGCGTCCCCCGATCTCCCCTCAGCCCTCGGCTTTGGGAAGATCGGCGGCGGCGACGGCGTTGCCTTGGCGCGGGGAGTAGGTGACGCGCTGCATCATGGCGCGGGCGGCGGCGTCCTCGCTCGGCGAGCCCAGCCCGAAGCTGATGGCAATGGCGGTGTTGACGTGGTTCATCATCGCGTCGTCAAGGTGGCCCATTTTCTCCTTGAGGCGTCGCTTGTCAAGGGTACGGATCTGCTCAAGCAGGATCACGGAATCCTTGGCAAGACCCACGTCATTGGCGTAGATGTCGATGTGAGTGGGTAGGCGTGTCTTGCTCATGCGAGAGGTAATGGCTGCAGCGATGACGGTGGGGCTGTATCGGTTGCCGATGTCGTTCTGGACGATGAGGACGGGGCGCAGTCCCCCTTGCTCGCTTCCGACGACAGGACTCAGATCTGCATAATAAATATCTCCTCGTCTGACGTTCATGGTATGCTTCCTTTCTTTTGTTGTAGCCGCGGAAGACGCTTCCTCGGTACTGATATTCTTCCCACGAAAAGGAAGCCCTTAAACGCAAAGGCGTATTTTTTGGAAAGGAATTTTCTTCCGACAGAGGCTACACTAAAAGCATATGCGGAGCGTGTCGAATTTGCACAAAGGGGTTGTAATTTTTCGGATTCGTGGTATACTGTTTACATTACACGAAAACGAGGGCAGCATATGAAACGCTTTGATGGGATCTTGGTCTGTACCGACCTTGACGGTACGCTGTTGAGCAGCAACAAAACGGTTTCTGCGGAAAACGTGGAGGCGATCGAATATTTCAAAAGAGAGGGCGGTCTGTTTGCCTTTGTCACGGGACGTCCTGCATCCTGCGTGACCGACGTTTACCGCGCCGTCCGCCCCAACGCCCCCTTTGGGTGCTTCAACGGTGTCGGTCTCTACGACGGTGAGGCGCACCGCTACGTCTGGACGCAGGAGATCTCGCGTGACGTGCTGGAGCAGGTGGAGTACGTCGCCGCCCGCGTGCCCGGGATCGGCATTCAGATCAACACGTTTGACAACATCTATTTTTATAAGGAGAATGCCTCCATGGAGCGCTTCCGCGAGATCACGGGCGTGCCGAAGCTGCCCATCGCGCGTTGCGAGGACGTGCGCGAGCCGCTTGCCAAGATCGTGTTTGGCGACCAAAACGAAGCGCACATCGAGCAGGCGATGGCACTGCTTGCCGCACATCCGCGTGCGGCGGAATTTGATTACGTCCGCTCCGAGAGAACCCTGTGCGAGATCCTGCCTAAGGGGATCAACAAGGGCGTGGTCCTGTCGCGCCTTGCCGAGCACGTCGGCGTTTCGATGTCGCACGTGGTGGCACTTGGCGACTACAACAACGACATTGAAATGCTCCGCACGGCAGGCGTGGGGGTCGCCGTTGCCAACGCCGTACCTGCAGCACGGGAAGCCGCCGACCGCGTCACGGTCTCGAACGACGAGCATGCGATCGCGCGTGTGATCGCGGATATCGAGCGGGGCGAGATCGAACTGTAAAAAACTGAAGGCGAAACGCTATATCGCGTTTCGCCTTCAGTTTTTTCCGCACATCAAGCGTCCTTTTTGATGTCCAGAACCTGTTTTCCGTTATAGAAGCCGCAAACCTTGCATACGCAGTGATTCTTTACGAATGCGTCACATGCAGGGTTGGAGCACTTGTTCATGCCGGGCAGGGTGAGCTTGCTGTTGTTGGAACGTCTCTTGTCTCTGCGCGCGGACGATACTTTTTTCTTCGGTACTGCCATGTCTACACCTCCTCAATTACTTATCTTCCTCATTTTTGTCAAACAGCGTCTTCAGCACGGCAAGCCGCGGATCCGGTTCCACAGTGGGACACCCACAGTCGCCCAAGCGACGGGGCTTCCCGCATTTCGGACATAGGCCGGGGCAATTCTCCTCGCAAAGAAAGCGCATGGGGAAGGAAAGGATCAGCTCCTCGCGGATCGTTTCGTCAAGATCGAGCCTGCCGTTTTCGATCACGGCGTACTCGTCAACGTTCTCCTCCAGTTGTTCCTCCGTCAAGGTCCCCTCCGCAGCGACCGTCCGTTCGAGCTGAACGGCAAAGTCTCCGCTGACGGGCTCCAGACAGCGAGCGCATTCCGCGCGGTACGAAACGGTAGCCGTAAGAGTGAGGCGCATATAGCCTGCCTCGTCGGTCACGTCTCCCACCACGTGGGCATCGCCGTCGAATTCCGCGCCATCCGGAAGATCGGGCGTGAGCAGATAATCAATGTGAATGTGATCGGTTTCGCCGCGAAGCATCGGGCGCATATCCAATACCATGACTATCTACCTCCCATTTTCGGTTGACATAAAATGCGACAACTAATATTATAACCGTTTCTTTTCGGTTTGTCAATAGTTTTTTTCAAATTTTCCGCCAAAGTACAAGTTTTTGGCAAAAAAGAGGGATTGCTTATTTTTGTCGCCGTGTGAAGATGATGTTGCGACAAGCGGTAATTCGATGATTGACAAACGCGTGCGGGTGGTGTATAATTGTTATGAAGAGATACGGAGGAGGATTGACGAATGTTTTGGAAAAATGACGGGAAAATGCTCATGTGGCGGGCGTTGGTGTGCGTCGCGCTCATTGTTTGCGCCGTGCTTGGTATGCTTGCCGGCTTGATGCTTTCGATTGATGGCGAATGGATCGGAATTGTATGGCTGCTCGTTGCCCCGCTTGCGGCGTGGATCGGCTGGGTGTTCTGGGAATTTGTGTTTTCCGTGTGCGTGGATATCAAGTTCATCCGCAACAAGCTTTACGGCGAGCCGCTTGCGGGAATGGAGGAATTTTGCAACCTTGCGGCAGAGGATCCGATGACCGACGGCGAAACGCCGTTTGGCGATCCCACAGCAGAGCCGCAGGGCGGAAACGGGTTGGAAGATACAGCGGAGTAAAGGACAAATATTCTGCGCCTACCGAACAGCGCGCAAACATTCCCTCGGGCAGAGTACAAATTTCTCCTGCGGAGAAATTCCGCAGACGCCACGGGCTTGCGACGCAAAAACAAGGCTTGTACTGTACGATGGACTTTCACCATGCAGAGCACCCTCGTAGGAAACGCTGTGTAAGCGATACCCCGTGAGGACAACCAATACCCATGCGGTGAAGGTTTTGAAAGGGGTGTGGGGAAAACTTTTTCAAAAGTTTTCCCCACAAAACCGCGTCCCCCACAAAATCGCGACCTCATAAAGAAGGAGGAATCCTATGAAAACAGCAGGAATTATATGCGAGTGCAACCCGTTGCACGCGGGGCACTTGTATTTATTGGAGCAGGCGCGCGCGAGCGGCGCGGACGCGGTGATCGCGGTGATGAGCGGCTGCTTTGTTCAGCGTGCCGAGGCGGCGGTCGCAGACCCCTACGCACGCGCCGAGATTCTGGTGCGCGCGGGCTTTGACGCAGTCGTGGAGCTGCCCTTTCCTTACGCGGCGGCGGGCGCAGAATTTTTTGGAGCGGCAGGCGTGGAGATCCTTTCGCGCCTCGGGGTGGACGAGATCTGGTTCGGCTCGGAATGCGGCGACGTCGAGGCACTCTCCCGTTGCGCCGAGATCGCGGACAGCGAGGCGTTCCTGAACCGCTACAGCGCGAACGCGCAGAGCAGCGACGGCACGGCGCGGGCGTATTTTGATACCCTGCGCGCGCTGTGCGCCGACGCGGCGATCGCCTTTGACCCAAACGACATTCTCGCGCTCTCTTACCTGCGCGCACTGCGCAAAATGGGATCGCGTATGCGCCCCGTGACCGTCAAGCGGCAGGGAAGCGGCTACGCCGAGCAAAGCCTTGGAGAGGGCTTTCCGTCGGCAACCGCCCTGCGCCGCGCGTGGCGAGAGGAGGGCTTGGAGGCGATCCGCGCGCACCTGCCCGCACCTTGCTACGACGAGCTTTCGCGCGAGGCGCAAAGGGGACGCGCGCCTGCCGATCTGGCGGCGGTCGAGGCGTTGATCCTCGGACACTTCCGCTTGACCGACCCTGCGCATTTGGCAACGGTTGCGGAGCTTGGCGGAGGACTCGCCGAGCGGATCGCGCATGCGGCGCAAAAGTCGGCAACGCTTGACGAGATGTACGCCCTGTGCGCCACCAAAAAATACACCGACGCACGGGTGCGGCGCGGGGTTTTGTTTGCACTTTGCGGCGTGACGGACGCCGACCTGCGCGAGCGCGTGGCGTATACGCGCCTCTTGGCGGCAAACAAAACGGGCTGCGCGTTCCTTGCCGCAGTTCGCAAGAGCGCGACGCTTCCCGTGGTTACGCGCATGACGGATCTGCCCGAGAGCGACGCGGCGCGGGCGCAGATGCAACACGAGGAGAGAGAGCGCGCGCTGTGGTCGCTGACGATACCCACGCGCGAGAGCGGCGAGGTGCTTTTGCGGCGCACGCCTGTGATCGTGGATTGAGAAAATGAAAAAAATCGCAAAAAAATCAAAAAAGGGCTTGACAAGCGCGGATAAATCGTGTATAATTTGGAAAGATAATTTTGTTTTGATATTGCGATATACGATATAGAAATGATTTTATCTCTTGTTTACCGATGGAGGGGGGGATATAAAATGGCAGAAATCAGAGTCAAGGAAGGCGAATCTTTGGATAGCGCACTTCGTCGCTTTAAGCGTGCAACCGCCCGTTCAGGCATCCTCACCGAGCTTCGCAAGAGAGAGCACTATGAGAAGCCGAGCGTAAAGCGCAAGAAGAAGTCTGAAGCAGCCAGAAAGCGCAAGTACAAGTAAAAAGTGCTTGTTGACCGTATGGCAAAAAGAAAAAGGGAACTCCTGCGGGGGTTCTCTTTTTTGCTTTTTTTGCTTTGCAAGCAGAAAAAATTGTGCTATAGTGGATTGCCTACCAAGCGAACGGAGGGAAAGACGTGAAAAAGAGACTTTTTTCGATTTTTTTTAGTATTTGCAATGCTTGTGCCGATGCTTGCGACCTGCAATACATCCAAGTCGGAGGACAATGGTGACGGCGGGAGCAATGGCGGCAAGGACGACAACGGTATACCTGCGGTAAGTGAGGGATTGACATTTGAATTGAACAGTGATGAAAGCGGCTATATCGTTGTTGGAATTGGAACGTGCACCGATACGGAGATTGTAATCCCCTCTACCAATGAAGAAAAGCCCGTGACGGGCATTGGTGATCGAGCGTTTTTGCAGTGCAATCACCTTACGAGCGTTACGATTCCCGACGGCGTGACGAGCATCGGCAGTAATACGTTTACCGGTTGCGATTTCACAAGGATAACGATCGGAGACGGAGTGGGAATGCCAAATTTACATCCCCTTAAAAATAACGGAGTATTTTGAAAATGCGGATAGTATTCATAGAGAGTGTGAAAATCCGAGAAAGAAAGTTTACGGATTTGAGAAATAGTCTTGTGATTGAATAGGCATACTGAATGTAATTTGATTCGGTGTGCTTGTTTTTTCAATTTAGGGGTTATTGCTATTGACATTTTGCTAAAAAGATGCTAAAATAATGATAAGTAAATGTAAAATTGGAGAGTGGCGTAATGACTTATTCCGAAAAAGTTAAAACAGCTCGTGAAAAAATGCTTTTGACACAAGACGAAATGGCAACCGAACTCGGCGTAAATGCTATTACTATTTGTCGTTGGGAAACGGGCAGAAGCGAGCCGAATATGAAAGCAAAAAAAGCAATTAGGGATTTTTGCTTAAAGAACGGTTTGAAATTCGAGGAAGATAATGGCTAAAACACAAGAGCAGATACATTTCAATATGCAAAGAATCAAAAGTAAGGATTCAGACATTGAAATGTTATTGAGAAAAGCCTTGTGGGGAAAGGGCTATCGTTACAGAAAGAATGTCAAGTCGGTGTATGGACACCCCGATATTGCGTTCATCGGCAAAAAGATTGCGATATTTTGCGATAGTGAATTTTGGCACGGATATGATTGGGAAAATCGAAAGAATGATTTTAAGGTAAGACAAGACTTTTGGATACCGAAAATCGAAAGAAATATTGCAAGAGATAAAGAAGTTACAGAAAAACTTGAAAAAGACGGTTGGACGGTAATTCGTTTTTGGGGAAAAGAAATCAAGAAAAATACAGAACTTTGCGTAAGCATAATCGAAAAGGCGGTTAAAGGTAATGATTAAAAGTATTGATTTATTTGCGGGTATCGGTGGTATTCGTTTGGGGTTTGAACACGCCTTTGGCAAAGACATAGAAACCGTATTTGTCAGCGAATGGGACGAACACGCACAAAAAACTTATAAAGCTAATTTTACAGAGCCAACGGAAATTGCTGGCGATATAACAAAAATACACGAAAAAGATATTCCCGAATTTGATATTTGTCTTGCCGGTTTCCCTTGTCAGGCTTTCAGCCTTGCTGGGCAAAGAAAAGGGTTTAAGGACGATTATAAAGGAATGTCGAGAGGCACACTTTTTTTCGATGTCGCAAGAATATGTGCCGAACATAAGCCCAAAGTCATATTTTGTGAAAATGTAAAAGGATTGACTATTCACGATAAAGGCAAAACCTTTGAGATTATTGTCGAAACATTGAAAGAAATCGGCTATACGGTATTTGAACAGGTACTCAATAGCAGAGACTTCGGTGTTCCTCAAAATCGTGAAAGAATTTATATCGTTGCGTTTAGAAACGATATTGCTCCGAAAAAATTTGAATTTCCAACTCCTACGGACAATAGTAAAAGAATTCGAGATATTCTTGAAGAAAATCCCGTTCCTGCAAAGTATTATTTGAGTGAATGTTATATGGACACACTCCGTAGGCATAAGGCACGACACGAGGCAAAAGGAAACGGTTTCGGATATGAAATCAGATCGTTAGACGATGTTGCCGGTGCTATCGTGTGCGGCGGAATGGGCAGAGAAAGAAATCTTGTTATAGACAAAAGACAGACGGATCTAACGCCTACAACTCATATTAAAGGCGAAATAAACAAAGAAGGTGTTCGTAAAATGACACCGAGAGAATGGGCAAGATTACAAGGCTTTCCCGACAGTTATAAACTTATACTTGCCGATGTTCATCTGTATAAACAGTTCGGAAACAGCGTAACAGTACCCGTAATCGGTGCTATTGCAGAAAAAATCAAGGAGGTGTTGGACAATGTTGAAAGGCAATAAGGGCGAGTGGAGCGAGATTTATGCCTTTTGTTATCTTCTCAATGCGGGTGTATTGAGAGCAGCCGACAAAGACTTAAATCCTACGATAGACATTTATTTTCCGATTTTGAAAATATTACGAGAGGAAACTCGTGGAACAATATTAAAATACTATCCCGCAAATCCGAACAGTCCTACGATTAAAATTTTTAACGGAAACGAATTGTTGGGCGAATATTCAAAACAAGAGTTTGAGAACATAATAAACACGCTTTACAGAGAAATTCCCGAGGGAGAAAGAGCGTTTGAAATTCCGGAGGTTAACGACTTTTTTGACGGAATATATGTTAAAAAGCTCAAAGCCGATTCCGTCCACAAACAAGACATTGACATTCAAATTCAAGATATACATACGGGAATCAGTCCCGTGTGCGGATTTTCTATCAAGAGTTATTTAGGGGCTTCCCCTACGCTTGTCAATCCCGGTAAAACAACAAATTTCATATATACAATCGAGAATTGCACCGATGACATTATGAATGCGGTGAATGCCATTGACACAAGAACGAAAATAATCGACAGAATGAGATATTTGAGAGAAGTCGGTTGTACCATTGTACGCTCGGAAGAAATGATTTCCGCACAATTCAAAGAAAATCTTGAATTTGTCGATTCCAAAATGCCACAAATTATCAGCGAAACACTTTTGTCGGCGTACCAAACGGGAACAAAGAGACTTGCCGATGTCGTAAACCGTATGCAAGAACAAAATCCGATGGGATATTCCAACCCGAATATGTATTCTTACAAAATCAAGAAACTTTTGTGTGCGTGTGCATTGGGTATGACTCCCGAAAAGCATTGGGAAGGAACAGAAGATGCAAACGGCGGATATATAGTAGTAAAGAGAGACGGATCTGTGGTCTGTTATCACATATATAATAGAACTGATTTTGAACAATACTTATACGACTATACTTGTTTCGATACCCCGAGTACAAGTCGTTATGAATATATGTCGGTATATAAAGATAACGGTGAGTATAAGTTGAAACTCAATTTGCAAATTAGATTTTTGTGATTGATTTTGCAAGCGAAAATTCTCACGAATTTAGGATTAAAATCCCCTTAAAAAGTGAGCAGGTTAAAGTTTAGCCTCAAAAGTGCATCGTTTTTGATTTTTCGGCTAAACAAAAAGAGACAGAAACGGGATACTCGTCTTTGTTTCGGAGAACTTAAAAATTGAATAAAACAATCATAATCCGTTGGATAACTTGGAGGGTTTGATTCGTTTCAATGAGACGAACAAACTCTCCATTTTTTGTTTTTCAGGCGAAGGTGGGTATCCCACTTCCGCGACGATTTACTACTATA
The DNA here is from genome assembly GCA_045597145.1 of Eubacteriales bacterium. Classification (GTDB taxonomy): domain Bacteria; phylum Bacillota; class Clostridia; order Oscillospirales; family CAG-272; genus UMGS1865. Next base: position 32,981 of record JAZODU010000062.1, read on the forward strand.
GCGAATTTCCCATCGGTTCGGGCAACTACTGGCACTACGCCGCGGACGGAAACCCCGTTGCGTGGTAAATTGACAAAAACAAACCCAAGGAGCGGCGTTCGCCGCTCCTTTTTTGCGCTTTTTGTACACCTTTTAAAAAATCTGCGTGCCGACGTGCGCGGCTTTGGCAAAAATAAGGCTTGACAAACGCGGAAACTTTTCGTATAATATAGTATAAACATCAAAAATCGACCTTGCCCGACCGTTCTCGGGCGTGAAAGGAGTTCCCCATGGGAATCAAAGTTGTAAAATTCGGCGGCTCGTCTCTCGCTGACGCCAATCAGTTCCGCCGCGTCGCCGCCATCGTCAAGGCTGACCCCGATCGCCGCTTCGTCGTTGCGTCCGCACCCGGAAAAAGATGCAAGGACGACGTCAAGGTCACCGATATGCTCTACCACTGCTACGAGCTTGTGCGCGAGGGCAAGGATATCACCGATTACTACGGCAGGATCAAGGAGCGCTACAACAGCATCATCGCAGACCTTGGCCTCAATTTCGATATCTCGGGCGAGTTGGATTACATTCGCAACGCCATCGAGCATCGCTCGGGTCAGGACTTCGCCGCAAGCCGCGGTGAGTACCTCAACTCGCTGATCCTCGCTAAATTCCTCGGCTTTGATTTTATCGATGCCGAGTCGGTCGTCTATTTCCGCGAAAACGGCGCGTACGACGACGAAAAGACCAACCAGATGATGCGCGAGGAGCTGAAAAAGCACCAATACGCGGTCATTCCGGGCTTCTACGGCGTGATGCCCAACGGCACCATCAAGACCTTTAGCCGCGGCGGCTCGGATATCACGGGCTCGATCGTGGCGCGCGCGGCTGACGCCGAGCTCTACGAGAACTGGACCGACGTATCGGGGTGTCTGATGGCTGACCCCCGCATCGTCGACGACCCGCTCCCGATCAAAACCATCACATACCGCGAGCTGCGTGAGCTTTCCTACATGGGCGCATCGGTGCTCCACGAGGACGCGATCTTCCCCGTGAGATACGCGGGCATTCCGATCAACATCCGCAACACCAACGACCCCACGGCTCCCGGCACGATGATCGTTTCGGGCACGTCCGAGTACGACTCCGAGCGCGTGATCACGGGCATCGCGGGCAAGCGCGGATTCTCGGTCATCAATATTGAAAAGGACATGATGAACGCCGAGATCGGCTTTGGCAGACGCGTGCTGGACGTTCTGGAGGACAACGACATTTCCTTCGAGCACCTGCCCTCGGGCGTTGACACGATGAGCGTCATCGTTTCCACGGCGTCGATCAAGGACGAAACCAAGAGAGAGCGCGTGCTGACCTCCATCAATAAGCGCGTGCGCCCCGACAGCGTGGTCATCGAGGACGGACTGGCGCTTCTCGCAGTTGTCGGACGCGGCATGGTCAAGGCGAAGGGCACGGCGGCGCGCGTGTTCCGTGCGATCAGCGCGGCGGACATCAACATCCGCATGATCGACCAGGGCTCGAGCGAGCTCAACATCATCATCGGCGTCGAGGAATACGACCTCGAAAAGGCGTTGAACGCAATTTATAAGGAATTTGTGAAATAATGTGACCTGTTTTGTGGGGGAACTTCTCAAAAGAAGCTCCCCCATTTTGTCGCACCTTTCACAAATTCGTTGGCGTGCATTTGTGCAAACTTCCATTTTCTGCCTGCACGGGTTGACAGCCGCGTCGCGGTATGCTATAATGAGAACAGAAGGAGTTGTGTTTTTGCCGAGATCGGCATATACCGCGCACTT
>JAZODU010000063.1:0-26665 GCA_045597145.1 Eubacteriales bacterium
TTGCTTTCCGCTTCTCTCTGTAAACATAGATGTTTCCTCCACGTTCTTTTTTACACCTATATTATACCATTTTTCTTCCTTCCTGTAAATACGACAAAAGAGCCCAAAACCTACGTCTTGGTCTCTTTGTCAGTGATCTGAATCCGACAGTAATCTGTCGGATTCTTTTTTACATAAGCAGAAAGATCAAAGGGATCGTGATGCAGGACAACAGGTGCGATACAAGTGCCATACCTGCCGCAACGGACACGTCCTTGCCGTAGGCACTGGGAATGACGACCGTGTCAGCCCCAGAGGCATTGCAAAAGACGCCATCAAGCAAATAAAGAAGTTCTCCGGGAGGATCGGAAAGATCTTGAAGATCAGGAGAAACACCAACGGAATCGCCAGAAGACGCACGACGGTCACGGCATAGATCTGCAGATTGGTAAAGGTCTTTTTGAAGTCGATGTTGGCAACCGTGATACCCGTCAGGAGCATTGCCACGGGAGACATACAGCTCTTGAGCGCGTTGATCACGCTGTCGATCGCATTCAGCGGAGGCTGTACCGCCTGCGGTACGGTGACCTCAGGCAGGATCGACGTCAGAAGTCCGATCGCCATACCAATGAACATACCGATGAACATGGGATTGAGGAGCGACTTGAGGTTTTGCTTGAAGGAGGTCTTTTCTTCTTTCATCAAAAGCGCGGGAACGCCCCACATATAGATCAGAATGTAAAGCGGCATCGTGAAAACGAGATAATCCGAGGCATACTGCGGAAAGACCGCTGACACGACCGAAATTCCCATATATCCGAAATTGGAAAACGTCAGACCGTATGTAAAAATGTTGCGCGTAAAGGTGTCCTTGGTGAGCACGCGCGAGAGCAGGATCGCAATCGGCACGATCACCACGAGCATCGCTGCGCTGAACAGGAAAACACGCCCCGAATACCCCAGACGGTCAACCGTAAAGTCGTCCATAAAGGTTTTGAGCATGAGCGCGGGAATAAAGATCCAGTTTTCAAGCTTTGCCAAAACCTTTGCCGATTCAGCAGGCAGGATCTTCGTTTTGGTCAGCACAAAGCCGACCAGGATCAACAGGAACAGATAGATGGTCTGTCCAAGTGCAGAAGAAAATATTTCCATGCAGATTCTCTCTCTCAATAGATTCAAACGGTATTATTATACACCATTAAAGATCAAAAGTAAATAGCGATCCCCCAAAAAAATCATATAAATTTGGTAATTGCTGAACGATTGCCAAAAAAGTGGTGCGCGTTTATCGTTTTTTGCGTTTTTGGGGTTTTCTATTGATTTTCTATATATAGTATGGTATAATTTACTAATATCACCGAGAAAGGAGAAAAAATGAACCAGTATCTGCAATCGCTCTCACCGGCGGCATCCGTCATCATATCGGTATCCTGCATGCTCTTTTTCGGATTTGCCATGACGCGCTTGACCAAGCTCATCAAGCTTCCGAACGTCACGGCTTACATTATCACGGGAATCCTCATCGGACCTTATTGCCTGAATCTGATCCCCACCTCGGTTGTCGAGGGAATGGATTTTCTCTCCGATATTGCGCTGGCACTCATTGCGTTCAGCACGGGGGAATTTTTCCGCCTTTCGGTCTTAAAGAAAAACGGTGCCAAGGTCGCGCTCATAACGATCTTTGAAACCTGCATGGCATCCCTGTTTGTGTTCGTCATGGCGTATTTCGTCCTGCATCTGCAATTAGCGTTTTCCATCGTGCTCGCCGCTCTTGCGGCAGCAACCGCGCCCGCCTCCACCATGATGACCATTCGGCAAACGGGCGCGAAGGGTGATTTCGTCAACACGCTTTTGCAGGTGGTTGCCCTTGACAACATTGTTGCCCTCCTTGCCTACAGCATTGCCATCTCGTCAGCCCTCGCGCTGCAATCCGGCACGGCGGTCGAGGCGGGTGACATCATCGTTCCGCTTTTGACCAACATCGGCGTGCTGATCCTCGGCGGCTTTTTCGGTTTCTTTATGAAGTTCCTCATGACGAAAAAGCGCTCCACCGATAATCGGCTGATCATTGCTTTGGCACTTCTCTTTGCTTTTTGCGGTATTTGCGCGATCCTTGACATTTCTCCTCTGCTCGGATGTATGTCGATGGGAACCGTCTATATCAACCTCACTGGCGACGACAAGCTCTTCAAGCAGCTCAATTATTTCAGCCCCCCGATCCTGTTGCTCTTCTTCGTACGCTCCAGCGTAAACTTCCGTTTGGATTCCCTGTTCACTTCAATCAGCTCCATCGGCGCGATGCCGCTGATCGTTGTGGCACTTCTCTATTTCATCATTCGCATTGCAGGAAAATATCTCGGCGCGTTTTTGGGAGGGCTCTCAACCAAAAAGCCACCCCGCACGCGCAACTGTATCGGTCTTGCTCTGATCCCACAAGCAGGCGTTGCCATCGGTCTTGCCGCCATGGGTGCGCGCGCACTTGGTGGAGAGATCGGATTGGCACTGGAAACGATCATTCTTGCCTCCAGCATTCTCTACGAGCTGGTAGGTCCCGTTTGCGCCAAGCTTGCGCTCTACCTCTCTGGCTCTTATTCCGAAAAGCTGGAGGATCTCGTCAGTGTTGAGGAAACGCACGCCACGGGCGAGAAAAAGAGCGAGGTCGAGCTCTTGATCGAGCGGATTCAAAAGATTCAGACACAAATCCCACCCGTCGCCTTGAATCAGGAAAACGAGGATGCTTTCACCGAGGCGGCAGAGGAACAATACAAGCCCATTCGCCCGAATGACCGTCGCATTTGGCGACGCTGATAAAAAGGAGGACTGTTATGATTGTAGATCCCATTTCCAAGTTTCTCGGAGCATGGAGCACCGAATTGAATGTGTACTCGCTGATCCTGCGCATTGGTTTGGCGCTCGTACTCTCCGCTATTCTGGGCTGTGAGCGCTCCAGCAAGCGCCACTCTGCAGGACTTCGTACCTTTATGGTCGTGTCGCTTGCCACCTCGATCGCCATGCTTCTTGATCTTTATCTCCAAAGCGGCGCATACCTCGTGTCCGCAGCAGCCATTATCGGGCTTGCGATTATCACGGTCAGCTCGATTGTTTACAGCTCGCGCAATCAGATCAAGGGACTGACCACCTCCGTAGCACTCTGGGCGTGCGGTATTCTCGGGCTTTGCATCGGTGCAGGCTTCTACACCGTCACGCTCGTTGTCTTCCTTGCTCTTTTGTGCAGCCTTTCCATCTTCCCGCAGATCGAACGCTATCTTAAAAACCGCTCCAATCATTTTGAGGTGCATCTGGAATTGAAGAACATCGCATACCTGCAAAATTTCGTGACAACGATCCGCCAACTTGGCATGCGCATCGACGACATTGAAGCAAACACCGCGTACCAAAATTCCGGGCTCAGCGTCTATTCCGTTGCGATCTCGATCAGTAGCCGTGAGCTCAAAAAATACAAAACGCACAGCCAGATCATCGAGGCACTGCGCTCCTTGGATTATATTTATCACATCGAAGAAATGCACTAAAAAATCGGGCATCTCCCGTGGGAGATGCCCTTTTGATTTTATGCTTTATGCGTTGGTGGCTTCTTTCTTCTTTACGATGATACGGATCACGAACAGCGTAGCAACCGTCAGAACAACGCCAAGTCCCAAGGAAATCGCGGCGGTGAGTCCCATACCAAGATTCAGATGCTCCAAAAGTCCTGCGACAATATACATGACGAAGGAGATCGCCGCCACGGTAATGGCGTACGGCATCTGCGTGGATACGTGATTGAGGTGGTTACATTCTGCACCTGCGGAGGACATGATCGTGGTGTCCGAAATGGGAGAGCAGTGGTCGCCGCACACGGCACCTGCAAGGCAGGCGGACATACCGATGATCTGCAACAACGATCCCATCGGGAAAATGTAGTTGACGATCGGGATCAGGATACCGAAGGTTCCCCAGGAAGTACCCGTTGCGAACGCCAGCACGCAAGCAACGAGGAAGATGATTGCAGGCAGGAAGTTTGCAAGTCCCTCTGCCGCACCCAGCATCAGCGCGCCTACAAAATATTTTGCACCCAAAAGCGAGGTGACGCTCTTAAGAGCAGTTGCAAAGGTCAAAATCAGAATTGCGGGCACCATGGCAATGAAGCCTGCGGGAATGCAATTCATCATGCTCTTCATATCCATCGAACGGCGGATCGCAAAATACGCCATGATGACAACCAGAGAAATCAAGCCACCCCAAGGAAGTGCAACGGTTGCATCGGTGTCACCAAATGCAGTGACGAAATCCACACCGTCCAGAATACCGCCGTTATAGACCAGTGCAAACACACAAACAACGATCAAAACAGCGATCGGGAATATAAGATCGATCATTCTTCCCTTTGCGGAGGGCTCGACTTCCTCGCCGGTTGCACGGTCGCCGCTTGTGAAGAGATCACCGTTGTTCTTCGCGTTGTACTCGTGGATTCTCATCGCACCGTAATCGTAGCCCATCACCGTCAGCGTGATGATAAACACGAAGGTCAAGAGCGAGTAGAAGTTGAACGGAATTGCCGTGACGAAGAGATTCAGGCCCTGCCCGTCCTCTGCATACTGGGATACAGCTGCAGCCCAGCTGGAGATCGGTGCGATCATACAGATCGGTGCAGCAGTTGCATCGATCAGGTACGCCAGCTTGGCACGGGAGATCTTGTGCGAGTCGGTTACGGGACGCATGACAGAACCAACCGTCAGACAGTTGAAATAATCGTCCACAAAGATCAGCACACCCAGGAAGAATGTTGCGATCGCCGCACCGACGCGGGATTTGATGTGAGTCTGCGCCCAGCGACCGAACGCCGCAGAGCCGCCTGCCTTATTGATCAGTGCCACGATGACACCGAGCTCTACCAGGAAGATGAAGATACCAGCGGTATCCGCAACAGCAGAGATCAGACCGTCGTTCAAGAGCGTATTGATCGAATCCAAGGGCTTGAAATTGGTGTACAAAAGCGCGCCCGAGAGGATACCGACGAACAAGGAGCTGTAGACCTCCTTGGTGATCAACGCCAAGCCGATTGCAATGATGGGAGGCACAAGTGCCCAGAAGTTACCGCGAACCTCTGCACTTCCCTCGCAAGTTCCGCAATCGGCCTTAATAACAGAGGTCGTGCTGTTTTCACCGCATACCTCGCAGGTCTTTTCTTTTTTCAACGTGTCGGAAATTTCAGCCTCACCGCGACACTCGTCACAGGTGATCTGATCGACCTTCCCCGTCTTGTGGCAATCAACACAATCGGTCTTTTTCATCGAACCGCCGGTCACGCCAGCCACCACCATCAAAGCCACGATGATGAGCGCCGCGATCGACAGCACGATTTTTTGTGTTTTAGACATAACCTTTCCTTTCTTTTTCTCGATACGCCTTCACGCAAAAGAAAAATGCGCAGCAAAGTGCTACGCAATAAAACGAACGGTTGACCGTTGAATCATTGATAGCTCTTCACAATCGTGACAGTGAATACGGTATTTCCGTATCCCCCAGCGCAAGCCGACGGAAAAATCGGCAAGGCTTCGGCAAAAGCTCCTTTTGTGCGTTCCCTTTTCCGAGATCCCGCCGCACGACTCATAGCTTCCGCGCCTCTATCCTTTGACATATGAACTTGTATCTTTAATAAGACGTCATCAGTATATCATGCTTTTCGACGTTTGTCAACGGTTATTTCAAATTTATTCTACATTTTTAATATTGACAACGTAGAAAAAATATGGTACAATACCCCCGAGAGGTGGTGAGTGCATGGCAGAGAAGAAAAATACTGCTACAAGCTGTGACGATTGCGTGTTTTACGATTATGACGAGGATTGGGACACCTACACCTGTCAGATGAATCTGGACGAGGACGAAATGGTGCGCTTTTTAACGCAAAAGCATCAGGCGTGCCCCTACTACCGCTATTACGACGAATATAAAAGCGTTCAAAAGCAGAACTGAAAAAGAGCCTTTTTCAAGGCTCTTTTTTCCATTTTCCGGGGCTGACGCCGTATCTTCCTGTGAACATTTTTGAAAAATTACAAACGTCCTCGTATCCCGAAAGCTGTGCTGCTTGCGCGACTGACGCGCCGCGCTCCAGATGCTTTTTCGCTTCGGACATGCGCACCTCGATCAGATATTCCTGAACGGTGATTCCCGTTTTTTCCTTGAACAGCCGCGAAAGGTAGCGTCGGTCGAGATTGAGCCGGTCTGCGATCTCCTCTACGTGCAACGGCTGCATATAAAGCGCATTGATATAGTTTTTGACGCGTCTGACGTAATGATTCTGCGGCTTTTCCACGGCAAACAGCTCCGCATACATTTCAAAGAGTAACGCCGCGATCCGATATTCCACCATGCCATCCGCTTCATAGACCGAAAGCATCTCCTCAGCCCATGGTCTTGAAAACGGAAAGACGGGCGGTAGGGATCGAAAGCGCGCGGTCAATTCCCCGTCAAAGCCAACCCATTGATATTCCCACGGATCGGTTTCGTCGGCGACGTACACCGTGATCTCGTCGGGGCAGATCAAAAACGCCTCACCCGCACGTACCGTGTAGGTCTTTCCGTCACGCGTAAAATACCCCATTCCGCTCCGCACAAAATGGATCAACGTATAAGGACGGATCGAAGGGCCGAACTTATGCTTGGGCTCGCATTGCTCTTCCCCTATGATCAAGGGATTGAGATCCCGAAAGCCCCGATTGATCAGACCAACATCACGCATTTTCTCTGCCTCCTCTCTGATTTAGTTACATTATACCATATTTTTGTTACCTAATGCAATAGATTTTTTTCGAAAAATAAAAGTATAATATAAGCAAGATATCTCACCGTGTGAGATTCACTTTTCAAATGCGAAAGGATTTTAAGGCTATGAAGGTTACTTTTATGGGCGCAGGAAGCTCGGTCTTCTCCAAAAACGTACTTGGCGACACCATGATGTGCGAAGCTTTCCACGATGTGGAAATCGCACTTTACGACATTGACAAGGATCGTCTTGAGGAATCCTATCTGATGATTGATGCGATGAACAATACGGTCAATGAGGGACGCGCGCGCATTTATAAATATCTCGGCGTGGAACAGCGTAAGGACGCGCTTCGCGGCGCGGATTTCGTGATCAACGCCATTCAGGTCGGTCTTTACGACCCCTGCACGATCATCGACTTTGAGGTACCGAAGAAGTACGGTCTGCGCCAGACCATTGCGGACACGCTCGGTATCGGCGGCATCTTCCGCGCGATGCGCACCATTCACGTTATGAAGGGCTTTGCCGCGGATATTGAGGAAGTCTGCCCCGACGCATGGCTTCTCAACTACACCAACCCCATGGCAATGCTGGCAGGCTATATGCAGCGTTACACCAACGTCAAAACAGTCGGTCTTTGCCACAGCGTACAGGTCTGCGCACGCGATCTGCTCAAGGGTGTTGACATGCTTGACAAGCTCGACGGCTGCAAGACGAAGATCGCAGGTATCAACCACATGGCATGGCTCCTTGAGATCACCGACAAGGACGGAAACGACCTCTACCCCGAGATCCGCCGCCGCGCCAAGGAAAAGAACGCGACCGAAAAGCACAACGATATGGTACGCTACGATTACATCGAAAAGCTGGGCTTCTACTGCACCGAAAGCAGCGAGCACAACGCCGAGTACAATCCCTTCTTCATCAAGGCAGGTCGCGATGATCTGATCGAAAAGTACAACATTCCGCTGGACGAATATCCGCGCCGCTGTATCAGACACATTGCCGACTGGTCAAGACAGAAGGAAGAGATCATGAACGGCGGCAAGGTACAGCACACGCGTTCCCTTGAATACGCTTCGCATATCATGGAGGCGATTTGGACGAACACCCCTTACAAGATCGGCGGCAACGTGATCAACCACGGTTGCATCTCCAACCTCCCTGACTTGGCGTGCGTCGAGGTTCCCTGCCTTGTTGACAACAACGGCATCACCCCCACCTACGTAGGTGATCTCCCCCTACAGCTGGCAGCGATGAACTCCTCCAACATCTACCCGCAGATGCTGACCATCGAGGCGGCACACACGGGCTCGCGCGAAACGCTCTATCAGGCGGCTATGATGGATCCCCACACGGGCGCACAGCTCTCCACCGATGAGATCGTAGCACTTTGCAACGAGCTGATCGAAGCACACACGAATGCGGGCTACCCCATTTTCTAAATTAAGCCAAGAAAGAAGGAAGCTTCTGTGAAGCTTCCTTCTTTGCTATTTAATAAAACAATTCAATATTACGCTTGATGTACGCCATGATGCGACCGCGAATGTATTTCTGGTTTCCGATCACAAAGTTGCGGATCTTCGAGGGCTCCTCGCGATAATTCTGCATAATAAAGCGGAACGCCTTGACCATATCGGTCTCCCCTGCCTGCGCCAGTGCCTTGCTGATCGACAGTACGGTCTCGGGCGTGGATTTGATCAACAGATCCCAATAGTCCTCAACGTTTTTGTCCGCCAGATCGTAAAGCATTTTGTATGCGATCAAGGGGCGATAGACCTTGCGGTATCCCAGCTTGAGCTCGTTCTCCAGAACGTCCTGCGTCCAAAGCTCCTCAACCGATTCACTGACTGTTGTCAAGAGAAAGGTCAAACGCTCGTTTGCCATTTTAAAGGACAGATCGTCAATGTCGATGTTCTTCTTTTTCTGACGGTCGAACAGAAAGAAATTCGGTTCCTTATCACGACAGAGCCACAGATAGAAAAAGATCAGCAAGGAAAGCAGGATCATCAGGCACGCAATGATAATGCCCATAACCATTTTATAGGTTGCGTTTGCAAGGCGAACGGGAAACAGGAGAATCAGCGCCGCGCCAATCAAACACAAAACGGCAACGATCGCCATAATGATCGGTAATTTTTTCTTCAGCCAAGAGCTCATCTGACAACTTCCTTTCGTGGATATCACTTACATATATTATAGCATATGATGTCTGCCATTTCAAGACATTTTTCACTTTTTTCAGAAGCTTTTTTGCAACGCCGCCGTGATCCGTTCCTGCTCCGCAAAGCTATATCGCAGATCCTGCGCGGTCACAAAGCACAGCCTTCCCAACGGGTAACGCGACGCCGCCTCGGCAATTGCCTGATGCAGTGCCTCGTCCGTCAAGGCATCCGCTGTTCGCAGGCACTGACGCATGGAAGCACCGCACGCATCGGCTTGAAACGCGATCAGTGCCCGCGCCGTGTCCCCGACAGCACACCAGCTGATACACGGCAATTCCACGCATTTCTGCGCATATTGCAAAAGTGCTACCGCTTCACCGTTTCGACAATCCGCCTCCAAAAGCAGCTCCATGGAAAGCGTTGTACACATCTCACACAGCTCTCTGAACAGCTGTCCCATCAGCAGATTCTTCTCTATCTCGCCCACAGGCTTTTCCAATGCCTTCTCCACATGATACAGATCGGGTTGAGCGAACACAAACGAATGCTCAAGTCGCAAGCGCACAGCACGTGCACCTTTTTGACAAAACTGCCGCAGCGTTTCTTCGATCAACGCCCGCCATTCACGGTACGTGCGCACGTGCCGCGTTAAAAAGAGATTGGCATCGGGCATCGGCATCAGATGTGACGGCAGATCCGACACCTCAAGATCGGTAACCAGACAAGACATGGGCGTAGGCGTCAGAAACGCCCATGGGGCGCGCGGAAATGCCAAGAGATCCTCGGCAATACCCTGCCACAAAAGATCGCAGGTCTTTGGAGAGGGCATCGGCAGAGACGGAAAATGCGCCTTTAAAAACGCGTTCAGATAGACTTGCATCGGGTGCCCGTTCAAGAGCGGAAACGCCTTGCAAAGCGCCGCAAAACGCTCGTAATCCGATGCACGGACGTCGATCTCGCGCTCGGTTGCTCCGCACAAGCGCAAAAGCCGTTCCAGCTCCCGTGACCAAAGCAGCTCCGTGGCGTTGGTCACGGTTGACAGATTCAAAAATTCCGTTGGAATCACACCGTAGTCACAGCAAAACCGCGCTTGATCCATACGCTTCCCCTCCTCTCCTTTTGCTTTCATCTATTGTACCATAAAAACCGCCAAAGGTCAATCATGTCCGATCAAAATTGCTGAAAATTGCAAATTTTTTGTATACGGTATAGACGAAACCGTTTTTTTATGTTATACTGTATATAATATTATGGAAAGGATTCCTTATCGAATGAATTTCAACGAATTCAGCCTGATCTATCCAAACGAGGACATGCGCCGCCGCCACGACAGCGGTGAGTGTGTTCCGGATATCGATCTGTTTACCTTACAAGAGCTTGGACTGTTGGAAATTTTCAACCTGAAAAATCGCGATCTCTCCGAGTTCTTCACCACCGAGCCCGAGGTCATGCGCTACCGTATGGCAACCTTTGACGATATGCTGCGCTGTGAGCAGCTTGCCAATATGCTCAACCGCCTGGTGCCGATTTTGAACGACATCATGGAGCTGCGCCGCCTGGAGGCGGACAACGGCGACACCGACGATTATCTCTCCAGCATCACCGAAATCGAGCTCTACGTATCCAGCGTAAAGGTGCTCCACGAGGGCTTGACGCTTGTTAAAAAGGATCTGAAAAGCCCTGCCTTCACCGCTCTGACCGAGCTGATCACGACCTTGGCGGAAAGCGATTATTACCACGAGCTCAACGAAAAGCTCAACGAATTGACCCAGCGCGTGCGCGAGATCAAGAGCGTGACCGTCGGAGTGAACCTTGACGCGCAGCTTCGCCCCACCTCCGCCGGCGTCCTCTCGATTAACGCCGAATCCTTCAAATCCGGCGACGTGCTTGACAAGATCCTGCGCTTGAATTTCAAGAACGACAGCTACACCTGCATCGCCAATCTCGTTCCGTTTGGCAAGAAGCAATCTGAAAACCAAAAAATGGCACTTTCCTTGGCGTTCAACAGCGCGATCAACGACGTATACCGTTCTTCCCTGCGTTCTTGGAAAAAGATCGTGCAAACCTACGTTTTGGAGAACACGGAATTTTTGCTGAATCTCATGCCCGAGTTCGAATTTTTGGTGCGCGGAACGGCAATGCTGCGTGCTTTGCGGGACAAGGGTTGCGTGCTGACCATTCCGGATATCCGCCCCATGGAAGAGCGCGCATTCTCTGCGATTGAGCTCTACAACCCGTGTGTAGCCCTCAAGATCGAGGACGAGATCGTTGCCAACGACCTGATCTTTGACGAGCAAGCGACGATCTACGTGCTATCGGGTCCCAACCGCGGCGGTAAATCGGTCATCACCTGCGCGGTGGGTCTTGCCCAGGTCATGCTTCAATTAGGCATGTACGTTCCCGCGCAAAGTGCTACAATTTCTCCTGTGGACGGCATTTACACGCATTTCCCGACGGGAGCCGACGACACCATCGACAAGGGGCGACTGGGTGAAGAATGTGCGCGCTTGAGCGAGATTCTGGATTACATCACCGAGTGCAGTCTGGTGCTTCTTGACGAATCGCTCTCTTCAACAGGAAGCTACGAGGCCTCTTATATTGCCGCCGAAGTGCTTGGAGGTCTTGCGCACGTTGGCTGCCGTTGCCTGTTCTCCACCCATCTGCACGAACTTGCCGCTGAGATCGACAATATCAACCGTCGCTCGCTCGCCTCCGGCGGTGTGGCGATCGACACTCTGGTAGCGGGCATCAAGGGCGAGGGCAAGCGTTCCTTTAAAATCACGCGCACAAAGCCCGACGGAAAGAGCTATGCACGCGATATCGCACAAAGCTACGGTCTTACCTACGAAAGTATTCTGGAGCGTTTCAAGAATCAATAACAAACGAAAGAGCCGATATGGAATTCCATATCGGCTCTTTTTATAACAGATCAGTTTTTCTTTGCAATGGAACGCAGGGTGGAAGCAAAGAGCAACAGTGTCGCTCCTGCAAGCATTGCCACGCAAGCATCCAGTGCTTGGTAGAACCAAGGTGCCATCAGCATCATTGCGATACCAAAGATCATAGTCATTACGTAAACGGTCTTGTAAAGGAACTTGCCTCTGACGGTTTCACCGTTGTTCTTTTCAAAATCAAGAATCAGGAACAAGGAAGCGGTGTGATAACCCGCAAAGACCAGCATCAGCACAACAACGACCAAGGAGAACACGATACCGGGAATTGTGCCCGAGAGAACGAGATCGTCGATCATCCTAACAAGATCGCCCAAGAGATAGTTCCAAACGTAGAGATCCTCCGGAAGCTCCGTGAGGAATTTGCTAAATCCGAGAACCAAAGACAGGATCGCTACCACAGCATCCGCCGCAAGGCTACCATAAATGAATATCTTCGTGAAGATCCAAGCCGCACGGGTCTTTTTACCGTTGGGGTGCTTTCTGGTGTTATAGAAGAGGAACAAGCCGATCACAAACGCGCCGATCAGTGCCAGGATCGCAACAAATCCGATCAAGCCTGCCAAGAGGAGGAAGAATGCACCCACGTTACGGTTGAACAGACCGTCAAGACCGTCCAGAATGAAGGAACTGATCCCGATTGCATGATCGCTGATCACAGAGAAGCCAAGGAAGCCCAGCGAAATGACGCTGCAAACTGCAAGAAGCAGCGTTTTGGAAGAAGCCAGAAAGCCCTTGCAATCGGTAATCTCGTCAGCAGAGGGTTCCAACGGAACATACGCTGCAACCTCATCGCTGGCAAAGCCTTCGCCCTTTTCACGGAGCAGACTGACCAGCATCACGATTGCCGTAGCAACCACTGCGATAGCACCCAACAAGGTAACGACCTCGGTAAAGCCGTAGCTCTTGATCACGGAAATCGATTCCATCTTCATCAGCTCCAGCGTAAAGTCGGAGGAAGTTCTGTCTGCCTGCGTTGCCATAGAGGAGAGCGGAAAGGACGTAACTGCAACGCCCCAGATCAGAGACAGGATGATCGAAACCGAGAGCAGATGCGTTTTCAAATAGAAAACGTATGCAAAGAACGCAAGCAAAACTCCGGAAATAATCAGAATGAGCATCACCGTTGTGGGCAGCAGGCCAACGAACGGATACGGATCAAAGAAGCTCATGAAAAGAACTTCGTAGTAGAAGTTCAGTGCAAAGAGCACCATGCCGCAGATCAGCGGGATCAAAAGCTTTGCTACGCGCCCCATACCGGATTTGCGGAAAAGATAGGTGCCCAGAGCCATAAAGAAAATATTGGCGATCATTCCCAGAATCACAACCAATCCGATGTGCCAGTACCCTGCCCCTTTCCAGGAGAGCTGAATAATGGAGTAAAATACCGCAACGACCAAAGCAATGATGGCAAAAGCAAAGCCAACCTTGTGCTCAGGCATTCCCATGCCGATGTTGTACTCCTTGGAGGAGCTCTTCATATAAGCAACGCAAAGAATGATCACAGCCACCTGAACGATGATCATGTTGCGCGGGAAATACGCGATCGTCGTGGTTTCACGCAGGTTGACATCGACGTCGGGAATGATCTGCGGCATCTGAATACCTACGATTGCGCTGTCTGCCAGATACGCATACAGATTCAGGAGCACCAGCAGGATCGCAAGTCCGATATACAGAAACACGGTTGCTTTTGTTTTCTTTTGAGTGCAAGAATTATTCATAGTATGTATTCTCCCATTCATTAAGTATCCGCCAAGGCTCAGACGGTTGCTTCGTCAGCAACGGCAATTTCCCCGGATGCAGGCTGCTCTGCCGATTCCAAAGCAGACGCCTTGGGAGCGGAAATCTTTTTGAGGATCACTGCCAACGCCACATAAACGGCAAATACGATCACCCAAAGCAAAGCGAAATGCAAGCCCTGAAGAACCAACTGAACGCGATAGGATGCTTCCAGTGTGTTCAGGGTTGCGTTTTGTGCGCCGAGAATTGCGAACTGGAACAGAACGCACACGATGTAGGATGCAAACAGACCGCCTGCCCAGAAGAACGTGGGAATCGGATTCTTTTTCTTGACCCATACGATTGCGGGATGCAGGGTGAAGAGCAGGTGTGCCGCAGAAATCAGAATTTCAAGGCACAGCAACGCAAATGCGGCGTACATCAGAATACTGACGATGCGGCACAGGAACTGTGCGGTTGCCATAAAGGTGCGGTTGAAGCGCATCTCCTCGTGGAACACAGCATCCTCCTCGGAGAGATCGCCGGGCGTGACCGGCTCCTCGTTCTTGCCTTCAACGGGAGGAGGCGAGATCAAATCCATTTCTTCGCCCATTTCTTTATACTCATCAGCCAGTTCCCACATCTCAAGCGCAAGCTGCGGAACGTTTAACACAAAAGCATTTTCGTTGCCCTTGTATTCCTTGGAGTTTTCGTTTACGGGCTTGATAAAAAAGGACAATGCCGAAAGATTGTTGCCGTCGGTTTCCACGGTGTACACGGAAACGGACGGGATCAGCATCAACACCAGCATAAGGATCAAGCAAACCAACTTGACTGCATGCGCAACAGCGGCACCATGTTGAACTTTCATCTTGTTTCTCTCCCATTCATTTTATAATTATCTAAATTATAGCACATATTTCTATAGTTGTCAAGACTTTTGAGGGAATCTTTTTGTCACAAAAGTCAAAAACTCGCAAATAAAAAACGGCTCTCGCGCCACAAAAAAAGAGGAACGCATCTGCAACAAATGCGTTCCCCGTTTACAAAATTATTCGGTGGTATAATTGTCGAAATAGCCCTGAATAAAGACGATCGGCGTTCCCTTGTCGCCCGAGCCCGAGGTCAGGTCGCAAAGAGATCCGATCAGGTCGGTCAGCTGGCGGGGCGTGGTGCCCTCGGAAGCCATCTGTCCGTACAGATCGCTATCCTTTTCCTTGATCTTTTCCTTGATCGCTTCCTTGAGTGCATCTCCCGACAAAGCGGCAAAATCGTTATCGGCAAGATACTTGAGCTTGAGCTCGTTGGGCGTTCCCTCAAGACCGGAGGTGTATGCGGGAGAAACGACCGGATCAGCCAGCTCCCAGATCTTTCCTACGGGATCCTTGAATGCGCCGTCGCCGTACACCATGACCTCGACCAGCTTGCCGGTTGCGTCGCAAATGCGCTTCTGGATATCCTCAACCAGGCTCTGGCAATCACGCGGGAACAGCTTTACCTGCGTGTCGGTTGCCTTATTCGAGCCGAGCAGGCCATAATATTCGTTATATCCGCTTCCGTTCACGGGAGCGTTGAGGATCTCGTCCATGCCGTACACAACGGAAGCCCCAGCTGCCTTCAAAAGGCGCTTGGTGCGCTTGCGCGTATGGATATCACAGTTGAGCACGTTGCCCGTGTACTTCAAAATCGCACGGGGATCGTTTGCAAACACGATCTCGCAGTCAGCACCCGCCTCGCGGATCAGCTGCTCGTAGTACTCTACGTAATCAACGCCCGTAAAGCGATGCTTCTCATAGCCGAAGCACTCGCGGTACTTTTCAAGAGTCAGGACGTCGCGGTAAGGATCGATTCCCTTTTCGTCCATCGCATCAAGGCTGATCAGGTGATTGCCAACCTCGTCGGAGGGATAGGAAAGCATCAGAACGATCTTTTTCGCACCCTTTGCAATACCCGTCAGGCATACGGAAAAGCGGTTGCGGCTCAAAATCGGGAAAATAACGCCAACGGTTTCGCCGCCGAACTTTGCACGGACATCTGCTGCGATATCGTCAACCGTTGCATAGTTGCCCTGCGCACGTGCGACGATCGCTTCCGTCATCGCAACGATATCACGATCGCGGATTGCGAAGCCTTCCTCACGGGAAGCCTCGAGGATCGATGCGGTTACGATCTGTGCAAGATCATCTCCACTGCGGATAATGGGGGCGCGAACGCCACGGGATACTGTGCCGACCATACGGCTCATAATCACACACTCCTTTTTATTGCCCTATCAATGCTTGATCGGGCGGGAAATTTTTTCACGCATTATAGTATACCAAATTTTTTGTCGTTTGTAAAGTGATTATTCGAAAAAAAATCTCCTTTTCCGCATTTTTTTTGATTTTTACAAAAAATGCTCCGTGCAAAAGAAAGGATATGTGGATTTTTTCAAAACACATCAACCCCTGAACAGAATCGCAAAATTCAGGATCAGCATATAGCAAAGCCAAACGTTATGCAGCAGAAACAGCATGCCCGCAAATTTGCTGACACGGTAAAAGCAAAGCGTGACTCCGACGGAGAGGCAAAGGGTCAGAATACTCTCCAGAACGCTCAAAAACACCAAGCCTGCGCCAAAAAGCGTGGGATACCAGCACAGCTCAAGGACGGCAAGCATCACGAACAGCATACCTCCCTTATATTTGTCAACTTCACAGCCGCCCAAGCGATACCCCAGCACGAATCCCGCCGCCGCTCCGATTACGAAAAACGACACCGACCACAAAAGCGTCATCAGCCACACAGGCGGAACGATATCGCCGATGTCAAGTGCCAGCAGCATGATGTAGGGGTTCCCCACGGCAAAGCGCACCGCCATTCCGCCTGCCAGCATAATTGCCCCCACGACGAGCATCAGCATCGGGCGTGTCTGATTCATCTCCATATTCAGCCACGCGCCAACCGTCATTTTTCCGTATTTCTTCTTATACAAAACAGCACCTCCCAAAAGAGATGCTGTTTTTCCGCATCTCTCCGTACACATTATGAGAGTGCGTATGCTTTTATTCTTGAACGGGCATCTGCCACGGCACGCCCAAGCCATCGGGATCATCAAAGCCTTTCTGCTCAGACTGTGCGCCATGCACCGTACAGGAGCGATGAAAGGGACGCGACCGATTGGAAATGCCGTAAAAATCCTTTTCCGTCACCGCAAAATACGCCTCCCCGTCGTTCCCGTTCGGTACCAGCGTTAACGGGTCACCGCGATAAACGTATTCCGCGTCACTCACGTATATCTGCTTTGGAAAACGCCGCTCCACGCGGATCAATCCAACAAAGCGCAAGCTTTCTTCCGGACAGTAGCCGTGGCTGACGCCGCCTGCGTCCCGATCGTACGGCACAAGAACGTGGCAATCGCAAAACTCCGTCGGCTCTTGCCCCTTGACGAACCACCCAAGCTCCCCACGCGCGCCGCGCGGATCTGCCGCACACGCATCACTCATCAGCTTTCCCGAATCCTTGCAATAGCTGACCCGAACCAATGAGGAAGGCACGTCAAAAGCCCGTCGTCCTCCCTTTTCTGCCACGATCTCACGCATCACGCCGTTCCAGATCGCGGCAGATGGATTTTTACCCGTCAAGGGCTCGGGATAGGCATACCCGCACCACACACCGCAGATCACGTCGGGGGTGTAACCGATAAACCAACGGTCACTGTCTCGCGTGGTCGTGCCCGTTTTTCCCGCGCATTCGCATATCTCGCGCAAGGAAAGCGAGGATGACGTCCCCTCACTGATCACACCTTGCAAAAGCTTTGTCATAATGGCAGCATTGGACGCAGACAGTACGACCTCCCCACGATCGGGCTGTGCGAGCAAAATGCGCCCGTCGGAATCCGTCACACGGTAATAGGAACGGTAAGGATGATAAACGCCTGCATCCGCAAAGGTCGTGTAAGCTGCCGTCAACTCGCGCAGGGTCACGCCGTAATGCGTTTGCCCTAACGCCAGCGCCGCCACGTCACAGTCGCTATCGATCAGATGCGAGAGATGAAATCGCTCCTTAGCATACCGAAACGACCTTTGCAGCCCTACGTCCTCCAAAACGCGCACCGCAACCGTGTTGGTGGAATGTGCGACCGCGTAAGGGAGATTGGTCAAGCCCCGATAGATCCCATTGGCATTTTTGGGCCACGCGCCCGACTTGAATTGAATCGGCACGTCATCGTAAACGCTCGCCCAATTGACGATCCCCTCCTCCAGAGCCGGTGCATACACGCTCAAGGGCTTGAGCGTAGAGCCGGGCGGGCGCAAGGTCTGCGTAGCGAAATTTTGCAGATGATTGCCCTTTTTCTCTCCAACCGCTCCCGCCACGCCAAGGATATCCCCCGTGCGGCTATCGATCACGATCAGTGCGGACTGCGCCGATTCTCCCTCCTCGTTTCGCGGCAGACGCACGCGATGGCGGTAATATGCCTCGACAGTCTCCTGTACCTCCTCGTCGATCGCGATATCGATTCGCAAGCCTCCCGTATACAGCAGGTGTGATGCCGCCGCGCGGCTCATGCCGTATGTCGTCATCAGATCCGCAATCACGTCGGAAATGACCATGTCGGTGTACCATGAATTAACGCCGTCGGTGTTCGACACATCATCGATTTTGAGCACGGTTTCCTCCGCGACAGCCTCACGGTACGCAGCGTCACTCAGGTATCCCTGCTCGTGCATGGCGGAAAGAATGAGATCGCGTCGGCGGCGGTTGTTTTCGGGATGACGGATCGGGTTATAATATGAGGGGTTGTTGGTGATAGCGGCAATCGCGGCACATTCCGCCACACTCAATTCCATCGGCGTTTTCGAAAAATAGTGCTCTGCCGCCGCACCGATCCCATCGCAGTGATCCGAAAAATGGATCACGTTCAGATACAGCTCCATGATCTCGCGCTTATCCAGATGCCGCTCAAGATCCCGCGCGTAAAAGATCTCCTGCAGCTTTCTCCGCACACTGATGTCGTCCGCCCCCGTCATATTCTTTACTAACTGCTGGGTAATAGTTGACGCACCAAAGCGATCCGAAAAGCCCAGAATATAATTCGCGCCCGCCGCCAGCGTGCGATACCAATCCACACCCCCGTGCTCGAAAAAGCGCTTGTCCTCGATCGCCACAAAGGCATCAATCAAGGCTTGCGGTATCTCTTCGTACTTGCTATAAGCACTTTGCTTTTGCGCGTACAGCACGTCGGTCACCTCATGTGCCACGCCGACACGGTTGGCGCGATCCTCAAAGGAATATGCAAAAAGGCGCGGCGAGCCGCCGAAGTGGCGCATGCCGAGCAGTTCCTCGGATAAATTCCTTTGAAACCCCGCTTGAACGTATGCAACGCACGCAAGGATCAACAACAGCAAGGCAATTCCCAAAACCGCCGTTACGCGCCAGATATTCCGTTTTCTTTTTTGAGCCTCCGCCCGCATCGATCTTCCTCCTTTTCCTTGGTTTAATTTTAGTATTTCCGCGCGAAAATGAATATAAACCTCAAAAAAGGAAATGCTATCATTACCCTGTTTGCAAAAAAATGAAAAAGGAGCAAGTCTATGGATACAACGAAAATATTTACGATTTTGTGCGCGTTTCTCCTTTTGATCTGCCTCGTGTTGACGCTCACGACGTTGGTGATCATGCGTCAGGCATTGGATAAAAGCATGGCGTTCCAAAGCCAAGCCGCCGCCTTGGTCAGGGCATGGTTCCCAACACAAGAGCCAACGGACAAAGCCCCCGACGGCTCTGCCGATCCACCCGCCAACGACATGGCAGCCGACGTACTCTACAACCGCTTTACCTTAAAGGAGCACAACGGCAAGGTTGGCGTTTACAGTGAGGAGGGCTACCTGATCCGCACCTTTGACATCTCGGTTTCCACGCTTCCGCGCGAGGCGCGAGAAGCGCTTGAGAGTGGCGTAACCTTTCACTCGTGGCGCGAGCTGATCGAGCTGATCGAGGATTACGAATCTTAAAAAAGAGCGAGAAAACGGTTTGTTTTCTCGCTCTTTTTTATATTAAGGGTCTACCTCGTCGCTCTTTTCCAGAAAGAGCAGGATCAGCGTATAGAAGATCAAGGGATACGTGATGAAGAGGAGCACGTCCACCATGCAAAAGCCAAGGCACGCAAGAATGCACAGCCCCAGATAGGTCTTGTAAAGCGTGGGCTTTTTCGTCACTCTGTAAACCGTTGTAAAGCGGTGCCAGAGATATGCCAGCGTACCGACGATACCGCTCGATCCCAGCAGCTGAATCAGGGTGTTGTGAGAGAGCTCGGGATAGATCTGAATATCCCAGCCAGACACGATGCCGTGATCGTAAAAGCCTGCGCCAAAAATCGGATGCTTCAAAAATCTGCCGATTCCAAGCTCCCAACGGTAGTATCTTCCGTTGTCGTAAAAGCCGCGATTGATAAAATCCTGAAGCAGCATAAGGATCTGCCGACGCATAAAGATCAGCCCGAGCAAACCTGCAACAACCAACCCTACGCTCAGGTATCGGTTGATCCTGCGGTTGGGACCCAAAATGCAAAGGACCACGATCGAGAGCAGCATAACCAACGCCCCCATCAGCAACGCCCCTCGGCTTTGCGAAAGAAGGACACAGAAAAATTCAAAAAGTCCCAGAAGGTAGAATATCCAGCCGCGCCGATGGGTTGCGGCACAGTAAAAGCATGCGGGCATTGCAAATGCGATCATACCGCCAACGGTCGTCCACACGCCCCACCCCAGCGTTACGCTGCCTTTCATGATCACGCCGTCAACGATCACATTGCTGATAATATAACGCAAAACCAACTCCAATGAGACCACCATGCCTGCGATCACGAGCGCATACATGAAATAATTCAGCGCACCGCGATCAAACTGCACGTACAGTGCAAACAAAACGTAGATCAGCAACAGAGCCAAGGGAAACTGAAGCGAATAAACGAGATTCTGCATGGTGTACGCGGGATTGAACACGCCGTTGAGCGCCATCGCCGCGCAGAAGATCGCCATGCTCATAAAGAAGCCCTTCCACGGCATTGCGTTTCTGCGGCGTCGGTTGCGTATCACGAACACGACCACGCCCACCGCCAAAAGTCCGAACGAGATCGCCAGCGCGATCAGAACCGACGGCTGTCCGAAATGCTCGCGGAACACCGTGATGTTGGGTGCATTTTTCGGCGACACAAAGAACACGGTGCACAAAAACGGTACCAGTGCAAAACGGAAATCATACGCGATCAGACACGCCACGAAAAAGGTGGCAACCATAACCGCAAACAGCGGCACCTCAAGCCCCGTCACGTTGCCGATCACGACCAAAAGCCCCGATAAAACGGCATACCATATTCCATTATAAAATTCACGCAAAAGATCAAGCTTACTCTTCATTCGGCTCTCCTTTCAGCAGTATCTCCATATTATCGTCAAGCACGCTTTGCAGGCGATAATTCTGCAACTGAGGATAGTTGCATACGCGCGTACCAAATTTCTGTCTCTTTATCACACCCTTGAGGGCATCGCAAAAGGCATCCGTATCGTTCAAGGGATACAGAACCGCATCGTCCGAGGTAGTCTTTAGATCGTTTTGCCCCTTCGTATCCGACATCACGATCGGAAGCCCGAATGACATCGCCTCCATGACGTTGAAGGGCAAGCCCTCGGAAACGCTGGCGGAAACGTAAATATCCGTCACGCCGAGATAGGGGGCGATCGGCTCACGGTTGCCCGCCAAAAAGACGGATTCCTGCAACCCCAAAGCCACGATCTCCTTTTCCAGCTCCTCGCGCGCACCTCCCTCGCCCAGCAACAGCAGGCGCACGGGAAGCCCCGCGGCACGAAGCCCCGCGACGGCGCGGATCAAAAAGTTCTGATTTTTGCGGCCGCTCAATTCTCCGACAAACGTGCAAAGGATATCATCGTCATGGGGAGCGTATGCGGCGCGCAGATCGGGATCGCGCGCGGGTATCTCCATCACGTCGGGAATCCCCATGCCGTTCATGAAGAACACATCTCCGCGGCACAGGCGGTGCTTTTGAACGATGTTCAAATCATCCTGATTCATAACCGCGATCACATCGGTCTGTCGACGCAACAGCTTTTCGCAAAGCAGCAAAATCTTTGCTTTCAGCCCCGTATCCTTCTCAGCAAAAAGATAGCCGTGCACGACGTTGATCACAAACGGGCGTTTTTTCATGCCGATCATTGCCGCGCGGATCAAAAACGCCGCCAGCGTGGTGTTGACGACCACGCGGTCAAAGCGCTCTTTTTTCAGTATTTTCCGAATCTTGCCGATTGAGCGCAGGTTGGAAAGGCTGAAAAAGCTTTTGGCGAAATCGATCGGGAAATCGATCCCCTCTCCGCGGCTTCCCATCAGATACACGTCGTAATCCTTGCGCAAGCGCTCGATATACGGCATATGAAAACGACGCAAATGCGATGCCGTTGATGCGGCATAGAGGATCTTACGGCGTTTCTGTGTCATCGTGGCTCTCCTCCAGTGCTTCGTTCTCGGGGGCGCGTCTTGCATTTTGCTTTGCTTCCTCGTGCTTGTCACGCGCCGCGTATTTCTCGTGGCGGTTGATCATGCGGAACGGCGTCAGGAACAGAATACGGATATCGGTCCAGAACGTCCAGTTTTCGATATAGTTGATGTCCTCCTCAATGCGCGCCTCGATCGAGGTATCCCCTCGCAAGCCCTTGATCTGCGCCTGTCCCGTAATGCCAGGGCGCGAGATGTGCTTGAGCATATACAGCGGGATCTCCTTCATGAATTTTTCCACGTAGAAAGGCACCTCGGGGCGAGGCCCGACAAGGCTCATGTCCCCCTTGAGGACGTTGAAGAACTGCGGCAGCTCGTCCAGAGCGACCTTACGGATAAACGCGCCGAAACGCGTTTTTCTCGGGTCGTTTTCGGTGGACCAGCCGGTTTGCTGGGAGTCGTTGACACGCATGGAGCGGAACTTATACATCGTAAATTCCTCGTTATGACACCCGACACGCGTCTGACGGAACAGGATCGGGCCGGGCGAGGATAGCTTGACACCGATGGCGGTAAAGAGCATCAGGGGCGAGGTGATCACGATCATGATCAGCGAGCCGACGATATCCAGCGTGCGCTTGAGGAAACGGTTGAACACGTTGTCCAGAGGCGTGCTTCGGATATCCACCACGGGAAGATTGCCGATCATGGAGATCTGACGGGGCGACTTAAAGTATCCGCAAATCGCAGGCACGACCATGACCTTTACACAGTTGTTGTTACAAACGCCAATGTAGCGCGTGATCAGCTTTTTGCGCACGGTATCCAGCGCAACGACGACCTCGTCGGGCTTATATTCCTTCAGTACGCGGTCAAGATCTCCCGTTGTTCCGAGATGCTTAAGTCCGTTGACGTTGAGGTTTCCGACGTAACCGATCACGGAATAACCGAAATGCGGGTTGTCAAGGATCTCCTCCATATATTCGTCCGCCATTTCCTGACTGTCGGTCACAAGCAGAATCTTCTTGATGCTTCGCTTATTACGGGCACGAACCGAGTGCAGGATCGACAGCATCATCACCTTTTTGGCGGTGATGAAAATAAAGCTGATTATGCTCGTCCAAAGGCTCCATGCCAGGAAAAAGTCCTTGTACCATTCATCAACCGTCATGATCACGAGCAGAACCGACAGCACGAAGATCTCTACCGTAACGAGAAAAATACGGCTGACAAAGAACAAGGGCCCCTGCGTTCGCATCGGAACGTATACATTGTGATAGTTATACAGGATCGAGCCCAACACGCAGAAGAGCAACGTCGTGACGATCATACGAAGCGTGCCGATTGGGTAAATATCGGTTTTGGTGATAAAGAAAACGATATAATAGCTTGCCACGGCAAACCCGAAATTCAATATAAAATCCAGAATGATCTCCAGATTTTTCAGCAGTTCGTGATTGCCCGGCGCATTTTTTGTTTTCATACAGGTATCCCTCCTGAAAATTTATATAAGAATCCATTATATTATATTCTATCATATTTTATTTGAAAATGCAATAGGAAGTATAAAAAACCGTGAACAAAGCGTCAAAAAAGGACATTTTCTTTGGAAAATGTCCTTTTTTCAAGAAAACCGACGGCATTTTTCGACCGCGGCATCACAAACGCACTCTTCTTTTCGGCGCGCGGGAAGCTGTCTTCAGTTCAAATTCAAATCAATCATCAAATTCGATCTTCATCTGTACGGACAAGTCCTTGCGGTGCTTATCCATAAGACTCTGGATGCGCTTGACGGGATTAAGCAACGTGCTGATGGTTGCATCGTTGTTCAACGTATCGATCAGGTATGCAACGTACTTGCACATATTGACCTCAACAAACCAATCCTTGGTAGCAAGCTCGGGACGGCGGTAAACGAGGTTGGTGGTGAAGATCTTATCGAACACACCTGCCTTGGCAGCCTGATCAAACTTGTCAAAGCCCTCCGTGAACAGACCGAAGGTAGCAAAGCAGAATACGCGATTTGCGCCCTTCTCCTTGAGCTGCTTGCAAACATCGATCATGGATTCGCCCGATGCGATCATATCGTCAACAACGATCACGTCCTTACCGTGCAGGTCCTGACCGAGGTACTCGTGTGCCTCGATAGGGTTGCGACCGTTGATGACAACGGAGTAATTTCTTCTCTTATAGAACATACCAATGTCCAGACCCAGCACCGAGCTGTAGTACATGCAGCGTGCCATTGCGCCCTCGTCGGGAGAAACAATCACCATGTGATCCTTATCGATCTGAACGTCCGGAACGGCACGAACGAGTGCCTTGATCATCTGATAGGTGGGACGCACGTTGTCAAAGCCAGAGAGCGGGATTGCGTTGCAGATACGGGAGTCGTGTGCGTCGAAGGTCAGAATATTGGACACGCCCATAGCAACCAATTCCTGCAGCATCAGCGCGCAGTCAAGGGACTCGCGTCCGGATCTCTTGTGCTGTCTGCCCTCGTAAAGCATGGGCATAATAACGGTCACGCGTCTCGCCTTGCCCTCGATCGCCGCAATGATTCTCTTCAAATCCGCAAAATGATCGTCGGGACTCATCGGAACGGTCATGCCGTACATTTTGTAGGTTACGCCGTAGTTGAACGCATCACAAATGATGTATACGTCCTTGCCTCTCATAGACTCGTGAATGATACCCTTTGCCTCCCCCGAGCCGAATCTGGGGCAATCTGCCTCGACCAAAAAACTGCGATCGTCGCCGTGTCTGCGCCAATCCTTCAGATAATAGTCGACCTGATCCGCAAATGCGCCGCAGCCGTTCATACCGATGACGGCAAGTTCTCCGAACTGGTTGTCTTTCATAATAAAGCCTCCGTTTTTTATTTTTTACATGTATATCCCCTTTTTACGGCTTTCGCCGCACTGACAGGTAATTTTTCGTCAGTTGAGTGCACAAAAAGTTTGATAAGCCGCATCCCATGCCGCACGGTCTGCCGTCGGCTCGTAACGCTTGCAGGTAAAGGAGCGTGCAACGATGCGTCTGGCATCCTTGAGATCCTTGGCATCTCCCGCCGCCATCATCTGCATCATCAGGTTTCCGATCGCGGTCGCCTCCTCGGGACCTGCCGACACGGGCATACCCGTAGCGTCAGCGGTCATTTGCGACAGGAACGGGTCCTTGGTGCCGCCGCCAACCACGTAGATCACCTTGGTGTCAAGTCCCGTCAGGGTCTTGATGGATTCCGCCGTCATGCGGTATTTCAACGCAAGACTTTCATAGATGCAACGGACGACCTCGCCCACGCTTGCAGGCACGTACTGCCCCGTGCGGCGGCAATATTCACGCACGCGATCGGGAAGGTTGCCGGGGGTTGCGAAGGAAGGATCATCGGGGTTGATAAAGCATTGCAGCGGCTTACATTCTCTTGCCAATGCCTCAAGCTGTGCAAAGCTGTATTCCTGCCCCTCGCGTCGCCACTGACGGCGCGACTCCTGAATGAGCCAGAGCCCCATGATGTTTTTGAGGAAGCGGATGCTGCCGCACGCGCCGCCCTCGTTTGCAAAATTGGATTTTGCGGTATCGTCATTGATCTTGGGAGACTTGAGCTCCGTGCCCATGAGCGACCAGGTGCCGCTGCTGATGAATACGAAATCGTCCTCCTCCGTGGGAACTGCGATCAACGCGCTGGCGGTATCGTGCGATGCCACCGTTAAAACGTCCGCATCGGTCTTGCCGGTTTCGCTCTGCACCTGCTCGGAAAGCTTGCCGAGCTTGTACCCCGGCTGAACGATCTCGCCAAACAGGCGGCGCGGGATCCCCACCTTGTCGATCATGTCAAAGGCATAGTCGCGCGCGTCAGCGTCGAGCAGTGCGCCCGTGGAAAGAATGGTATATTCATTGACCATATTCCCCGTCAGGAAATAGTTGAGCAGGTCGGGAATGTTCAAGAGCCGATCGGCACTTGCCACCTTGTCGGGATCGTCACGCAGATCGCATGCCAACTGGAAGATGGTGTTGAAATTCATGCACTGAATGCCCGTTCTGGCATACAGCTCGTCTTGCGTAAAAAAGCGACCGATATATGACACAACACCATCGGTACGGGTGTCCCGATAGTGATAAGGATTGGCGAGCATTCTGCCCTTTTTATCCAAAAGTGCATAGTCTACGCCCCATGTGTCAATACCGATCGAGCGAACGTTGTCCTTCTCCAGTACAGTTTTTGTAATCGACTGTTTGATCTCGTGAAAAATACGAAGAATATCCCAGTACATTCTTCCGTTTACAATAACGGGATCGTTGGGAAAACGGTGGTTCTCCTTCAAGGTCAGCTTCTCGCCGTCAAAGGAGCCGACGATTCCGCGACCGCTGGATGCACCGAGATCGATTGCAAGCATTTTCTTTTCTGCCATGATAACCTCCGCAACAAAAGATATAAAAGACATAACAGTCATTGTAGAAAACATTATATCACAAACCTCGCCCAAGTGCATGAACTTTTTGTGAACGAACCACCATTATTCTACACATTTTTTTCGCACCGAAATCGTCAAAAAAGCCATATATGAAAAATTATAAGGATTTTTTCAAAA
>JAZODU010000064.1:0-47029 GCA_045597145.1 Eubacteriales bacterium
TCACTGCCGCCGTGCAGAACTTGAAGAAGATTGCCAACCTATGTTGGAGGGATTCCTCCAATGTCCTCACATTTTTACTATTTCTTTGCAAAAAACAAAGCCTATCTCGTGCTTGAAATAGGCTTTGTCAGTGATCTGAAACCGTCGCGCTGCGACGGTTTCTTTTTTTGCGCATTATACGTCGATGTCCTTCATATAGCGCGCGCCGTTTTCAGTGATGAATTGCTTACGCGCGGGCAGGTTGTCGCCAAGGAGCGTGTCAAAAATGATCTCCGTTGCGGCGGCATCGGCGGGGCTGACCGAGATCAGTCGGCGCGTTTCGGGGTTCATGGTGGTCTGCCACATCATGTCGGCGTTGTTCTCACCCAGACCCTTGGAGCGCTGCAGCGTGTACTTCTTGTTGCCCAGCTTTTTGAGGATCTCCGCCTTTTCAAACTCGTCAAACGCAAAGAGCGTTTCGTCCTTGGTCGTGATCTCAAACAGCGGCGACTCCGCAATAAACACCTTATGCTCCGCGAGAAGCGTGGGCAGCAGACGGTAGAAGAGCGTCAGCAGGAGGGTGCGGATCTGGAAGCCGTCCTCGTCGGCATCGGTACAGATGATGATCTTGGACCAGCGCAGGTTTTCAAGATTGAACGCGCTCAGATCATTCTGCTTTTTGCTCTTGATCTCCACGCCGCAGCCGATGACCTTGAGCAGATCCGTGATGATCTCGCTCTTGAAGATCTTGTCGTAGTCGCTCTTGAGGCAGTTCAAGGTTTTACCGCGCACGGGAATGACCGCCTGGAAATCGGCATCACGTCCCATTTTACAGGACGCCAGTGCGGAATCTCCCTCCACAATATACAGCTCTGCCACGTTGGGATCCTTGGAGCGGCAGTTGACGAATTTTTCCACGCGGTTACCCGCGTCGATCGAGCCCGAAAGCTTCTTTTTGACGTCGATGCGTGCGCGCTCCGCGGTTTCGCGGCTGCGCTTGTTGACCAGGACCTGGTTGGCAAGCATCTCCGCCTCGCGCGGATTTTCGATGAAATAGATCTCCAACTGCTTGCGCAAAAACTCATTCAGCGCATCGGCAATAAAGACGTTGTTGATCGCCTTTTTGGTCTGATTTTCGTAGGACGTCAGCGTGGAAAAGCTGTTGATGACCAGCACCAGACAGTCCTCGATATCCGCAAAGGTAACCTTGCTTTCGTTTTTGTTATAGCGGTTATTCGATTTGAGGTATTTGTCGACCATGTAGGTGAACGCCGACTTGACCGCACGGTCGGGCGAGCCGCCGTACTCCAAAAAGCTGGAGTTGTGGTAGTACTCGAGCATATTGACCTTGTTCGACACGCAGAAGGAGATGTCCGCCTTGAGCTTGTACTCGTCAAGGTCCTCGCGGTCACGTCCCTGCGTTTCCAGGTGCCAGAGCACGGGGGCTGTCAAGCCGCCGTCGCCCACTCGCTCGGACAGGTAGTCGGAAATGCCGTTCTGATAGACGAATTTTTCCTCGGTAAAGCTCTCGTCCTCCTGCTCGATATGCAGAACAAACGTGATCCCCGGGTTGACGACCGCCTGACGGTGCAGGGTATCGCGAAAAAATTCGTGCGGAATGTTGATATCGGTAAAGACCTTCAGGTCGGGGCGCCAGAGCACCACCGTGCCCGTTCGTTTTTCCTTTGGCGTGAGCGGTCGCTCCTGCAATTCGCCGTTGACCTCGCCGCGGCGGAAGCGGATACTGCGCTCCACCTTGCCGTCGTAGGATTTGACGATCATATATTCGGAGCTGCACTGCGTTGCGCACGCGCCAAGGCCGTTAAGTCCCAGCGAATACTCGTACGCCGAGCCGCCGCTGTTGTTTTCATACTTACCGCCCGCATACAGCTCACAGTAGATCAGATCCCAGTTCCATCTGCCCTCGGCCTCGTTCCAGCCCAACGGAACGCCGCGTCCGTGGTCGTCGACCTCGATGCTCTGATCCTGAAAAACGGTGATCTTGATCTCGTTGCCGTGACCCTCGCGTGCCTCATCCACCGCATTGGAGAGGATCTCAAAAAAAGAGTGCTCGCAGCCCTCAAGTCCGTCCGAGCCGAAAATGACCGCAGGACGTTTTCTGACACGGTCTGCACCCTTGAGTGCTTTGATACTCTGATCGTTGTACTGTTGCGTTTCGTTCTTTTTCGTAGGCATTGCTCTGTCCTTTCCGTTTACTCTACCCTTTATTATAACAGATATTTTCGGTTTTGAAAAGGGGGAAACGTCAGGTTTTTTCGAAAAATCGCATTTTTCTGTTTTTTTCTCTTGCAACTTTGCGTTAAATAGAATATAATATAAACAGTTATCCTGTTGGAGGTGCGATTTGGAACGGACGGATTTTTTGCAACAGATCAAGGGCGTGCGCTGTACAGTGGTCGGCTTGGGCATCTCCAATCGCCCGCTGATCGACTTTTTGCAAAACGCAGGTGCCCTTGTAACGGCGCGTGACAAAAAAACGCGCGCAGACTTCGGCACGGAGCTTGATGCCCTGGAGGCGCGCGGTGTGCGGCTGATCTTGGGCGAGGGGTATCTGGACGGCATCGACGAGGACGTGATCTTCCGCTCCCCCGGCATCCGCCCCGACATTCCCCCCCTTCTCGATGCGATCGCGCGAGGTGCGATCCTGACCTCGGAGATGGAGCTGTTTCTGGAGCTTTGTCCGTGCACCGTCATCGGCATCACGGGAAGCGACGGAAAGACCACGACCACCACGCTCACGGGGCTGCTGTTGGAGGAGGAATGCCGCAAAAAGGGACAAGGACGCGTATACGTGGGCGGCAATATCGGCACCCCCTTGCTGAGCCGCGTGCTTGAAATGACCTCCGATGATTACGCCGTGCTGGAGCTTTCCAGCTTTCAAGCCATGACCATGCACCGCTCTCCGCACATCGCTGCCATAACGAATCTCTCTCCCAATCATCTCAACTGGCACACCGACATGGATGAGTACGTCGCGGCAAAAGCGCAGCTTTACACGCACGCGCCCTGCCGCCGCCTCATTACCAACGCCGAAAATGAAATTGCCTACCGCCGAACGCAAGCCTCCCCACTTCCGAAAACCTATTTTTCTTCCAAAAAGCAGGATGTCCCCTCGTTTGCCCTGCAAAAGAATGACCGCGCCGTTTACGAGTGCGGCGGAACCGTTCTGCTGTTCGATGGCGAACGGGAGCACGCAATGGTAAAGACAACAGACATTGCCCTGCCCGGTCGGCACAACCTGGAAAACTATATGACCGCCATCGCACTGACCGACGGCTTGGTCAGTGCCGAAACCATCTCGCATGTAGCAAAAAGCTTCAAGGGTGTGGCGCACCGATTGGAGCTTGTGCGCGAGTTTAACGGCGTGAAATACTACAACAGCTCGATCGACACCTCGCCCACGCGCACGGCGGCGGCGCTTTCCGCGCTCCCGCAAAAGCCCATCGTCATTTGCGGAGGCTCCGACAAGGGCACGCCCATGGAGCCCTTGGCAGACGCACTCTGCGTACACGCCAAGGCAGTGATCCTGACGGGACAGACCGCTCCGAAGATCCGCGCAGCGCTGGAGGGCAAGCAGGAAATTCGGCAAGGCTTGATCCCCGTGCTCGACGCGCCCGATTTTGACGGCGCGGTGCGACTGGCGAAGGCCACGGCACGCCACGGCGACGTTGTTCTCCTCTCCCCCGCCTGTGCAAGCTTTGATGCCTTCAAAAATTTCGAAGAACGCGGCGAGCACTTCCGCATGATCGTAAACGAATTCGAATAAGAAAGGAACGTCACGTATGAATCAAGATCAATTTCAGAATCAAAACGAAAACGAAGCGGTCTTTTTTGACGCACCCGTCAAGAAAAACGCAAAATACTACCGCGCGCAAGCGCGCGAGCGGCTCTCGAACCGCTGGGGCATAGCGATCCTCGTAGCGTTCCTCGCCATTCTTCTGGGCGGCATCAGCGTATCCTCAAGCTTCAACATCAACATCGACCTTCCCACAGCCGAAACGAGCTCCGGAGAAACCGCGAGCTTGTTTGGAGAGGCCGAAAGCGCTGAGGAAGAAGATGCCGTGGAGCTGACCGTGGAGCTGACCGAGCAGCAGCAACAGCTCCTCCAAGCGTTCGCAGTCGCCACCGCCGTTTTCGCCGTGATCATCTCGGTCGGCTTTGAGCTGTTCGTCGCCGCTCCCGTTAAGGTCGGCTATCGCAGATTTCTTTTGGAAACCGTGGACGAAAATGCAGCGGAGATCCGCGTGCCCACGCTGTTCCGCTATTTCAAGAGTGGATACTTCAAGACCGTGCGACTCAACACGTTGCAGTTTTTGATCTCGCTGGTCACGCTGATCCCGCTCCTGCTCTCCCTTGGTATCGCGTCGCACGTGCTTCTTGACGCACACAGCCTTGCCGAGCTACAGGCACTTGACCTAAAGCCGCTGGTGCGCGTGCTCCTGAAGCCCGCTTTGATCGTTGTCGGCGGTCTGCTGGTCAGTGCGCTTCTGAGCGTGCTCGCAACCTACGTATTCGGCTTTGCATACGTCATTATGGCAGACTGCCCCACGGCAACGGCACTTGAGGCACTCCGCTCCTCCTGCACGCTCATGCGCGGCAACAAATGGAAGCTGTTTTGTCTGGATATCAGCTTCATCGGCTGGTATCTGCCGGCAAGCCTCTTTACCTGCGGGATCGGACTGATCTTCCTCTCCCCCTATCACTACACCGCACGCGCGCTCTTTTATCACGACATCGCACGTCGCGACGATGCCAAGCACGTGGAATTCCCGAGCATCGACCCCGACGATGGAGAGGCGGCAGATCCTATCCGCGCCACTGCGCCGACAACCGCGCCCACAGAGGAATCCGCGTCCGACA
The DNA here is from genome assembly GCA_045597145.1 of Eubacteriales bacterium. Taxonomy (GTDB): domain Bacteria; phylum Bacillota; class Clostridia; order Oscillospirales; family CAG-272; genus UMGS1865. Next base: position 4,861 of record JAZODU010000064.1, read on the forward strand.
AGGGCTCTGCCGAATCTTCGGACGGACTCTCGCCCCGGTCGTTGGAAAGCATCCAATTTCCGAGCTTGGATCTTGATGACGACAACTGACAAAAAGAAAGGATACGAACCAACCCATGCAATTTCCGGAAAAGCTGTTAAATCTCACACGTGATGCAGAAAAGGCACTTGAACCGCATTTCTCGCGCATTGACGCGATCGCGTTTGAAAACACACAGAAGGTGATGGACGCCTTCCGCGAGCACCGTGTCAGCGACACAATGTTCCAATCCACCAGCGGCTACGGCTACGACGATCGCGGACGCGACGTACTGGAGGAGGTTTGGGCTGACGTGATGGGCGCAGAGAGTGCGATCGTGCGCCACACCATCATCAGCGGCACGCACGCGCTTTCCATCGGGCTCTTTGGCATTCTGCGACCCGGTGACGTGATGTATTCGGTCGCGGGCAAGCCCTACGACACCCTCGAGGAGGTCATCGGCATCTCGGGCACGCCCGGAAACGGGTCGCTCAAGGACTTCGGCGTGGATTACGAGCAGACCGACCTGACCCCCGACGGTAAATTCAATTTCGATGAGATCGGCACGAAGCTCCGCGCGCTTGGCAATCGCGCGAAGATGGTGTTCGTGCAACGCTCCAAGGGCTATCTCAACCGAAAAACGCTGAGCGTGGACGAGATCGGTGAGCTTGTTCGCTTTGTCAAGGCGATCCGCCCCGAAACCTACGTGGTGGTAGACAACTGCTACGGCGAGTTCGTGGAAACGCGCGAGCCTGCGGCGGTGGGCGCAGATCTGATCATCGGCTCGCTGATCAAAAATCCCGGCGGCGGAATGGCGGAAACGGGCGGTTATCTCGCGGGCACGCGCCGCGCGGTGGAGCTTGCAAGCTACCGCATGACCTCGGTCGGCATCGGTGCTGAAGCGGGGGCTACCCTGGGGCAGAACAAGCTGATGTACAAGGGCTTGTTTTTCGCGCCGCACACCACGGCGCAGGCACTCAAGACCGCGCATCTGGCGGCGTACATTTTTGAGCATCTCGGCTACACAGTCGAGCCGCGCTGGAACGAGGAGCGGCACGACATTATCCAATCGGTCATCATGGGATCGGAAGCAGGGCTTTGCGCTTTCTGCCGCGGCATTCAGGAGGGCTCTCCCGTGGACGCCTTCGTCACACCCGAGCCCTGGGCAATGCCCGGTTACGGCGACCGCGTGATCATGGCGGCAGGTGCCTTTACGCAGGGCAGCTCGATCGAGCTCTCCGCCGACGGCCCGCTCCGCCCCCCCTACACGGCGTTTTTCCAAGGGGGACTTACCTACGAAAGCGGCAAGATCGGCATTCTCTGCGCCGCGAAGCGCGTAGATGAGCTATAAGGATTTATCGGGGAGAACTTTTTAAAAAAGTTCTCCCCGTCCCCTTCTCCAATTTCACCGCAGGGATACCCGGCAAGCACTCGAGCCTATATGCCCTACGGCGCACATTTCCGCGTCCTACGCCGTAGCGCGCTGCCGCCCGAGAGAATGCCTTTGCGTTGTTATGTTTGTTTCTCTCAAAAGCACTTGACAACTCCGTGGTTTCGTGTTATAATCATTGCAATAAAGAATCTGCCACCGGGCAGGAAGCATTCAGGCGCATCGTTAGGTCTTGGAGGATGTGCGTGGGTGCTTTTTTTGGAGTGGCATGGAGGCTGTTTTATGAACTATCAAAATCCGTTTCGCACGCTGACGCGCCATGAGTGTCTGATCTGGATCGGCTCGCTTATGACGGTGACGCTCTCGTTTATTCTCAACGCAGACCGTGACGTGCTGACTTATATTGCGACGTTGATCGGTGTGACGGCGTTGATCTTTCTTGCCAAGGGGGACGTTCTGGGGCAAGGGCTGATCGTGATCTTTGCGGTGCTGTACGCGATCATTTCGTGGAAGCTTCGCTACTTTGGCGAGGTCATCACCTATGTCGGCATGAGTGCACCGATTGCGGTTTTAGCGGTTATTTCATGGCTGCGCCATCCGTCGGCATCGGGGCACAACGAGGTCGAGGTCGCGCGCGTAAGCCCTCGCACGTGGTGCGTTTTAAGCGTTTTGACCGTAGCGGTCACGGTGGCGTTCTACTTTATCCTGCGTTTTTTCAACACCGCCAATCTCATTCCCTCCACGCTCTCGGTTGCCACCAGCTTCCTTGCGGCGTCTTTGACTTTTTTGCGCTCTCCCTACTACGGCTTAGGCTACGCCGCCAACGACGTGGTGCTGATCCTGCTTTGGGGAATCGCGTCATTCCGCGATCCCGGCTATATTCCCATGGTGCTCTGCTTTGTCACGTTCCTCGTCAACGACCTCTACGGCTTTTTCAATTGGCGACGCATGCGCCGTCGACAAAGCACCTGCCAATAAGATTTACCCGCGGATCACACCGCAGGCAATTTTATCACCTGCGTTCCCTGCGGGTTGCGTGGAAAAATCATCGGGACGTGCGTGGATGATCACGGCTCTGCCAACGATCTCCCGAGCCGAAAAGCGATCGGTCAAAAACGCCGAAAAGCCATATCCGTTTGCGCTGAACAAGGGGAGCAGATCTCCTGCGTGATAGGGGTGCGGGCACCCTTGCGGATTGTAATGCCCTCCCACGTTTGCAAACGGATCGTCAAGTGTTCCCGTACAATCTCCTCCCTCATGAATGTGCATGGCAAAAATGGGACTTTCGCAATCCGTGCCGCCATCGGGAAGCCCGACGATCTCGGCAACGACCAGCGTGCCGTATGCGGTTTGATAAAACCGCACAACGCCCTGCACACCGCTGTATTGCTCGGCTCCCACCATGCTCGCCTGCGCGGTCGGACGGCGGTTCAAAAAAGAGGACATATTCGTATTTGCGCTGTTGAAATTCATAGCCACACTCCTTCAAATAACATTCACTATCCATCATATGCCCGCCACCCGTCATGGGCACAAAAGAGCACTTGCAACACACGTTGCAAGTGCTCTTTTTATGTGGCAATTTCTCTCCACGCATCGATCAGTGCATCAAGGCTCCACGCGGCGTTGGCGGAGCTTGTGGAGGGGAGTGTGATTGCTTCCCTGCGCGTCAGCGGCAGCTGATAGCGTTGATAACAGCGCGCGGCGGTCTTTCCGTTGACATAGATGCGCTCGATCGGTGCGCTTTGCAAAATGCGCGAGAGATCGGTCGGCACGGCGTTGCGGATCGATGCGTCGGACGATCCCATGATCTCGCAGGACGCGATCACGTCCCAGAGCGCGATACGGCGAGAAAGCAGAAGCGCACGCTTTTGTTCAACCGTTTCGGGTACGGGTGCCTCCAAAACAGCCGCCAACACGCGCCAGAAGCGGTTTTGCGGATGGCCGTAAAAGAAGCCCTCCTCGCGTGACCTGACCGAAGGAAAGCTCCCTAAGATCAGCACGCGGCTCTCGCTGTCAAACAGCGGCGCAATCGGATGAATCTCCCTTGCGTGCGACATCATTCCGCCCCCACGAGATGTACTGTGCGATACGTGTGCCCCGTGGCGGGCAGAAGCTTTTCAAACACGTCACACGTTTTCAGCTTCAAGCTCGAGGTATTGACACAGGGGTGGCAACCGACGTATTCCCCCTTCAGCACGTCCTCGTCCACAAGCAGCTGCACGGCGCGGCTTTTGTCGTTGGCAAGCCCCAGCACGCTCACCGCTCCCGGGAGAATGTCGAGATATTCCAGCATTTTTTCGGGGGACGCGAAGGACAGTCGCGCCGAGCCGATCTGCGCCGACAGCTCCTTGGTCTTGAACACCTTGTCGCCCGGCATCATCAAAAGATAAAACGCCGTTCCCTGACGGTTACACAAAAACAGATTTTTGCAAATGGTCGCGCCAAGCGTTTCGTTGATGCCCGCGCAGATCTCCATGGTTTCGGCTCTTTCGTGATCCACTCGCTCGTAGGAGATCTGCAAGGAATCCAAAAGGTCATACGCGCGCACCTCGCGCGCTTCTCTGCCCGAACAGCTTTCGGGACGTCCGTTTTCCAATTTCATAATACCCTCACCCGATCACGGTATATTCCGGCATTTCGTAATGCAATTTCGTGCCCTCGTCCGTGCCCTGCGGCAGCAATGCCAGCGCGATGAAGAGCTCTTCACCGACCTTGCCGATCTCTGCGAGATACGCGTATTCCCCCTCGATGCGCGTAACGATATAATCCTTCGGTTCCATAAAAATCTCCTTCCGGGTATACCGACGGCGGGGATTGCCCCGCCGATCATTTGAATATTGTGTGCTTGATTTTGGATGCCAGCATCCGCGCCCAATGAAAAGGCAGGCGCAGAAAATATATCCGCTGCCAGAATGCCGCGTAAAAACGGTAGCCCTTGCTGTCCGCGCTGACGTGCTTCTTGCCCCTGTAAAACTCACTCACGTACCCCAGAATCCACTCCCGCGGAACGTATTCCTTGCGATAGGTATTGTCGCCGCGAATGATATAATGGTCTCCCTTCACACCGATGACACGGTGCAGAATATACTTGCCGTCGGGACGTCGGTAGATGGGCAGATCCCATTTTTTCAGCGTTCTGTCGCCGATCGGCAGAAGCACGACGCGATCGCGGCGGTTGCGAAGCATGGGCTTCATACTCACGCCTGCGGTGGTGCTGACGTACACGCCCCGCTCCCGCAGCTCTGCCTCGATGTTACTGAACTGTCCGCTCTCGCTCATACGACGATCTTGTTTTCAAGCAACAGCTCCACCACGCGGTGAACGTCGCGCTCTGCGATCTCGCGCGACACGTCGTATTCGGAAAGCAACGCATCCACAAGCTCTGCCTCGGTCTTATCGACCCCAACCATCAGGTTCCACAAAAAGGCTCCCGTTTCGTTCAGGCGCACCATGCCGTGAAAGGTCTTGCTGGTCTCTCCCACGGGCACTGCCACGTAAGAGCCGCCCACCTTCTGAATGGTAAAATCCTTATTGATCTGCATATACGTATCCTCTCAATCCTCTTTTTTGCGCATGGTTTCATATGCCAGGAGCGCCGCCTCGTCCGAGATAGTACAAGCCAGGACGTAATACGGAACGGCGCGCACCAAAGCGTCCATCAGCACAAGCCGCTGCTGTACCGACTGCCGCGCACCGCGCAGATACAGTTGATGTGCCAGGCGAAAAATGATCTCCTCATCATCGGCACGTCGGATCTTGTTCTCCTCACCACGCTCGATAAAGCAGATTGCCGCCAGAGGTGCGGAAATGTTCTCGCCCCAGTTCTCTTTTCCGTTCCACGGGGTGCCGAACGCGGTAATACTGCCGTCGGGCTCCAAGCGGAACAGCGGCTTGTCGCCGTTGAGCACGCGTGCGTTTTGGACATTTTTGAGCCACAGCCGCGTATGCGTGGATTTGCCGACGCCGCTCTTGGCACAAAAGGCATATGCGTATCCCTCGACCTCGATGACCGAGGAGTGCATAATAAAGACGTTGTACGCCGCCAGCTCCTCGCAAATGTGGCGGTAGGCGCAGATGCTCTCGCAATACCATTCGGGAAATTCGCCGTGATTCGCTTCCTCAAGGAGCTCGTCCGCGCTGACCCGCACCGTAAAGGCGGGCTCCCCCTCACTCAAAAAGGCACGACACTGCCGCTCAATATACGGATAGCGATTGTCGATCGCAATATGCACTCCTGCAAGCTCTATGACAAACATCTGCCGTTCCTCCCATGATTATTCAATCTATTGTATCACAATTTTCGCCGTTTTGCAAGGGCTTTTGCAAAACAAAGCCAAAATCATCGCAGCTTTTGCATACAAGCACGGCGTTTTTCGGGGGAATGCTCACCGCACGCCACAAAAAGCGAATAAAATTTTGATTTTTTTCAAAAAACCCCTTTTCAAGCACATTTTTTTATTGTATAATATATATGGATTAGTATATCGTGGCGCACGCGATATCAAAAAGAAGAAAGGACTCATTCTCAGACATGAAACAGAAGTACACTATCACGGTTGCCGATATGCAACTGAACATCATCAGCGACGCGTCCCCCGATGAGGTCGAAAATATCGTTGGCATGCTGGATCGCCGTATGCGCGATTTCAATCTCAAGAGCCCCCGCTGCACCAAAAACGAGGCAGCGATCCTTTGCGCGCTCTCCTATTGCTCCGAGAGAATCGCGATGCAGGAGGCCTTCAAGAAGGTAGAAAAGGACGCCTTCCGTTTCGCCGGCGAGAATGAAAAGCTTAAGAAGACCATTGAAACGCTGCAGGAGGAGCTGGACACGCTCCGAAAAGACGCAAGCGTGATGCGCTCGATCCTTGACCGCGCGGCAGTTTCGGTAACACCTGCGCCCGAGGCACCTGTTGCTGAAAAGGCAAAGTACGTTCCGAAGCCCTTTAAAAAGGCAGAGGACGACCAGATCTCCGCGTTTGACGAGACGCCCGCAGAAGAAGCGGCACCCGTTCAGCCCGAGGCTCCCGTGGCAGCTCCCGTTGCCGAGGAAAAGCCCGCGGTTGAGATCGACAACAGCAAGAAGGGCTCGAAAAAGAATCACATGGGTAGCATGTTCGATTTTCTGACCTTTGGAGATGTCTGATTTGATTCATCCATTGCCCGAGCTGCTCTGCCCCGCAGGTTCTCCCGAGGCACTGGACGCCGCGATCGAGGGTGGGGCTGATGCCGTTTATCTCGGCGGGGCATGCTTTAACGCACGCATGAACGCACATAATTTCGGCGGGGACGCATTGCGCTCCGCCGTTTTGCGCGCACACGCGTATGGCGTTAAGGTCTATCTGACGCTGAATACACTTGTCACCGACCGCGAGCTACCCGACTTTGTCGATGCCGCGCGACACGCCGCAAAGGCGGGCGTGGACGCCTTGATCGTGGCGGATCTCGGCGGTGCCGCTGCCATTCACCGCGCGCTCCCCTCGATGGAGCTGCACGCCAGCACCCAGATGTCGGGGCACAACGCGTGCTCGGCGGAACTACTCAAGGATCTCGGCTTTTCGCGCATGGTCGTCGCGCGCGAGATATCCGCCGAGGATCTCGCCAAAACCGTTCAAAATTCTCCTTTGGAGATTGAAATGTTCATTCACGGAGCCCTCTGCGTCAGCCACTCGGGGCAATGCCTGTTCTCCTCGCTCGTGGGCGGCAGAAGCGGCAACCGCGGCGAGTGCGCACAGCCCTGCCGTCTGCCCTACACCTTGGGCAAAAGAGCCGCCTATCCCCTCTCTCTCAAGGATCTTTCTCTTGCCATGCACGTCCCCGAGTTGATCGATTGCGGCGTGGCGTCGCTTAAGATCGAGGGGCGCATGAAATCCCCCGAATACGTCCGCGACACGACGCGCATCTGGCGCAAACTTTTGGACGAGCGGCGCGCCGCAACGCCCGAGGAGATGCGTGCGCTTGCCGACGCGTTCTCGCGCGGCGGCTTTACCGACGGATACTACAAGGAACAACTTGACCGACGTATGCTTGGCGTGCGCTCGCAGGACGACAAGAACGTCAGCCGTGCGTTGGAGCCCTTTGCGGGGCTGAGCCGTAAAATTCCGCTCGCCCTCTCGGCGCGCATTCAAAGAGGCACACCCATGGAGCTGACCGTTTCAAACGGCGCGCAAAGCGTCACGGTCACGGGGGCAACGCCGCAAGAAGCCATCAACGCCCCGCTCTCGCGCGAGGCGGTCGAGCGCAATCTTTCCAAGCTCGGCGGCACACTTTATACGGTCGGCACGCTTGCGCTCTCGCTGGACGAGGGCTTGATGGTGCCGATCTCACTCCTCAACGACCTGCGTCGCCGCGCGATCGAGGCACTCCAAAGCGCACATGTGCCCGCGCAAAGCCACGCTTTTTCGCCATACGTCGCGCAAAAAGCAACGGGTACGCGGCACGCGCACCGCTCGGCGCGCTTCTATGAAGCGTCGCAGATCACGCCGCGCGCACGCGCGTATTTTGACCGCATCTATCTGCCGCTCGGCAAGGAAACGGACGGCTGCGACGGCGTCGTGCTCCCGCCCGTCATTTTTGAAAAGGATCGCCCTCGCGTGTCGCAAATGCTTGCAAAAGCGGTAAAAATCGGCGCACGCTATGCCATTGTCGGCAATCTCGGGCATCTTTCGCTCGTGCGCGCCGCGGGCTTGATCCCCGTCGGAGATTTCCGCCTGAACGCAACGAACGAGGAAACCGTCTGCGCGCTGGAAAAGCTTGGCGTGCCCTCGGTGATCCTCTCGCCCGAATTGACTCTGCCGCAGGCGCGCGATATCGGCGGTGATACGTCGCTGATCGTTTACGGTCGCGTGCCGCTCATGACGCTTGAAAAATGCGTTGGCAAGGAGCTCGGCAACTGCCGCGCGTGCGGACAAAACGCGATCATGCTCAAGGACAGACGCGGATTCGTGTTCCCCGTGCTTCGCGAGTGGGAGCACCGCAGCGTGATCTACAACAGCCTCCCCACCTGCATGTCCGACCGCCGTGACGCGCTCGCCAAGTCGCGCATCACCGCACAGCATTTTCTGTTTTCAACCGAAAGTGTCGGCGAGGTGGACGCAGTCATTGCCGCCTTTGAAGGCGGCACGCCCCTGACCCAACCCGTGCGAAGAATTTAAACGCATAAAGATGCGGTGCTTGCCATTGGCAAGCACCGCTGTTTTTTGTTTTAGTTTGCGAAATAGATCAGAGTGGGATACTCAGAATCCGAGAAGCTCCAGATGGAGGGAGCCCAGTTTTCAGCCATAATGGCAATCATCTCTGCCTTGCCCTTCGACACTGCGGAATAACCCGAAGCACTTTCCTTTTGAGAATACACGCGCATACCCGAGTAAGAGTAACAATCCTTCTCTGTCAGATCGTTCGGTGCATTGGTAGTAAAGCCACCTGCAATCGTATAGTAGGAGCTATACACCCGAACGTTACTGCTACAAGCAAACAAGTACTCACAGTCAAGCTTGCCAAACGAGCAAAGACCGATCAAGCCACCTGCGGTTGCACTCGCACCACTGGCGTAAACGTCACCCGTTGCGTAGCAATATGCGATCCTGCCCTCTTCAAATTCGCCAACAAGACCGCCCGCGTATACGTACGACTTGCCCCTTGCCACGGAAGAGCTCAATTCGCCCGACACGGAGCCCGTTGCATAGCTGTTCAGGATCGAACCGCTCGGGTTAAAGCCAACCAAACCGCCGATCTTAACCTTGATGTAGTTCATTCTGGTGGAAACGCTCGCATAGGAGAAGCAACCGTTGATCACGCCGTCGTTTTCACCGACCAGACCGCCAATGCTAATATAACCGGAGGTACTCGTGGATTTGGAATAGAAGGAAACGCGTCCGCTTGTAATGCCGCAGTTTTCAATCGTTCCCTTGTTATAAGCAACCAGTGCGCCGATTATCAACTCTTGATCATAATTGCTTCCGTCTATAACAACATTGTTCAGAACCACGCCGCGCACGGTTCCCGCATTGGTTCCGATAAAGCCGTAGGTGGTATAACCCGAAGAAGTCATTCTCAGGTTCGAGATGGTGTACCCGTTGCCGTCGAAGATACCGTTGACAGACAGAATGGGCGTCCATTCTGCATTACCAAGATCGATATCCGCCATCAGCTTGTAGTTGAGGGAAAGATTTTTGCCGCTCATCGCCAGAAGCTCCTCGGCAGTACCGATCTCAATAAAGCTGTTCTTGATGAACTCCTCGTTGAACACGGGATAATTTTCGCCATCAAATAACCAGTAATCAATTTCAAAGTCCCACAGGTTTTCTACTATCCATTCACGGGACTTGAAATTTTCGGAGGTCATCGGCGTTGCGGTTTCCGTTGTAGAAGTAACGCCCGCAGTCAATACCTCATCGTTCGCGTAGCCATATTGACATACTGCATTTTCGTCATAATAGCAATTCTGAACACCGTAAGAGTATCCTGCAATATATCCCAATCGGATTTTTCCGTAACTCTCGCTCTCCGCAATCGCGGTTATATCTACCGAGGCAAAGCAATTCTTAATTGTATCGCCGCCATCGTATCCTACAATACCGCCCGCATAAGTCAAGGAAGTGGTCCACGAGCTGTTACGATCGCTACGAGCGTACAGCGTTCCTATAGCATAGGAATTTTCAATCGTTCCGTTATTGCATCCAATCAGACCGCCCGCATACATATTCGAAACGCCATCCGCGTGAATGTCTGCATCCGCATAGCAATTGGAAACGGTTGTACCCGTGCCTGTAAGACCGATCAAGCCGCCGACGTATATGGTTTGGCTGTCGGGTGTTCCTGTATACAGCACTTCAATCGTAACGTTCGCATAAGAACCGTTTATGACACCGGATTTGGGGATCTGTCCGATCAAGCCACCGACGTTGCCCGTAGTCGTTTTGGAGATGGTACCGCTTACATAGCTGTTACTTATTTTTCCCGCAGTGTAGGTATCACCCAGCTCACCTACAAGGCCGCCGACGCTCACTGCGTTTGACCTAATATCTACGGTTGCGTGTGAATCCTTAATGGAGGTCGCCACGCCCGCAAGACCGCCCGCAAATCCTTTTCTGCTTCCCTCAAAGAGGATCGTAACGTCTGCGTGCGAGCCTTCAATGCTATCTGCCCATCCTGCAAGACCGCCCATGTACTGGGGCTGGCTGTCCGTCAACGTGATGCTTGCGCGTGCATACGAATCCTTAATGGAAGCATGCTCACCGAAGCCGATCAAGCCGCCCACTCCGGTATATGTGTCCTTAATAATGGTAGTCTCCATATCTACCGTGCAATTTTCAACAGCACCGTCGAATTCCCCCGCTATACCGCCAACAGCGGCAGCGTAGAAATTGTAGGTTGTACTGTAAAGTGTTTTCGTAACGTCAATCGTACCCGTGTAGGTCGCATCTGCGATTACAGAATCCGTATGAGAGTTGGAACCAAGCACGCCGCCAACCGCTGAATAGTCGGATGCCCAAACTTCAATATCCACAGTGGAATCACAGTCGCGGATCGCAACAGCCTCATTCAAAATTTCTCCAATAAGACCGCCTGCGTATACGGCATAACCGTTCTTCACCTCAGGCGCGAGGTCGATCACACCCGTCGCAGTGCATTGCTTCACGGTGGTAAAGAGCGAATTCTGTCCTAACAGTCCGCCCACCCATACCTTAGACCAGAAATCTACCGTTATATCAGCAACGACCGCACAATCAGCAAGCTCAACATTCGCGCCTCCCGAGCCGATCAAGCCACCCAGTCTTGTGTTGCCTCCTCTCTCTACAGTAATATCGCAAGCACTGTAGCAGTGAGATACACGCGAGCCACCAAAGTAATAGCCAACCATACCGCCGACAATGACACCGGGCGAGTAGGAGGTTTCCAAAATCTCAATCGTTCCCTCAACGGAGCAATTGACAAGGTGCCCACCATTCATTTGGCCTGCGATACCGCCCGCATAAACAGTATAAACCTCGGGAGTCAAGGAGATCGTAAAATCTTCAACCGAGAGGTCGCTGACCGAGCCCGTAATAGTGCCAAACAAACCGACCCACATAAGAGAACCGTCGGTAATCTTGAAATTGGAGATCGTATGTCCACCGCCACTGAAATTACCTACGAAGGGAACGTCCCGCGTGCTACCGATCGGCATCCATTCCATACCCTCAAGATCGAGGTCGTTCATGAGCATATAGTTACCTTCAAGCGTCATGTTCTGCAGATCCTCAACCGTGTATACGGGAATTCTCCAATCCGCCGTCAGGACAAGGTCACCCGTCGTGCCCGCGGGAATCTTCTCTACACGAACACCGTCAAGGTACCAACCGCCGAAGAAGATGCCGTCGCCGTTGGGAAGAGCCGCCAGAATGATCTCGCCGTCCTCCGCCGTATAGGTAGTGGGATTGCCGTGCGTGTTTTCGCCTACGTTATCGTAGGTGATGCTGTAAACGGTTGCCGTCCACTTTGCCACAAGGGTCATGTCACCCGTCGTGCCCGTGACGATCTCGGTCACGCGCTCGTCGTTCTCGTTGTACCAGCCCTCAAAGGTATAGCCCGTTTTGGAAAGCGTGGGCAGCTTGACACCCCCGAAGAGCGTGTAGCTCAATTCGGTTTGATCGGTCGCGCCCTTGGTGTTCTCAAGCGTGACGGTATAGGTCACAACGCTCCACTTTGCCACAAGGGTCATATCTCCCGTCGTGCCTGTTGCGATCTGCTCGAACTTCACGCCGCCGACGAACCAGCCGTCAAAGCTGTAGCCCTCCCTTTCAAGCGGCAGGAGCGTGATGATATCAGATTCAACGTCGTAAGAGGTGACGTTGTCGTTCTGTGCGTCCTGCGTATTATCGTAGGTAATGGTATAGGTGATCTTTTCCCACTTTGCCGTCAGAACAAGATCGCCGACCGTGCCGCTGTAAATATAGGTGCACGGATCGTCACCCACGAACCAGCCGAGGAATCGGTAGCCTTCCTTTTCAAGAGGCAGCAGATCGATGTCAGCACTGTCTGCGGTAAAGCTTGCGGGATTGCCGTTTTCCGCATCCTTGGTGTCCTCGTAGGTGATGGTATACCCGATTGCCGTCCACTTTGCCGTGACCGTTACAGTTCCCAGCACGTTGACATCGAACTCGGTAACGAGCACGTTGTTGATATACCAGCCCTCGAACTCGTAGCCCTCTTTTTCAATGGGCAAAAGCGTTACGGTGTCGTCCTCGACCGTGAAGAAAGTGTCGTTGGGGTTCGTTGCGCCCTTGGTGTCAACGTAGATAATATCGAAGCGGATCGCTTCCCACTCGGCGCGCAGGGTCACGTTGCCAACCGTGCCCGCGGGAATGGTTTCCACGAACACGTTGCCCGCATACCAGCCAACGAAGCGGTAGCCGTCCTTGTCGCCAAGTGGCAGGAGCGTGATCGTGTTGCTGTCGGGCGTGAACTGCATCTGATTGGAGTTGGGCAGATCCTTGGTGTTTTCAAAGACGATATCGTAGGTCTTGGGTGTCCACTTTGCCGTAACCGTTACCGTTCCCAGCACGTTGACGTCGAACTCGGTAACAAGCACGTTGTTGATAAACCAGCCATCAAATTTGTAGCCTTCCTTTTCCAGCGGCAGAAGCGTGACGGTATCATCCTCGACCGTAAAGAAGGTGTCGTTGGGGTTTTCCACGCCCTTGGTGTCCTCAAACACGATGTCGTACCGAACCGTTTCCCACTCGGCGCGCAGAGTCACGCTTCCGACCGTGCCCGCGGGGATACGGTCGATGCAAACGCTGTCAACGTACCAACCCAAGAAGCGGTAGCCGTCCATTTCCAGGGGGAGCAGCCGGATCACGTCGCTCTCCACCGTGAAGCGGCTCTCGTTATCATTTTGTGCGTCCTTGGTGTTTTCGAAAAGGATATCGAAAACGATCGGCGTCCACTCGGCGCGCACGGTGACGCTTTGCGCCACGGTGGTATCGATCTCGGTGATCTCTTCGCCGCCTGCGAACCAGCCGTCAAAGCTGTAACCGGGGCGAGAGGGCTCCTCCAGCACGATCTTGCCGTCCTCGACCGTAAAGCTGCCGGTGTTTTCGTTGGTCGCGCCCGTTACGTTATCGAAGATGATATCGTAGGATACGGGCATCCACTTCGCCACAAGCGTCAGGTTGCCCATTGAGCCCGTTGCAATCTGCTCGATCCTCACGCCGCCAACGAACCAACCGTCAAAGATGTAGCCCGTCATTTCAAGCGGCAGGAGCGTGATGGTTCCGCTTTCGATCGTGAAGCTGACCGCATTTTCATTTGCGGTCCCCTTGGTGTTTTCAAAGGTGATGTCATACACCGCAGGTGTCCATTTGCCCGTCAGGGTCAGATCCTTATCCGAGGATGAAGGGATTTTGTCAACCTTTTGGGTTCCGTTGTACCAGCCTTCAAAGACGTACCCGTCCTTGGCAGGCGGCTCGGGCATCTTGTCGCCCGTCTGGAGCTGATCGTACTCCACGCCGTCCACCACGAGGGTGACCTTCTTCGGCGGCTTTTTGGGTTCGCCCTTTTCCTCGGGCGCGGTGCAGCTTGCCATCAGTACGACGGACAAGACCAGCATCAGCGTGCAAAGAAAAAGCTTCAGCCAAAGTCCTTTTTTCATGTTAGCCTCCATAGAATTCATTTATTCCCATAGGGAATAGATAGGGTCATTATAGCACCGTCATATAGGGATGTCAAGGACGTATTATATCAAAAATGTAAACTTTTTCACAACCCAAAAAGCGAGCGCGACACAAACGTGTCGCGCTCGCTTGTTTACATGCTTTCCTTAGGGCGCACGGAAATGGTCATTTTGCAATGCTCTGCCTGCGCGCCGTGGATCTCCACCACGTAGTCGAGTTTGAGCGTGCCGCAGGTAAGCAGATCGTTTTCCACGCAGATCGCGCGCACGCAGACCTCAAAATCCGAATACGGGGTGTTGTAAATGCAGAAATGTCGCTTGCCCTCCTCAAAGGTCAAGGCGGTCCGCACGGGGCCCGTGCGCATCATGGAGATCAGCATAGGATTGGCACGATCAAAGCCGATCGAGGTCACCGATCCCTCCATGCCCGTCAGCTCGCTCTCCTCGTACATCAGCTCCACACGCGTGGAATTGGTCACCAGCCGCCCCTCCATCAGCATTTCGGTGGGCTCGGGCATCTCGCCCAGAAGCGCGGCAAAATCGATGCCGCCGTCGCCGTTTTCCTCGGCTTCCTCGTTTTCGTTCTCGTCGTCAAACAGCGAGCCGCCAAGCTCCAGCCGCGACGACAGCATATGGATCATTACTTCTCTTTTCGTCATGCCTCTCTCCATTTCAATCGTTTTGTGCACGGCGGCGCAAAAGCTCCCACACCTTGAGCACCGCCAGCTGTGTCTTTCCGTCGGGAACATTCCCTGCCAGTGCCTCGTCCACAAGGTCACACAGCGGGATCTTCACCACGTCCAAAAATTCATCGTCGTCAAGATCGCACTCGCCAAAGGTCAACCCCTCGGCAAGGTACAAATCGATCTTTTCATCAATGAGCGCGGGCGAGCCGAGATACATACCCAGGTGCGTCAGTCTTTCGCATCGCGCGCCGGTTTCCTCGCGCAGCTCTCGCAGTGCCGCCTCGCGTCGGTCCTCTCCTGCATAATCCAGCTTCCCTGCGGGGATCTCCAAAAGCACCTCTCCCACCGCATAGCGGTACTGTCTAACGCAGACCACCTCGCCCGCGTCGGTCAGGGGAAGCACCGCGACCGCTCCCAGATGCTTGATGTATTCGCGCACGCCGCGCGCGCCGTTGGGCAGATTGATCTCGTCCACGTACACGTGCAGAACCTTGCCGTCAAAGATCAGCCTCGACGAGGCGCAGGTTTCGATCAGTCGTTCATTTTCGCAATTCATAGAGCTCTCCTTATCCGTGATCCTTATCATTATACTCCATTCTTGCCCGTTTGTAAAGAAGGACTTGCAAAAAAGACAAAATTCTGTTATACTGTTATCAACGAATGCTTTGGAGGCAGTGTATGAATTGCAAGGAAGAACACGTCCGCACGGCAATGCTGTTGGGTGCGGTCGGATTGGAACGCTTGAAAAGCGCACGCGTGGCGGTATTTGGCGTGGGCGGCGTGGCCGGACAGGTATGCGAGGCGCTCGCGCGTGCCGGCATCGGCGCGATCGATCTGTACGACAGTGACACGGTGTCCCTCTCCAACATCAACCGCCAGATCATAGCCCTGCACTCCACGGTGGGGCGCGCCAAGGTGGACGTGATGCGCGAGCGGATCCTGGACATCAATCCCGATTGCACGGTGCGCACGTATCAGGTCTTTTATCTGCCCGAAAACGCCGACGCCTACCCATTGGAGCAATACGATTACGTTGCCGACGCGATCGACACGGTGTCCGCCAAGATCGAGCTTGCCGTGCGCGCGCGTGCGGCGGGAGTGCCGCTGATCTCCTCGATGGGCACGGGCAACAAGCTTGACCCCACGCGCTTTTGCGTGACCGATCTCTCCAAGACCGAGGGCTGTCCCTTGGCACGGGTGATGCGACGCGAATTGAAGGCACGCGGCATCACGCACCTCAAGGTGGTCTATTCCACCGAGCCCGCCGCACCGCTTGCATGGGATCCGCCCACGGATCCCGACGACAAAAAGTGCCCGCCCGCATCGCTTTCCTTCGTGCCCCCCGTGGCGGGGCTGATCCTCGCGGGCGAGATCATCAAGGAGCTCTGTAAATCCTCATAACCACCCGTCACATAGTGGTTGTCTGTTTCGCACTTCGTGCTCAACTGCCTAAAGTCATTCATACGACAAAGGGCTCAGGACTTTCATCCTGAACCCTTTGTCAGTGGTCTGAAGGATTCGCGTTGCGAATCCTTTTTCTTTTTAGCCAAGCCAGTTGTAAAAATCCTGACGGCGTTTTTCCTTTTTCTGATATGCCTTGAGCTTGGCGTTTTGCTTGCCAAACGCAATGCCTGCCAGAGCTACGGGGATCGCCGCAAGAACAGCTGCGGCTACAACGGTGATCTGCTTTTCGCTCAAGGGCGTTTTCTCGGCGATCTTTGCGCGGACAGCCTTCAGCTTGTTCTGCTTCTTGGGAGCATCCGCCGCCTCGACAGCCACAGCCTCCTCGGTGCTCTCGGGCTCCTCGGCAATGGGCTCTTCGGCATCAATCACATCCTCGACCTCAACCTCAATAACGGGCTCCTCGGTCTCTGCCGTTTCCTCAGCCTCGCCCGCGTCGGCTTCTCCCGCTTCCCAACAAGCGCGGATACGCTCGCGTCTTTCCTTTCTGCTCGCCACAACGTGCAGAACGATTGCCACGATGAGAACAGCCAGAAGCACCGCGCCGATGATGATGAAATCAACGTAATCGGGCTCGTATTCGGTGGGCACGCGCAAAGGATTTCCCTGCGCGAGCAGCAATACAAAAATACAACCAAGCAAGCAAACAGCCACGCCGATCCAAAGGATCAGGTTTGCAAGCAAGCGAATTCCCTTCGGCTTCATATTTTATATCCTCCATGATGCGGATTTTTTAACTATTATTATCATACCATGAAAAAGCAAAAATGTCAACAGCCTGCAAAAATTTTTTCTTGATTCATTTTATCGATTTTTCGACGTGAATATCGCACTTTGGATTGACTTTTGCTTCGATCTGTGTTACAATCATATCATCAAGAAAAAAAGGAGAAACCGTTATGCCCTTTATCGATACAAAGCTGAATATCCGTTTGAGCGAGGAAAAAGAGATCGCTCTGAAAAAGCGTCTTGCGGATGCCATTACCATCTTCCCCGGGAAAAGCGAATACTGGCTGATGCTCAATTTTTCCGACAACAGCCGCCTGTGGTTCCGCGGCTACAACAACTTCCCCATCGCCTACGTGCAGATCCAGCTGGTCGGCTCGGCATCGCCCGAAGCTTGCGAGCAGATGACCAAAACGATCTGTGCGATCTTCAAGGAGGAGCTGGGCATCTCGCCCGAGCACACCTACGTCAAGTACGAATTCGTTGACGTGTGGGGCTGGAATAACGAGAATTTTTAACAAACAGGCGCGGTTCACACATTCTGTGAACCGCGCACATTTTATGAATTTTCCCGCAAATATAAATCGGAAAGAGTTTTAACGTATTCAATCATTAACTCGTACGCCTCATCGAGTACCTTTGAAAAGCTTATTGATTCTGCAATTCCGCGTACCACGAGCGTTGAATGTTGGTAATCCGCAAAGCAGTCGGGCGCATATAAGAGATCCCCATAGCATAAGTGAAGATCATAAAAGGTACCGGTAGGTTCACCGCTATAAAAGCACCAATCTCCTCTTGGCTTAATTTTACCGTTCAAGATCTGCGCCAGCAGCATAACGGAATCGTCAAAAATGCTCAGCTCTTCCTTTGATAAATAACGTTCCTCCAAAAGCGAAAAAATCTGTTTTGAATTTTCCAATCGCTTACTTTTATACTTCTCCGACGAGAGCATTGAATCGGATATAACAAAAAGATATGCAGCAGTAAACGCCTTGTGATGCCTACATTTCTTTATTACGGGGAGAGAATTGAACTTGGAGTAATACAACTCAAATTGTGACTTTTTTCCAAAAAAATGAAACATACAAATCTCCTTGCACAAATAAATTCCAAAAACAAAAAAGTGCGCACAACCGAAGTCATACGCACCGAAAAACGCAAACTCCGATTGTTGTCACACAAAACTTAACAAGCAAGGAGATTTCTCTGCCTACAGGCCAAGTGGAATTTGCATTTTTGCAAAATTCATTATTGACCTGTTGACACGACAATAAAACTCTCCGCAAAAAACAGAGAGAACACTCACATTGCTTGTTTATTCAGTTTTGTGTGACAAGTAGATTATATCACATTTTTAATTGCATTTCAATATGTTTACAATTTTTTTTTGAAATGAGAAAGTGAAAGTCTGAATATGCTGTGCGATCAATGTCAGCGGCAGAATGTGCAATAACGATGTAGAGGCAACCATCATGAATCGCCCATCGCAAAAAGTTCCTACCCTTTGTGCCAACCCTTCCGGCATTTGCCGCAAGCGTCAAATGCCACCTCCCCTTGCACAGGGGAGGCAAAAAGCAAGTGCAAACAAGGAATACAGCCGATTAGATTTGTTGTTTTCAAGCAAGAATTGCTATGAACATACTGTCTCCGAGCCTCCCCTGTGCAAGGGGAGGTGGCGAGCAGAGCGAGACGGAAGGGTTGACCACTACGCAAATCTAACTTTTTGGAGTGTGTGTTGTGAGAACAAATGCAATACGCGAACAAAACGGCTACACTTGTAGGGGGACGGTGCCCTCAATGTCCCGCAAGAAGCGTGCAAACACACAGCTATAGATTTACTTCTGCCCGTAGGGCAACTTACGAATCATCGCGTAAGCGAGATGAGGAAAAGAAAAAAGCCCAACGATTGTTAGGCTTCTTTCTGGAGCTGGTGATGTGACTCGAACACACGACCTGCTGATTACGAATCAGCTGCACTACCGACTGTGCTACACCAGCATATTTTCTTGACAACGAATCTATTATACTCGAAAAGTTACCGTTTGTCAAGTTCTTTTTGCAAAAAACATTCATTTTTTCAAAATATTTTTTTGCGCCCGTTTTTTGATCTTGCGCTTGCTTTTTGGTGCAAAACATGATACAATGGTGACAGAACACAAACGAGGTATCGCTATATGAATTTATGTGATTTAAAAACAGTGAAACAGATCATGTCCCGCTTTGGGATCACCTTTCACAAGGAGTTCGGGCAGAACTTTCTGACCGACCGCTCGGTGGTGGAGGGGATCGCGGATGAGTGCTGCTTTGACGAGGGCAGCTCGATCCTTGAGATCGGTCCCGGCATCGGCACGCTGACGCGCGAGCTGGCAATGCGCCACAAAAACGTTTTAGCACTTGAAATCGACCGCGGTCTGATCCCCGTTCTTGACTACACGCTGGCGGATTTCGACAACGTAAAGGTCGTCAACGAGGACGTGATGCAGGCGGATCTTGATGCGCTTCTCGCACCCTATTTTGAAAACGGCTCCGTATCGGTCTGTGCCAACCTCCCCTATTACATCACCTCCCCGATCATCATGAAGTTGCTTGAGTGCGGACTGCCCTTTGATTGCATCACGGTCATGATCCAAAAGGAGGTCGCCGACCGTCTTTGCGCGCCCGCAGGCGGCCGCGACTACGGCGCGATCACGGCGGTGCTTGGCTACTACGGCGAGGCGGATCGCCTGTTCGACGTTCCCGCCGACCGCTTCGTGCCCGCGCCCAAGGTGGATTCTGCGGTCATTCGAATCCGTTTGTATAAGGATAAGCCGCACAAGCCGCAAGATGAAGCCCTCTTTTTCCGCACGATCAAGGGCGCGTTTGCGCAGCGCCGCAAAACACTGGCAAACTCCTTGGCATCCTCCTTCGGCGAGCTTTCCAAGGAGCAGATCGGCGCGATCATTGCCGTCTGCGGCTTTGAAGCCACTGTGCGCGGCGAAAAGCTCTCCACGGCGGATTTCGTGCGTCTGTCCGACGAAATCGGACGCTGTCTGTAACAAAAAAGCGTGCACGTGCGCGCTTTTTGCTCAATTTTTACGTGCCAGAGATTCCCTGATCTTGACCGTTACGGGTATGGTGATTTCGGCGCGCCCTCTGTAGTGGCGGTTCTCCATGCGACAAAAGATCAGGTCAACGACCTGCGCGCATACGTCCTCGAGATTGACGTGGATGCTCTCCTATTTCTGCGAGGACGACAGCGTAACGGTGCCCGAGGAGCTGGAGATCGACCTCGGTTCTCTTTCCATCGACACGCTGACCGAGTATCCGCTTGACAAGAATCGCTCCTGCGACCCCGTCGCGCGCGACACCAAGTCCGTGCAAAAGGTCACGCTCTACCCCAACGCCGTAACCTTCCTCTTGGCAAACGGCAAAAGCTTGTTTGAGGAATAATAAAGACAAAGGGAGAGGTCTGCCCTATCAGACCTCTCCCTTTATTTTCGGAAATTTTCTAAGGTTACAGCAAAACCGTTTGCGTGCCGTGCCCCGACACGTAGTGCTTTTTCACGCCGAGGTACGCCATCCATTTACGCGTCAGTGCCGTGCCGTACATACGCGTGCGCTTCATGCGGATCAGCTTTTCGGTGTCGGCAAGGTACTGCGGTACTTCTTCCTCGTTATAGAGCCACTCGGGTGCGCTCCACAGGCACGCATCGGGAGCAACTGCTGCGTAAACTTCCATCGACACGTTCATGTGTCCGTGGTGTGCCATCTGCACGATGTCGGATTTCAGCTTGTGGCGCGATTCGCGGTAAAGCATGTCGCCGCCGTCGGGGCCGAGGTCGCCGAGAAACAGCACGCTCTTGCGCGGCGTGGTCAGGCGGAACACGATGGAGGAATCGTTAACGGGATTCGCCAAAAGCCCCTCGTGAGGGGTATACAAAAATTCGATCTCGACCTCATCCACGCGGATCTTCTCCCCTGCCGTGACAAGGTGCTCCTTGTGAGCAAAGCGGTGACGGACGCGGTTGAATGCGGGCAGCATTTCGTTCAGGTCGGAGAGGTAATATTCGCGGTCGGGTGCTTCATCGGCACGTGCCACCCACGCGTCGTAGTCGGGAAAACGGTAATAGATCCGCTCCACGTCAAAGTCGTAGCAGCCGTTCTTCTCCATTTCCGCAACAAAGCCCGAGATATGGTCGCCGTGCGCGTGCGTCAGGATCCACGCGCCGACGGTTCTGCCGCCGATCGCCTTTTTCAGATCGGGCATATCCGCGGGTCTGCCGCCGTCGATAACGATGCAACGGTTGCGCTCGGTGGCGATAACGAAGGACATCATATAAGGGCTGCTTTCCTTGAGCATATAAAGTGTGGTTTGCATAAGCACCTCCGATTGTCAAACTCGCCTACTATTATACCGCGCTTTTTCCCCTTTGTCAATAGGGCTTGTGATTTTTTTCACAAATATTTTGAGGGTGAAAATGCCCCACCAAGTGAACAAGTCCGTTTTTAACGGACTTGTTCACTTGGTGGGGCTATTCTTTATTTCAAGAAGGTTCTCCCCGAAACCGCGTCCTACTTACGCGTTGAACTCATCAACGGTTTTCCACGTGATGTGGGGGCAAGCGTCCGCGATTTTGTAACCGAATTCGGTCGGCTTTGCCCAACGGATGGCGTTGGTGATGATGCGCTGGATGCAGGGGTTGTAGTACGCCTTGCAGGACTCGTGACCCGGCTGGAGATAGAAGATCTTACCCGCGCCGCGGTAGAAGGTCATGCCTGCACGCATGATATGTCCGTCCTCGAACCAGCCCGCAAAGATCAGTTCATCGGGCTGGGGGATGTAGAAGGGCTCGCTGTAAAGCTCCTCCTCGTCAAGCAGGAAGTGGTCGGGGATCCCCGCCGCGATCTCGTGTGCGGGCAGGAGCGTCCACACGATCTCCTTCTGATCTCTGCCCCAGGAAAGGTTGCCGTTCGTGCCGAGGATCGCGCCGAAGGGCTTGGATTTGTGCGCGGAGTGAAGCGGAACGAAGCCCATTTTGCCCGTATAAACGCGCTGGCGGATCTTTTCCACAAGGGCGTCGTTGACCTCCTTGTGTGCCATGTGGCCCCACCACAAAAGGACGTCTGTGCTCTCGAGCACATCGTCGGGAAGCCCCTGCTCGGGGTCGTCCAGAGAGGCGATGCGGACGTTCATATCCTCGTTTTTGTCAAGGAATGCCTTGATGAAGGCGTGGATTCCCTCGGGATAGAGTGCTCTGACCTTTTCCTCGATTTTTTCGTGGCGGTACTCGTGCCAGATGGTTACGTTGATTTTTTTCATGTTGTATCACTCGCTTTTTATTTTCAAAATCATTTTATTTCAATTCAACAACGGTCACACCGCCATCTCCCTCGCCGTATGCCCCCAGACGGAAGGACGCTACGCGTCTATCTCCCTTGAGATGCTGCCAGAGTGCCTTTTTGAGTGCTCCCGTGCCCTTGCCGTGGATCAGGCGGACCTTGGGAAAGTTGGCGATCACCGCCTCGTCAAGATACTTATCCACCGCCAGCCACGCCTCATCGCCAAGCAGCCCTCGCAAATCGATCTCGTCGCGGAAATCGCGGTTGACGTATGCGTGGAACTCGGACGCGGGCTTTTTCTGCTTGCCGCTGATGACCTGCGGCTTTTCCTCGATCAGCTGGAGGTTGGAAAGCTTGGTGCGCGTTTTGAGGATCCCCGTCTGGACGAGCACCGAGCCGCTCTTGTCGGGCGTTTCAAGCAGCACGCCCTCCTTGTCGATGTTGACGATATAGACCTTGTCGCCCGCCTTCAGATCACGCGGCAGGAGGTATTGCTCGTTCTTCTTTTCCTCCACGGGGTTGATGCGCTCGTCGCTCTCGCGAATGATCTTACGCACCGCGCGACGCGTCGCGTCCAGCTCCTCGGCAAGCCGCTTTTCTTCCTCCGCGCGCTTCGCCTTTTCAAGCTGTTCAAAGACAAATTCGCTGGAAAGGCGCGCGCTGTCAAGCATCTGCTGTGCCTTTTTGCGATCCTGCTCGATCCGACGCTCGGCTTCAAAGAAGCGCGTTTTGATCTCCTTTTCGGCGTCCGCCTTCATCTGCTCGTACTCGCGGCGCAAGCACTCCGCCGCCTCGCGGTTGCGGTCTGCCTCAAGGCGCAATGCCTCAAGCTGCTCAATGACCTCCTCAAAGCGCACGTGGTCGCTGTTGACGTGCTGCTTTGCAAGCGCGATGATGGTTTCGGGCAGCCCCAGCTTTTGGGAAATGGCAAACGCATTGGATTTTCCCGGCGTGCCGATCATCAGCCGATAGGTCGGCTTGAGCGTTGCCACGTCAAACTCGCAGGACGCATTCTGCACGCCGTCCGTGTCAAGCGCGTAGGTTTTCAGCTCGGTGTAGTGCGTGGTGGCAAGGCAAAGCGCGCCCGTGGCACGCACCGACTCGATGATGGCAACCGCCAAAGCAGCTCCCTCGACGGGGTCGGTTCCCGCTCCTAACTCATCAAAGAGGCAGAGCGAACGGTCGTCCACCTCGTTCATCACGCGCACGATGTTGACCATGTGCGAGGAGAAAGTGGAGAGCGACTGCTCGATGCTCTGCTCGTCGCCGATGTCGACCAGCACGCGGCTGAATACGCAGATCTCGCTTTCGGGGTCTGCGGGAATATGAAGCCCCGCCTGCGTCATCAGTGCAAAGAGCCCGACGGTTTTGAGCGTGACGGTCTTGCCGCCCGTATTGGGGCCTGTGATGATGAGCGTGTCGTATTCGCCGCCCAGCGCGACGTTGATCGGCACGACACGCTTGGCATCGATCAAGGGGTGGCGTGCGCGGCGCAGATCGACAGTCTGCTTACCGGATATTTTCGCTTCGCACGCGTGCATGCGCGCCGAAAGCTCACCGCACGCAAAATAAAACGCAAGCTCGGTGATGCTGTGATAGTTGATGCGCAGAGATTCGCTTGCGGAGCTGACGTCTGCCGAGAGTGCGAACAGGATCCGCTCGATCTCGTGCTCCTCGCGCGATTGCAGCATGCGCAATTCGTTATTCGCGTCCACGACCGCCATGGGCTCGATGAAAACGGTTGCGCCCGAGGACGAGGTGTCGTGGATCAGACCCTTGATGTCGTTTTTGCACTCTACCTTGATGGGAAGAACGTATCTGCCGCCTCGGAGCGTGACGATGTTTTCCTGCAAAATTTTGGAATATGAGCCGCTGATATAGTGCTGCAGCGTTTCCTTGATGCGGTTGTTCGCATCGCGGATCTTGCGGCGGATCTCGGCGAGCTCTCGGCTCGCCTCGTCCGCGATCATATCCTCCGAAAGGATCGAGCGCGTGATGCTCTCCTCCAGATGTCTGTTCGGCAGCAGCGTGCCAAAAAGCTCGTCAAGCGAGGTTTCAAAGGGCTTGTTGATCTTGATATAGTCGGTCAAGGCGCGTGCCGAGCGCAACAGCCGCCCCACCTCAAGCAGTTCTCCGGTGGAGAGCATTGCACCCTTGGCGGCACGCTCGCACGCCTCGGACACGTCGCAGACGCTGCCGAAGGGCGGCATGCCCTTGATGTCGGACAGTCGGCGCGCGTCGGTCGTGCGGCGCAGGCGGCGCAGGACATCAGTAAAGTCGTCGGACGGTGTCAGGCAAAGTGCCTTGACACGCGCGCCCTCGGTGGGGGCACAGTCTGCCAGCATCGCGCAGATCTTATCAAATTCCAGTGTGTTGAGTGTTTTTTCGGAAAAATTCATGTTCATGTACCCGTGTTCGGTGCGCCCTTGGCGGACGCACGCATGGCGTGATAGAAATTCAAGGAATCAAAGCCGCGCCCCAGATGGGAAAGAATGTAGGTCTGCGCCAGCTTGGAAAAATCCGCAAGGTCGCTCGCATCCTTGAGCTCGAACGAGAAGATCCGTCCCAGCGGTGCGCCCGCGCAATAGCGCAATGCGGCGCAAGCG
Source organism: Eubacteriales bacterium (assembly GCA_045597145.1). GTDB lineage: Bacteria > Bacillota > Clostridia > Oscillospirales > CAG-272 > UMGS1865. The sequence goes on from JAZODU010000064.1 coordinate 29,722, forward strand.
GCAGGCGTTACGGGACAGAGCAGCTCTGCCTCGCGCACGTCGTCGTAGGTGCCGAGTGCCGCCGCGGGTCGCGTGTGCCCGAGCTTTTTGAGGCACGTGGGGCAAACGAGTGCTCCGTTCATGACGTTGAGATACATCATCTCGGCGTCTCCCGCGCCGCAATGCGCGCAACCCGACAGATCGGGCGCATACCCCGCGAGCACCGCCGTGCGAAATTCAAACGCACCCTTGATAATCTCCTGCGGATAAAGCTCCCGCGCGGTGGCGTGCAGGGAGTTGAGCAGCAAGCGCAAAAGCTCCTCCGCCTCCTCTCCCTCGTCGCTGACCTCGCAGGCGAGGTCGCACAGATACGCCGCCAGATCGAAGCGGTCGATGTCCATGCTCAAGCCGTAAAAGGGCTCGTGAGAGGAGCCGCCCTTGAGAATGTTGAAGTCTCCGCGACGGTAATATTCAAAATTGGCGTAAGTGTAAAGCTGACTGACGGCGGTCTGCGGTCCCTTGAGGGATTTGCCGCCCTTGGCAAGGAGCGTGATCCGTCCCCGCTCGGCGGTCAAAACCGACAGATAGCGGTCGTGGTCGCCATAATCGCGCACACGCACGACAACGCCATCGATGCTTTCATGCAGCATAGACGTGCTCCTTTCCTTTCGTGATCGCAAGCTGTGCGCGCTTACTCCTCGGTATATCCGAAATCAAGGATCCCGCGCTGGCTCTCGCGCCAGTTTTCCTTGACCTTGACCCAGAGGTTGAGATAGACCTTGGCATCCAGCAGCTTTTCCATATCGTCGCGCGCGTACGAGCCGATGCGCTTGAGCGTTTCGCCGTTCTTTCCGACAAGGATCCCCTTATGCGATGCCTTTTCGCAGAAGATCTCCGCGCGGATGCGCACAAGGCTTCCCTCATCGACGTATTCTTCAATGACGACCGCGACACCGTGCGGAATCTCCTTATCCACGGTGCGCAGGATCTTCTCGCGAATGATCTCCGCCACCATCTGCCGCTGGGGCTGATCGGTGATCATGTCCTCCTCGTAGAACCAATCCGCCTCACGCAACAGCTTTGCACATTCGTCAAGGATCTCGCCTACCGCCTTGCCCTTCTTGGCAGAGATCGGTACGACCGCAAAGAAGTCGTGCAGCGCAGCATACGCCATGATGGTCTGTGCAACCTGCTCGCCGCGGTACAGATCTACCTTATTGAGTGCCAAAACGGCAGGCGTTTCGCTTTTTTTGAGGTATTCGATGACCTTCGTTTCCACGTCGCCCGGTGCGTAGCCCGCATCGGCAACCAGGATCACCGCGTCGCTCTCCTGCATGGTGCTGTTGGCGATCTTGACCATAAAATCGCCAAGGCTGTTCTGCGGCCTGAAGATGCCCGGCGTGTCCAGAAAAACGAACTGATCCTCGCCTCGCGTTTCAATGCCCGCGATGCGTGTGCGCGTGGTCTGCGGCTTGGAGGAAACGATGGCGATCTTCTCCCCCAGAATGCTGTTGAGCAGCGTCGATTTACCCACGTTGGGGCGTCCGACGATGGAAATAAAGCCTGTTCTTTTCATGTATATCCCCTTTTATTCTTCGGTTTCACCCGATGCTAAAAACTCGTCCAGATCGCGGTAATCCTCCAAAAGATCCAGATATGCATCGGTTTCAAGGTCGGTCAGCGTCAGGTAGTAGACCATTCCCGACGCCTCGTTGAAGGACGCCGTCAGAAGATAGCGATCCCCCACGTCGATCTGATAGACCACGTATTTCAGCCCCGACTGCTCGCCCGACGAGGTTTCGGAAACAAAGCGGTCAAGGTCACGAATGCTTAAGTACTTGTTCTTGGCGGCGACCGATTCCAGATCCTCCACCGTCATCTCCACGCGCGTTTCCTGCTCGGTGCAGGAGCGCATGAGATCGAAAATATTGACGGGTCCCCACAGTGCCAGTGGCACGAAGGTGACCAGAAACACGGCGATGCAGATCAAAAACGTGATCAGGCGCACGTGGCGCGTGAAGAATGTTTCGGTCTTGCCCGCGGTATCCGCAGGCTCTTTTCTTTTGTACGCCATAGCGTTCAGCCTTCCACCGCAAGTCCCATTGCGGCAACGATCTCGCTCTGGCGGCGACGCATATCCGCGTCGTCCTCCTCGCCCGTTTCGTGGTCGTAGCCCAGAAGGTGAAGCATGGAGTGAACGGTCAGGAATGCGACCTCACGCTCAAAGCTGTGTCCGTATTCCGCCGCCTGCGCCTCTGCGTGCTCCAGAGAGAGCACGATGTCGCCCAGCATCCCCAGCATCTCGTCAACGGGCGGCTCCTCGCTCGTGCCGTCATAGTCGAACAGCGGGAAGGAGAGCACGTCGGTCGGCTTGTCCACACCGCGGAACTTTTTGTTGAGCGCGTGGATCTCCGCGTCGTCCACGAAGGTCACGGAAACCTCGCAGGGGTTGCCGTACTGCTCGTAGTCGAGCGTTGCCTCCACTGCCTCGCGCACCAGCATTTTCAGGCGGTAGCGCAGGGCGATCTTGTCCTGGCGGTTGTCAAAATAGATTCTCAGATTCATTTTTCTGTTCATTGCGTTTTCCCCGCTTTCTTGTTTTCGCTCGCACGCATCGTGTGCGCCTTTTTGCGCTCTGCCTCACGCCGTGCCAGCTCCTTGTCGTATTTTTCGTATGCCTGAATGATCTTTTGCACCAGTCTGTGGCGCACCACGTCAAGCTCGGTAAAGTAATGGATCCCGATGTCCTCAATCCCCTCAAGGATCTTTACCGCCGCACCCAGTCCGCTTTTCTGTCCGCGCGGCAGATCCGTTTGCGTCAGATCTCCCGTGACCACCGCCTTGGAATTAAAGCCCAGACGCGTCAGGAACATTTTCATCTGCTCGGGCGTAGCGTTCTGCGCCTCGTCAAGAATGATAAAGGAATCGTCCAGCGTCCGTCCGCGCATATACGCCAAGGGAGCGATCTCGATGGTTCCCTTTTCCACCAGCTTCTGGTAGTTTTCCGCCCCCAGCATTTCGTAGAGTGCGTCGTAAAGCGGGCGCAGGTAGGGATCGATCTTGCTTTGCAGGTCTCCCGGCAAAAAGCCGAGCTTTTCCCCCGCCTCGATCGCAGGACGCGTGAGAATGATACGCGTGACCTGCTTCTCACGCAGAGCCTTGACCGCCATGGCGACCGCCAAAAAGGTCTTGCCCGTTCCCGCGGGCCCCACGCCCAGCACGATGGTATTCTTGCGAATGGATTCGATATACTGCTGCTGTCCCACGGTCTTTGCTTTGACGGGCTTGCCGCGCGTGGTCACGCAGATGCAGGCGTTTCCGAGTGCCGCCAGCTCGCGCGACTGCCCCGACGAGATCATATCCAACGCGTACTGAAGCGACTGCTCGGTGATCACGTCGGTCTTGGACGCCAGCTCGTGCAGATAGGACACGCACTGTGCCGCCGCCTCGACGCGCTCCTCGCTCTCTCCCTCGATAATGATAGACTCGCCCGACTCGGACTCGCGGTTGCGGAGAGTAACGTCAAACTGCCTTTCGATGCGGTTGGCGTGGGCGTCAAAGCTGCCGAATATCTTGGCGGTCGCGCCCACGTGATCCATTCGTATGATCCTACGGTTCATAAGCTTCCTTTCAATCGGTTTCCCGTATTTCAAATTCGGATTGCACGGCGATGTTTTCAATACACGTCACGGTGCAGGTGAGTCTGACGCAGGTATCGGTCAGCTCGGTGGTGACCTGCTTGCTCAAAAGCTCGGCGTTCTCGGAGAGCGTCCCCAGCGTTTTGTCCAGCTCGGCATACGCCAGCGTCAACGCTTGCTCCTGCGTGCGCGTGCGCGTTTGCCACGTATACGTGCGTGCGTACGTGCGCGTGAAGAAAAACGGCAGATCGCGCCGCCCCGCTCCGTTCAATCCTATATTCTTTTCTATTATATCACACTCTCCGTCCACTTTTCCAGTACTTTTGAAAATTTTCAACGGAAAATCGAAAAAATTCAGCGTCAATCCTTGCATTTTTTCTTCTCCGTAGACCTTTTCCCGATAGGAAAGCGGAATTTCGACGGTGTATGTGTGCTCCGTGCGTGCCCAGACCTCCCCTGCCGCACGCGTATAGCGGAAGCCTGCGTGCTCGGAGGAATAGATGCCGCTGACCAAGAGCTCCCCCTTTTTGACCGCCTGCCCGACCGTGATGACCGCTTCTCCGCGATAGAGGCAGACCATCTCAATTTGCCCGTCGCACGCGGCGACGAGGTTTGCGGGCTTGGAGGTGTCGGGTGACGGTGCCTCCTCCTCGGGCGGCGTTTCGCGTTCAATGACCTGCACGCGCGCTATGGTCCCGTCCAGATACACCGACAGCCACGCGATGCGGTCGGTTGAGATCAGGACACGATTTTCAAGCGCACGCACCCGAACGCTTGGAATATAGCTTCCCACGCCAAAATCGCAGACACGCAGTATCTCGCGCACCTCAGCTTCGCTCAAGCGTTCGTTCCCGACCACCTCGACGTCCCATACGAAGCGTTCGGACAGGACGATGAGAAGGATCGCCAACACACCGCCCAGTAAAAGCCCTGCACGCCGCCGCAAGCCCCACGCCAGCGAGGGAAGCCCGTACGCGCCGACCGTTTTGATCGAAAGTCCCGCCTCACGGCAGACGTGCATCAATCGGCGCGCATCCGCCATCGGCATGGAAAAGCCGACGCTTCCGTCGTCATACCAGCAAAAATCGCTGTACGTATAGCCGTTTTGCAGGCACAGATCCATCACCTCGGTGCGAGCAGATGCCTCCACGCGGAGCTTCTTGCCGCCCAACAGGAACAAGGACAACGTCATTGCACCGCCTCCTCTCGCTGCGGGCAAGCCCCGGCGCAGGATGCCTTGCAATAATGCACGCCCGCAATGCGCCCCTCGACCGTGACCGTTCCCGCAGAAAAGGACGTGCAGATCAGCCCCTCGCCCTCCACGCACGCGCGCCGCTTTCCCAAGGAGAGGCACACGCACTCCTTGGCGTAGCGCAAGATCTGTCGGCATCCGTACACCGTTGCCGTCCTCTCCCCGCGCAGCACGATGCTGTCCGCGCGGAACATATCCCCCGTAAAGCGCATCACGTGTGTGCGTTTCTTCTCGCCCGACTCCATGTTTCCTCCGTTCTGCCGCGCGTCATAAAGTGCGTGCGCGGCGCGTAAAGTAAAGTAACACATCTTATGCAAGGAGGGAGCTTTCCATGACTTTTCGCTCCACGCACGGCAAGATCCGCACGCACACGGCAAGCGAGCTTTTGTTCGGCGTCTTTGCGATCTTTTGTCTTTTGCTGATCCTGCGCAACACCGAGGTCGCCGTGGACTATATGACGCGCGGATTGCTTTTGTGCGCACGGACGGTGATCCCCTCGCTCTTCCCTTTTATGATCCTTTCCGAGCTGATCCTGTCAAGCCGCTTTCTGGAGCGTCCGCTCGCCGTGACCTGCGCGCCCCTGCGGCGGCTCTTACGCTTGCCGAGTGCCGGCTGTGCGGCGATCCTTTTGGGGCTTTTGTGCGGCTTTCCCGTGGGGGCACGCTGTGCGATCGCGGCGTACGAGCGCGGAGAGTTGAGCCGCACGGAGTGCGAGCGCGTACTGGGCTGCGCCTCGCCGCCCTCCTCGGCATTCGTGATCGGTGCGGTGGGAGTATCTCTTTGGGAGAGCCGCGCATTGGGCACGGTTCTCTATCTGGCAGTCGTCCTTTCCTCGTTGCTGACGGGTATTCTCACGGCAGGGCGACAGCCGCGCCGTGAGCACTCCGATGCACCCGCTGTGGGCGAGCGTGCGCGCGGCGGTGTCACACACTTTACCCAAGCGGTACGCGCCTCAACCGAGAGCATGCTCCTGATCTGCGCATACGTGGTCTTTTTTTCAGCCCTGACGGGGACGCTTGGGCAGGTACTCTGCACCCTTGGTGCGACCGAAACGCTTCGCGGCACGCTGACCGCGCTCTTTGAGATGTCCTCGGGGGTCAGCGCGCTATCCGCACTCAAAAGCACGACGGCGGCGGTTATTCTCAGTGCCGCCGCGCTTGGTTGGTCGGGGCTGTCGGTGCATTGTCAGATGCTGGCACTTTGCAACGGGCACAAGCTCTCGCTTCGCGTCTATTTTGTATCCAAGCTCCTGCAAGCCGCGCTTTGCGCACTCATGCTTGCACTCCTGCTGTATTTCTTTCCCGCTCTTCTTTCGCCGTTGCGAGCCTGCACGGGAAGTATCTACCTATTATAACCCCGTGGAGCGATGCCGCCGCATCGCTCTTTTTTTGTGCAAAAGAATGGCACACCTCGGCACACTGTGGCACTCTTTGGCACACTTTTGGGTGGTAGAATACGCTCGGCACAGAAAAAAGGAGGTGATACCCTTGCATGACTAAACGCTCAACGACCTTTCAAGGTCCGTCCTTTTGCAAAAGGCTCCCCGGTCTTGTGGAGGAATACGTGGAAAGCTGTCGGCCGCCCCCCGATGCGGCTCCGAAGAAGAACACGGGACGACTTCCGAACCTTGCAGGCTTTTGCCGCTATCTCGGCTGTGCGCTGTCCGATATTCAACGTCTGCGCGACAGCGACGTCCGTCTGTTCGATCGGCTCTGCGCCGTTTTCGAGGATGAGCTGCTCAATCACTCCCCCTCCCCAACGATCATGAGTGCTTATCTGAAGAAACGGCTGGGATACGCCGAGGAGAGCGCGGATGAGAAATCGGTTGCCTGTCAGCAGATGAATCTGATCTTCGAGCACGACATTGAGGAGGACGGCGCATGAAGGGCGAAAAAAGCATCCGCATCCGCGGTCGCCCCAACGAACGTCAGAAATGCTTTTTCGCATCCCGTGCGCGCTATACCGCTTACGGTGGCGCACGCGGCGGCGGAAAGTCCTGGGCGTTGCGGCGCAAGCTGGTGGGGCTTTGCCTGCACTATCCCCGCATTCGCTGTCTGCTGGTCCGACGCTCCTATGCCGAGGTAAAGCTCAACCATGTCCGCCCTCTTCTGGAGGAGTACGGTGAGCTGCTCTCCTACAGTGAGCAGAACAAATGTCTGTCCTTTCCAAACGGCAGCACGATCACTCTGGGCTACTGCGCATCAAACCGTGACACCCTGCGGTATCAGGGTCAGGAATACGATATCATCGCCATCGACGAGGCAACGCAGCTGAGCGAGCATCAGTTTTCTGTTTTCAAGGCCTGTCTGCGAGGTGTCGGGGAGATGCCCCGACGTATGTATCTGACCTGCAACCCCGGGGGGATCGGACACGCATGGGTCAAGCGGCTCTTCGTGGAGCGCGACTTTCGCGCGGACGAGAATCCCGACGACTACCGCTTTATCCCCGCGCAGGTGTACGACAACCCCGTTCTGATGCGGGCAGACCCCGATTACGTGCGCCAATTGGAGAGTCTGCCGCAAAAGCTCAAGGAGGCGTGGCTCTACGGACGCTGGGACGTGTTCGAGGGTCAGTTCTTCCCCGAATTTCAGCCAGACGTGCACGTGGTTTCGCCTGCGGTGATTCCGCGCGCGCTGCGCTGCTTCGTTGCGCTGGACTACGGCTTTGACATGCTGGCGGCACTTCTTGTGGGCGTGGACAAAAGCGGAAATCTGTTTGTTCTGCGCGAGGTCTGCCAACCCGACCTGACCCTGCGTGAGGCGGGAATGGCGGTAGCAGAGCTGTGTCGGGACACGCCCGTGGAGTACGCGGTCGCCTCTCCCGACCTTTGGAACCGACGGCAGGACAGCGGCAAGAGCGGCTTTGAGATCATGCAATCGGTCGTCGGCATGCCCCCTATGTGTGCGGCGGACAACCGCCGCGTGCCCGGCTGGCGCATCTTGCGGGAATATCTCAAGCCGCAAAACGGCGAGGCGGGGCTTCGGATATCGGCGAATTGCTCCGTGCTGATCCAATCCCTGCCGGGACTGTTGTGCGACGCGCTCCACCCCGAGGATGCCTCGGGCGAGCCGCACGCGCTCACACACGCCCCGGAAGCTCTGCGCTACGCCGTGATGAGCCGCTCCGCCACCTATCGGGAGGCGGACACGCCCGACCGCAATTTCCGCTTTTTCTCAAAGCCACGCAACAATCTTTTTTAAAGCGCGCGTTTTCTGTGCCCGCGCGAACCTATGAAAGGAGGTGAAAAAATGGCAAAAATCAAACCGCGTAATGCTTTTTCCAAGCAAATGAGCAACGGATTCGGAGGCATCGGATCGACCTCCCCGCTCTCGGGCGTCGGCGCCGCCGACATGTCCAATTTCCGTATCCGCTCGGATGGCACGCTCGTGCCGCGCGAGGGAACGAGAACGCTCTGGAGCTTCAACACGACGGAAAAGATCCGCGGCTTCTGGGAAGGTACGGTTCAAAACCAAAGCTTCATGTTTGCCGTTGTCGGAAAGCAGGTCTACAGACTGAATCCCGAATCACAATCGAGAACCCTGTGCGCCACGCTCAAGCAGAGCGACGGACGTGTCCGCTTCGTCATCTTCAAGGACACGCTGTATCTGCTTGACGGCGTTGAAATGCTGCATTGGAGCATTTCCTCACAGCGCTTTGAAGCATTTAACCCCTACGTGCCGCTTTACGGCTACATGTGGGAGCCAAAGGGCATGGGCGACGTAAACGAGCCGATCAATCTGCTCACGCCGCACGTGCGCGTGCATTATCTCAATTCGAGCGCGACGACGACCTTTTATCTGCCCTTTTACCCCAAGCAGATCGATTCGATCCGCTCGCCCGACAAGCGCCTGAGCACATACACCTTTGTCGAGGGCAGCAACGTCATCACCATTCCCGAGGCAGCTTCCTGCTCTACGGTGATCATTTCCATGACGATCGACATCGACACGGCTGCCCGCTCCCGCATTTTGCAGGCGCACAACGCTCATGCGTACATTCAAAAGGGCGGCGAAACGCTTCTTCTGTACGGCACCGACGGCGACTGGCGCACCTATTGCTCCGCCCCCGTCAGCGACCAAATGCTTTATGAGTGCAGCATCGATTACTCCGACACCCTGCCCGTTTATTTCCGAAGCGACGATATCCTTTTCCTTGGTGACAGCGACCATCCCGTCACGGCAATTTGTCCGCATTACGACGCTCTGCTGGCGTTTAACAGTGCGCAGACGTGGCTGTTACAGCCGGGCGAGGCGAGTGCGATCGACGCCTACGCGCTCATCAACGACACGGGTGCTGTCAGCCCCGATGCGGTCACGCTGTGCACAGAAGCCCCTGCGGTCGTCACCGACGGCGGCGTTTATCTGATCCAATCCTCGTCCTCACGCCCCGAGATCCTGACCTACAAGTGCATCTCGTCGTCTCTGTGGGACAAGCTCCCGCGCGACGTGCTCACCGATCCGCTCCTCTACCGCAACATACGCGAGGACGAGCTGTGGCTGACCTCCCCCGACGACGACAGCGTTTGGGTCTACAGCGTTCCGAAAAAGGAATGGTATCGCTTTACGGGCATTGCGGCAAGCTTTTTTGCTGACAGCTCCATGGGAACCGTTTTCGCGTCGGGCGATCGGCTCGTTCTGTTTGACAGCACGCTCTTTGCCGACAGCGATCAGCCCTACCAATGCACGTACGTGAGCAATTATTGCGATTTCGGCGCACCCGAATCCACGCGCCGCACGGTACGAGCCTCCGTCAGCGCCGCTCTTGACGGCGGCACTGCCTCGCTTTCCGTCATGACGGATCGCGGAACAAAGCACTTTACGCTTACGGGAGGGACGCAAGACCTGCCCGAGCACTTTGACTTCCGCATCCACATGGGGCGTCATCGGTTCCTGCAATTCGCCATCAGCCTTCCCGCATCGCCGCACGCTACAGTCTACAAGACGGCATTCTATACAAATCGCTGACACGTATTGCAAAAACACCACAAATTTCACATGAAAGGAGGAATTTTTATTTCTCAAGCAACTACAGCGGCGTGGCAGGATTACGAAGCCGGAAAAGCCTATAAACGCCGCACAGGTCTTTACGAAACCGTTCGCCGCAATGAACGCTTTTACCGCGGAGATCAATGGTACGGCACGAATGCGGACCTCCCGCGCCCCGTGTTCAACCTTGTACGCCGCATCACCGATTATCTGGTCTCCTCGGTGATCGCGGGCGACGTATCCATCTGCTACAGCGACGCCGCACTTCCCTTTATCGATCGTGCCGCAACACGCGAAACGGTCGAAAAAGGCATTGACGTGCTCAATAAGCACGCCGCGTGGCGATGGAAGCAGCACGGTATGGAAGCGCTTTCCTACCGCGCTCTCCTGGATGCCGCCATTTCGGGCGACGGCGTCTTTTACTGCTGGTGGGATCCCGACAGCTCCGACGGTCAGCCCTTCCGAGGCGACATTCACACCGATCTGATCGACAGCACGAATCTCTTCGTATCCGACGTCACCTCCTCCGATCTGCAGGAGCAGGCTTACGTGATGCTGGCAGGGCGCGCGGAGGTTGACGCATTGCGCCGCGAGGCGATCGAGGCAGGAGTTGATGCGTCTCAAGCGGCTCGGATCCTGCCCGATGACGACGCCGAGGCAGAGGCGGGTGTGATGGGCGCGTATGAGCAGGACGGTGCACAAAAAGCCACCTATCTGATCCGCTTTTTCCGCGAAGACGGCGAGGTCGTGTTTGAAAAATCGACGCGCTACTGCCTGATCAAGCGCGTTCGCACGGGCTTGCGCCACTACCCCGTGGCGTATTTCCACTGGCACGATTGCAAGAGCAGCTTTCTGGGAAGTGCGCCCGTGAGCGACATGGTCGCCAACCAGAAATACATCAATTCCGCATACGCGCTGGCAATGAAGCACATGAGTGACACGGCGTTCTCCAAGGTCATCTACGACAAATCCCGTATCCCCGAGTGGTCGAACGAGGTCGGCGAAGCCATTGCCGCGATGGGCGGCGGAAACGTTGCCGACGCGGTGTCGATCGTTGGCGTGGGTGAATTGCAGGACGGGTATCTGGATCTGATCTCGCACGTCATCGAGAACACCAAGAGCATGATGGGAGCTACCGAGGCGGCGCTGGGGGATGCGGCGGCGAACAACACGAGCGCCCTTCTGACCCTGCAGAACGCTTCGCAGATCGTTCTTCAGCACACGCGCGCCAATTTCTACCGCTGCATCGGTGAGCTGGCAAGCATCTGGGCTGACATGCTCTGCACCTACTGCCCGCGCGAGCGCTTGCTGGCAATGCTCTGCGAGGACGGTCAGACCAAGTCCTGCGCGCCCGACTACGCGCTCCTGAAAAGCGAGCTGCTGTACGCCTGTGCAGAGGCGGGAAACATCGGGCGTTACACGCCCGCCGCAACGGTTTCGGTGCTGGACAAGCTCCTTGATGCGGGTCATCTTGGGATCCGCGAATATCTGGAGCTGTTGCCCGCGGGCGTGATCGCCGACAAGGAAACGCTGCTCAGAAAAATCTCTTTGGAAGGAGCGTACACAAATGAATGATGCACCGCATTATGAATCGGTTCAGGCAACACCTGTGGCATGTGCGTGCGATCCGACATCTGAAGCGGATGCGGAAGATGCGGTATCGGCAGCTGCGACGGCAGATCCTTGCCGATCGACCGAGCCCGATGAAGCAATTCCGGGGGCGGCTGGTGCGGATCCTGCAATTTCTGAGGATCCCGGTACAGATTCTGATCCTGATCGCGACCCCTCTGGTACAGAGGCGCCGACGCACGGATTGGACGAGCTGCGAGGTGAATTGAACGCGCTGCGGCAGCAGCTTGAAGCCGAACGCACCCGACACGAGCGTGCCGAGCGCGAGTACGAGGAATTTCGCCAGCTCTATCCCGACGCGACGCTTTCCGACTGCTCCGACGACGTATGGCGCGCCGTCGAAAGCGGTACACCGCTTGCCGCCGCATACGCCCTTGAGGAGCGCAGACGCGCATTGACAGCCGATCGCGCCGCGCAAGCCAACGCCCAAAATCGGCAACGCTCGGCGGGACGTGTGAAGGATGCGCAAAACGACTTCTTTACCCCCGACGAGGTGCGCGCAATGTCACAGAGTGAGGTGCGCACAAACCTCTCAAAAATCATGCGATCCATGAAGAAATGGTAATTTTCTAAAACAAGAATAAGAATTATTTAAAAGAAAGGAATTTTATTATGTCTATCAATGCATTTATCCCTACCGTTTGGAGCGAAACCCTCTACCGTGAGCTTGGTAAAAAGTATATCGGCGTTGCGCACTGTAGCCGTGATTATGAGGGCGATATCCGCGAATGCGGAAGCACGGTCAAGATCTGCGGCTTGAACCCCGTCAGCGTCTACAGTTACACCAAAAACACCGACATGACCGCTCCCGAAGAGCTCACCTCCTTCAACAAGGAGCTGGTGATCGACCAGGCAAAGTACTTCAACTTCCTCATCGACGACATCGAGCGCGCGCAGAGCAATCCCGACGCGATGCAGCTGGCGATGAAGAACGCCGCCGACGCGCTTGCTGACGCTGCCGACAAGTACGTCTTTGAGGTCTGCAGCCAGGCGGGCAACGAATACGAAGCCGTGGTCACCGTTGACAACATTCTCAACGCACTGATCGAGGCACGCACGGTCCTTTACACGCACAACGTCACCGAGAGCGACGAGGTCTATCTCGAGGTTTCTCCCACCGTTGCGGAAATGCTCTTCAAGGCGAAGATCGCGCTCTCGAACGACAACAGCACCATGCTGGAAAACGGTTGCATCGGCAGCATCTTCGGCTACAAGGTGTACGTGAGCAAAAACATCGTGACCAAGAGCGAGAGCGATAAATACGTGCACTACTGCATCATGCGTACCAAGAGAGCGATCACCTTTGCCGAGCAGCTCTCCGAGATCGACGCATACCGCCCCGAGCTCCGCTTTGCAGACGCAATTAAGGGTCTGCACCTGTATGGCGCAAAGGCTGTTTACCCCTCAGAGATCCTGCGTCTGAAGTTCACCATCGGAGAATGATGCGATGACGGCACAGGAGATTCTTGAGGCGGCGATCGCCTTGGCTTGCGAGGATCCCACAGACAAGGATGCCAACGCGGATTACGCCGAGCGTGCGCCCTATCTGCTTGCGTCCTTTCTGACCCAATGCGCCCCGCTTGACCGACGGTATCGGCGCGCCCACACCTTGGGTGACGGCTCTGCGTTCGACGGTGCATCCTTTGCACTCGACAACGTCTTCCCTCTGTCGAGCGCATTCGCGCCCGCCGCGATCTACTATCTTGCCGCAATGCTCGTGCTGGACGAGAACGAGGCGATGAGCGACCGTTTCTTCGCGCTCTACTCCGACACACTCGCCTCCATCCAAAGCACACTTCCCGCCACGGTCGAGCCGATCCTCGACAAATATAAGATCAGATGATCTTTGGGAGGAAACCGCAAGGCTTCCTCCCTTCTTCAAAAAAACACCGCTGTACAGCGTTTGCCGTACAGCGGTGTTTTGAATTTTTATTCTGCCACGAAAATATACGGATAGATCTCCTGACCGCCGTCTATGAAATAAACCTCGGCATCGGGGAGTGTTTCATTCAGGCGTCCGCGGAGCACCTCCTGCTCGCTGCTGTCGGCATCCTTGCCGCAGAACACGGTCAGCATGAACTTTTCATCCGTCATCATTTTTTCAACGAGTGCCACGGTGGCGTCCATCCTGTCGGTGCAGGAAACCACGATCTCCTTTTCGATCACGCCGATCGTGTCGTCCTTTTTGATCTGCACGCCGCTGATCCGGGCGTTGCGGATCGACGGAGACACGTAGCCTGACGTTACCTGCTTCATCGCCGCCGTCATGCCCTGTGCGATCGCGTCTGCGTCCTCCAGGGTGAAATCTGCGGCGGAAAGCGCAACGTAACCGGTCCCCACGCTCTTGGAGGGGATCACGTGGATCTCTGCATCGGAATAAAGCTCTGCCGCCTGCTGTGCCGCCATGAGAATGTTTCCGTTGTTCGGGAATACGAAGATATGCTCGGCATTGACCTTTTCAAACGCCGCCAGAAAATCGTTGGTAGAGGGATTCTGCGTCTGCCCGCCCTCGACGATCTCGTCGCATCCAAGCTCACGGTACACCTGCTCGATGCCCGCGCCGATGCAAACGGCAACCGCGCCGTATTTCTTTTTCGGGGTCTGCGCAACGGGTGCCGCAGGCACCTCCGCAGGCTTCTCCTCCTCGATCGAGGAGGAGTGCTGAAGCGACATGTTCTCGATCTTCACCGCTAAGAATTCTCCGAACGTGCGGCAATGTGCCAACACCTTTTCGGGTGTGAAGGTGTGCACGTGGATCTTGACCACGCTGTCGGTTTGGAATGCCACGATCGAATCTCCCAGCTCCGCGAGAAACGCCTTGAGGGCATCAATGTCAAAGCTGTTCACGTCGGTCTTGCTGTTCTGCAAGCGCACGAGCAGCTCGGTGCAATAACCGTAGGTCATGACGCTGTCAGGTCCGAACGCGTCGAAGCTATCGGCTGTAACGGCAGGCTTTGCAGACGCCGCAACGACCTCCTCGCCCGCCTCGTCCTCCTTGGTGATATCCTCACCGTTGAGAACGCGGTTGAAGCCGTCCATGATATAGAAGAGTCCCGCGCCGCCGCTATCCACGACGTCCGCCTCCTTCAGCACCGCCAGGATCTCGGGCGTGCGCTCAAGGGAATCGTGCATCTCCTTGACCAGATCGGCAAAGAGTGTTCGGATCGTGCTCTCGGGGGTAATGCGTGCCACGGCGTATTCTACCGCCTCGCGTGCCACGGTCAGGATCGTTCCCTCGGTAGGCGTCATGACCGACGCATACGCCTGCTGAACGCCCTTTTCAAGCGCGCGCCCGAATGCGGTCGGGTCTGCCTGCTCCACGCCCTCCAGTCCCTTTGCCGTTCCTGCAAAGAACTGCGAAAGAATGACGCCCGAGTTGCCGCGTGCGCCGAGCAGCATGCCGTGCGACAGTACCTTCATGACCTCTGCGAGGTCGTCGCTGTCCAGATTTTCGATCGCCGCGATACCGCTTTCGATCGTCATACGCATATTGTCGCCCGTGTCGCCGTCGGGGACGGGAAAGACGTTGAGCTTATTGACCTCGTCGGCGTTGCGGCGCAACAAACGCGCACCGCCGCGTGCCATCTTGGAAAGCATCGCGCCGCCCAGGAACTTCAGGCTTTTGACCTTGGAGCCGATCTTGGATTTCTTTTTCGGCTCGCCGTCCTTCTTTTTCGAAGCCGCAGGCTTTTTCGGTGCGGTCGTCGACTTCTTTTCCGCCGCCTCCGCCTTTTTCTGCGCCGATTTTTTCTTGCTTGCATCGGTTGCCTTGACGATGGTTTCCGCCGTTTTCTTGGTTGCGGTCGTTGCCGCCTTCTTTACGGTCGTCGCCGCTTTTTTAACGGTCGTTGCCGCTTTTTTGGCAACCGTTTCCTTTTTGGAGGGAGCCACTTCCCTCGCCTCCGTGTTCTTTTCTTCTGACATAAACTATCTCCTTATGGTTGTGGTCGGTCGTCGATCGCCGGCTTTATCTTGCGTTTGCGACGAAGAAGAGTGCGATCGTGCCGGGACCGGAATGTGCGCCGATAACGGGACCGACGTCGGCGATGATCTGCACGTCAACGCCGTATCTTTCCTTGAGGATCGCCGCAAGGCTCTTTGCGTCCGCCTCGCACGCACCGTGGGAAATAAACACCGTGCCGCTCTCCTTGGTCGTTGCCAGCTCGCCGTACTTGTCGGCAAGCGTCGTGATCGAGGTCTTTCTGCCGCGCACCTTGAGCACGGGGATCAGATGTCCCTCGTTGTCCATATAAAGCACGGGCTTGATGCCGAGTAGGTTGCCGAAGAACGCAGCCGTGGGGCTGACACGTCCGCCGCGCTTGAGGTAAACAAGGTCGTCAACGGTGAACCAGATGCCCATGCGCGGGATCATGCTCTTTACGAACTCTGCCGCTTCCTCGAGCGTCGCGCCCTTCTTCTTCTCCTCCACCGCAAGATAAACCAGCAGCCCCTGTCCTGCGGACGCCGCAAGGGTATCGATCGCGATCACCTTGCCGTCGGGATAGCTCTCCTTGAGCTGCTCTGCCGCAATTCGCGCGGAGTTATAGGTGGTGCTCAGCCCCGAGGAAAAGCCGAGGTAGAGCACGTCCTTGCCGACCTTGAGGATCTTTTCAAACTCTTCAAGGAAGGTTTCGGAGTTGACGGCCGCGGTCTTTGCCACCGCGCCGCCCTTCATCTTCTCGTAGAACTCCGCCACGGACATATCCTCGTTGGAATATTCCTTTTCGTCACCGTCAAATCGGAAGGTCAGGCAACGGTACTTCACACCCCACTCTGCCAACAGCTCGGGCTTGAGGTCGCACGCCGAGTCGGTAAAAATTACGTAATCCTTCATAGCATTCTCCTTTTTTGCTTTGATGTATCATCGTCAAGGGCACGTGCCCCTTATTCTTCTCCATTGCATTTTCGGTATGGCGCCGGGATCCGACACCGTTCGCCCGCGCTCGTGAGCGTTCGCCAAAACACGTTATCGGTTTTTAAAAAACCGATGCTATTATACCATTTTTTGAGAAAAAAGTCAATACCCGCGCGGAATATATTGACAAAATGTTCTTCTTGCATTATAATAAGTAACATGACGACACAAGAAATCAAGCAACTCTTGCCGGAATCGGTCGCGCACTTTCGCTTGCCGCGCTATACCGAGATCCCCAACGTCGGGCTTTATCTGGATCAGGTCACCAAATACATCAACGGCTTTCTTCTTCCCGTTGGCTGTGCGGAAATCACCCCGTCGATGATCAGCAACTACGTTAAAAAGGGCATCATCGCGTCACCGCAGAAAAAGCAGTACAGCGCCGAGCAGATCGCACACCTGACGTTTATTGCAATTATTAAAAACGTGCTCTCCTTAGAAAACATCGTCGAGCTGTTTGAGATCCGCAAGTTCCGCTACACGCTCCCCGTGGCTTACGACTACTTTTGCGAGGAGCTGGAAAACATGATCGCCTTTGTCTTTGGGCTCAAGGAAAAGCCTGCGGAAAATCTGGGGCGCACGCAAAGCGAGGAAAAGGACTTTTTGCGCAACGTACTGATCGCGGTTTCGCACAGCATGTATATCTCGACCTGCTTTTCGCTCCTCAAAAAGGCACGAAAGGAAGAATCTGCCGCAAAATAACCCCTTTTATTGTAGCACAAAACGCCTGCATTGTCAAGTTTTACCGCATTTATAAGAAAAGATCCGCTGTAGTGTTACAATAGATGTGAGACCGAAAGCAAAAAAAGAATAGAAAAAGTGATTGAGTTCTGTTAAAATAGAATTACCCCTAATCCCAAGCAACAGAAAGGACTCAATCACTTCATGAAACATTATACCACAAACAAAC
>JAZODU010000065.1:0-32630 GCA_045597145.1 Eubacteriales bacterium
GGGCTTTGACGGATTCCTTGATCTGAGCGGCGGTGCGCAGATCGTGTTTGATCAGTACGAGCCCGAGGACGGCGGCGCAAACAAGGCCGAGTGCTTGTGGGAGTGGATGCCTGCGCGCGTTTACATGATGATCGAAACCGAAGGTTAAGGAGGACATGCGAATGAAAACGAACATCGTAAGTGTATATGCGGTTGAGCTCGCACGCAAGAACGGAACGCTCGAGCGGCTGAAATCGCGGCTTGTCGAGGAGCTGATCGGGCGGCATTACACGGTCGGTCAGCAGATCGCCACCCTGCGACAAAGGGAGGAAAAGCCCGCCGAATACGCGGCTTTCTGCGCCTATGCCGAGGATTGCAAGACGCGCGTCCGCGCTTTTCTTGAAAACCCTGCGGCGGTAACGCTTTAAGGGAAGGGGCATGGGATTTTTATCCCATGCCCCGATTTTTGGGTGGATTTTTGTTTTTGCGAGAGAAGCTTTTTTCAAAAAGTTTCTCTCGCGCTCTCTTCAAAACGTTCACCAAAAGGGGGGGCTTTCCTACAAAGGGGGGACCAAACACATTGCGCTCTCTTTCACCGTGCAAGCATGGAAAAAGGACGCACTGTGTGGTGCGCCCTTTTGAGGGGAAGCTATTTCCCTTTTGTGAAAGCTTTTGAAGATGGGGGATGGGGAAGAAGCTTTTTCCAAAAAGCTTCTTCCCTCAAAAAACATAAAAACACTCACTTCACGATCGGCAATTCAACCACGTCGCGCGGGGAGCGGACGGTCCAGAGGCCGCCGGTGAAGTCGGGGATTGCCTGGGGCATGCCGCCTGCGGCGATCGAAGCGGCGGAGAGAGCGGTCACGCACATCCATGCGGCAGCATCGTAGACGTCGATGGGCATCTCGGTGCCGTTCTTGAGCGCATCGACAAAGACGCGAAACTCAATTCCGTCCATGCCGCCGTGCCCCGACGCGATGTCCTCGGGGGTGATGTTGCGCCAGACCTCGGGTAGGTAGTCCGCCTCAAAGCGCGCGGCATTGTTGTTGACCAAGCGGTAGTATTCGTCGGTTTCCCAGAGCTCCTTTTCGCCGTCGAGATAGACCGAATTGGTCGCCTGCTCGTAGAGCCCGCGCGTGCCGCGGAGCGTGAACTCGCGTGCGTAGGAGCGGGGAAGCGTGGTGTCAAGACGGAGCGTGATGGTCGAGCCGTCGGCGCAGGTGATGATCGTGTTGACGATGTCGCCCTGGCGGAACTCCTTGCCAACGAGCTCGGGGTACTCGTCTGCGCGGCGGTTGACGTAATCCTGCATGCCGCGCGCCTTGGACGCGACCGACACGAGCGAGAGCATTTGGTTTCCGCGGTTGATGTTAAGCGCTTTTGCGATGGGACCCAACTCGTGCGTGGGGTAGTTTTCGCAGTTGCGCGTGAGATAGTTGCGCAGACGGTAGTGGCGCTTTGCGTTGCCGCTTGCGATCTCCTCGCACAGATAATGCCCATAGCAGCCGTGCGCGTGCACCAGCTCGCCCAGAAGCCCGTTGCGAAGGAGCGACGTGCCGAGCAGCTCGGTCTTGCCGAAGCAGCAGTTTTCCATCAACATCAGCGGCACGTGTGTGCTTTCCTGCACGCGTACCATTTCCCAAAGCTTTTCAACGGCGTACGCACCGCCCACCTCAAGCGCCACGGGGAAGCCCGCCTTCATTGCGTCGATAGCAACCTCCACGTGGGTCTCCCACGAGGTGGAGACCAGCACGGCGTCAAAGTCGCCCGCTTTCAAAAGCTCATTGTGGTCGGTCGAGCCGTAGGGACGCTTGCCGCGCTTTTCCTCCACCTTGGCAGCGGCACGCTCAACGCGGTCGGCGTAATTGTCGCAAACGGCGACCACCTCAACGTCCTCCATGTTCAAAAGAATATCCTTCAGCAATCCGAAGCCGCGGTTTCCGCAGCCGATTACTGCCATTCTGACTGTTTTCATCGCTGTGCCCTCCAAGAAAAAATCGGGATCCTACCACTTATTATAGCACAAAAGCGGAGGCTGTCAAGAGCAAAACGGCTTTTGCGGTCTTTTGTTTTTGTTCTTTTGGTCGGAAATGCTCCGGAAATCCCGCGTTTTTGCCAATTTATGGAATGAGAATTAGAATCGATATAAATATAGGAAGAAGCGGGCGAAAAAATAGCGAAAAGCGACAAAAAAGTCGGTAAAAAAGTGAAAAAACTCCTGTTTTGCTATTGACAATTTGAGGGATTGATGGTATTATATTTATATGTATAGGCATTTCTATGCCCTTCCTCGCGCGTATACGCGTGCGTGAGAGGACGCATCGAATAGACTACAACGTGACCGCCGGTAAAAACGGCGGAATCTGATACGAAAAGCGAGGTTTTTTGTATGAAGAAAATGTGCAACAGAGTTCTTGCCATGCTTCTGACCGTCGTAATGATGCTCTCGGTTCTTCCGCTGAGCGTTTTTGCGTCTTGGTTGGATGTGGAAGCAGAAAACACGCAGAGCGGTAACGTGGTGTCCGGCGACATCAAGGTGACCGTGTCTGCCAAGGAATTTCTGACTTATCTCAAGAACGGCGACCTGAAGGGGCTTCTCAAGGGAATCTCCGTTGACGGCTTGCGCGGCGTGGTTTCCGTGGATGAGCTTTTTGAGATCATCCCGAAGGAACAGTTCGCGAAGCTCGTTGACCTGATCAAGTCCGACATCAAGTCGGTCGATCTGGCGAAGTATATCGACATGGAAGTTTTGCTTGAAAGTGTTGATATGGACGCGCTGATCGCGCTGGTGAAGGATATCCCCAACCTGCAGGATTACGTCAAGGACTACGACGCGCTGATGAAGTACATCGATCAGGGTGTGATCGCGGACGCGGTGGACTATATTGACGTTGACGCTCTGGTTGACGATTACGCCGACGAGCTGATCGATCTGGCACTGACGCTGGATGCCGACAAGCTGGCATCGATCGTTGACGTTAACGCGGCATTGGAGATCGATGCGATCGATTTCTCCGAGGTTCTGGACGTTGAGTACTTCGAGTCTCTCGACAACTACATGGATTATATCGACGAGGACGGTCTGCATGACTTCATCGTAAAGCTTTACGATGACCCCAATCACAGACTGGACAGCGAAATGATTCATCATTTCGTTGACGACAATGCGCTCGCGGATATCCTTATGGATCCCGAGTACGGATATCTGGATCACCTCGGCGATTTCATTGACCCCGAGGCACTCAAGGATCTGGTCAAGGACAAGAAGTATGACGAGCTGAAGGCTTATCTTGACATTGATGCTTTCATTGGCACGATTATGGACAGCGACCTGTCCTATGCCGAGCTGAAGGCGAAGGGTGCTCTGGATACCGACAAGCTGTTTGCGGCTGTTGAGGCGCTGACTTATGTGCAGCTGAAGAACAGCGGCGCGCTGGATACTGCTGCGCTGTTTGCTCGCGTTGAGGGGCTGGAGTATAGCATTCTGAAGGATTTTGTTGATACCGACGCTCTCTTCCCGATGATCGAGGGCTTGAGCTATGCACAGCTGGAGAACAGCGGTGCGCTGAATACGAGCAAGCTGCACGCTCTGATCGAGGGCTTGACCTATACACAGCTGAAGGACAGCGGTGCGCTGAACACGGCTGAGCTGCACACTCTGATCGAGGGCTTGACCTATGCCGAATTGAAGGCGAGCGGTGCACTGACCGCAGACGACCTCTTTGACAGCTACTCCGATTTCGCACCTTATCTGGACGACGCGGCTGCGGAAGCCTTCCTGAGAGATAAGTTCACGATGGATTACCTCAATGAGAAGGGCTATCTCAACGGTGCTGTCCTTGATATCGACGCTATGTATGCGGCAGGCGAGTTTACCGTTGACGAGCTGATCTGTGCAAACGCGCTGAATGTTTCGATCGAGTCTTTGATTTTCGATGAAACGGGTGCATACTACTACGAGATTCTGATTGATGAAGGCAAGCTGGTTCCCACGGCTCTCTTCTCCGGCACGAACGCTAAGTGGACGGTTGAGGAGCTGATCGACTCGAACGTAATTGTTCCCAAGGCTCTGTTCGTCGGTGACGACGCTGTATGGAGTGTTGAGAAACTGATCGACGAAGATGCGATCCTTCCCAAGGCTCTGTTCGTCGGTGACGACGCGATCTGGAGCGTTGAGGAGCTGATTGACGGAAACATCATCAAAGCCAAGGAGCTGTTCGTTGGTGAAAAGGCTCTTTGGGATGTTGAGAAACTCGTGGACGAGAACGTGATCGAGCCCACCAAGCTTATCTACGGCGACAACGCGCCCCTGGATATGGATCAGCTTGTAGAGGACGGCGCGATCCTTCCCGATGCACTGCTGTTTGACTCCTCTGTCGATGCAAACGGAAACACCAAGCCATATTATTTCGGAAACCTCGTCACGAGCGGCATTGTTAAGATCAAGGTGGTCGTTAACGGAGACGCAGAGAACAATATTCCCGTTCTGTTCAAAATCATCGAGCTGGAAGAGAAGGGCGTTATCGACTTCAAGAAGCTGGCGTTCGGTGACCCCGGTGATCCCGACGATCCCGCTGATGACGTAAAGGGACTGTTTGAAGACATTGATATCCTTTTGAAAAATGACGTGTTCGACCTCAACGGCATGCTCCACGAGTGGTACGACGACGCGGGCATGAAGCATGCACCGCTCTTCACCTTTGAGGAGCTGGTTGCCGAGGGCGTCGTGCTTGAGGATAAGCTGATCGCGGACGGTCACACTTATGATAAGCTCGTTGACATCGCGGCACTTGAAAAGCAGCTGCAGGAGCTGCTGGAAAACGGCAAGCTGACCACCGACGACGTGATGTCCTGCTTGAAGAAGGACGCGAACGGTAACGTTGATTACAATGCCGCGATCGAGGCGATCGGCGGCGTGGAAGCGATCATTGACAACACCGACCTGACCTACACCAAGATCCTGACCGAATACGTGGTCGATTTTGCAGGTCTGATGAACGAGCTCGGTCTGGAGACGACCCTGCGCAAGATCATTGACGACGGCGCGCTGGAGCGCATCTTCGACGTCAACGGGCTGATCGAGGCGATCGGCATCGATAAGCTCATGGAGCTGGTCGACGTCAGATCCATTGTAGAGCAGCTTATTAATAAGGAAGTAATTCTCGACGTCGTTCAGTCGCTTTCTCCCGAAGCATACCTTGCTTGGGTGAGCGAGCTGCTCAATATCCTCAGCCGCAACGTGCTGGAGATCAAGATCAACGGCGTTGCCGTGACCGAGAAGCCCTTCTCCGACGTTCTGGTATTCAATTCCGAAAAGCTGCTGGCATGTGTGCAGGCGGCGATCCCCACCCTCAACGATCTGGCGAACATTGACGACGAGGGTACGCTCCTCTCTCTCGGCTTCGCCATCACCTATGCCTCCGAGGCAACCGACGGCGTTGCTAAAACCAAGGAGATCGGCGTTTCCTTCTGCGTGGCAGAGGGCGCGGCTCAGATCCGCAAGATCGCTTCCGCAATCGAGAAGTTGCTTGGCAAGTTCCTTACCTATAGTTATAATAACGGTGACTTTGCGGTCAACGTTAAGATTCCCGATGAGTTTGCAAGCGTGATCGCGTATGCGCTGAACACGCTGGGCGCCGATGCGGATCCCGAGCTGATCAAGCTCAAGGACGATCTGCTGGGACTTTACGATGCAAATCTCTCCGATATGGCGAACTTTGTTGGAAACGTCACCTTCGGACAGATCATCACGATCCTTGATAAGATTGATTCCGATCACTTCGAGCGCGCATACAACGCAGTTCTCAGACAGCGTTACGTTGCTCTGATGGTGGACTACATCGCAGAAGCAACCGGTGTGGATCTTTCCGCACTGCCCCTGGACGTTCTCATGCGCAAGCTGGAGAACATTCCCGCGCTGCCCACGCTTGAGCAGATCGCACAGAAGGTAGAGGATATCACGGGCCGCGACCTCGTTTCCAAGCTTCCCACGCGCGTACAGAACGTATGGGTAACGGCTGAAGGCGAGCTCGTAACCGACCTTCTCTCCCGCCTGGGCGCACGCTACGGTGCCGACTTTGACCTGCAGGGTATTCTGGAAACCGTGGCAGGCCAAGAGGATCCCATTGCATACCTGTACGATTCTCTCATCGCAAAGATGGAGATGGCCGGCTTCGTTTACAACGCGGCTTCGAGCAAGCTTATGAGCGTTGCGAACAGAGCACTGGCTTCGAGCATCGGTCAGAAGCTGGATACGATCCGCATCAACAACTACTACCGCGGCGATGGCACCTTCGGCTTCAACGTGGACTTCTCCTTCTCGCCCGAGGCAGTTCTGCAAAAGGGCATCGATAAGGTGATCAACTTCGTGCTTTCCAAGCGCGAATTCAACACCGAGTACATCGACAAGATCCTTACCATCGTTTACGCACTCATCTCCGACAGCACGGTGACCGTTAGCTTTGACGCATCCGTGACGGTCAGCGGTCTGTACAAGGCAGAGTTCTACAACGAGGACGGCGAGCTGATCCGCAAGGTATTCCTGCCCGCAGGTGCAAATCTTGCGCTGATGGTTGGCGAGTACACGCCCGTCGATCCCAACGGCGAGTTCCTTGGCTGGAAGGACGCAACGAGCGAAAACACCGTTTACTACACCGTCATGCCCTACACGGACATGAAGTTCATCGCAGACGTTGACACCAAGGACGAACCCATTATTCCCGACGAGGAATACACGGTTACAGTCATTGATCCCGATACCAAGGAACCGGTTCTGACGCTTGTTTTGAAGGCGGGCGAATCCTTGGCAGATTACAAGGATCAGCTCGAAGCTCTGGTCGGCGAGCTGGAGGAGAATCAGACTCTGACCTGGCACAAGGTCGTGGACGGTGTGGTTTCCGAGGCTGCATACGATCTCTCCGCAAAGGTCGCCGCAGATATGACGCTGACCTGGAAAATCACCACCAAGCAGGATCCCGGTCCCGATGTATACTACAATGTGTCTGTTGACGCATATGACGAAAACGGCAAGCTGCTCTTTGAATTGACCGAGCAGGCACTGGAAGGCACGAGCATCAGCGGCTTTATCGCTTCTCTCGACCTTGCAGCAAACGAAAACTATCCCGTTCTCGAGGCTTGGGAAAAGGCTATTTACAAGCTGACTCACGTCTGGACGAACGCTGATGATTCCGAGCTTGATACGAGCGCGGCGATCAACGGCGATCTGGAGCTGAAGGTCGTGATCACGCGCGACCATGCAAACGCATCGCTGAAGCTGGACGCTGACACGAGCAAGTACAGCATTACCTACCTGAAGCCCTACTACTACGTCACGTGGCATGCAGACGCTTGGGACAGCATCATGGAGCTGACGATCGACCGTGAGTTCCTTACGGCTGCGGTTGCAAACGGCGATATGCTCGTTATGGATGCGACCGACACGATCAACGGTCATCGCATCAGCCTTGACGCGACGTTCCTGACCAACCTGCTGGCAGAGCTGGACGCAAAGGGAATCGACAGCGTTGTTCTCTCCTACACCTTTGACAACGTCGACGAGGTGAGCGGCGCGAACGAGTTCTCCTTCTCCTTCCTGTTCGACGGGGTTGCCGACGGTGACTTCTTCGGCAACGGCAGAGTTGAGATCCGTATGCCCTTCGCAGGTCGGAACTCTCTCAAGGTCAAGACGTATCTCTACATCGACGGCGAAGAGCTCGCACCCGTGACGATCGGAGACGGCTCCATCGTTCTCGCAGCTCCTCACTTCTCCGAGTTCAAGCTGGTCAACAAGTATCAGCTGACTTACACCGCCCACAAGTGGGAGGGTGTTGACGAGAGCCTTTTGGGCGATCTCGCAAGCATTGCCGACATCGCAACCAAGCCCGTTGCCGAGGGTTACTACGAGGCAGGCGAGGAGATCGCGGTCAATGCGGCAAGCATTCTTCCCGTGGCACAGGGCGTTAAGCTCCTGCGCACCGAGGTTCTCGGTCAGGGCATCGCCTTTGCACCCGACGCGACCGGCACCTTCACGATGCCCGCAGAGGCTGTGACCCTACAGCAGATCGTAACGATCAAGACCTACTACATCTACTACTACGTCGGCGGTGCTCTTGACAGCTCCGTTGGCTACACCAAGTTCTCTGTTCCCACCTGGGCAGAGATCGCAGCGCACGTTCCCACGGCTTCCGTGGCAAACGGCGGCACGTGGTTCGGCATCGATACCTCGATCGATCTCGCAGAGAACCTTCAGGATCTGTACCTGTTCCTGATCTGGGAGGGTGAGGAAAAGATCTTCACCATGAGCTTCACGATCCTGAATGCTGCCGGTGAGGAGGTCACCTTCACGATCGAGCACACCGTTGGGGAATGGCTCGGCGCGAATCTGGCACTGCTCCAGGCAGAGATCGATACGGCACTCCTGAATGTAGGCGTGCGCGCTGACGGTGACAACCGTGCGATCTCCTGGCTCAACGGCACCGCAAACCTCAACGACTACACGATGGACGACTGGAAGGCACTGATGGAAGGCGCGGATTCGGTTGCATTCGTCGGTCGGTACGAGGAGCGCAAGTACACGATCTATTCCGACGGCAACCTGACGCTGAACGTTGGCGACAGCGTAACGGCAGGCACGCTCGTTGAATTTACCGTGATCGAAAAGATCGGCATGACCGCATCGGTCTCCATCTTCGTAAACGGTATCGAAACGGTTCTGACGGCGAACTTCTTTGAGATGCCCGAGGGTGACGTGGTCATCAAGGTCACCTACTCGCCCAAGTCCTACAGCTACACCGATGCAAACGGCAACGCTGTCAACGACGCACTTTACGGCGACCGCGTGATCTTCACCGTTGTCATTCCCGCAGGCAAGGTCCTGCCCGATGACATCGACGTGGCACAGCTCGCAGGTGCACCCGCAGGTCTGTCGCTGATCTCCATGGAGAGCGGCGCTGACGGTTCGCTGATTCTGACCTACGCGTTCGACATGACCGAGGAAACGAACGGCATCAACCTTGCAAACTTCATTGCAACCGTTCGCAACTACATCGTCGATCTTGAGTACAAGAACGTATACGTGGTTGACGGTAAGTCCTATCCTTCCAAGAAGGCTGCCGAGGCGGCTCTGCCCGAGGGCGTTGTCGTCAAGGAGTGGAAGCAGGTTGACAAGAACCTGTTCGTTGCAGTTCTTGCATACGAGGGCGAGGAAAGCCCCGCTACGCTGATCGCGCTGATCATCATTCTGGTCGTGCTGATCCTGATCCTTGTGATCGCACTTCTCTACACGCTCTACATCTGCGGTAAGCTGGCACCGAACTGGTTCCTGAAGGTCATCACCGCAATTGTAACCGTATTCTTCAAGGCTTGCATGGCAGTTGCCGCAGCAGGACTTGCGATTGCGCGGTTGTTCGGATACGAAGAGGCGGCACTGGTCGAGGAAGAGACGGAGCCCGAAGAGGCACCTGTTGAAGAGCCTGTCGAGGAAGCGGCTGAGGGGGCAACCGAGGAAGCATCTGAGGAAGCAACCGAGGAAGCGACCGAGGAGTCTGCTGAGGAAGCAACCGAGGAGAACACCGAGGCAGCTGACGCAGAAGACACCGACAAGAAAGAAACGAACGAATAATTCGTAACATTTAAGCATCAGGGAAAACTTCGTCAGAGGTTTTCCCTTTTGCAATCGGGAGAAATATGAAATATACACAGCATTATACCGTAAAATGGCACGACACCGATGCCAACCGCTGCGTTCGTCCGACGCAACTGCTCATGTATATGCAGGAAACCGCAAACCTGCATTTGGAGGACGCGGGCGTGCCGCTTGATGCGCTGCGCGACGAAAAGGGGCTGGCGTTTTTGCTCAGCAGCATTTCGATCCGCATCTACGCACCGCTCTATACCCGCGACGAGATCGACGTGCAAACGTGGGTCGGAGAGGGCAGAGGACTTTCTTACACCAGAGGCTTTTGCGTTTTGCGCGAGGGACAGGTCGTGGCGGAGGCGTCGTCGGTCTGGGGGCTGATGAACCTGCGCGAAAAGCGACTGATGCGCTCCAACGAAGCACCGTACGATCTTGAGCCCGAGCCGATGCCCGAGCTGGATCTGCCGCGCCGCCTGCGTATGCCGCACGGCGACGAGATGGAGGAGGCGGGCGAGCGGTGCATCGTCTACTCGGACATCGACTACAACGGGCACATGAACAACACGCATTACCCCGACCTGTTCTGCGATTTTACGCCGCAGATCCTTGAGCGGCGCGTGGTGGGAATGATGCTTTCCTTCGTCCACGAGGCGGCGTTTGGGCACACCGTCAAGGTGCAACGCGCGCGCACGGAGGATGGATATCTGTTCCGCACGGTGGACGAGGACGGCAGGGTTTGCACGGATGCGTATCTGCGTCTGGAGCCTGCCGAAAGAGCGGAGTAAACACGCGAAAACGCACACACGGTGTGCAAATAATGGCAAAACCGAGGAGTTATGACTATGAAAGAAACGCTCAAAATCAAAAAATGGCAGCTGACGCGCTACACCACGCGCGCGCTTGACGCAGACCTTTCGGCGGCGGATTTTGTGACCGTTGGAACGCGCGCCATGCGTGGCGGCGGAATGGAAAGCGTGACCCTGCCCGCAGGGCTGTTCGCGATCAAGGCGGAGGCAATGCGGGACTGTCGGCGGCTCAAATCGGTGACGCTCCCCGAGGGGAAGAGCGTCGGCGTTTCGGTCGGTGCGTTCCGCGATTGCGGGCGGCTGCAATCGGTAGCGCATTTTGACGGGATCGTCGGCATCGGCGCGCGTACCTTTGAGGGGTGCGCGATGCTGGGCGAGGCTCGGTTTGGCAAAGGCTTGCGGCGCATTGGCGAGGATGCCTTTCGCGGTTGTCGGTCGCTGAAGGAGCTGGCACTTTCGGCATCGCTTGAGAGCGTCGGGCGCGGCGCGTTTCGGGATTGCACCGAGCTTGTGCGCGTCGACATGGACGGCTCGCTGGTGGCATCGGGTGAGGAGCTGTTTCGCGGCTGTCTCTCCCTTTCCGAGGTGCAGATCCCTGCGGCTTGGTCGCAGATCCCGCGCGGCGCGTTCCGCGATTGCATCGCTCTGCGGGCGGTTGAGATTCCCCAAAACGCAACACGTATTGAAAATAACGCCTTTCGCGGCTGCCGTCGGCTTGAGAGCGTGACTCTGGAGCTGGGGGTACAGCGTATCGGCGCGCGCGCGTTTGAGGACACGCCGTGCCTGCGCGAGATCTTTGTGCCGCACAGCGTAAAGTCGCTCGGTCGCGGCGCGTTCGGCAAGGGAAAGCGCGCGCCCGAGGATCGTGTGCGCCTGACGGTGGAAAACGAGTATATGGCGCGCCGCTTGCGTCGCCTGCTGTTCTTCTGCGGCTCCTTGCGTTGCACGCGCGTCGACGTCATCGGCAAGAGCATCGAGGAGCGCAAGCGCGAACGCCGCCGCTCCACGCTCGAAACCACACCCACCCACCTCGTGGACTTCAATGCCCCCGAGGTTTGAAGAGTATTTTTTTGTGGGGGAAGGAACTTTTTGAAAAAAGTTCCTTCCCCCACACCCCCATCTTCAAAAACCTTCACCGCATAGGTATAACCTACCCTCTATAGGACGCGCGACACAGTGCGTCCTTTTTTATTTGTGCACATGGGACTTTCAACGATACGAGCACGAAAAAAAGGCACTGCTAACAAAGCAGTGCCCTTTGAGGGTAACCAATTCCATTAGATAAAAGCTTTCTCCCCGACTTATAATCCGCTCAACATTCCTCCAGCACGCAGGCACTGACCGAGGGGACGAGGATCGCGCCGTCGGTTGTGTCGACGGGCGCGCCCGTCAGAGCGTTTTTCCACGCTCCCGAGAGGGGCAAGCGGAGTGCGTCCCCCATATTGGCGACGACCAGCAGGCGGCTGTCCGCGCCCGTGCGCTCGTAGGCAAATGCGTCCTTTTTGCAGTACGTGAAGCGAAAATCGCCGTCCTTGAGTGCCGCACGGCGACGGCGCAGGGCACCCAGCGCGCGGTAATGCGCTTGCAGGTCGGCATCCTCGTGCCCCCATGGATAGGGCATACGGCAGAAGGGATCGTGATAGCCCTCCAGCCCCGCCTCGTCGCCGTAGTAGACAGACGGCACACCGAACACGGTGAATTGCAGGGTTGCGGCGATCTTCATCTTGCGGATCGCGGCGGCACGCGCGTCGGGGTCGAGGCGCAGACGTGACAAGGCATCGTTGGAAAGCTCCTCGCCGCGCCCGTCGTCCCCCAGCGTGGTCAGGAAACGCTCGGTGTCGTGCGTGCCGAGCAGATTCATCAGACTGTGGCTGACGGCGGTGGGGTAAGAGCCGTAAAGCTCGGTGAGAATGTTATAAAAGGTTTCGGCATCGCCGTCCTGCAAAAATGCCAGCGCGGCGTTGCGGAAGGGATAATTCATCACGCTGTCGAGCTGGCGACCGCCGAAATAGCGGCGACGCTTGCCGTAGGCGACCTTGTCGGCGGCGTTTTCCCAGACCTCGCCGATGATCAGCCCCTCGCCGTCGGTAGCACCCTTGACGGTTTCGCGCAATTCGTCCAGAAAGTCGTCGGACAACTCGTCCGCAACGTCCAGACGCCAGCCGTCAGCACCTTGCAAGAGCCACTTTTCGCAAATGCCGCCCGGTGCGGTGAAATAGTGGCGGCAGTCGGCGTTCGCGTGCTGAAGGCGGGGCATGATTTCAATGTTCCACCAGCATTCGTATTCGTTGGGGAAGGAGCGGAAGGAAAACCAACGGGCGTAGGGCGAGGCGAGCGACTGATACGCGCCGACCTCCGGGTAGCTGCCGCGGCGGTTGAAATAGCGGCTGTCGTCGCCCGTGTGATTGAACACGCCGTCAAGGATCACGCGCATACCGCGCGCGTGCGCCTCCTCGATCAGGTGGCCGAACGCCGCCTCCCCGCCCAGCAGCCCGTCGATCCTCTCGTAGTCCGCCGTGTCGTAGCGGTGGTTGGAGTAGGCCTCAAAGACAGGTGAGAGATAAAGGACGCTGACACCCAGCGAGGCGAGGTAGTCCAGCTTTTCGGCAACGCCCCACAGGTTGCCGCCGAAAAAGACGTTGTTGGAGAGGGGCGCGCCCGCGATGGGGGCGTATTGGGGGATCCCGTTTTCCCAATCGGGATTGATCACGGCACTGTCGCGCAGTGTCACCTCGCCCGTGCCGCGACAGAAGCGGTCGGCGAAAATATGGTACATCGTGCCGCCCTTGAACCAGTCGGGCGTTTCGTAGCCCGCCTCGTGGATCAAGAGGCGGAAACGGCACGCGCTGTGGTCGCACAGCGTCATGTCCACGTTGTTTTGGCTGTTCGAAAAGAGGGTATCGAGCCCGCGCACGAACAGATATTCGTAATAGAACAGACCGCACGCGTGCTCACTGCAGAGCTCTGCCGTGTCAAGCAGGAGCTCGTAGGTGTCGACCGAGGCGTGCGTGTCGATGAACGCGAGCGGCAGATCTCTGTCCGCCTCGCCGTCGCGGCAGATGCGGAGCACCACCGCAGAGGCACCGAGCCGCCGCGGAACTTGCAGGCGGAGCGTCAGGCGCGTGCCGTATGCAAACGCACCAAGACGTGACACGTCCTGCCCGTTTGCGAGCTTTTCAATTCGGATATCCGCCCGTGCGGCGTCGTTTTGTATCAGCATGCTTGTTCACCTTCGTTAGGAATTTGAAGAGAAGTCATCTCTTTTTGCGCATATAGAGCTTCAGCCCCGTCGGGAATGCGAATACCGCAGGGAGGAGAAGCAGGAGTAGGATCGCGCATACGGCGGTCTGTCCCGATGTGGGTGTGATCGCCTGCGACTCGATGGGCGCGGGATCGATGGAGAGGGCTGTGAAGCCGTTTTCGGTCGCCCAATCCATGGCAGAACCGAGGAGCGTGTAGTTTCCGCCGCTTGAATAGGAGTAGCCCGAGAGCCCCATGGAGAGCGCGGAGGAGATCCAGATCAGGGCGGAGTCGTCCTTTTGTGCGATCGCACCGCAGACCTGCTTTCCGACGCGCGCGTCAAGAAGCTCCTTGATCTCGCCCGAAAGATCGCCGTCGTCTCCCACCTCGCCGGCGTAAAAGTAAGAGCCGGCGGAGGTGGTGGTGATCCACTCGGTGTGAAGAACGCCGTCGGTCGGGGACAGATTGATCACGTGGGGCATGAGCATGGCAAAGGAGCCGCCAAAGCCGCCCGACGCGGGCGCGGTCGTGTCGATTGACGCGTAAAAGCCGGTGATGTATTTGCCGCTTGAATCCTTTTGGCAGACCATGTTTTTGTTTTGCGCCACGTCAAGCCCGTAGGTGCGCGTGACGGTGAGGAGATTGGGGTAGTCGTCGTAGGCGCAGGACGTGGCGAGCAGAAGATCGCCGCCGCGTGCCATGTAGTCGGACAAAACCGCCGCTTCCGCCTCGTCAAGGTCGCGCGAGGGGGAGTAGATCAGGAGCAGATCGCACCCGTCAAGCGACGCGAGGGTGTCGATCTCCTTGAAAAAGTAGCCCTTGGCGGTGAGGAGCGCGCGTAGATTGCTCTCAAGCGTCGTATCCTTGCCGCACAGCACGTAGACCGTTTCGGTCGCGTCACTCGTGACGTGCAAAATCGCGTTTGTGACCAGCGCGTCGCCGTCAAAATATGCCGTGGTCTGGTCGGCGTAGAGGTAGAGTGCCGAGCCGTATTCGACCGATGCCTCGTCATACGCGCCGAGTGAGCCGCCCGTGGAGGCGTAATGATCCGCCGCGTTCAGGCAATAGGTATAGTAATTTGCGGAGAAGTTTTGGTTCAGCGCGGCGTTGTAGTAGTGGTAGAGCGAGGAGGCGTCGATCACGTAGTGCCGCTCGCCGCTTGCCACGATCAGGCTGTGGTCGTTGAGCGTGTCGGGCGTGTAACGGCTTGCAAAGGCGGCGTCCTCGGCGGTGTCGATATACTGCACGTTCACGTGCGGCGACAAAGCCGGGTATTCCTCCAAAAAGACCTCCAGATTGCGGTAGGCGTTGCGTCTGCCGCCCTCGCAGAGGTAATAGACCGTCACGTCCTCGTCCAGGGTGCGCAGATAATCGCGCGTTTTGCCGCTGAGCGCGAAGGTGTCGCTGCCCGTGACGTCGAAATAGACGATCCCGCGCGGCAGAAAGGGGGTCAGTGCGCCAAGCGTCGGGGCAAGGCAAACGCCGAGAGCGAGAAGTGACGCCAGAACCGCTCGTGCGGCGGGCGTTGCGCCGCCGCGGCGCACGTGCCACGCCAAGGTGCCGATCAAAAGGCACGCGGCGCACAGAAGAAGCGCGTACAAAAGCCCCGTCAGGTAGAATTGCCCGTACAAAAAGCCCTCAAGTGCCGAAAGGGGACTGAGCCCGCTGATGACGCGGACCGCTGTTTGGGGAAGGGGGAGATAGGTCGGGAGCGTTCCCAAAAGCATCAGGAGGACGATGACACCGTAGCTGACACCGATGCGCGCGGCAACGCGCGGGAAGCACGTGCCCACGGCTTGCGTGACGGCAATGACCGTGCATCCGAAAAGCAGGTAGCCAAGGATCGCCGTGTAGGCGGACGCGAAATTGACCGCGCCGAAAAGGGCGAGCAGCGGGGGCGTGAGCAGGAGCGGCAGGGCGGAGATGAGAAAGAGCGTAAGGGCGGCGAGTATGTGTGCCTCCTGCACTCCGAACGCCGAGATCGGGAGCGCGGAGAGATACGCCTGCTCACCGCGTGCGTGCATCCGCTCGGTCAAAAGCAGAACGGGCAGGGGAAGCAGGAGCGCGGCGGGGTAGGCAAGATAGAAGAGCGGAATCGAGAGAGACGAGGTCGCCACCGCGAGATTGAAGCGCACGGTGAGCGCGCCCGAGGCGATCATGAGGAGCGTGATGCACACGATCGTGGGGATCGAGCGGAGCGCGCGCAAAAGTCTTTGTCGGTAAAGCGTCAGCATCAGCGTTTTTCCTCCCGTTCGTCGGTGTCGATCACCTCGTATTCCGTGGGTGCGTCGGTCAGAAGCCGCCAGCGGCTCTTTTTCTTCGCGGGCTCTGCCGTAGGCTCCGCCTCGGACGGTGCGTCCTTGGCAAGCGCAGCCTCGCACGCCGCGGCAAAGGTGTTGCCCTCGACCTCGCAAACGTCGACTAACGCACCGTCCTTGAGGATCATCGCGCGCGTGCAGATGCGGTCGAGGTCGCCCAAGGCGCGTGCGCTGACGAGCACGGTGGCACTCTCACCCATCTGCGCGATCCATTCGCGCAGGCGCGCGGCGTCGCGCGCGCCAAGGCCCGCAAAGGGGGCGTCAAGGAACAAGAACGCAGGGCTTGCCATACACGCCTGCGCAACGGCAAGCAGACGGCACTCGCCCGGGGTGAGCTTTGCGATGAGCACGTCGCGCTTTTTGATCAGCCCGATCAGCTCCAAGAGCTCCTGCGCGCGGCGAAGCGCGCGCTCGTAGACCATGCCGCGCATCTCTGCCGCGAAGAGCAGGTATTCCACGGGGGTCTGCGTGCCGTCGGGCTCGTAGCCGCGCGGAAGAAAGCCGACGAGTGCCTTTGCGCGAGCGGTTTCGCGCGAAAGATCCAGCCCGTTGAGCTTGACCGTTCCCGTGCGGGGCAGGAGCGCGCCCGAAAGCAGAGCCAGAAGCGTGGATTTCCCCGCGCCTTTCTCGCCCAGAACAGCCACGGCACCGCCGTTATTCAGTTTGCATTGCAGATTGCGGACGGGGGCGTACGCACCGCCTCCGCCCGACAGATTTTTGATCTCGATCAAGACAGATCCTCCGTGTGTAAGGTTGGTGTATAAAATTTCGATTTATTTTCTTTTTTGACGTGTGCCATGCTTTCGCCTTTCTTAAACCATGCGTTCGGGGTGGAACACCTCGTCGAATTTTTCGGGCGTCAAAAAGCCCAGCCGCACGCACGCCTCGCGGAGCGTCAGATTCTCTGCGTGTGCGAGCTTTGCCGTTTTGGCGGCGTTTTCGTAGCCGATGTAGGGGTTGAGCGCCGTGACCAGCATCAGCGATGCGTCAAGATTTTCCTGCATTTTTTGGCGGTTGGCGCGAATGCCGCTCACACAGTGCGCGTCAAAGGACGCGATCACCTCGCTAAGCAGGCGCACCGATTGCAGATAGCTGTAGATGAGGACGGGCATGAATACGTTGAGCTCAAAATTGCCCTGCGACGCGCACAGCCCCACCGTGGTGTCGTTGCCCATGACGCGCGCGGCGACCATGGTCACCGCCTCGCATTGCGTGGGATTGACCTTGCCGGGCATGATGGAGGAGCCGGGCTCGTTTTCGGGAATGAAGATCTCGCCCAGTCCGTTTCGCGGGCCAGAGGCGAGGAAGCGAACGTCGTTGGCGATCTTCCACAGATCCGCCGCGAGTGCCTTGATCGCGCCGTGCGAGAAAACAAGCTCGTCCTTGGAGGTCAGCGCGTGGAATTTGTTGGGCGCGGTGACAAAGGGCTGACCCGTCAGCTCCGACAGCTCCTGCGCCACACGCACGTCAAAGCCGTCGGGCGCATTGAGCCCCGTGCCCACCGCTGTGCCGCCCAAGGCAAGCTCGTAAAGACCTGCGAGCGAGGCTTCGATCATGCGTCGGTCGCTCCGGAGTGATGCCCGCCAGCCCGAGATCTCCTGCGAGAAGCGAATGGGCGTGGCGTCCTGCAGGTGCGTCCGACCGCATTTGATGACGTCGGCGTTTTCACCTTCAAGCCGCAAAAGCGTTGCAATGAGTGCGTCAAGCGCGGGGAACAGCGCGTTTTTCACGGCAAGCACCGCCGCGATGTGCATGGCGGTGGGGAAGGTGTCGTTGGAGGACTGCGACATGTTCACGTCGTCGTTGGGGTGCAGGAGTGCCTTGCCTGCGAGCTCGTTGCCGCGTGCGGCAATGACCTCGTTGGCGTTCATGTTGGATTGCGTGCCCGAGCCCGTCTGAAACACGACGAGCGGAAAATGGTCGGCAAGCGCGAGAGAGGCGACCTCTGCGCACGCCGCCTCGATCGCGGCGCATTTTTCGGCGGTCATTTTTGCGGGGACGAGCACACGGTTGGCGCGCGCCGCCGCCTGCTTGAGCAGACCGAATGCGGAGATGATCTCGTCGGGCATCTGCTCATGCCCCGCGCCGATCTTGAAGTTTTGGCGGCTTCTCTCGGTCTGCGCCCCCCAGTAGCGGTCGGCGGGAACGCGAACCTCGCCCATCGAATCGTGCTCAATACGATATTCCATAAAAACACCTCTTTTGCATAAAAGCGTATAATAATCCTATTATATCTTATTATACAACTTTATAAAGCGTTTTGCAATGCAAATTGAAAGGATTTTCGGATATTTTTTCGTGAGCGGCGGAGAAAATTTTCTTTTTGCGCAAAACCGCTTGCAATCAAGGCAAAGATATGGTATAATACTCCATGGCGCGATGCGCCGCGCATATGCACCATTAGCCCAGCTGGATAGAGCACAAGCCTCCGACGCTTGGTGTCGACGGTTCGAATCCGCCATGGTGCGCCAAAAGAGAAAGGCTCCCAAAGGGGGCCTTTCTCTTTTGGCACATCACGGTGTTATCCCGAGCCGTCCGCAATATTCCGCAAGGAATATTGCAGATGAGGCGCGGGGCGGTTGCTTTACAGAATCTCCGGACCGTTTGCGTCGGGCAGTGCGGGATACTCGTCCTGCAAATTGTCCGAATACCAATATGCCACCGAGGAGATGTCGTCCTGCAGGGGCAGGTATCACGTTTTGAAAGGGTTGTGGGGAAAGCTTTTGAAAAAGCTTTCCCCACAACAATATTTTGAAATTTACTCCTCCTCGGGAGCGGTTGCCGCGTCGAAGATCGCGGTGACCTCGGCGGAGGGCTTTTTGTCGATGAGCGTCGTGACGACGGCGGCGATCATGCTTGCGGCAAAGCCGGGAATCAGCTCGTAGATGCCCGTGGGAGCGGCGAGGAAGATCAGCCAAAGCACGTCAACAAGTGCACCCGTGATCACGCCCGCAAGCGCGCCCTTGTAGGTAAAGCGGCGCCAGAAGAGCGAGAGGATCACAACAGAGCCGAACGCCGAGCCAAAGCCCGCCCAAGCGTTTTCGACGAGGTTCATGATCGCCTGCGCGCCGTCGCTCTTGCTGGACGCGATGAAGTAAGCAACGACTGCGATGATCAGCACGACCACGCGACCGACCCACAGCGTTTCGCGGTTGGTGGCGTTCTTGCGGATCAGGGGCTTGTAGATGTCAGAGGTAAAGGAGGAGGACGCGACCAGAAGCTGGCTGTCCGCTGTGGACATGGACGCGGCGATGATCGCGGCGAGCAGAAGCCCTGCGATCACGGGCGGGAAGAGCTTTCTCGAAAGCTCTACGAATACCATACTCTGGCTGCCGTTTGCAAGCAGCTTCTCGGCAAGCAGCATTCTGCCAAAGACCGCAATGAAGATCACAGCGGTCAGCGCGAGCACGACCCAGGTGATGGCAACGATGGCGGATTTTTTGACCATCGAGGGCTTTTCGATCGCCATAAAGCGCACGAGAATGTGAGGAATACCGAAGTAACCAAGACCCCAGGCAAGACCGCTGGCGATCTCGGCGGGAGATGCCGCGAAGATGTTGGCGGTAAAGGCGTACTCGGTGCCGTCCTGTGCGATCACGGTCTGCGCCAGCGCGGCGGTGTTGAGATCACGGGTCGCAACGATGATGATCGGCACGGCGAGGACCGCGGCGATCATCAGAAGCCCTTGGAAGAAGTCGGTCCAGCAGACCGCCTTGTAGCCGCCAAGGAAGGTGTAAACGATCAGGATCGCGGCGAAGATCAGCATGGCAACGCTCTTTTCGATGTCAAAGAGCGAGGTGAATACGTTCGCGCCTGCGACGAATGCGGATGCCACGTAGAGCGTGAAGCAGACGAGGAAGACGACCGCGCAGGTGATCTGGAGTGCCTTGTTTTTGGTTGCAAAGCGGTTGGAGAGGTACTGCGGGAGCGTGATGGAGTCGTTTGCTGCCTGTGAGAAGCGGCGCAGACGGCGCGCGACAAGGATCCAGTTGAGTGCCGTACCGATGGCAAGACCGATGCCGATCCAAGCCTGACCAAGACCGAATGCCAGAATACTGCCGGGCAGACCCATGAGCAGCCACGCGCTCATGTCGGATGCCTGCGCGCTCATTGCGGTGACCCAAGGTCCCATGCTTCTGCCGCCGAGGAAGTAATCCTTGTCGGTCTTGCTCTTTGAGCGGA
Organism: Eubacteriales bacterium; assembly: GCA_045597145.1. Classification (GTDB taxonomy): domain Bacteria; phylum Bacillota; class Clostridia; order Oscillospirales; family CAG-272; genus UMGS1865. The sequence continues at coordinate 20,160 of JAZODU010000065.1, forward strand.
AGAAGAAGAGCACGCCGATGCCGAGCATGGCGACAAAGTAAAGGACGAGAACGAAAATTTCCCAGTTCAAAGTGTAAAAACCTCGCTTTCAAAGAATATGCACCTATTATACCATACATTTTTTTAAATGGCAATAGCTTTTTAGCATTTTACAATGATAAAGTGATGATTTGATAAAAGGAGCCTGACAGTTGCCCGTCAAGCTCCTTTTAAATTTAAGATTACTCTAACCTGATAACCCAACTCTTGTCAAATGCCAGTGCTTTTAAGACGCTTTCCTTGTCCAATTTTTCGGGCGTTTTGATTTTAAGGTGGTATCGTTCTTCCGGGATTTTTTCTATGATGGTGAATTGACTTCCGTGAGGCTGCCAAGTAAACTTATGAATATGATTTTCTTTGGTATATCCTTCGAGATTACCTCTATCGTTCCATTCAAACACAAACTGATCGGCATCGTAACGAACGGTTTCCGTTTCAAATATCAAATACTCGTCATAGTTCGGACCTTTGACCAAAACAACAGTTCTTGCAAACTTGAAATATTGACGAATGCCTGATACGCGCTCGTTCCAGATATCAAGAACCATTTTGCCGATTTCATTCGGTTCAGCTTCTGTGATTCTGTCAACGCCGAAGCTATATGTAGGTGAATTTCTACCACTTATAAGTCTAACTGTTTTTTGCTCACCAATATTGCTGCCTGATTTTACAGTTTTTGCACTCCAACAGCAGTTGTCTAACACGACATCATCTAAGCCGACATTGGAAGGACGCCATTCTGCTCCTATGCAATTTGCAAAAACTTGTTCCCACTCGTTGCCCTCTAAAGACATTGTGGATTTGGTTGCCAACATATAAACTATATCTTCTGCAAAGCGTTCGATGAAAGCAGAAGGAAACTGATTTATGGGATATGGGGGCACAGCTTTATTTACGGTTCTTAATCTCGGTTCAGCCATATCTTCCTCCTAATATATAAATCATCATTTTATATTATAACATATGTTTTGGTAATTGTATAGAGTTAAAAATAAATTTTTCGCAAATGTTCAAGTTTCTCTTGACAATTTGCCCACTTCGTGCTATACTAAATGAGAAGCAAACTTCTCATAGTTGGTGAAGGAGTGTACTATGATTTCTACTGTTGAAATACAAAGAAAGCGAGTAGGTTTAACTCAAACCGAGCTGTCCAACAAAGCCGGCATTAGCCGCAGGGCACTTTCATCCATAGAAAAATCCACCGCTATTCCTTCGGTGGATATAGCCTTAAAATTGGCAACCATATTGAATACAACTGTTGAAGATCTGTTCCGTGTTTCCGACACAACAGTTACCCCCGAAGCTGCAATAGCTACACCTATCATTCCGATACAAACGCCAAATAATAAGTGGAATACATTTAAGTTTATTGATTTGTTCGCAGGCATTGGAGGTATTCGACTTGGTTTTGAGAGCGTGGGAGGACAATGCGTATTTTCCTCTGAATTTGATGAAGATGCGTGCAAGACCTATGAAGCAAACTTTGGCGAACATCCCTCGGGAGATATAACTAAAATCAATGCGGAGGATATTCCCGATTTTGATATCCTTCTTGGTGGTTTCCCTTGTCAAGCCTTCTCCATTATAGGAAAAAAAGAGGGGTTTGCCAACGAAACTTGCGGTACTCTGTTCTTTGATATTGAGCGCATACTAAAGGTAAAACGCCCTTCGGCATTTATGCTTGAGAATGTTAGAAACTTGGTGGCGCACGATAACGGAAACACATTTAAGGTTATCCGTGAACATTTGGAAGCTCTCGGATATACCGTTCACGCAAAGGTTCTTAATGCTCTTGATTACGGTGTACCGCAGAAGAGAGAAAGAATTATTATTGTTGGTTTCTTAAAGGATATTCCGTTTGAATTTCCAAAGCCTGTTTGTGAAAGTGAAAGACTTTCGCTTTCCGATATTCTTGAAGAGAATGTTGATGCCAGATACTATGTAAAAGAACCTATCAAGTTGTCAAGACTTGAACGGTTGCGTGACAAGGATTACCCGAAACCCTATATTTCTCACGAGAATATGGCAGGTTCGGTTACTCCGCATCCGTATTCTTCGGCACTCCGCGCAGGAGCTTCTGCAAACTATATTCTTGTTAATGACGAACGCCGTCCGACAGAAAGAGAAATGCTTCGCATACAAGGATTTCCCGATACATTCAAAATCGTATTGCCTTATGGTAAGATAAAGAAACAATGCGGTAACTCCGTAGCTGTACCCGTTATTAAGGCGGTAGCGGCAGAAATGCTGAAATCTTTGCGAACGTACGATAATTAAAACAAAACGGTATTTGCAATGTTGCAAATACCGTTTTGTTTTAATTACGCCTTTGCCTGCAAGAGATCTCTGATCTGCTTGAGGAGCTCCTCGGTGGAGGGGTTGGCTTCCTTTTCAAGGCGTGCCTTTTCCTCGGCGGCGAGTCTTTCCTGCTCGGCGCGGCGTGCCTTCTCGTCAAAGTAAGCCTTGACAGCAGCCTTGTCGCGCAGCTTGATGCCCGCTGCCCTCATTGCCTGGCGGTCTTCTTTCGGGATCTTCTTGCTCTTGAGCCCGGCGGTCATTTCCTTGTGCTCTTCTCTGAACTTGTTAATGGTCTTAACGATGCAGAAAAGAACGAACGCGATGATAAAGAAGTTGAGCACCGCGTTGATGAACGCGCCCCAGTCGATGTAGATGGACTGCGTCAGGTCGGCAGTCTCCTTGCCCGTGGCGGGGTCATAGGCGGGAACGTAGGTTAGGAAGGTGTAGAGCTCCGAAAGGGAATCCTTGCCGAAGATCTCGGCGAGCACCCAGTTGATCAGGGGCTTGAGGATGTTGTTGCTCAGCGCGTTGACGATCGCGGTGAAGGAACTACCGACGATAACACCAACGGCCATATCCACGACATTGCCGCGCGTGATGAATTTTTTGAATTCCGCAAAAAACTTTTTCATGTCTTTCTCCTTTTTATAATTTTCTTCGATCGCGCGATCGAATCATGTAAACATTATACACTTTTTGGTACTTTTTGTCAATAGCCTATGCAAAATCAGTTCTTTACCGGAACGTTGGAAATAAAGCTGCCGTAGCCGTCATCAAGCGATCTGTCGCGGTCGAACAGCCCTCTCCGTCATTTTTGCAAGCAAAATGCCACCTCTCCCGGGGTGAGAGGCTAACGTTCTGTCGCTTCGCTCCCTATGGTGAGAGGGCTTGTGGCGCACAAACAAAAAAGGACGCACTATGCCGTGCGTCCCCATAGAGAGTGATGGGTAGCGAAAGGGGTGTAGGGGAAACTTTTCCAAAAGCGTCTCCCACATCATCGCGTCCCCCTTCACAGCGTCTTTAAAAAACGACCGATGCGCTCAAGGGCTTCAAGGATATGCTCGGTGGAATAGCAGTAGGACGCGCGGATAAAGCCTTCGCCTCCCTGACCGAACGCGGTACCGGGGACGACGGCGACGTGCTCGGAGTAGAGCAGCCTTTCGCAAAACTCGTCCGAGGAGAGCCCCGTGGAGCGGATAGAGGGGAATGCGTAGAACGCGCCCTTGGGCTCGCGGCAGGACAGCCCCAGATCGTTAAAGCCCTTGACGATGAGCCGACGGCGCATATCGTATTCCTCGCGCATAGCGTCAACCGCCTCGTCGCCGCCGCGCAACGCCTCGATTGCCGCGTACTGCGACGTGGTGGGCGCGCACATGATGGCGTACTGGTGGATCTTGGTGATCTGCTTCATCACGGGCTCGGGACCGCAGGCGTAGCCCAGACGCCAGCCTGTCATGGAAAAGGTCTTGGAAAAGCCGTTGACCAGCACTGTTCGCTCCTGCATGCCGTCGATCGACGCGATGGACACGTGGGGCTCGCCGCCAAAGGTCAATTCGGCGTAGATCTCGTCCGAAATGACGAGAATGTTCGTGTCGCGGAGCACTGCGGCGATCGCCTCCAGATCCGCGCGCTCCATGATCGCGCCCGTCGGGTTGCAGGGGTAGGGCAGGATCAGCGCCTTGGTTTTGGGCGTGATCGCGGCGCGCAGCTCCTCGGGCGTGAGCTTGAAGTCGTTTTCGGACTTGGTCTCAATGATCACGGGCTTACAGCCGCAAAGCTGCGCAATGGGCTCGTAGCAGACGTAGCTGGGCTGGGGAATGATGATCTCGTCGCCGGGGACGGCAATGGCACGAATGCAGGCATCGATCGCCTCCGAGCCGCCGACCGTGATCAGCACGTCGGTCTGCGGCGTATACGTCACGCCGTATTTGCGCGCCACGTAGCGGCAGACCTCCTCGCGGAGCTGCTCGAGCCCTCGGTTGGCGGTGTAGCGGGTCTTTCCGCTTTCAAGCGAGAGAATGCCCGCCTTGCGGATCTCCCACGGCGTGGGAAAATCCGGCTCGCCCACACCCAGAGAGATCACGCCCTCCATGGTGCCCGCGATGTCAAAGAATTTGCGGATCCCCGACGGCTTGATGTCGGTCACGGTCGGGGAAAGAATCTTGCTGTAATCCATCACAACAGGTAACTCCCTCGCTCGTCCTTGCCGTTGCCGAGCAGCTCAACGTCCAGCTCCTTGTAGCGGCGCAGGACGAAATGCGTTGCGGTAGAGGTGACCGACTCGATGGTGGAGAGCTCCTTTGCCACGAACTTGGCAACCTCCTGAAAGGTCTTGCCCTTGACCACCACGTTCAGGTCGTAAACGCCCGACATCAGGTAGACCGACTCGACCTCGGGATATTTCATCACCTTTGCGGCAACGTCCTCAAAGCCAAGCCCTGCCTTGGGCGTGACCTTGAGCTCGATGATGGCGGAAACGTACGCGCTGTCCAATCTGTCCCAGTCGATGACAGCCTTGTAGCCGCGAATGATGCCATCGCGCTCCATCTCGGCGATCTCTGCCTTGACCTCGTCCTCGGTGATCCCCAGCATCGTGGCAAGATGCGCGGGCGTGGTTCTGGAATCTCTGCTGAGAAGCTTGAGTAATTTCGTGTTCATAGGATCATGTCCTTTCTGCGTCGTATTTGTGCGCGCGATCAGAGACGCTCCATGCGCTCGATCACAACGGGCGTGCGGGGCACGTCGTCGTACCAGCCCATGCGGCCCGTGGGAACGGCGGCGATCTTGTCAACCACGTCGATCCCCTCGGTCACCATGCCAAAGCCCGCGTACTGTCTGTCAAGATAGGGCGCGTCCCGGTGCATGATGAAGAACTGGGAGGAGGCGGAGTTGGGGTCGTTGGTGCGCGCCATGGAGAGCACGCCGCGTGCGTGATGCAGGTCGTTTTGTGCAAAGCCGTTTGTGGCAAACTCGCCCTTGATGGCATCCGCGTGCTTGTTTTCAAAGTCCTCGTCAAAGCCGCCGCCCTGAATCATAAAGCCGCTGATGACGCGGTGGAAGATCATGCCCGTATAGAAGCCGCTCTCCACGAGGGAAAGGAAATTCTCAACGGTCTTGGGGGCTTTATCGGGGTAGAGCTCGGCGGTGATCTCGCCAAAGTCGCGGATCACGATCTTAATTTTCGGATTGTTCATGCTTTTAATCTCCTTCATCTTTCAAAAATCAAATTTTCATTCCTTATTCCGCAAGGTACGCCGCGCGGAACAATTCGTCAATGCGCGCCTCGCGCCCTGACAGATGCAAATATCCAAACAGCACCTCCATGCCCGTGGCGGCGCGGTAATCCTCGACCGTCGCGCTTTTGGGCACGTGAATGTGCGAGCTGTTTCTTCCGCGCAAAAAGCAGCGCGTTTCCTCCTCGTCAAGGAGCGGCAGGAGCCGCTTCATCGCCGCGGCTTGCGCCGATGCGCGGACGAAGCCGAGTGCTTCGTCATTGAGGTGTGCCGATTTCGACAGCCCGCGCGCCACCAGATGCTCGCGCACGCGCAGCTCCAGCACGCAGTCGCCGAGATACGCCAAGGCGGGCGTTGCAATTTCGTTGAGTGGCTTCATTCCGCGTGTGCCTCACCTTCTGCCTGCGCCTTTTTCTTCTCCTTCGCCGCGCGCTTTTCTGCCTTTTGCTCGGCCTTTGCGCGCTTTGCGTCCTCCTTTTCCTGCTCCTCGCTCGTGTCGGGACAGCGTGCGTCAAGGAGCACCTGCGCGGTGGTTTTGAGATAGGACGACATGGCGCAAAGCCCCATGACCAGCGTCAGAAAATCCTCCTCGCTCTCGGGTGCGAGTGCTTCCTTGTCCAAAAAGAATCGAACCGTTTCCGCGGTCTGCGCACGCTCAAGGCTTTTTATGCTGAGATAGCGCAGATAGATGCGCTCCAGAAGTGCGGGGGAGTAATCGGGCAGGGCGTAGATGCTGTGCAGAACGCGCTTGATCTCACCGATGGAGAGCGTGTTTTTCATCTCGTACACCAAAAGCATCTGCAAGATGTGCTCTTTGCTGTATTTCTTTCCCTTGATGGGGGAGAGCAGACCGTCCTTGGAGTAGTTGTTGATCATGGTGCGGGTCAGCTCGCGGTCGGCAAAGTGCGAAGCACCTTGGCTGTGACGCTCCCCGACAAGGCTTGTGATCTGGTCAAGATACAGATCGATCGAGGGGATCTCGTTGGGGTACAGATCCGCGTCGCGCACCGCTTCCGCGATCAGCGCTTCCATTTGTTGTGCGTTCATGACGACTCCTTTCTGCGGCAAATACGGTTATCTATACCATTATAACAGATTCCCGCAGGAAAATCAATCGTTTTGATAAAGTTTATCGCGCACGCACCGCTTTTTTGTGCGCCCCGCGCGACTTTGTGGAAAATGCCCAAACCTTTAGCAGACTAAAGCCCGCGAGTTTTCCACAGCACAAGTGCATAATTTGACGAATATACACGAATAAAGGCGTGAAAATACAGGTTTTCCGCACATTCCACAGACTTTTCCACATCCTCGCCCGCATATAACGCGGTTTTCCTGTGGAAAACTTTTTTCTCCGTTTTGTACAAGCACGCGCCCGAGAAGCCCGAAAAAACAACGCAGAGTGGAAAAACGATGCCTTTCCGCTCTGCGTTTTCTGCTTTATTTCAAATCCAATTGCTCCAAAAATTGTGCCGTGCGCGTCTGCTCGTCGGCAGTCGTTGCGCGGTTCACGCTCAATTCGGCAACCGAGCTCTTCAGCTTGCCGCCAAGGAGAAGCCCGAACCAGCGGCGCACCTGACAGACCGGCAGGAGCCACTTGTGCTTTTTCAGGACGGGGTAGTAGACCGCGATGGTTCCGTAGGGAAGCCAGATGCGTGACATGGCGTACTTGAATTTTCCGCCGCTGCGCGTTTGCTGAACCGCCACGCGGTTGGAAAGATTGCCGTACACGCCGCCGTACAGAATGTACTGCTCCAGCCGGCTCGTCAGCTCCGTGTGCTCCTCGTCCCCGAACCACACCTCGCACAGTGCCTCCGCCGCCTGCGCAAAGCGCAGCAGCCCGCCGTGCTCAAGGAGGGAGGCGCGACGCGCTTCGTCAAACGCGACCCTGTGACGCAGGATCCAGAGATCCAGAATGGGGCGCACCCCACAGCCGCCGTTGACGACGTGCTTTGCCATGTGCGCGACGTGGTAGTAATAAAACAGCTCGTCGGGCATCTCATACAGCATCGTGTCGCCGACGGGTCGGGATTGCTCCCAAACGTCTGCCAAGGGCTCGTCGGCAATGCCGACGACGTTGGATTCGATCAGCGTGAAATGGAGCTCCAGATGTACGCCGCCCGCGGAGAGTGCGCTGACGTCGTGCGCGCCGCGCGCGACGAAGGTAAAGCCGAGCTGCTCCGAGATGCAGGACACCGCCGCGTCGAGATCCGACTCGCGCACGAGAACGTCGATGTCACAGCTCGTGCGCATCCACGGCTCGGGATAGTACCGCCGCAGAACCGAGCCCTTCAGCGGCAGATACGGGATTTTTGCGCGCTCCAGCACGGAGCAAACGCGCTCCAATTCATAGCGCAAGCCCTCGTAGCGATAGATCGCCGTAAAGGTCTTTTTCTGCGCCGCCGCCGCGACCTCACTGCCCTCAAGCAGCCCGTGCTTCTCTAACGCCGCCCCCAACAGATGCGCCATATCGTGCTTCTTCGCAAGGGCATAGAGAGATTGCATCGCCTCGCCCGACGCATCGGCAAAAAGGGATACGTCAACCGACGTGTCCGTTATCGCGCTTTTGATCAGCTGTAGCATTTGCGTTGCAGTTGTTGGCATAATCCTCTCCCAAATATTCGTGAGTTAATATTATTTGATCTTCAACTTTTCTGTAAGTATCGTTGATGAAATACCGTCGGTATGAGGGAGATATACGACATCTACGCCAACTGCTGCCAATTGGCGCTCATATTCGTTCCACTGCGGCGTTCCTTGCCAATCGCTTCCCACGAACATGACATCGAAACCGTATTTTTGCCACGCCTCGTATTTGTTTTTTGTTTCCTGCGGAACAACGTGATCCACGTATTTAATGGCTGCGACGATTTCGCACCGTTCTTTATAAGGAATAACGGGGGTTTTGTGTTTTTCTTTTTCAACCAATTCATCCGTGCTTACGCTGACAATTAAGCGCTCACATTGCTCTTTGGCGTTTCTTATGACGTTCAAATGACCGATATGAAACATATCGTATACTCCGGCGGTATAGCCAAGTTTATATTTTTTCATACTTCCTCTTTTCAAACAGTTGATGTAAACTCAAAGAAACGGTTTACGCCGCTTTTTTCTTTCGAAGAATCTTGCCGAGTGCAAATTTCAGTGCGTTCAGACGGAACAGGAATGCAAATGCGATGTAGACGATAGCACCGATCAGAATTTTCAAGAACATTGCGCCGAGCCCGAACCAAGGAAGAATTTGGCTTACCCTCAGAACGGCAGCGCCCATAATCAAGGCGCAAGCAAGCGTCGGTGCGATATCTTTCAATTGTGTAAGGAATGAATATCCAAATTCTCTTTTAGAATAAATTGCGTTGATGTAGGTTGAAATCAGGCTGATAGCAAATGCGCCGTATGCGATGGCAAGAACGCCGAACTGAACGGTGACAATGATGATGCAAACATTCAAAACTTTTTTGATAATTTCCAGTTTCAGTACTCTGCCGCTTTTTCCGACCGCATTCAGGGCTTGCAGGTTGATGGTGTGAAGCGGATAAAACAGGCTGTATACACAGGTGATTTGGATAAACGGCACACATTCAAGCCATTTTTCAGTCAGCAGGATTCGGACGAAGTCATCTGCAACAACTGCCAAACCGATCAGCAGGGGAGAGATGAAAAAGGTGCTGACCTGAATAGATTTTTTCATTAATGCTTTTATTGTCGCTATATGATCCTGTTGTTGGGACATTGCGGAGAACATGACATTGCTCAAGGAAACATTGATGTTGGTCGTTAAGAGGTTTGGATACGAATTTCCTTTCGTGTAAAACGCCAGATCTGCGGTAGAATACTTTAAGGAAATTAAAATGCTTCTTAATTCTTGGAATAATGTGTCCAACAGTGAAGTACAAAGCACCTTCCAACCAAACGACAATAAGCCGAGTGCTCTTTTAATCGAGAAGAGCACTCGCGGACGCCAACGGATGGTAATGGCGAGAATCAACGTATCGATCAGGCAATTGCTCAAATATTGTGCGACCAAAGCCCAATGCCGCATTCCGGAATATGCCATTGATATGCCGATCACCGCAGAAGTCAAGGTGCCGAGCAAAGTCGCAAGAAAGAACTTGCGGTATTGCATTTTTCTTGACAAGTATGCTTGCTGAAATGCATTGATCGCGCCGAGAGGAAGACGTAGTGCCATGATGCGAACAATGGTAACAAGGCGCATGTCGTTGTATAACTTTCCAATGAGTGGTGACGCAAAGTAGATAACTGCATACAGAATGAAAGAAATCGTTATGCTACTATACAGCATGGAGTTGTAATCAAGCTCGTCAACTTCTTTTTTTTGTATGAGCGCGGTGCTGAATCCGGAAGAGACAAACACGTTGCAAAGCGTGATGATGATTGTAACAATGGATATAAGACCGTAATCTTCCGGGCAAAGAAGACGTGCCAAAACAATGGAAACAACCATGCTGACCAATTGTGCCATGAATCTTTCAGCAAATTTCCATATTACATTTTGGAAAATACCGTTTTTGGTTGGCTTTGACATGGAATCCTCCTTATAGCGGTTATCTTTCTTGAATCATTGCGCCAAGCTGATCCGAGGTCATGAATACTACATCCGGATACTTTTTCAATACTTGCTCGAAAAGTGCTCTTAATGATTCCAAGCCAAAGGTTCGGTTGTCTTTATCGATCGAACCAATGAAATTTAAGCGGTGGCTGGAAATAATGGCGGGAACGTGCTTTCGGAACGCGCTATCGATTTGCTCAAGACAACGGACGGTCTGATAGCGGCTGTTTGGATGAAATGCCGGTTCAAATTCACAGTTTCGGATGGTATAGATTTGATCTTGCGCGTTGCGCTCGCCCGTATGATGGCACACCGTGCGGTATTGCTCTGATTGTGAGGCATAGAATGGTAAAATTTGAGAAACACCCGATTGGAGATGACGAATGCCGAGGTTGTTTAGTTCAGTCTCCAGAAAATCATCCCAAATATAGCAGCTGGCCGTAAAAGAGCTACTCTTGTAGCCAAATGTTTGCTCAAAGATGCTCGATGCAGTTTTTAAGCTTTCGGACAAAAATGCACGCTCGGAAAGCTCTTGGTAGTTAAAGGCATCCATATAGCCGTATTTGTTGGTCGGCGTAAAGGATGCGCCGATACCGTACATGTGATGTTCGAATGCGGCTACGGTGTCCGGCTTTTTCTGCTGATAATCCCGCATCCATCGAATGACGTTCAAGTGCTCCAAGCAATGCAATTGGGGCATCAATAAGCCGTTTTTATATCCGTCGAGAATCAGTGCCAACGACTTTTTGGAGCCGTAGTATCGTTCATAGGTCTCATAAAAAGGCTCGCGCGCATAGAAGCCCGTTTCCTGGATTTTTTCAAAGTTAGCATTTGCCATTGCAAAGTTAGCTGTGATAGGGAGAGGGCGATTGTTTGCGTCGCGAATGGACTGCAATGTGTCAAACAACAGATCCAGATCCTCAGGAGATTCCAAAGAATCATTTTTGAGAAACGGATCATTTAACGCGGGATCGCCGTGCTCCACCAAGTCTTTTAAGGCTGGAGCGGAGGGGGTTCGAATACTGCCCCAATCATCCGATTCCACCACGATTATTTTAGCGTTGGTATGAAAGTCAGCGCGATTGATGCGATCATCTTCCAAGCGATGCTTGGTGGCAGCCAAATACTTATAAAGTTTTGAGGCGTTAAAGCTTGGTGACATAAATATCAAATCCCTTTCTTCTCTTTTCAACGGGAGGAAGCTCCATATAATTGGCACCGTACAGCTGACGCAGGTAATCATCGGCTTTTGCAGGCCCCATAAGCGTCAGATCCTCAAATTGATAGTCGACAGGAGTGCCGTATACTTCAAAATCCATCAATTGCTTTTGATAAGAATATTGACTCGCCATCGAGCACAGCCTATTTGACTGTGTCTCTTGATATTTTTGCATGTATCGATCCAAGCGGCGCAAAGTGGCGTTGTGGGAAGGTGAAAGACACAGACTGATGCATTTGCGCACAAAACGCTTTGCCGCAGAGGGAGAATGCTGATAGGGAATTGACCACCAAATTCTCTCTTTCATTTTTTTGATTTTTAAGGCATGTGTCTGACAATCCTTAGGAGATACGGGTGTCTTATCCAGTGGAAAAATATCAAAGTAGAGTCGGTGATCCAATTTCGTGTCCCTGGCAGTAGGGTTGTCTATATAGGTGTTGGGAATATAGATGCGGGTAATCACATGATCACAGTATTTGTCGTTTTTGAAGTTTTTGATTTCATAGCAGGGGGGGAACTGATCGGCAACGTCCAAAAACTTATTATAATTTTCGCGTGTCATTCCGATGTCAATATCATCATCCCAAGGAATAAACCCTCCGTGTCTTACGGCTCCCAAGGCGCTTCCCGCAATCAGATAATACTTGATATGATTCTCTTCCATAAATTTATGGATTTTTTTCACAAGCTCAAGCTGTAAACTTTGAACTTCTCTTACATTTAATAATCTCATTTTCCGGCTCTCACTTTGCTCCATAGTTTTTTCATAAACACAGGCATATGGGTATATACTTTTCGTTTAAGCAGGTTTGGACAACAGAGTTTTTTCATCAAGGCACGTTTTCCATCGGTATACAAAATCTCTTCAAGCTTATGCTTTGATTTTCTGCATTCTTCGCTCACATTTTCCTTGAATGCCTGATTGTTATCTGACGCGTATTCAATTGGGTACTCGTACACGACGCAGTCTGAGGATATTGCATCAAAATATTTTCTGCCAATTTCCGAATTGACAGAAATCATCGAAACTCCCTCCTGATCATGCAAATCGCTGTTGTAGTTTTGTATTTTCCAAAAATCACCCAATGTGATATCGCCGACTCTGCTGTTGACAG
>JAZODU010000066.1:0-31081 GCA_045597145.1 Eubacteriales bacterium
GAGCCTATCGAGGACAACGGTTATATAATCCGTTTTGCCCGTTATGAAAACAGGGCGGTCAAGTCTTTATAAATGCAAAAAGTCTCCGCAAAGCCTACCGCTTTGCGGAATTTTTTATAAAATATAAAAAATATTTTCTAAAAAGGATAAAATATTCTTGTCATTTTCTTGAAAAAGTATTAAAATAATACGGTTGAAAAGTTTTTTACGAAAAAAGGAGAACTCTATGATTAGAGAAGATTTGAGAAACGTAGCGATTATCGCGCACGTTGACCACGGCAAAACCACCCTCGTCAACGAAATGTTGGCGCAAGGCGGGGTATTCCGTGAAAATCAACAGGTGCAGGACAGAGTAATGGACTCTGGGGATTTGGAAAGAGAACGCGGTATTACCATTTTGGCAAAAAATACTTCGGCGCACTATAACGGGGTAAAAATCAATATCATCGATACGCCGTAGCACGCCGATTTCTCGGGCGAGGTAGAGCGCGTATTGAAAATGGTAAACGGCGCGATTATTCTCGTGGACAGCGCGGAAGGACCTTTGCCGCAGACTCGTTTCGTTATGCAAAAAGCCCTTGCGCTTGGTTTAAAAATGATTATCGTCATCAACAAAGTAGACAGACCGGACGCGCGTATTGCCGAGGTTGTGGAAGAAATGCAGTTGTTGATGATGGAATTAGACGCTTCGGACGAACAGCTCGACAGCCCGATCGTGTACTGCTGCGGCAGACAAGGTACGGCGTCTTTGACTCCCGACAAGCAGGAGGAAAACCTCAACCCGCTTTTTGATACCATTTTAAACACCATTCCGCCTATGGAAATGGACGTGGACGGCGCAGGGCAGTTGCTAGTTTCCTGTATCGATTATAACGAGTTCGTCGGCAGAATCGGTATCGGTAGAATTGAGCGGGGCACGATTCGCGCGAACGAGCCCGTTTCGATTTGTAATTTTAACGAGCCCGGCAAGGTGCGTACCAACTGCAAAATTGCCAACCTCTATCAAATCGAGGGGTTGGAAAGAGTATCGGTAGAACGCGCGCAGGCAGGGGATATCGTAATGTTTTCGGGTATCGACGGATTGAGCATCGGGGATACCGTGTGCGAGCCTACGAAGGTAGAGCCCGTGCAATTCGTGAAAATCGAAGACCCGACGGTGGAGATGACCTTCTCCGTAAACGACAGCCCGTTTGCGGGAAAAGAAGGGAAATTCGTAACCACCCGTCAGCTTCGCGACAGATTGTATAAAGAGCTACTTAGAGACGTTTCCCTGCGCGTCAACGACACCGATTATGCGGACAGTTTCCGCGTTTGCGGCAGAGGGGAAATGCACCTTTCCATTCTCATTGAAACGATGCGAAGAGAGGGGTACGAATTCCAAGTATCCACGCCCAAGGTATTGTATAAAGAAATCGACGGGGTTCGCCACGAGCCTATCGAACGGTTCGTTGCGGACGTGCCCGAAGATATGACGGGCCCCGTTTTCTCGGCGATGGGCAATCGAAAGGGTACGCTGGTGCAGATGACGGCAATCGGAAACCGTATGCGTCTTGAATTTACCGTGCCTTCCCGTGGTTTGTTTGGATATAAGAGCGAATTCTTAACCGACACCAAAGGGCAAGGGATAATGAATACGACTTTCTATTCGTACGAGCCCTACAAGGGGGATATGCAGCGCAGAAACACGGGTTCGCTGGTTGCGTTTGAAACGGGGGACGCGGTTGCGTACGGTCTGTTTAACGCGCAAGGCAGAGGGAATTTGTTTATCACGCCCGGTACGCCGGTGTATCAGGGTATGGTCGTAGGGTATACCAACCTTGCCGACGATATCAACGTCAACGTTTGTAAAACGAAGCATTTGACAAACACCCGTTCTTCTTCCAGCGACGACGCTTTGACGCTGATTCCCGTCAGCAAAATGAGCCTTGAAGAGTGTCTTGAATTTATCGCCGACGACGAATTGTTGGAGGTTACGCCCAAGTCCTTGCGTATTAGAAAGCGGATTTTGGACAGCGAATTGCGTGCAAAAGCTCGCTTTAAGGAAAAGAACAATAAATAAGCGTTTGCGGGTACCGTGTACGCGATGAATGCAGTTAAAAACGGTTAAAATATGCAAAAAAAGTACATTTTTGATTTGGACGGTACGTTGGTTGACTCGATGGAGCCTGCCGTAAAAAAGGTATTGTTGGTATTGGACGAATACGGCGTTTCCTACGGAGAGGATATCGTGGAGATATTGACGCCGCTCGGGTTTAAGGGGATTGCCAATTATTACGCCGAAAGGTTGGGCGTGCCGCTTACCCCGCAGGAGATATACGCAAGCTTTACGGAAAAATTATCCGTGGTCTATGCGCAGGAAATCCCTTTGAAACGCGGTGTGGAAGAAACTCTGCGGCAGTTAAAGAAAGAGGGCGCAAGCTTAAACGTTTTAACGGCAAGTCCGCATTTATTTACCGACGCTTGTTTGAAAAATAACGGCGTGTTCGATTTATTCGACAACGTTTGGTCGGCGGAAGATTTTGGACTTTTAAAATCGGACGAGGGTATATATCCGATGGTGGCGAAAAAGCTTTCCGCGGCGATAGCGGATTGCGTAATGGTGGACGACAGTATCCACGTAATCAAAGCGGCGAAAAGGGCGGGAATGTATACGATTGGCGTATACGAGGAAACGGCGAAGGAAAACGAGGCGGAAATCCGTCGAATTGCAGACGGGTACGCGCGTGAGTTTTCCGACTTGCTGACAATCTAATAAAAGGGCGGGGAGCATATCAAATCAAACCCCGCTTTTATTTTTTTTGCTTTCACGCGCGCGACAATATTGTATATATTATACGCGCGTGTGTAAATACGTAGGTATAATAAAGGAAAAATATGGAAATACTTGGCTAGGAAAATCCATTATAAAGACGCGAAAAATTTTTTAAAAAAGTTGTTTCAAACGCTTGACACAGGGTTGACGAGTGTGTTATTATAGTTAGGCTGTGTAATAGCGCGTGTATGGGTTGATGCGGGAAGTTACTGCAAATCCAAGACAAAAGCCGTCTTGGCAGATAATTTCCGTTGACAAAAGTGGGAACTCGATTCCTGCGACTAACCGAGGCTTTGCGTAAGAACGCTCGGGCAAAAAGAAAGAGTGTTTTTATTTTGCATGAGGTTGAGCAGGAGGGAAGCATCGACGAGAACGAGGGCGATCTTCTCCGTAACGCGATCGAATTCAGAGAGCGCCGCGCGTCGGATATTCTGACGCACCGCATGGATCTGGAGGCGGTACCGAACGACGCGACGATGGACGAGATCGCGGATAAGTTTGCGGCGTCGCAGTTCTCGCGCCTTTTGGTCTACCGCGAAAGCATCGATACGATCATCGGTGCGATCCATCAGAAGGACTTCTTCGGCAAGAACGGCGTGACCACCAAGACGCTGGAGGAATTGATGACTCCCGTGGTCTACGTACAGCAGAACGAGCGCATCAACGATCTTTTGATGCAGATGCAGAAGAATAAGACGCACATTGCGGTCATCCTTGACGAGTACGGCGGAACGCTCGGAATCGTTACGATGGAGGATATCCTTGAGGAACTGGTCGGTGAGATCTGGGACGAGCACGACGAGGTCGAGGAGGACTTCCTTGAGGAGATCGGCGAGAACACCTATTTGGTGGATTGCTCGGTCAATCTGGACGACTTTGCCGAAAGAGTGAATATCAAGATCGAGTCCGAGAGCGGAACGCTGGGCGGATTCGTAATGGAAAAATTCGGTGTGCTTCCCGAGGTTGGCGAGATCTACGAGGACGAGAGCATGACCATTACCGTGCGCGAAAAGGACATTCAGCGTCTGACGCGCGTCGAAATGGTGATCCGCAGACCCGTCGACGAGGAAGAGGAAGAAGCTCCTGCCAACGCAGAGGAATAATGGCATATACAAAACGGCGGTCTGCATGGAGCAGGTCGCCGTTGCTTTGTTCAATCAAAATAGCCCTTGTAAAGGATCTTGTGGGGGCTGTCGGGGAAGAGGTGGCGGTGCAGATCGATGAAATAATCGTCGGTCATGCTTGCGATATAGTCCACCACAAGCTGATTCGGCTCGGTCTGCTCGTAGGGCACGGCACGCACGTAGTGCGCCTTGTTGACGTAGTCGATGTGGTGGCGGTAGATGGGGGAGTCGGTGTTGTTTTCAAGCAGGTCGGAGAGCAGCCGCTCGTAGATTTCTCCCATCATGGGCTTGACCGAGGACTCGAACTTTTCCTTGACGGTGTCAGCCAGATAAATTTTTTGGTAGTTGTCGTTCTTCGCGCGAGAGAGCGCGTCAAAATGCGCTTCGTCCAGCATGATATAGGGCTTGCCGTAGCTGTGCTCGATGATGTTGACGATGAGGTTGTTGATGATCTCGGCGTTCTGTGTTCCGATCGCGCCCGTGTCAAAGCTGCTTGACGCCGCGACGTTCGCGCGCTCCGCGTCCTGACGATCCTTGCCCAGGTAGGCGATGATGTCGCAGATGCGCATCACGCACCCCTCAAGCGTGGAGGGGACGAGCTGACGGACGCTTGCTTTGTCGCGGTAGCACGCCTCGATCTGCGCGTCAAATTCCTCGAACGAGGAAAGCGCGCGCGGACGGTATTCGGCAAGCTCCAGCTCGCCGTCGTGCGAGGCGATGCCCGAGAGTGTCTGGAGGCTGATGTTGTAGGGGTAGATCTGATCCAGCACGCGCACCGAGTGAACGTTGTGCGAAAAATGCCGCCCCGTGTGGGAAAACAGCAGCTCGTCAAGGTATTTTTCACCCGTGTGACCAAAGGGCGTGTGCCCGATGTCGTGCCCCAGCGCGATCGCCTCGATCAGGTCAAGGTTGAGCCCTAACGTCTTGCCGATCGTGCGCGCGATGCGGGAAACCAGCTGAACGTGCAGCGCGCGGCGTGTCAGATCGTCGTTGCGGTAGAAGGAAAAGACCTGTGTTTTGTCAGCGTAGCGATTGTAGTAGGGGCAATGCAGGATCTTGTCGATGTCGTGAATGAACGCCGTGCGCCATACGCTTGCACGGTCGCGGTCGGTGTCGGCGCGGCGCAGGACTGCCGATTCGTCAAATGCAAGACGCGGCGTGCGCCCCGTTCGGCGGTCCTCCTCGATGCGCGCGATGAGCGCGGGGGAAAGCTTTTCGTAGTTGAGCATGGGATCCCTCCTTTTCTGCCTTTATTGTAACACAAAATGCGCAAAAAGTAAAGAGCTTTTGAAAAGTGTTGCAATCTGCTGGAAAAGATGCTATAATAGAATCAGAAATCGAATTTTTGATGACTATCGGGAGGAATAGTATGAATTTTACGGAGCTTGCAAATGCACGGCAGTCCTGCCGCAAATACGATCCTGCGCGCGAGGTGGAGCAGGAAAAGCTTGACGCGATCTTAGAGGCGGTGCGCCTCTCGCCCTCGGCGTGCAACGGTCAGCCTTACCACCTGACGGTGTGCCGCGGCGAGAGCGCCAAGCAGGTGGCGCAGGCGGTGATGGGCATGGGAATGAACAAGTTCGCCGCCGATGCGCCGATTCTGATCGTGATCTCGGAGGAGGCGTACGTGGCAAGCGCGGCACTGGGTGCAAAGGTCAAGGGGAACGATTACCGCTCGATCGATATCGGCATCGCGGCGGCGTACCTGACCGCCGAGGCAACCGCGCAAGGCTTGGGAACGTGTATCCTCGGCTGGCTTGACGACGCCAAGATCCGCAAGATCTGCGGGCTTGACAAGCCCGTGCGGCTGGTGATCACGCTCGGCTACGCGCACGCTGACGACCCTTTGCGCGAGAAAAAAAGAAAGCCGCTGACGGAGCTTGTCAGTATAGAGGGATAATGATATGGGGGAAGAACCTTTTTTCAAAAAGGTTCTTCCCCCACGACACATTCCCCAAAAATCAATATTTCGCCACGATCGCCGACATTTCGTCGAGCTTGGTCTCGATCTCGTGCACGAGCTTGAGCTGGGTGCGTGCGCGGTCGAGGTTGTGGTTTTCACGGTGGATGCCGAAGTACACGTCGCCGTTGATATGGTCGGCGAGGAAGCGGATGCCGCACTCCAGGGTCATCATCAGCACCGAGATGGGCAGCAGTGCGCGCTCCTTGGCGGTCAGGTCTGCACCGACCTCGGAGAGGAATGCAGCGGTGAACGCCTCAAATTTGGCGAGGTCAAACCGGATCTTGTCAAGATCCTGCTCGTCCTCAGCTCCCGTGGAGGCACCGAAGCGGAGCGCGTCGCCAAAGTCGTACAGAACAGAGCCGGGCATGACCGTGTCAAGGTCGATCACGCAGCAGGCGCGGCGCGTTGCAGCATCGAGCAGGACGTTGTTGAGCTTGGTGTCGTTGTGCGTCACGCGAAGCGGAACCGAGCCGTCCGCGATCGCGTCGGTGATCACCGTGGCATAGTGGCGGTGCGCCATGGCAAAGTCGATCTCTGCCCGCACGCTTTCGGCTCTGCCCGATGCGTTGCCCGCGATCGCGTCGTCAAGCTGACGGAAGCGGTTGGCGGTGTCGTGGAAGAGCTCGATGGTTTCATAAAGCTTGTCGGCGGGGAAGTTTGCGAGCATCTGCTGGAATCTTCCGAAGCCGCGTGCCGCCTCGGCAAAATCCTCGGGCGTTTCGGCTCTTTCAAGAGACACCGTGTCCTCCACAAAGCGGTAGGCGCGGTAGTAGTCGCCCTCGGGGGTCTTGTAATAGGGCTTGCCGTCGCGCGCGCGCAGGAAGGTCAGCGTTTCCTTGTCGGGGTTGCCGCCGCGCTCGGCGATGCGCTCGCGCAGGTAGGACGTGACCGCCATGATGTTTTCCATGACCTCCTCGGGCTTCTTGAAAACGGTGGTGTTGATGCGCTGAAGAATCACGCGCGGGTTGCTGTCAACGAGGTATGTATGGTTGATGTGACCGTTGCCGTGCGGAAGAGCGTTCGCCTCGACGCCGAACTGGTAGAGAATGGTTGCAAGCTTGCTCATATTTGTAACGTCCTTTCGATTCTTGAATTTTCGGAAAAATATCTATAAAATAGGAGAAACCTATTGATTTTAAAAAATGCTTATGCTATGATAATATTATAATATATCCAAAACCAAATAGATATATGGAAACGGACATTAATCCTTTGAAAACAGCCAACAATTCAACCGATTATCCGGTAAGCTCCCTGACCGATTGCGGGATCGCGCGTTGTCCCGATATACTCGCTTTTCACAGGGCGCATGACAGAGTCTTTGAAAAATACTACGATTACGGCGGGGAGCGACACCCGTTTTATGAGCTTGTCTACGTTGAGGAGGGCACCGTTGGAATCACGGCGGGTGAGGAGGTCTACACCCTCTCGGCGGGTCAGGTGCTCCTGCACAACCCCGACGAGTTTCACCGCATCTGGTCGGAGTTTGAAAGCGCGCCGCACGTGCGCAACCTCTCCTTTTTTGCCGCCACCGTGCCTGCCTTTGGCGCGCGCGTGTTGCAGCTGTCCGACGGAGAGCAGGCGGAGCTCATCACGATCTGCGACGCCGTTACAAAGGGGCTTGCCACCAACGACCGCGCGTTGCTCAACGAAACGCGCGTCCGCTTGGAGCTGTGGCTTTTGAGCCTGACCAAAAACGAGGGTGAGGTGGTGGTGCGTCCATCGCTGCCGTCGGCTCTGCGCTACGCCGAGATCGTCAACGTCCTGCACGCGCATCTGCGCGAGCCTCTGAGCGCACAGGAGATCGCGGGGCTGTGCAACATCAGTCTCTCGGCACTGAAAAAGATCTTTACCCGCTACGCCGGCATGGGCGTGTCGCGGTATTTTACCGAGATGAAGATGCGCTACGCCGCCGAGCAGCTACAGGCAGGTATGCGCGTGGGCGAGGTCGCCGCAATGCTTGGGTACTTCGACCAGAACTATTTCAGCACGGTATTCCGCCGCGTCATGGGTGCGCCTCCCGGAACCTACCGCGTCAACGAGAAGAAAAACGACACACGTATTGAGAGAAAGGAAAAGAACTCTATGAAATTCATCACCGTTGCCACGTACGAAAAAATGAGCCGCCAGGCGGCAAATATTATTTCTGCGCAGGTCATTATGAAGCCGCAGAGCGTTCTGGGGCTTGCCACGGGCTCCTCGCCGCTCGGCATCTACCGCCAGCTGATCGACTGGTACAACAAGGGGGATATTGATTTTTCGAGCGCGATCTCGGTCAACCTTGACGAGTACGTAGGGCTTGCCGAAACCGATCCGCAGAGCTATCGCTACTTCATGCAGACCAATTTCTTCGACCACATCAACATCCGCCGCGAGAACACCTTCGTTCCCGACGGCTGTGCCAAGGATCTGGATCAGGAGTGCGCCGAATACGACGCGCGCATCGAGCGCTTGGGCGGTATCGACCTGCAGCTGCTCGGCATCGGTCTTGACGGTCACATCGGCTTCAACGAGCCTGCCGGCGTGTTCGTAAAATCTACCCACGTGGTCGATCTGCACGAGTCCACGATCCGTGCCAATGCGCGCTTTTTTGAGCGCGAAGCGGACGTGCCGCGCCGGGCGGTTACGATGGGCATGGTGTCGATTATGCAGGCGAAAAAGATCCTGCTGATCGCCAACGGCCGTGCGAAAAAGGATATTGTCCAGCGTGCCTTCTTCGGCCCGATCACGCCCGAAATTCCCGCATCCATTCTCCAGCTTCACCCTGATCTGACCGTGGTGTTCAGCGAGGAGTAATAAGATTGATTTTTGGGAGAGGGGAACCCTTTTGAGGAAAGGATCCCCCTCTCCCAAGCCTTCGCAAAAGGGCACGCCCCGCGCGCCCATGCCTTGACAGCATGGACGCGCGGGGCGTGTGCGCTTCTGCGAAGCGCACTGTCGGAGGAGGCGCGGACTGTTTGCACTATATAACTGTCAGCGATGACACGTAGTCGGTAAAACGCACAAGCAAAAAGGGGCGCACTATGGGGTGCTTCCTTTGGTGGGGAGACTATACCCATACGAAGGAACTTTTTGAAAAAGTTTCTCCCCTCGACACGCCCAAAGATGTACCGCAAACCTTGACAAGGGCAGACGAATATGATATAATGGAAAATAACTTGAAAGGGGAGGGGAAGAGATGGCAAAAATCAAATGGCGCGGCGGCGCGATGCTCTCGCCCGTACCTCCCACGATGGTGACGGTGTCGGACGGTGAGCGCGAAAACGTGTTCACGGTAGCGTGGACGGGTATTACGAACACGATCCCGCCCAAGACCTACATTTCGGTGCGCCCGTCGCGGCACTCGCACGGGATCATTCAAAAAAGCGGCGTGTTTGCGATCAATCTGACCACCGAGGCATTGGTGCGTGCGGCAGACTTTTGCGGCGTGCACACAGGAGCGAAGGTCAACAAATTCGAGCGATGCAGGCTCAAAACCGAGAGAGCGAGCGAGATCGATTGCCCGATCCTCTCCGACAGCCCCGTAGTGCTGGAATGCCGCGTGACCGACGTCATTTCCTTGGGGTCGCACGACATGTTCCTCGCCGATATCGTGGCAACCGACGTGGACGAATCCCTCATGGACGCGAACGGAAAGCTTCACCTGGAGAAAGCCGGGCTGGTGGCGTATGCGCACGGCGATTACTTTGCGCTGGGTGAGAAGCTTGGCACGTTCGGCTATTCGGTCGCAAAAAAGAAGAAAAAACACACCCCAAAAAATCATAAGTAACATCGCGCGCGGCGCGAAAGGAGATAAAACCATGCAACTTTACAATTCACTCAGCAGAACGAAGGAAGAATTTGTGCCGCACGAGGCGGGCAAGGTCAGTATGTATACCTGCGGACCGACCGTCTACCACTTTGCGCACATCGGAAATCTGCGCACGTATATCATGGAGGATGTGCTGGACCGCTACCTGCGCTACGCGGGATACGAGGTCACGCGCGTGATGAACATCACCGACGTCGGACACCTGACCTCGGATGCCGACACGGGTGAGGACAAGATGCTCAAGGGCGCGAAGCGCGAGAAAAAGACGGTCATGGAGATCGCCAAGTTCTACACCGACAAGTTCTTTGAGGACTGTGAGGCACTCAATATCCGCCGTCCCGAGGTAGTCGAGCCCGCAACCTCCTGCATCGACGATTTTATCCGCGTGATCGAGTCGCTCATGGAAAAGGGATACGCGTACGAGGCGGGCGGCAACATCTATTTTGACACCTCCAAGCTCAAGCAGTACTATATGTTCCACAATTTCGATGAGGAGGATCTGGCGGTTGGCGTGCGCGAGGGCGTGGAGGCCGACGGCAACAAGCGAAACAAGGCGGACTTCGTCCTCTGGTTTACCAAGTCCAAGTTTGACGATCAGGAGCTCAAATGGGATAGTCCCTGGGGCGTCGGATACCCCGGCTGGCACATCGAGTGTTCCTGTATCAGCATGAAGCATCTGGGTGAGTACCTTGATATTCACTGCGGCGGCATCGACAACGCGTTCCCGCACCACACCAACGAGATCGCGCAGTCCGAGGCGTATATCGGGCACAAGTGGTGCAACTACTGGTTCCACGTCCTGCATCTGAACACCAATTCGGGCAAGATGAGCAAATCCAAGGGCGAGTTTCTCACCGTGTCGCTGTTGCGCGAGAAGGGCTTTGACCCCATGGTCTACCGCTTCTTCTGCCTGCAGTCGCACTACCGCAAGTCGCTCGTGTTCTCCTGGGAGAACATGGAGAACGCGAGGGTCGCCTATAACAAGCTGATCGCCCGCGTGGCGGCACTGAAGGAGGACGGCGAGGTGGACGCGGCGACCTTTGGCGAGCTGAAAAAGGGCTTCTGCGAGGCACTTGACAACGATCTGAACACCTCTTTGGCGGTCACGGCGGTCTACGACGTGCTCAAGGCAAAGACCAACGACGCGACCAAGCGCGCGCTCCTTGCCGATTTTGACACGGTTCTCTGCCTCAACCTCTTGGAAAACGCCGCAAAGCCGAACGCGGAAAAGGCAGAGGCGGCACCCGCGGCGGACGATCCCTTTATCAAGGAGATCGAGGCACTGATCGTGGCGCGCCGCGAGGCAAAGGCGGCAAAGAATTACGCCGAGGCGGATCGCATCCGCGCGTATCTGCTTGAAAAGGGCGTTGTGCTGATCGACACCAAGGAAGGTACAACCTACAAGCTCGAGGAGCGCGCATGAGCGCACAGCGCGAGTGGCTGGGAGAGCGCCGCGAGCTGTTGAGCTATCTGCTCGTCGGCGCGCTGACCACAGCCGTTGGCACGGGCGTGTATTATGCCGTGCTGCTGGGCGGCAGGGCGATCCTTTCGATCCCCTCCGACGAGGTAACGGGCGCACGCTATCTGGCACTATACACGGCGGCGCAGCTGTTGCAATGGCTTGCCGCCGTTCTGTTCGCGTTCTTTTCCAACCGCGCCTGGGTCTTTACCGATGCCGATAAAAGCATTCCCGTGCGCCGACAGCTCCCCGCATTTTTCGCGGGTCGCGTGCTGACGCTGGGCTTGGATTGGGTGTTGACCTTTCTCGTTACGCTCGGGCTCTGTACCCTTTTTCCCGCGTGGACAAGCGTTGGGGCGCTCGGGCACGATTGGAATTTGTGCGAGATCGCGTCCAAGCTTGCCGCGGCAGTTGCCGTGGTGCTCTGTAACTATTTTATCAGTAAAATTTTCATTTTCAAAAAGGAGAAGTGAATATGATTTTTGAAAATGGCGATCGCATCGTGTTTGCAGGGGATTCCGTCACCGATATGGGAAGCCGGGATCCCGTTGGCGAGGGCTTGTTTGACAATCTCGGGCAGGGCTACGTCCGCATGATCGAAAATCTGTTGGCGGCTTGCTATCCCGAGCGCAACGTGCGCGTGACCAATTCGGGCATCAGCGGCAACACCACGCGCGACCTTCTTGCGCGTTTTGAGCGTGACGTGGTGTCCCTCAACCCCGATTGGGTGTCGATCTGTATCGGTATCAACGACGTGTGGCGTCAGTTTGACACTCCCGCGTTTACCGATTGGGCGGTGGCACTTGACGAATACGAGGCGAATCTTGAAAAAATGGTAGAGGCAGTTAAGGGCAACGTCAAGGGCGTGTTCCTGCTCTCTCCCTACTACATCGAGCCAAACCGCGCGGACAAAATGCGCGCACGTATGGACGAATACGTTGCCGCGTGTGCGCACGTTGCCGAGAAATACGGCTGTACGTTCGTCAATTTCCAGCAGATGTACGAGAATTACTGCGCGCATCGGCACTCCTCGTTCATCGCGTGGGATCGCGTGCACCCCAACGAAAAGGGGGCAATGCTCATGGCGCGCGAGTTTTTGTCGCATTGTGGGTTTGAGTATGATAGAAAGTGAAAATGTGTGGGGAGAAAACTTTTCCAAAAAGTTTTCTCCCCACGCTTTTTTAAAGCATTCTGTCGCTCCGCTCCCTATGGTGAGAGGTACTGTTAGGCGACCGAGAGGGCTGCCGGAGGCAGATTGTCAGATTCCAACTTGTGGGGCGGTGCTATGAAAGCCACTCATTGCGCAGCTTTTTTGCCGTTCTTTCCTTGACAAAACCTTGTTAGCATAGTATAATATTATATATACGCATGTGGGAAAGGGGACGGAGCATGGAGCGGATCAGTTTGTTGGCAATCGTGGGACCGACGGCGAGCGGCAAGACCGCGCTTTCGATCGAGCTGGCACAGCGGCTTGGCGGCGAGATCGTTTCCTGCGACTCCATGCAGGTCTATCGCGGTATGAACGTGGGAACGGCCACGCCGACGGAGGAAGAAAAATGCGGCGTTCCGCACCACCTGATCGACGTGGCGGATGCGGACGAGCCCTTTTCGGTCGCCGATTACGTTACTCTTGCGCAGGCGGCGATCGCGGATATTGACGCGCGCGGAAAAGTGCCGATTTTGTGCGGCGGCACGGGGCTGTATCTTGACGCGCTTTTGCGCGGAAATCTTGAGGAAACCAAGAGCGATCCCGCCCTGCGTCAGGCATTGTTCGACTATGCCGAGGCGCACGGCGCGCACGCGCTGCACGAGCGGCTGCGCGCGGTCGACCCCGAAAGTGCCGACGCGATCCACGAGAACAACGTCAAGCGCGTGGTGCGCGCACTGGAGATCTACGAAAGCACAGGTGTCACCAAGACCGAATCGGACAGACGCTCACGCGAGCAGGACGCACCCTATGACGCGACGGTGATCGGACTTTTCTATCCCGACCGCGAGGTGCTGTACGACCGCATCGCGCGGCGCGTGGACGTGATGCTGCGGGACGGTCTGCTTGCCGAAACGGCGGCTTTGGACGCCGCGGGCGTGTTTGAAAAAAACACCACGGCGGCGCAGGCGATCGGATATAAGGAGATGCTGCCCGCATTGCGCGGCGAGGAATCGCTTGATGCGGCACGCGAGCGGCTGACCGTTGCCACGCGGCACTACGCCAAGCGGCAGCTGATCTGGTTCCGCGCCAAGGAATACGTCCGTCGGTTGGATATGACCGATGCGGACGGAAATCTGCGACCGCTGTCCGACCTTGCGGACGAGGCGATCGCAATGTTCAAACAATAAGCAAAGGGGGAGGCAGGCGTGACACGGATCGCGTTTTTAAAAAAATATGTGCTGAAGTTTGCGATCGCGCTTGCCTTGCTCGGCTTGATCGCATACACGGCGGGGCACGCCATCGGCTCCTCCGCCAACAGCCTGCTGACCTCGCCTCTGCGCGCTGTCACCGACCGACGCATCGCGTCGGCGCAGGCGTACCTCTTCCGCGACGAGGAGGTGCTTCAGAGTGAGCAGACGGGGCTTGTCGACGAAATGGTCGAGAGCGGCACGAAGGTGGGGCGCAACGCGCTTCTGGTGCAGGTCTATCAGACCGACTTTGCCCGTCCGATCCTGAGCACGGCGCAGCAATCGCTTGACAGCATCAACCGCGCCCTGCGGATCCTGACGGACAGCACACCCGAGCGCGGGGACAGCGAGGCGGACGCAAATGCTTACCGCGACAAGGCGCAGGCAGCTTATCTGGAACTTTGCGAGGCGGTGCGCGCGGGCGACGTCAAGGGCGTTGCCGCGCTTGAGGAGCGCTTTTTGGTGGCACTCAACCGCTACCTCGTTCTGTCGGGCAAGACCGACACGCTGGCGGACGTGATCGCGGAGCTGGAAGCCCGAAAAGCGGTGCTGATCGGTACGGGAGAGGCGAGCATCGTGCGCAATGAGGCACGGTCGGGCACCTTTTACGGACGCGATTACGTGGACGGATACGAAAGTGTGTTTTCACTTGCCGCGCTTGAAAATCTGACCGAGGACGGTCTTGCGCGATTGCAAATGGCAGCTCCCGCGTCCTACGACGGGCGCGCGGTCGGAAAGATGGCGTACGGGTACGAATGGTACGTTGCCATGCAGCTTCCCGAGCGCGTGATGTCGGGGCTTGTTGTGGGCGAGGACTATGAGATCACGTTCCCCGAGAACGGCGGACGTGTGCTGGTGTTGACGGTGGAGCGTCGGGACGGCGGCATGGTGATCTTCCGCTCGGACGATTCTCCGGAGGATTTCACGTTTTACCGCGTGCAGACCGCGCAGATCACGGTCTCGGTGCAAAACGGCTATTATATCCCCGAGAGTGCTTTGTATACGGTGGACGGCGTGACGGGCGTGTACGTGCTGGAGAACAGCACGGCGTATTTCCGCTGCGTCAAGATCCTTTATCGCGGTGACGGCTACTGCATCGTCGCGCGCGCCGAGGAGGGAACGGGGAGCGAGATCTATCTCAACGATCTGATCATCACCTCGGGAAGAAATCTGTACGACGGGAAGGTGTACGAATGAGTGAGCTTTCATATATGGATCGCAACGTGGCAGAGATCCGCGAGCGGATCGAGGCGGCAAAGCGGCGGAGTGCAGACCCCGCGCGCGAGGTCACGCTGTTAGCGGCGATCAAATATACCGATGCCGCGCACGTCAATTATCTGCACCGCACGCTGGGCGTGAGCGACGTGGGTGAGAACCGTGTGCAGCAGCTTCTGGAGCGCTGGGACGCGTTGGAGCGCGAGGGTATGCGCGTGCATTTCATCGGCACTCTGCAGAGCAACAAGGTCAAGTATATCATCGACAAGGTCTGCATGATCCACTCTCTTGACAACGAACGTCTGGCGCGCGAGATCGAGCGGCAGGCGGCAAAGCGGGATATCGTGATGGACGTGTTGGTGGAGATCAACAGCGGCGCAGAGGAGAGCAAGAGCGGTCTTTCTCCCGCAGACGCGGAGACATTTTGCCTCTCTCTTTCGCAATATCCGCACATTCGCCTGCGCGGATTCATGACAATGGCGCCAAAATGTGAAAAAAATGAAGAATATCGCAAATATTTTCAAGAAACTTCACAATTATGTCTTGACATTTGGCAAAAAAAATTACATAATATAGATAGCCCCATTTTGTCGATGGGAATGTCGGGCAGCTTTGAGGTTGCCATTGAAGAGGGCGCGGACATCGTGCGCATCGGTCGCGCGCTGTTCGAGGCTGAATAAGAAAATAAAAATGAATGAAGATACATCAGGAGGAGCAACATGAATTTACTGAAAAAGTTCGTTCGTAACGACAACGCAGACCTGGAAGAGGATTACGACGAAATGTACGTCATGCCCGCGGACATTGCAATGCCCGGCATGGAGGACGAAAACGTGTCCGCATTGGACAACCCCGCGCGCAAGGAGTCCGAGATCCATCCCGCCAACGCGGAGAAGGTGTCCCTGAAGCTCCTTCAGCCCAAGAGCCACACCGAGGCTACGATCATTGCCGACAAGCTCAAGGAGGGCTGCATTGTTCTGCTTGACATCAGCCATCTGACCAAGGATCAGGTGCACCGCTTGATCGACTTTTTGGCAGGCGTGGCATACGTGCTTGGCGGCGAGATGATCAAGACCAACAAGAGCACGATCGTCATCTCTCCCGCAGGCGTGGATATTTCGGGCTTTGCTCCGCAGGAGGAAGCTCCCGCGCCCGCACCTGAGGCACCTGCCGAGGAGGAGATCGCGGAAGAGGAATACACCGAGGAATACGAAGAGATTTCCGAGGAAGAAGCGTAA
The DNA here is from genome assembly GCA_045597145.1 of Eubacteriales bacterium. Classification (GTDB taxonomy): domain Bacteria; phylum Bacillota; class Clostridia; order Oscillospirales; family CAG-272; genus UMGS1865. Next base: position 16,020 of record JAZODU010000066.1, read on the forward strand.
AGCGCAAAGGTGGCTCACGAAAGTGAGCCACCTTTGGATTCATTTTTGAAGGGAGGGCGCATATGCCGATTGCCGTACTGCTGATCCGCAACACCGTTGCAGCACTTTTGGGCGCGTTGGAGCTGGCGATGCTGGCGCGTATGCTGATCTCCCTGTTCGACCCGACGGGGGAAGGAAAGCTCTCGTCCTTTTTGTATGTCATCACCGAGCCGATTATCATACCCGTGCGTGCGCTGTGCGCCAAAATGGGCTGGTTTGAGGACGTGCCCATCGACGTGCCCTTTACGATCACGTGGTTTTTGCTGATCCTCGTGCAGAGCCTTGTGGAGGTGCTGTGATGGCGCAATCGGTGGGGAGAGATCTGTTGCAGGCGCGCGTGGACGACGCGCTTGATCGGTGTGAGCGGGGGATCCCCGCTCACCTGCCGTTTTTGACGCCTCGCGATCGGGTGCGCGCCGAGCGAATGCTTCGCGTGTGCGGCGCGTGGGATCGCGCGTGGTTTTGGGGCGGCTATACGACCGCCGAGCGCGCGTGCCTTTTTTTATTGCCCGACTATTTGTGCGCGTGCTTGTCGGATCTGCCGAGCGCATGTGCGCCCGACGAGGTGTGTGCGTTGCTCGGTGAGGAGCTTGACGAGGCGGTGTCCTCGGTTTTGATCGAGGGGAGCGGCTTTCACGCGCTCTCGCACCGCGATTTTCTCGGCGCGATCCTCGGCTTGGGACTGGAGCGCGACGCTCTGGGTGACGTGGCGGTGCAAAGCGAGCACGCGGCGGTTTTGTTCTGCCCGCGCACGCTCGTGCCGTTTTTGACCGAGCAACTTTGCAAGGTCGGCGCGGACACGGTGCGCGTGCGCCCGTACCTGCCCGACGAGCACTTTACCGACGGGCGGCACTACCGCGCGATCAGCGACACGGTGGCATCCGAGCGTTTGGACTGCGTGATCGCGTCGCTGTGCAATCTCTCGCGCGACGGCGCGCAAGCCTTGATCCGATCGGGTGCGGTCGAGGTGGATTTTGAGTTCGCTGACCGCGTGGATCTGATCCTCTCGCCTCCCGCCGCCATCTCGGCGCGCGGCTACGGTCGCTTTATTCTGCACGCCTTTGACGGCGAGACCCGCAAGGGTCGCCTGCGTCTGCGCGCGGATCAGTTGGTTTGATAGGGAAGATGCGGGGGAGAACGCGATACGAGGGGGATTTTTGAAAAAGTTCCCCTCGCGCTCCCCCAAAAACTTTCACCGCATGGAGTGGCTGCTCCCGGAGGGTATCGCTTACACGGCGATGCCTTTTTTCGTTTGTGCGTTGCCGCCCTCTCCGTTGCTTGCCGCTTGCGGCATATGACACCATCCCTCGGAGTGAGAGGCTATATTAGGCTCTCACTTTGGATAGCGGAGCGGCGGCACGGTAGTGAATGACACCACGGTGTGGTGTCAGAGCCTGAAAAGCGCAACGCGCACGAGCGCGGGCAGACCGCGCAGGCGTCGCGGTTCGCGTGCCATACGCCACGCCCATTCAAGACCGATCCGCGACACGGCTCGCGGTGCGCGGCGAAGATCTCCCGACCAGACGTCAAGGCTGCCGCCAAGCCCCGCCACCACGCGCAGGTGCGAAAGGGAAGCGAGGTTGTCCGTGATCCACCGCTCCTGCACGGGAAAGCCCATGCACACCAGTAAAATATCCGCGCGGCTTTCGCGGATCTCTGTGATCACGCGGCGGTTCTCCTCTCCCGCTTGGTCGAAATATCCCCAGTGCGTGCCGCAAACGCAAAGCCCCGTATATCGCGCGCGCAAAGCCTCTGCCGCGCGTGCGGCAACGTCCGCCTTGCCGCCCAATAAAAAGACGCGCAGTCCCTCGCGCGCCGCTCTTTCCAACAGCCGCTCGCCAAATTCGATCCCCGCCACGCGTTCCTTCAGCGGCGTCCTCTGCCGACGCGCCGCCAGCATCACGCCTGCGCCGTCGGGCAGAGAAAGCGACGCGCGATTGAGCAGCGTTGCCAGTGTCCCGTCCCGTCGGCACGCGTCCAGCATCAGCGCGTTGGGCGTGAACACCACGCTTACCTCGCCCCCTGTCAGCACCTGCGCCACTGCTTCTTTTTGCGTCACGTTATCGATTTTTACACCGCATATCTTAATCTGTGCCATTTTCTCACCCCCCGTTAGTATGTGTGCGTCGTGCGGTTTTATGGCTTTGCGGGAAAAACTTTTGAAAAAACATTTCATGCTCTTCAAATCTTTTGGTAAATGGGAGCAGATGCAAATTGCCTATACCGAGCAGCCCTCTCCGTCATTTTTGCAAGCAAAAATGCCACCTCCCCCGGAGTGGAGGCTAACGTTCTATCGCTTCGCTACCCGCCGAGGAAGGCAAAAAGTAAGTGCGGACAAAGCAAAAACTCCGCTTTAGCTCTTTTAGGGATGAATTTGCTTTGAACGCACTATCCCAAGCCTCCCCTTGGGTTCAAGGGGAGGTGGCGCGCCGTAGGCGTGACGGAGGAGTAGTTGCGAAAGTGCTTCATAGATGTAACAAACCGTTGGCAAGTTATTGATAATCGTTTATAGATCGCGCTTCGGCACAAGTGCATCGCGCTCTTTTCTTCAAATTTCGCATCCCTCGTTGACAAACCGTCGCGTTTGGTGTAAAATAAACAAAAAACGTCCGGAGGTGCATCGTGCCGAAAAAGAAACAGACAACATTCCCCAATGTTCGCGTCAGTGACGCCGACCGCGCTCGGTTTGCGCGCCTGTGCACCGAGGCGGCGCGCACGCGGCGGAGCGAGGGCGACGGTGGCTTCGGAACGCTTGCCGAAAAGCGTATGCACGCCGTCATCAAGCGTTTTCTCTGTCCCAACGAGGATTTCCACGAGGTGGGCGTGGCGGGGACGCGCTTTATCTCGGACGTGCGCATCGGAAACGACGTTTACGAGGTGCAAAGCGGCGCGTTTTATCCGATGAAAAAGAAGATCGCGCATTATCTGGGCAAGACCGATTGCACCGTCACGGTCGTCCACCCCATCACGGTCAACAAATGGATCACCGAGATCGATCCCGCAACGGGTGAATTGCTGTCGCGCAAGCGGTCGCCCAAGCACGAGCGCACGTCCGACCTGCTCGCCGAGCTTTATTCCTTGATCGATCATCTGCCAAACGACCGACTGAGATTCCGTCTGCTTTTGATCGAGGCAGAGGAATTTCGCCTCGCAGGCGCGCGCCGACACCGAGGCAGGCTTGTGTCGGCTAGATATGAGGGTATGCCGCTGGCGTTGCTGGACGTGCTGGATTTCTCGACCCCCGAGGATTTTCGGCACTTTTTGCCGCAGGAACTCCCGTCACCGTTTGCGGTCAAGGACTTTTCCCGCGCCACGGGGATACGGGGGCGTGACGCCTATTCCGCCGTCCGCGTGCTTGCCGCACTGGGGATTCTGGAGCCTGCCGAGCCGATCGGACGCGCTATGGCGTTTCGGTGTGTTTTTTGATGTCAAAATGCACACAACGGATGCTTGAAATGGCAAAATTATCTATTGAATGTTACAAATTTGATAAAATTTCGTCAAAACTCTTGTATATTTGAAGAAAATGCGTTAAAATATATGCTGTAAGGAAAGGCTTTCCAAAGGAAGCCGAAACAAATATTATAAACAAACGGAGGATTATTCCAATGGCAAACGTAAAAGTTGCGATCAACGGTTTCGGTCGTATCGGTCGTCTGGCTTTCCGTCAGATGTTCGGCGCAAAGGGTTATCAGGTAGTTGCAATCAACGACCTTACCAAGCCCTCTATGCTCGCTCACCTTCTCAAGTATGACACCGCTCAGGGCAGATACAACCACGACGTGGTTGCTGACGATGAGGCAGGCACCATCACCGTTGACGGTAAGACCATCAAGATCTACTCTGAAAAGGACGCTGCAAACCTTCCTTGGAAGAAGCTGAAGGTTGACGTTGTTCTCGAGTGCACCGGCTTCTACTGCACCCAGGAGAAGTCCATGGCTCACATCAACGCAGGCGCGAAGAAGGTTGTTATCTCCGCTCCCGCAGATAAGGCTACCAAGACCGTCGTTTACAGCGTAAACGAGAGCATTCTTACCGCAGAGGACAAGATCATCTCCGCTGCATCCTGCACCACCAACTGCCTCGCTCCCATGGCTAAGGCACTCAACGACTACGCTCCCATCCAGTCTGGTATCATGACCACTGTTCACGCATACACCGGCGACCAGATGATCCTCGACGGTCCCCACAGAAAGGGTGACCTCCGCCGTGCTCGTGCAGGCGCACAGAACATCGTTCCCAACTCCACCGGTGCTGCAAAGGCAATCGGTCTGGTTATTCCCGAGCTCGACGGCAAGCTGATCGGTTCCGCTCAGCGCGTTCCTACCTGCACCGGCTCCACCACCATTCTGGTAGCTGTTGTTAAGGGCAAGGACATCACCAAGGAAGGCATCAACGAGGCTATGAAGGCTGCTTCTTCCTCTTCCTTCGGCTACAACACCGACCAGATCGTTTCTTCCGACGTGATCGGTATCACCTACGGTTCTCTCTTCGATGCAACCCAGACCATGGTTGCAAAGATCGATGAGGATACCTATCAGGTACAGGTTGTTTCTTGGTACGACAACGAGAACTCCTACACCAGCCAGATGGTTCGCACCATTAAGTACTTTGCAGAGCTTCAGTAATTTCTGCGTCGCATAACAAAAAGAAGACCTCCTCGGAGGTCTTCTTTTTGTTGTTGAATATGAATCAGTTGTTAACAATTAAAAACGGGTGTAGACAACCACGTTTTTTTGTGTTATAATAATCTGGTATACAAATCGTTATTTTTATATCCTATTTTTATTGTACGTTCCGAAAAGAGGAGGAAACGATGAAGCCTTTTTTTGACATGCACAGTCATATGCTTTGCGGCGTGGACGACGGTGCAAAGAATCAAGAGGTCATGTTCTCCATGCTGGAAATGGCGTATGCGGACGGGATCCGCGCGATCTGCCTGACACCGCACTATTCGCCGTATCTGTTTGGGGACACATATGAGGCATCCGAGCGGGCGTTTGCGCTTTTGCAGGATTATGTTGCGCAAAAGCACCCGGATATGTATTTGTATATGGGACACGAGTTGGGATACTATAACGGATGCGGTGCCGCTTTGGTCGATGGCTTGTGCCGCACGGTGGCGGGTAGCCGCTACGTGCTGGTGGATTTTCCCGAAAAGGTAGACTTTTACGAGCTGACGCACGCAATGGATCAGTTGCGCAGTATGGGGTATTCCCCGATCCTTGCGCACACCGAGCGGTACAGATGTCTGTTTTCAAAGCTTGCATGGATCCGCAACTTCGTGGAGGATGGGGGCATCGTGCAGATCAATGCGTCGTCGGCGAACGGCGATTGGGGTACGCGCGCTAAAATGCAGTGGAAAAAGCTCGTCAAGCATGGGCTTGTGCACATCGTTTCCAGCGACGCGCACAATCTCACCACGCGTCCGCCGAAAATGAGCGTTTGCATGGAAGTTCTTGAAAAATATTGCGACGCGCAGACCGTGCGCGATCTGGTTTGGAATAACGCGTGCCGCGTGGTGCAGGATCAAAGCCTGTAAACTCGCTTCGACGTGCTTCAAATGGAGGAAAAACTTACGATGGAAGAAAAAACAAGAGGTGTTGAGATCCGATTCGGAGATCTGTGGTCGATACTCAAGCGGTGCTGGTGGCTGATGCTGGTGGCGCTGCTCGTGGTGTTCCTCAGCGTTTATATCGTCGAAAAGGTAACGTACGAGGAGGAGTACACCGCAACGGGAACCGTGTGGGCGTTGGGTAGCAACGCGTCCAGCGCGGGAGCGACCTCGACCTCGGACGTTAATATTGCAACCGCGCTGATCAACGACTATAAGGTCCTGCTTCTGACCGATGAGCTTTTGCAAAAGGTGATCGATGCCGAGGGACTTTTGCTCAAGCCCGAGCAGCTGCGCAAGATGATCAGCGTTGAAAACGAGGATGACACGCGCGTTATGGAGATCTCCGTGACCGCAAGCACGCCCTCCGGCGCGAAGGCGATCGTGGACAGGCTCGTCGACGTGTTCGTGGAGGAGATCAACAAGAAAAACAACAATGAGGACGGCAAGGAGCTGGTCAAGAAATGGGGCGAGGAGGCACCTCTGCCCGAGCGTCCCTCCAACTCGGTGTCGGTTCTGAAGATCGGCTTGATCGCATTCGTGTGTGCGATCGTCGTATATGCGGTTTATTTTATTTTGTACCTGATGGACGATAAGATCAGCACTTCCGAGGACGTGGAGCGCTATCTGGGCGTCAGCACCCTCGGTGTGATCCCCAACCGTCAGGACGTAATGCGTCGTCGCCGCTCCAAGGGCGGATATTACGGTTACAGTGGCGGACAGCAGAGCGTTGGCACGCAGACTTCCAATCGGGGAGGAAAACATGAGAACAATTGAACTTAACTGGGACGAGCGATCCGGCTCCAATTATTTTATCCGCGAGTCCTTCAACACCCTGCGCGCGAACATTCTGTTCTCGGGCAAGGGCATCAAGGTGATCGTGGTGACCAGCTGCTATGCGCACGAGGGCAAAACCTCGGTGTCCTTCGATCTTTGCCGCAACCTGGCAGAGTCGGGCAAGCGGGTGCTTTTGGTGGATGCGGATCTCCGTAAATCGGCAATGCTCAGCCGCTATACCAAGGAGCGCGGCGTGTTTGGATTGAGCCAGATCCTGTCGGGGCAGGTCGAGGCGGCAAACGCGGTCTATGCGACCAACGTAGAAAATCTGGATATCGTTTTTGCAGGACCCTATCCGCCCAACCCCACCGAGCTTGTGGGAAGCCTCGCGTTCAAGGAGTTTTTGGACGGTGTCAGAGAGCAATACGATTATATCATCGTCGACGCGCCTCCGCTGGGGCTCGTCATTGATGCCGCAGTTATGTCGGGCGTGTGCGACGGTGCGGTCATGGTCATCAATATCGGTCATGTAAAATACCGTGTGGCGCAGGGCGTCAAGGCACAGCTTGAAAAGAGCGGCTGTAAGGTGCTGGGCGTCGTGCTCAATCAGGTGGATCGCAAGCGTTCGCTGAAGGCGGATTCTTCCTACTATTCGCCCTATTATGCGGCGGATAAGGCGATGATGGTGAGCGCGCCCCCCGTGACCAAGCCCGTGCAGTCCACGGCAAAGCCTGCACAGCCTGTGGCAAGACCGACGGCGAATCCTGCGGCAAAGCCCGCCGCAACGTCCGTTGCAAGACCGCAAGCAGCTCCTACGGCTTCAAGACCCGCGCAGCCTGCGGCGCGTCCTGTGCAGCCTGCGGCAAAGCCCGTACAGCAGCCCACGGTGCCGACCAGACCCTACGGAACGGTCCCGCCTGTAACGAAAAAAGAAGATTGAATATACGTTTATGGGGAAGGTTCTTTAAAAAGAACCTTCCCCATAAAGCTTTTAAGATTCATTTTCCGTTCAAGCCGATCTTCAGAGCCGACACCGAGTTGGAGGGACGCTGGGCGAGATCGCAGCGTTTTGCGAGGATCCGATCGACGAATTTAACTGACAGAAAGCCGATGAAGCGAAACTCGCTTCATCGGCTTTCTTTTATCTGATCTTCCTGACCTCAGTATAATATCTCTTATCCCTTGCGTGTCCCATGGAGAAGGTCTTGCGCGGGAGCACACCCTCGCGTTCCACCGCGTCAAAGAGATCGCTCTTGCCCATGCAGTCGTAGAGGAAGCCGCAGGCGTTTGCCTTTGCCACCACCGCTGCGACCTCGTCCTCGCCGTGGATGTAATCGATCACCGCTCCCGCGAGCGTGGGCAGGTACGCATCAAGGAACAATTGCACCGTCCCCACCGCCAATGCGTGCGGCGGGTTTTCCACGGTGATCTCCTCGCGTCCGTTTTTCGTCACGAACGTCACCGTTTGCGCCTTGTTGCCCGTGGGCGCACCTTGCGATATGTATTGCTTAAACGCCGCCAGAAGCGCGTCCGTGTCCACGTTTTCCACCGTGCGGTAGATCGGCTCAAAGGACAGTGCCTCGCTGTGAATGTTGACCAGCTCGCACAGCGCGTACCGATTGATCTCGGTGCGAGAGAGCTCGCGGCACGCCTTCGCCGTGGCAAGCGAGTGGTTTCCGTCGCCCACCGCCAGCGTCATACCGCCGTGACGCTCGCCGAGCGCCTCGACGAGCGCGCAGAGCTTTTCGTTCATCTCGCGCGGCACGAGGTACCCCGTGATGTGTCCGCCGCTCTGCATCAGGTCAAAATCGTACACACGCTGCAGCTTTCCGTCGCGCGCCAGAGCCGCGAGCGGCTCGATGACCGTGCACTCGGCGTCGTCCAGGAGCATCAGCACGTGAGGAAGCTCCGTGGGTGCGTTTTTGCGCACCTCCACGCGGGGCGGAATGCGCTCCAGCACGGTCTTTTCGGTCGCGCGGATGCGAGAGCTTGAGCCCTCGGTGTAGTCGTACTGATCCAGATCGACCGCGCCCACAAGCCCTGCGCGCAATCTGCCGTCGCTCTGCACGCGCTCGACGTAGATCAGGGCGTCGGCGTACTCCTCGTACACGCCGCCGTCGAGGTACTCCTGCATCGCGCGGTTGATCGCCACGGTGACAGCCGCCGCGTCGCTCTTTCCGAGATAGACCTCGGGGTAGATCAGGTGGCGCGTGGAGGGTATGCCCGCCGTCGCGCGGTTGACCTCCTCCCAGTATTCCTCATTGGACGTGAACTGATCGCAGGCAATGACCGACCATCTCTCAAAATCGCCGCGCGGCAACAGAATGTCCGCAGGCGCAAAAATCGTGTTTTTCATAGTGTACCTCCAAAGGCTTCGATACTTATATTATACAGGAATCTTTGCGAGATTGCAAGGGGAATTTTTGGGTTTGTGCAACCTCCAACGGCATTTTCGGAAATTCACTTGACACGCGCCGGACCGTGCGGTATTCAGGGAAGAAAAGCGCGGTGAATTTTGCTGCTCGGGTTTACACAAACACCTTGAAAGAACGCATATTTTATGATACAATAATAGCAGAGATTCCGAGCAAAGGAGTGCGAGAATGAAAGACGAATGTTTGATCTGCGGTGCGCCGCTGAAATATTTGGAAACGGAGAGACAGATGGAGTGTGCCATCTGCCATAGAAAAGAGAACAGCAAGACGGTCTGCGAGAACGGTCACTACATATGCAATGAGTGCCACACGCAGGGGATGGACAGCATCGTCGGCGTATGCCTTGCCGAAACCTCGAAGAATCCTGTTGAGATCATCCAAAAGATGTTTGCCTTGCCGTTCTGCCACATGCACGGCCCCGAGCATCACGTAATGGTCGGCTCGGCGTTGCTCACCGCGTATAAGAACGCAGGCGGCGACATTGACCTGCCCAGAGCACTTTCCGAGATCTAGGCGAGGGGCAAAAAAGTGCCGGGCGGTGCGTGCGGATTTTGGAGGGGCTTGCGGTGCAGACGTGAGCGCAGGAATGTTCGTCTCCATCGTCACGGGCGCGACGACGCTCTCCAAGGAGGAATGGCAGTTGTCCAACTTTATGACCGCGGGAGTGCTTGGTGCGATTGCCTCTTACGGTGGCCCTCGCTGCTGCAAGCGCGATTCCTACATCTCCATTATCAGGGCGGCGGAGTTTGCAAGGGTGCACCTCGGCGTGGAAATGGAAATAGAGCCGGGGGATATCAAATGCAGCCACTCGGCGCAGAACAATCAATGTATCGGTGAGAGGTGTCCGTTCAAATGAAAAAGAAGATCGCATTTATCTGCGTCCACAATTCCTGCCGCAGTCAGATCGCGGAAGCGCTCGGAAAGCATCTGCGCGGTGACGGGCTCGACTTTTACTCGGCAGGCACGGAGACCAAACCGCAGATCAATCAGGACGCAGTGCGACTGATGAAGGCACTATACGGTATCGATATGGAGCTGACGCAGTACAGCAAAACCGTTGACAGGATACCGCCGCCCGACGTTGCCATCTCAATGGGGTGCGACGTTTGTTGCCCCTTTATCGGCAGAGCCTTTGATGATGATTGGGGCTTGCCCGACCCCACGGGAAAGAGTGACGCGGAGTTTGTCGAGGTCATTAAGCGGATAGAATCGAACGTTTATAAGCTGTAGAATATAGCAACCGCCGATAAGGAATCAGGCGATTCCTTATCGGCGGTTTTGTATCTGTCGATTCCGTTCGATATTTCTTGACATGGGAAGGAAAAAGATGTATAATTATATTGGATAGGCATATAATCAACGGCGTTTTACCGACGGAAAGGTTAGGATCGAGAAATGATTACAGGCTAACTGAAAAATAGAATTGACGGACTTTGGAATGTGTTTGCGGGGGAGGACTGGTCAACCCCCTTGACGTGATCGAGCAGGTCACGTATCTGATGTTTATACGCGACCTCGACGACACCGACAATCTCCATGCAAAGGAAGCGGTAATGCTGGGGATCCCTCACAAGAGCATTTTTTGCCGACAGGGTAACGGTTGGTGACCGTGAGATCGACGGCAATCAGCTCAAGTGGTCGGTATTCCACAATTTTCCTGCGGGCAAGATGTATGCCACCGTGCAGGAGTGGGTGTTCCCGTTATCAAAAATCTGCACGGCGATAAAAACAGCGCATACTCCAAGTATATGGACGATGCCATTTTCAAGATTCCCACGCCTCTGCTTCTCGATAAAATCGTCACCATTCTTGACGATATCTACGCGCAGATGGCACAGATCAAGGATAGCGACATTCGCGGCGACGTGTACGAATATCTGCTTTCCAAGATCGCGCAGTCGGGGCTGAACGGCCAGTTCCGCACGCCTCGCCATATCATTCGCATGATGGTGGAGCTGATGGACCCGAGCGCGGACGAGGTCATCTGCGACCCTGCCTGCGGTACGTCGGCCTTTCTCCCAAGGAAAAGCGCAAGGACGAGATCCTCTTCAACAGACAGAAGAAGGCGCACTATATGAAGGGAATTGCTGATGGATATGAAAATTGGTACTATTATGGCAGGTAATAAGGCGAAGATAATAACGGTTCTGGTGTTGCTTTTATTTGCGATAGTTTTATCTTCCTGCGCGCAATCCCAAAGCACAACCGACGAGAGTGTTTATGAGAGATATTTGAAGGACGTACGGGGGGCGGAGGCGCAAATGCCTTCCGTTCAAGAGTTGGGAGACTATGTATCCATATATGCAACTCAACAAACAACCCCGCAGTTTTTGTTTTCCAAGACTGATTCGGTGGCATTGATCGTTCAGTACGCGAAAGAGGATTATATCAATGCAAAGCAAGCGATCAATGAATCATATACATTCGTTGATCAAGCAAGTAAAGAACTAGGCGACTATAAGGCCAGCGTTGCGGGATATAATATACGCGTAGTCAAGAAGGACGAGGTTTGGAATGATGCGCAAATGATATGCTATGATTATCCAAGTTGTTTTTTAATGATTGGGCACAATGATGCAGAATATAAAATTATATACATGTACCATTACGACTTCGAATTGGACAATATCGATAATTTGGACAAGTATATCAAACAATGTTATCTCATTGAAGAATAATGTGTTTATTGACCAAGGTCTGATCGCCTAAAATTTTAGCTCATAATGAAAAACTAAAAAATGTCGCCCCACCTCGTTTGAGGTGGGGCGGTACCCCAAAGCGGACGAGCTAAACCTACAACGCCAACGGTATTCGCACAAGTAAGACCGTCGACGGTGCCTATTTCTACGAAAAGAATCTTTTTGGCGATGTAATTGCTGTTTACAACCAAAACGGAACCAAAGCAGCAGAATACGCATACGATGCGTGGGGCAACTGTACCACAACGCTTAACGTGTGGAATATCGCCAACCTAAACCCCATCCGCTACCGTGGCTATTATTACGATACGCACACAGGACTGTATTATCTCCAGAGTCGCTACTATAGTCTAACATAGTAAATGTCTTTTCTTTGTGCCACACATCCGGTCATAGAATTACCTCATTGGTCGGACACAGGGTAGAGAACTTCGATAGCAATTCGCGCACCAAGACGAAAGGCGTAGACGAAAATCTTCCTCTCATTGATGTCGGTCAGCTCATTGTAGCAATCATCGAATTTCTCAAGAATCTCCTTTTACTTGTCCGAAAGCGTTGTGTGCAGGCTGTCATGGTGATCTGCGACGTACTTCATCAGTTCCTTGGTTTCCTTACTTGCTTCACGACTGTCTGTGTTCGGACATACGTTGCTGTAGAAAAGTTCTTCAAGTATAGATCTCATAATTATCACTCCTGTTTGGTCAGTATAGGATAATTATATCGTGGATCGAAGCGTTTGCGAATAGGGAAGGGGGATTGTTTGCAGAAAGGTTGCAATCTGTCGAAATTTGTGATATAATCATATTGTTGGTAATTAAATTGAATCCTTAGATCAAAACTTTGCCTCAATATACCGCCCAAGCGATTGCAGAAAAATTAGACTGATATAAAAAGAAAAAGGAGAATATACTATATATGCCATTGTTTTATAAAACTATTTCTGAATTGAATGGAGAAACTATTTTGCAGGAAATTTCTGTTGCTGATTTAAAAATGACTACCAAGATACTTGTAATTGATGATCAAGAATTCGATTACTTAAATGATTTAATAAAATACGATTTTAATATACGTAAAAAAGATGATCTTACAGATTTATCCGATGCAGCAGAATATGATATTATTCTCTGTGATATCCGAGGGGTGGGTAAGTTTTTAAAGAGTAAATATGACGGTGCAAATTTGATTAAAGAACTTCGAGTTAAATATCCAAACAAAATTATAATAGCATATACTGCAGAACCATACGAAGCGGATTTTGAATCCTTTTTAGGATTCGCTACCGATGTTATTGCGAAAGGGACTTATACCATTGAGGCGTGGGTATCTCTTTTGGAGAAATATGTGAAAGAACTTGCGGATCCTGTTGAACAATGGAAAAAAACAAGAAAAAAACTTTTGAACGCAGGTGTCTCTACTATAGAAATTGCAAAATATGAATCCGCCTATGTTAAGGCTGTAAAAAGAAAAGAATATGAATCTTTGAAAAAACTTTATTCGTCTAAAAAAGATGTGGGTTCGAAAATTATGCTAGAACTTATTTCAGCCATTATAGCAAGAAGTGTAACAAAATAAGGAGCTTATTATGAGATTTATTTCTCAAATTGATGAAAATGGTATTTTACAAGAGGGGACGTATATCAAGCCGCTTGAATATTGTATTAAAAATCACTGCAAGAGTAAATGTGCTGCTTTTTATGATGCTATAAAAGGTAAAGAAAAAGAGTGCTTTTACACATGTCCAATGGGAATGTCGGTATACTTAACTAAAGACGGCGAAATCTTCACTTGTATGAGAGAGAAAAAAAGCTATGATAAAACAAAGGCAAAACTACTTTCTAAGGGTGAAGAAAAAGTTTATAATCCTGTAATGGATGCTGAACAGTTGGAGAGTCTAATTGCGGCAGCGCTAGATCTACGCAGAGAATATGACTTGATAAAAGACAAAAGAGCACTTTTGGATAGTTTAACACACGAGGTTCGCCAACTAAATGCACAAATTAAAGCTAAAAGTGATAGCATATTAACTACATACCGTTTGAATGATGATAATGTTAATTTATCGGCCGCTGATTACATTGATCTTCAAAACAGCATACGTACTATTTTTGCAAGTAGTTCTATTATTTCAAGCAGATTTTCCCTATACGACTATGAAAGGAATCCCCAAGTACTAACTCATGGTCCTCGAACAACTTGTGTTATATATAAGGTCTTTGACAAGATGGGGAAAATATTGAAAAATTATCAGAATCGCAATGTTCCAATTGTGATTGAAGGTAACTCTTATGATGAGATGGGAGTGTATCCATTATTTGAAATGATGCCTTTTTCAATTATTGAAAATGCGGTCAAATATACATACACTCATGGTAGCAAAAATGATGTCAAAATAGTTTTTGGATATACGACTGATTATAAATTAAAGGTTACGGTTAATTCATATGGACCGTATTGTTCTGAAGAAGAATCGCAAAAAATATTCGATAAAGGATACCGTGGCAAGAATGCGCAAAGAATTTCTGAAGGTTCTGGAATAGGTTTGTTTTTTGTAAAAATGCTTTGCGATGCACATAATATATCTATCTCTGCAAAGTCGGATAATAGATATGTTGCACAGATATCAGGTGTTGCCCATGCCCCGTTTATTGTTACTTTGGTTTTCAATGATATTCTACACTTTGAATGATTAGTATTATTGCAATAGAAAATGTCATACACAAGTGTTATTATATTTTTGGGACAAGCTCACCATACGTGGTTCAAATGCCAGTAAGCATATTTTGAATATTATTCAAGGATATAGCAAAACCTAATAAAAGAAAGGCATTACACAATCTGCGTAACAAATTGTGTAACACCCCTGAAAAAGCTGCGTAACAGGCACCCCTAAATGTCGAAAAAGCCTTGCGTAACAAAGCAAAAATAAAGCCGAACGGATTTGCATCCATTCGGCTTTATTTGGTACGGATAGTCATAACGAAACTCGTTAACTGCCGACAGTATCCATACATATTCCAAACGTGCCAAAACCTTACGTTTTCAAGTAAAATCAACACTTGAAAGGAATATGATTATGGAAAAGTACATCACTCAAAACGGCATCAAATACGAGCTTCGTGGGGAGCGATATTATCCGATGCTCGAAATCGCAGAGCAAAAGGAACACAAAATCGGCAAATACGGACTCCTTCACCGCGACTATATCAAGCAGCATAAGAGAGGTATATACATCACACTTCTCACGGAAGGTAAGATCAATGCATACCTTCATGAAATTGACGTACAAGCCAATGAAATGGTAGAAGTCATAGCTGCTAACCTTGCCCGTGAACGCGGCATAGACGAAGAATTAAAGGCTTCTAATGCCCTCAAATGGATTGCCGAGATGAACAATGTTAAGGCAAGCGCTGAAGAGCTCGTTTTGCGGGAGGTGATCTATCAATGAAGTCGATCATCAACGAGCTTTGGCACGGGAACATCATACCGCAAGAGGAT
>JAZODU010000067.1:0-25531 GCA_045597145.1 Eubacteriales bacterium
TGAGGGGTTTGGGGAGAGGGGGACTTTTTCAAAAGTCCCCCTCTCCCCAAGGTTTTTCACCTATCAAATACTATGCACACCGTTTGCCTTGTCGGCGTGGTCGGCGTCAAGATTATACTTTTTTGCTTTGCGGTACTCGAAGAATTTCTTGGAAACCTCGGGGAACAGCGCGTAGGACAGAACGTCCTCGTCCTGCTCGAGGTACTGTGCGATCTCCGAGCGAAGCTGCTCAAGCTCAGGCTTGAGTGCATCTGCGGGACGGTAGTCGATGGGCTGCTCGTCACCGATGATCTTCTTGATAAACTCGGGATCGATCGCCACGGGAGTCTTACCGTACTCGCCGCGCACAACGCCCTTGAACTCCTTGGTGACCGTCTTGTAACGCTCGCCCATGATCACGTTGAATACAGCCTGCGTGCCAACGATCTGGGAGGAGGGCGTTACCAGAGGAGGATAGCCGACGTCGGCACGAACGCGCGGCACTTCCTCAAGCACTGCGGTCAGCTGATCCGACTTCCCTGCCTGCGCCAGCTGGCTCATCAGGTTGGAAAGCATACCGCCGGGAACCTGATAAACGAGCGCGTTGACGTCAACCTTGAGTGTCTTGGGATTGAGAAGTCCGTTGGCGAGATACTTCTCGCGCAGAGGCGTGAAGTGCTTGGTGATCTTATCCAGATCGGTCAGCTTGATGCCGGTATCGTAGGGCGTGCCCTCAAGAGCGGCAACAAGTGCCTCCGTGGGAGGCTGGGACGTCCCCTGGGACATGGGCGAGATCGCGGTATCGATCACGTCGACGCCTGCCTCGACTGCCTTCATCAGGGTCATGGACGCAAGACCTGCCGTGTAGTGCGTGTGCAGCTGGATCGGAACCTTGACCGACTCCTTCAGCGTCTTGACGAGCTCATACGCATCGTAGGGCTTGAGAAGTCCCGCCATATCCTTGATACAAATGGAATCCGCGCCCAGCTCCTCGAGCTGCTTCGCGTACTTGGAGTAGTACTCCATGGTGTACACAGGGCCCGTGGTGTAGGAGAACGCCGCCTGCACGTGACCGCCTTCCTTCTTGGTCGCGTTGATCGCGGTGGTCAGGTTGCGGGGGTCGTTGAGTGCGTCGAAGATACGGATAATATCGATACCGTTTGCGATAGACTTCTGCACGAAATATTCAACCACGTCATCGGAATAGTGACGGTAGCCGAGGATATTCTGTCCGCGGAAGAGCATCTGCAGCTTGGTATTCTTGACCTGATCGCGGATCACACGAAGTCTTTCCCACGGATCCTCGTTCAGAAAACGCATGCAAGCGTCAAAGGTCGCGCCGCCCCACGCTTCAAGGGAGTGATAGCCAACCTTGTCCATTTCGGCAAGGATCGGAAGCATCTCCTCGGTGGTCATACGGGTCGCGATCAGCGACTGGTGAGAGTCGCGGAGGACTGTTTCTGTAATTTTTACTTTTGCCATTTTATTTACTCCAATTCAATAAAATCAATAGAACGCAAGAAGAACACCTGCTGCTACAGCCGAGCCGATAACACCTGCCACGTTCGGTCCCATTGCGTGCATGAGAAGGAAGTTGGAGGGATCGCATTTCTGACCCACGGTCTGCGAAACGCGCGCCGCCATAGGAACGGCGGAAACGCCGGCAGAGCCGATGAGCGGGTTGATCTTACCGCCCGTGAGCCAGTTCATGATCTTTGCGGTGATCAGACCACCTGCGGTGGAGATCATAAATGCGGTCAAGCCGAGCACGATGATAAGGATCGTTTGCAGACTCAGGAAGGATGCCGCCGTAGCAGTAGCGCCTACGCTGATGCCGAGGAAGATCGTGATGGTATTCATCAATCCGTTCTGCGCGGTCTTGGACAAGCGTCCCGTCACGCCGCAGACGTTGAGCAGGTTACCGAACATCAGACAACCGCTCAGGACGAGTGCCGAGGGAACGACCAATGCGACGACAACGGTCACGATGATCGGGAAAATGATTCTTTCCAGATTGGATACGGGACGAAGTGCGCTCATCTTGATCTTGCGCTCCTTCTCGGTGGTCAGCAGCTTCATAATGGGGGGCTGGATCATCGGAATGAGTGCCATGTAGGAATACGCCGCGATCGCGATCGCACCCAAGAGATGCGACGCCAGGGTCTTTGTAACGGTAATTGCCGTAGGGCCGTCCGCGCCTCCGATGATACCGATCGACGCCGCCTCGGGACCCGTGAAAAAGCCCGAGAGGAGTGCTCCCGAGAATGCCACGAACACGCCAAGCTGCGCACCCGCACCGATCAGGAAGCTCTTGGGGTTGGAGATCAGGGGGGTAAAATCGGTCATCGCACCGATACCAACGAAAATAATGCAGGGATAAAGTCCGGTTTTAACACCGATGTAAAGCAGATCGAGGAGTCCGCCGTGTTGCAGGACCTCCATATAATCGATCGGCTTACTGGTCATAAAGAATTCTTCATGGAAAAGCTCTCCTCCGGGGAGGTTCGTCAAGAGCATGCCGATTGCGATCGGCAACAGGAGCAAAGGCTCAAAGCCCTTGGCGATGGCAAGGTACACCAGGATGCAAACGATGCCAAGCATGACCAGCGTTTGCCACCAGTCTGCCTCGACGCTTGCAATGATCTTGTAGATACCCGTATCATACCAGAAATTTTCCAAGCTTTTCAGTAAAGCATCCATCTATCATGTTTTCCTTTCTGCAAGGTCAAAACAAGCAAGACGGATCAGTTCAGGGTTACCAGAACCGCGTCGGTCGCAACGCTTGCGCCCTGCGTCGCCTCAACGGTTGCAACGACACCGTCAGCGGGAGCCATGATGTCGTTCTCCATCTTCATAGCCTCAAGAACACAAAGAACGTCGCCTTTCTTAACAGCATCGCCGGGCTTTACGTTGACCTTAACAAGAGTTCCGGGCATGGGAGCCTTGACAGGAGTTGCGCCTGCCTTGCCGGCGGGAGCTGCTGCGGGAGCGGGAGCTGCTGCGGGAGCAGGAGCTGCTACGGGAGCGGGAGCTGCTACGGGAGCAACGTAAGGCACCTGTGCGCCGCCAACCTCTTCAACGACTACATCATAAACGACACCATTTACAGTTACACGATAGTTTTTCATAATAATTTACCTTTAACCTTTCAAAATAGTAGTTATTGTTTTTTAGTTAATGTGGCTTTTATCTTCTGCGCCCGTTCGCGCGTCCGACACGCTTAAAGGATACGACACGGAAGCCGCCCGTGCACCCCTGCTCCGCACGCATGGCGGAGATAGCCGCTGTGATCGCGGCGACGGTAGCACCCTCGTCCTCAGACGCCGCCATTGCCGCAGCAATTGCCGCAGCGATCATCGCGTCGCCCGCAGGTGCATCTGCCTTCTCTGTTGCAGGCTTCTTTTCCCTTTTCTCGGCAGGCACCTTCTCCTTTTTGTCGCCTCTGTGGAGGATGAAGTGCATCACCTCAACGGCAGCCCAAAGAATTGCCAGAACCGCGAAAATCATGACCATACCCTGCAGAGTTACGATCCCTGCTTCCTGGGCACGCTCGGGAAACGGAACCTTCGCCAGAGCAAATACGAAATTACTCATATTTCCTACCTCCGCAATTACAGAGGAAGATTGCAATGCTTACGCGCGGGAGTTCCCACGTTTTTCATCATCAGCATGTAAACCGCCGCACAGATGCGCTGACGAAGCTCGCTCGCGTCGATCACGTCGTCAATGCTTCCGTCTGCCGCAGCAGCCGCAGGAGACGCACACTCGCTCGTCCACTTCTCTACCAGATCCGCACGGGTGACCTCCTCGGTGATCTGATCGTTCCACAGGAACGCGACCGCCGATGCGGGAGCCATGACGCTGATCTCTGCGGTGGGAAGTGCGTAAACCATATCCGCGCCCAGTGCCTTGGAGCCCATGAGCGTGAACGCCGCGCCGTACGCCTTACCGACCACAGCCGTGATTTTTGCGGTGTCCGCAGACGCATACGCCATTGCAAGCTTGCCAAGCCGGAGTGCCAGGGGGGTTCCCTCTGCAGCCTTACTGATCTCCACGCCCTCGCTGTCAACCAGTGTCAGAACGGGGATCGAGAAGCTATCGCAAAGAGAAACCAGCTTTGCCGCCTTCTTTGCGCCGTCGCAGGTGATCGCACCGTTGTTTGCCACAACGCCGCAGGTCACGCCGCCAAGCTTGATAAAGCCGGTGATCATTTCCTTGGCATACGCCGCACCGATCTCAACGAAATCAGCCGCATCCGCGATCTCCTTGACAAGATCCGCACCGCTGATGCCGTCAACTGCCGACGCACGGTTGATATCGTCGGTAATATCCTCAACGAGCACTCCCTCGTCGTTGTTGGAGGGGAGCCATGCGATCAGCTTCTTGACCAGAGCCTCGGCATCAGCCTCGCTCTCGGTGCAACCCGAGGACAGTCCGTTTTCTGCCGCGTACTCTGCCGTGCCGACCTCCTTACCGATCAGGAACGGTGCGTTGACGAACAAGGAGGACTTGTCCTTGACCGTTACCACCACATCGAACATTGCCGCAACCGTTGCACTAAGACCCGAGCAAACGCCGCCGATCAGAGCGATCTGCGGGATCACACCCGATGCCGCGCTGACTGCCGCCAGAACCTTACCGTACGCACTCATTGCCGACGCGCCGTCGCCAACGTATGCGCCGATGCTGTCAAAGAGTCCGATCACGGGTGCTCCGTTCTTCATTGCCATGTTGTAAAGCATGACAATTTTTTCTGCCTGAAGCGCATCAAACGCTCCCTTGTTTCGATCGCTGTCCTGCGCAAACGCGTAAACCAGCTTGCCGCCGATCGCACCGTATCCGCAGACCACACCGATCAGATCTCCGTCCGCTCTTTTCATGTAAGCACCGACTTCAACAAAGGTACCCGTGTCGAAAAGAGCCGCGATCTTGTCATAGCCGATCGTTGTGCCTTTCTCCATAAAGACAACCCTCCAGATTTGTTATTTCTTTTGAGATAAAACCGCAATTTTTAAAAAATTACCATCCTACCCCAGTTTAATAAAATTATACCATAGGAATGAATCCTTTGTCAATCGTTGACGAAATCTTTTTATGAACGTTCTGTAAATTAAAAAAGGAAAGGCGACAAAGCGCCTTTCCTTTTACCGTTTATTTTCCTTCGAACTCCATGCCTGCGATCAGGGTTCCCTTCAGATCGGAATCCTGCGCCGCCGACTGGATATGCAGATACGAAAGCCCCGCGGGATGCTTGCCCTTCATCACGGTCTTGGCAAGGAAGCGCGTGTCGGCAAAGACCTCCACGGTGTTCTGCTCGCAATCAAACACCAGACGAAGCTCGGTATACGCGTCCTTGGACTTTTGCACGGTAGACGTGATCACGCCCGAGAAATCCGCGATCTGCTTGACCTCCTCGTCACACGGGTTGACCCAGTGATCCAGAAGGGACACGCGAACGCCCTCCCCCATGACGCAGAACTTGACCTTGACACAGCCCTTTTGCGCCGCGGGGAAATTCCAGACCGCACCGCCGACGCCGCTGACAAGTCGCGGATCGTCGTTGCGGCAGATCTGCAACGCCTCGCGTCCGTCACGGAAGGGATCGGGCACCATAAACGCACTGTTGACGCGGTTGTATGCACAATGCCCCACGTGCTCCAGCGGTGCCTCGGGCGTGCCGCGATAGCAGCCCATCACGCTCTCGACGTAGCCCTGCGAGGAAACCGTTTCCAAGCCGTGGATAAAGTCCTCGCTACGGCTCTTTTCATACAGCCATTTCAGATCGAAAATGATCAGGCGGCTGAGGTGATTCTGCCCGTAATGCACGAGCACCTTGTTGTTGGGAAGCTCCAATGCCTGGAACTGATGCACACTTTTGTCGCGCCCGTGCTCGGGTCCCCAGACAGAGCGGAAATCCATGCTGTTGCGCAGAGGGTTCAGTGCCATCTCGCGCCAGCCGATCCACGTCTTTCCCTCGTCCTCGGAGACCGCGGCGTGGTTGGCGTCACGGTTGGTAAAGACATCCTCCCAAACGCCGTCCGCGTCCTCTCGCTCGGGAAGCAGGCGCGTATTGCACCAGCAGAAAAGCAGTCGTCCGTCCGACAGACGCAGCAGCTCCGGCATGGTCGCCGTTCCGTAGAACACCGACGGCTCTGCCTTGGTCCACGTGTCTCCGCCGTCCGAGGAATAGCAAACGTAGTGGTGGTCGGTCGCCGTACGCGAGATCATCATCAAGCGACCGTCCGAGAGCTCCTCGATGGTGTTTTCACGGTTGTTCTGCTGCCAGCGAATGCCCTTTTTCCCTTCTGCGGGCTTGTAAAACGGCACTGCCTCAAGCGGCACGCGATGCCAGTCGCGCAGATCGTCGTCTGCGATGTACAGAACCGCAAAGATCGCCGTGGGATGCAGCTGCGGGCGTTTTTCGTGCGCCACGATGATAACACGGTTGCGGCTTCTCATCGGGAAGATCATACGAACCTCGCCGATCGAATCCTCTGCGATCATGATGCGCATGGGATTTTCATCGTCGGGCGTATCCCCCACCAGAAAATAGGTTCCCGCCGCGCCCATATCGCGCAGAGCCACGTATTTGTTCAGATACGGCACGTAAGTAGACGCGCCAAGTGTGAAGCGTCCCTTGACAAGATGCCGCTTCCAGGAAAGTCCGCCGTCAAGCGAGGACAGATAGCATCTTTGCACATTCTTTTGGAACACGCTCTGCTTCTGATACACGCCGTAGCAACGGATCTCACCGTCGGGCATCACGCAAAGGTTGCGCCATGCGTCCTCGTCGGGGCATGCAACCTCAACGGGCGCGAATATATCTGCGTAAAAGCGAAGATCCTCCTCGCTCATGCGGCTTTTGATACGCTCAATATAGTCGTAAGTACTCATTTCTTATCTCCCGGCTCAATATTGTGGGAATCCCCTTTGTAAAGCGTCAAAACGGGGAGGCTCGCAGGAGCCTCCCCGTTCATTTTACTGCTGATCTTCTGCTGCAGCTTCCTCTGCCTCGTAATCCTCGGGCATTGCCTCAGCGGCACTTGCTGCTTCCTCCAGAAGCGAACGGATCGAAAGGCTGACCTTCTGCTTTTCGTCGTCAATGTCAATGATGCGTGCATCAACGACCTGACCGATCTCAAGCATGTCTGCGGGCTTTGCGATGCGCTTCATAGCGATCTGAGAGATGTGGATCAGACCGTCTACGCCGTCAATGATCTCTGCAAATGCACCGAAGGGCATCATGTTGACGATCTTAACGGATGCGATGTCACCCACTGCATACTGGGACTTGAAGAGGTTCCAGGGGTTGGAAGCCTCGGTCTTGTAGCCCAGAGAAATTCTCTTCTGTGCGGGATCAAAGCTCTTTACGAATACGTCGATCTCATCACCGACGGAAACAACCTCTGCGGGGTTCTTGATGTGCTTCCAGGACAGCTCGGTTACGTGAACCATACCGTCAACGCCGCCCAAATCCACGAATGCACCGAAAGAGGTCATGCTCTTAACGGTACCGTGGTAGGTCTTGCCGATCTCGATGCCTGCCCAGAAATCAGCAACCTGTGCACGGCGCGCCTCGTTGAGCACGATGCGGATAGAGCCGATTGCCTTCTTGCCGGGCTTGATCTCGATGACCTTGAAGGATACGGTGGTGTCAACGAGAACTGCGAGGTCACCGTCCTTCGGAACACCGGTCTGGGATGCGGGAACGAATACGCGGTTTGCGTTGTAGATGATCTCTACGCCGCCCTTGACAGCCTTGGTGACCTTACCCTCGAGAACGGTCTTGTTCTCGCAAGCGTCAACCAGCGTCTGCCAGTTCTCGTCTGCATCAACTCTCTTCTTGGAAAGCTCTGCAACGCCCTCGATGTCGCTGACACGAATGACGAAGGCTTTCACCTGATCACCGTTTTTGAAGTTCTCGGTCAACTTAAAAGTGGGATCGTTGGAAATCTGATCCGCTTTTATGTAACCGGTCACACCTGCGCCAACGTCCAGCTGAAGCTCAGCGTCGGAAACATGTGTAACTGTTCCGGTAACGACATCTCCTGTATTTAAAGTTAAGCATTGCGATTCGAGCAATTCTTCGAAATTTTCTTTCATTTCGCTCATGGTTTTATATACCTCCTCTATTTCACCGCTCGGTGTCGATGCACCTGCGACGATTCCAATGTGTTGTGCCGTCGAATACATCGCAGCGTCAAGCTCCGACGCCGATGCGATCCAAACGGTATTCGTGCAGTGAGCACGGCAAATTTCGTAAAGCTTGGCGGTGTTCGAGCTCTCTCTTCCGCCGATGACGACGATGAAATCGCACCGCTTGGAAAGGGCTTCCGCCTCGGTCTGCCGCTCTTCAGTCACACTGCATATTGTATCAAAAATTTTCGCATTTGTATATAGTTTTTTTAGATTTTTTTGGCTTTTGTTCCAATTGCCCAATTTCTGGGTCGTTTGAGCCGCCATCACGGGTGCTTTTTTGTGCACTTTGCCACCGACTTGTTGTGAAAGTGCCGATTCCAGCTCCTCCGCCGTTGCAAAAACGTATTTTTCCCCGTCAAAGAAGCTCATAATACCGACGACCTCGGGATGCGCCGCAGCCCCGATCAGAATGAAAAAGCACTCCTCGGGATCACATTCAGCCGCGATCTTGTGGATCTTTTTCACAAACGGGCAGGTGCAATCCACCCATGAAAAAAACGGGTTCTCGCGCGCCGCATGCTCCAGCCTCTCGGCAGTTTCCTTCGTACAGCCATGCGCACGCACAAAGACCGTCACGGGGTGGTCGGCATCCGCCTCCCCCGCCACGCGCTCGACGTCTGCCAGCGTGAGCGTTTCCACGCCACGCCGCCGCAGAGAATCGTTGTAGGTTTCGTTGTGGATCAAATGCCCCAGCGTACAGATCCGCTCGCCGTTGCGCGCATTTGCAAGAGCTTGCTCCAAGCGATCGGTCGCGCGCTTGACACCAAAGCAAAAGCCTGCGTGCTCGGCAACGGTGATCGTTTTCATCAAAGCTTCTCCCCGACCGTCTTCATCACAAGCTCGACCACGGCGTCACAGCTCTGCTCGACCGTGAACCAGGAGTTGTCCAGCGTGACCGCGTCGGGAGCCGCCACTGCGGGCGCGACGCTGCGGTTGCGGTCGTTGGCGTCACGCATCTGCATATCCGCCAGAACCTCCTCGTAGGTCGTCTGAATTCCCTTTGCCAGAAGCTCGTCGCGGCGGCGCGTTGCGCGACACTCGTCGCTGGCGGTCAGGAAGATCTTGACGTCGGCGTTCGGCAGGATCACCGTGCCGATATCGCGCCCGTCCATGATGACGCTGTTGGTGCGTGCGATCTCGCGCTGGGTATCCAGAAGGAAGGCGCGGACAGCGGGAATTGCCGACACCGCAGAGGCATAGAGCGACATCTCGGGCGTGCGGATGCAATCGCCGAGGTTTTCGCCGTTGAGCAGGGCGATCTGCGTACCGTTTTCGTATTTCAATTCGACCTTGATCTCGGGAAGCAGGGCTTCAACGCCTGCGGCATCCTTGGGGTCTACGTTCTTGGAGCGCACGTAGTATCCGATCGTGCGGTAGAGCGCGCCCGTATCAACGTAAACGATGCCCAGTTGCTTGGCAACGGCCTTTGCGACCGTGGATTTTCCTGCCCCGCTGGGGCCGTCGATTGCGATTTGAATCATAATTTTATCCTTTGCTTTTATTTGTTCTTTTTCTTTTGAACGCACGAGGCGCAAAAGAAAAAGAACCAAAAAGAAAACGCCGCATAAGGGATTTCGCCCTCTGCGGAGGGCGACTTGAGGCGCTGCCTCAAGACTCCGCAAACTTTTGAAAAAGTTCGATCAAAACCTTCACCGCAAGAGTCAGTGCCACTCCTGCGCTGCCGCCTGCCCTGCCGCCACTGCGGTGGAAAAGGCAATCTGCAGATTAAAGCCGCCCGTGTAAGCGTCCACGTCCAAGATCTCCCCCGCAAAATACAAGCCGTCGATCAATTTGGACTGCATGGTCTTGGGGTCGACCTCCCTGACGCTGATACCGCCGCGCGTGATGATCGCCTCGTCGATCGGGCGGAAGCCCGAAAGCGGGATCCTGATGCCCTTGAGGGTCTTCACCATGGTCTCGCGCTCCTCGCGCGTGACCGAATTGACCTTTTTGCGCGGGTCGATCCCGCACAGCCCGATAAAGGGCTCGATCATCTTCTGCGGTAAAAGATCGTTCAGCGAGTTGATAAGATCGCGGTTCTGATATTTGGCAAAATCCGAACGGAGCCGCGCGTCCAGCGTTTTTTCGTCCAGCGCGGGTTTGAGATCAATATACGCCTCGTATTTGCCCGGTGCGATGTCTGACAGATGCGCCGATGCCGAGAGCACCAAGGGCCCCGTGATGCCGTAATGCGTAAAGAGCATCTCGCCGAAGTCCTCGTATACAGTTTTTCCACTTGCCGAAAGCTTTACACGCAACGCGACGTTTTTCAGCGACAAGCCCTGCATCGACGCGCAAAGCTTCCCCTGTGCCACAATGGGCACGAGCGAGGGATGCAGGGGCGTTACGGTATGCCCCGCCTCTCGCGCCATGCGATAGCCGTCGCCGTCCGAGCCCGTCATCGGGTAGGATCTGCCGCCTGTGCAAACGATCACGGCATCAAAGCGCTCCTCCGCTCCGCCGACACGCACGCCGACGGCTTGTCCGCCCTCAACAAGTAACCCGTCCACGCGGCGGTGCACAACCGTCACGCCCAGCGTGCGGCATTTTTTATCCAAGGCGGCAACGATGTCGCCTGCCTTGTCGGATTGCGGAAACACACGCTTGCCGCGTTCGGTTTTGAGCGGCACGCCTGCGTCCTCGAAAAACGCCATGGTGTCCGCCGTAGAAAAGCGTGACAGCGAGGCATAAAGAAAGCGACCGTTGGTGGGGACGTTTGCAAGAAACTCGTTCAGGTCACAGTTGTTGGTAACGTTGCATCGCCCCTTGCCCGTGATGCGGAGCTTTTTGCCCATTCGGTCGTTGCGCTCGAAAACAGTAACGTCAGCGCCCGCCTCCGCCGCTGCGATCGCCGCCATCATGCCTGCGGCTCCGCCGCCGATGATTCCTACACGCCGCATATCAGTGCTCCTTTTTCTCGTAAACGTCATATCGGTCCCAGATCTCCTCAAGCGCGTGCAGGCGTTCGCCGACCTCGTCCTGCTTTTTGCGCGCCACCGCCACGATCATCGCGTTGATGATGCTCAAGGGTGCGACGAGCGAATCCACGTAGGATGCCATGTCGCTGTGCGCCGGGAGAAGCTGATTGGCATACGCCGCAATGGGAGAAAGGGGGCTGTCGGTCAGCGCCACAACGTTGGCATTCCGACTTCTTGCATACTCCACGGCGTTGATAATACGCGTGGAATAACGCGGAAAGCTGATCGCGATCATCACGTCGCCCTCGCCCACCTGCATGATCTGCTCGAACATCTCGCTGCCCGAGGTGGTCTGCACGAAGCGCACGTTATCAAAGATCATGCGGAAGCTGTGATTGAGAAAGCCCGCCAGAGCCGACGAGGAGCGCACACCGATGATATAGATGTTCTTCGCATGAACAATGGCATCGATCGCCTCCTCAAAGGAGCGGCGGTCGATCTCCTCCAGCGTGCTGCGGATCTTGTCGATATCCGAGAGCAGGACCTTGTCCAGCACGTCGTTCTCACCGATGAGGTTGTTCGTTACCTCCATGCGCTGAAAGGAGGTCAAGCGACTGCGGATCATTTTGCGCAGAGCCTGCTGGAACTCGGGGTACCCCGCATATCCCAGCTCGATCGCAAAGCGCACGACGGTGGATTCCGACACCCCGACGATCGCGCCCAGGCGCGATGCCGTCAGATACGCCGCCTTTTCATAATGCTCCAGAACGTATGCGGCGATCAGTCGTTGTCCCTTGGAAAAGGACGGCATTCCGTCATTCAGGGCTTTTAGCAAATCAACCATGATTCCGAGCACTCCTTTCGGTTTGCGATATTCATTTTATTATATCGCAAAAAGCACGAAAAGTCAACCGTTTTGAACAAATGCGCGAGAATATTTTTTGCCTCGGCACGAGCACCTTCCGCGCTGTTGCTCCAATTTTAAAAAATACACAAAAATTTTTTGTCAACCTCTCGCATTTTTTTCATTCCGACCATTGACTTTTGACGGGTTTTGTCGTATACTAAAGGGGTAATCACGCAGAATCCGATCTTGATTCTTATTTTTAAAGGAGTATAAGTGTATGAAAAAGCTCTACACAGGCAAAACCAAGGACGTTTATCAGCTCGACAACGGCAACGTAATGCTCAAGTTCAAGGACGACTGCACCGGCAAGGACGGCGTTTTTGATCCGGGCGAAAATACCGTTGGTCTGACCATTGAGGGTATCGGCAAGGCAAATCTTCGCACCTCGATCTACTACTTCGAGCTGTGCAAGAAGGCAGGCATCAAGACGCACTACGTCGGTGCTGACATCGACAACGTAACCATGGAGGTGCTCCCCGCAACCGTGTTCGGTCACGGTCTGGAGGTCATCTGCCGCCTGGTCGCAACCGGTAGCTTTATCCGCCGCTACGGTGAATACATCGAGGACGGCACGCCTTTGGAGGGTGGCTACGTTGAGTGCACCTTCAAGAACGACGCGAAGGGCGACCCGCTCGTAACCGCAGAGGGTCTGGACGCACTCGGCGTTATGGACATGGCTATGTTCGACAGCATGAAGAAGCAGACGCTCGCAATCACCAAGATCGTTGCAGACGACCTCAAGACCATCGGGCTTGACCTGTGGGATATCAAGTTTGAGTTCGGCTACAACAACGGTGAGGTCATTCTCATTGATGAGATCGCATCGGGCAACATGCGCGTCTACAAGGACGGCAAGATCGTTGATCCCGTTGAACTGACCAAGCTCATTCTGGCAAGATAATCTTTGAGAAATTTAAGTTTTGAGGAGAGGGAGACCTTTTTAAGGAAAGGTCTCCCTTTCCCCATGCCCCGCACCCTTGGTGCAGCTCGTTTCCGTTGATCACGGCACAGTCCCCCGCGCGAAGCGCGATCTGCTCGTCACCGCACTTGAGTGTGCATTCACTCTCCAGTAGCAGGTGCAGCTCAACATGCTCGTGCCAATGCGGGGTGACACCGTAGGTGTGATCCTTATATTTGAGCACGCGCACAAGATACGCCTCCTGCGGCATATTTTCGTATAAATGAAGATCGTTTATCCCGTCCTCCAATGCCCACAGCGGAAAATCGTGCTATTGTACATGAAAAACATTCATTGTATTCATAGTGCTTTTATTTTGTGCTGTACAGATTCTGTTTGTACGCCGCTTGCCCGCTCCCGCCGTTTTTATTAGGATATTTTAAAAGCCCACGCACAGGGTGCACAACTTTTTCCGGTCTTGCATATTCTGATTTCCCCGCGCATAGTCTTGTAACACAAAGCTAAGGAGGGATTTACCTATGAAAAAGCAATCAACCGAGCTGGTCGAGGTGAAATCGACCAACAAGATCAAAAGCCTTGTGGAAAAGATCGGCAAGCGCAACCTCATTATCGCGTGCGCCGTGGTGCTCATCGGCGTAGCGGTATGGCTCAACTTCATGCTCTTCGCAAACACCGACGACACGGGCTACCCGTACGACCGGCCCAGCGGCAACATTTCAAGCGGCACGAACGACAACAATGACAGCGCCGCAGAATACTTCTCCGCAACGCAGGTCAGCCGTCAGAGAGCACGCGACGAGGCGCTTGAGGTTCTGCAAGCCGTCGTTGACAACCCCGACGCAACCGACGCTGCAAAGACAGAGGCTCTGGAGAGCATTTCTGCGATCGCAGAGGAGATCCAGACCGAGGCTGACATCGAGTCTCTCATCACTGCCAAGGGCTTTGACAAGTGCGTAGCTGTTCTCAACGGCGACAAGGCAAGCATCGTGGTCAGCGCAGAGAGCCTGCAGGCATCGCAGATCGCACAGATCAACGCTATCGTCTACGAGCAGGCAGGCATCGCTCCCTCGGGTGTGACGATTATTACGAAATAATTAGAGCGAAAGATTGTGGGAGAGGGGGAACCTTTTAAGGAAAGGTTCCCCCTCTCCCACACCCTCTCCCCTTCCAAACCTTCACGAAAAGCACCGCCCCCGAATGGGTCACTCAACATGACCCATTCGGGGCGGTGTGCGCTTCGCGCAGATTTTGCTCGGCGCGGCGCATTATTTATTCGATTTCTGTCGGTTATGCTCGCGGCAGAGCATTTGGCAATTTTCAATGCTCGTTTTACCGCCCTCGCACCAAGGAATGATGTGATCCGCTTCCATTTCGAAGAAATCGTATATTTGTTTTTCTCGATTCTCTCGCTTGCAATGCGGGCATACGCCTCCTTGATACTCGTACATGTTGCGTTTTTGATTATCGGTAAACGCGCGAATATTCAAATGCTTTTCGTTTCCGTCAAACAGGTATTCGTAAATTCCCACGCGATGCGTTATATCATCGTCACGCATAAGCATTTGGATCTTCAACTCAAACAGCTTTGGATTATAGCTTTCGCCGCCGTACACATTATACAAGCGACCCCAATCAAGCCCTTTCATTTCGCGACGGTAATTGGGAAAGATCGTCTGCACCCAATAGATCACACTCTGAAAATACTGCCACAGAGGTGTAGCATGCGTATCGTGCTGATGATCACCCATATACTCGCGGATCGTTTTTTTCTCACGGTCGCAGATCCATTTGAGGGCGGTTTCCAGATAATCCTGTCGGTTGACCTCACCGTTTACGTACTTGTTGGCAAGCAGATATGCCACACAGCCGTTTTTGGAGAAATATCGCTTGGCATCGCTGAGCCACGAACCCGTATAGATCGCGTTGCGAAGCTCCTGATCCTTGAGCTGCACGCCTGCGATGTTGATAATTTCAAACCAATCCAGCTTTTCCTTGTCGTTGCCTTGGCAGATATAGATCATCAAGGGATAATCGAGAATTTGATTCTGCTCGGTCGCGGTCAGATTATGAAACGCACGACCGTCAAGTGAAAAACCACCGTTGACGTACTGACAAATGCTGATCGTGCGCTGTTGTCCGTCGAGCAATTCATAATTCCCGGTTTCGTCCTCTACCCAATACATGACGTTGAGAGGAAAGCCCTTGACTACGGTTTCGATTACGGCATGTCTTTGCTTTTCTTTATAGACAAACTCACGCTGAAAAGCGGGACGGATATTGAGTCTGCCGCCATATCCCACAACGCCGTTTTCCTGACTGTCTACGTACCCCGCACACACCTCGCGGATCGTGATTTCATGTAGTTCGATTTTCATGATTGTTGTTTCCTTTTTATCAAGATTCTAGCATACGGATCTTTTTTCCCTGCATTTTTTAAACTTAATTGTTTTAACTTGGGAAGTCCCTGTGAAACCATCACAAAAAAATGTGGATTGATATCAATAATCTCAAATTGCTCGGGATTATATTTATCCATAAATGTGATCGGAACCCCCATTATCCCATCATAGTCCATTGGGATATCGGTTGTTTTATCAACATTGATTGCATCATAATTGTCATAATGTGGGTATTCTTCGGGGGTATATCGTTTATACAATAGCAAATTTTCATGACGCTTACCTATATCTACATTTGTAAACCACACGCAATTTCTGAATTTCACCAATCCCGTTTCGGAATCATATACACCGTTTGCATATTGATTTCCGTTTTCAGCTACAATTCTGAAATAGGCATTCCCCGCATGGAACCCATATCCTAACCACATTTTATTATCCTTCAATAGTGGGAAAATCTCTTTGTACGTAATGGCATTTTGATTTCCGATGATAATAAACTTTTTATCATATTCCATTAGTTGCGAAACATACTCACGAAAAAGCGAGAAAGGCGGATTCGTCACCACAATATCCGCTTGCTTCAGCAATTTGATACATTCCTCGGAACGAAAATCACCGCTTTTGAGCTTGGTAATCGTGTTCTTTTTGTTTTTCAACAGATACTCCACGTCGGCAAGGTCAATCGCACCGTCACCATTTTCGTCAGTGACCTCGGAAATCTCAACCTTGTAGGGACGACGATCGGGGAAAATAGATAACTGCTCCCCTGCAATCGGCGAGGAATCATAGCAGGTTGCAATCAGCCTTTTCAACCCCAAAAAGTTGAAATTCATCGCAAAATATTTAAAAAAATTGCTCTCATAAGGGTCGTCGCAGTTGCAAAACACCGTTTTGCCGCGAAAACACTCCCTATAATGCGACAATTCGTTTTCAATATCGGATAATTGCGTGTAAAACTCATCATTTTTCGCTTTATTTGCCTTGTGTAAATTTTCGTTTCCTGCCATACATCCCTCTCATAACTTTAATTGTATAGACATATAATAGCCCATGCAGTTTATGTTATTGTATCATAATTTGCGCTATAATTCAAGTGTAAATTAACCATATGGGCGGATTTTTTATGGATTATTATAAAATTGGACAAAAAATCAGAAAATATCGCAAAGCTAAAGGCTTGTCACAAGAAGAATTAGCCGAGAAAGTAAATATTTCAGTTACGCATATCAGCCACATTGAAACCGGAAACACAAAATTGAGTCTGCCCGTTTTTGTGGATTTGGCAAACGCGTTAGAGGTACAAGCAGACGACCTTTTGTCTGACGCTCCATCCGGACGCAGTAACTCGCTTGACGAGCTTTCCGAAACATTGGATTCCTGCTCCACTCAACAAGTCCGCATGATTACCGATATTGTGAAAGCCACCAAAATTGCACTGGACAAATACAACTAAGTATCATCAGCTCTTGTTGTGATAGGAGTGTAATATAAAAAAATTAGTAATATCAAAGAAACCATTAAAGGGCGAGGACGGATATAAAGTGTTTTCCATCCGTATCAAGGACGAAACAGCGGACGCATTGGAGCGCATTGCGGCTGAAACCAATCGCTCGCGCAATGAATTGATCAATTTGTTTTTGGAATTTGCTATCGAAAATCATGAGGTAAAATAAAAAAGCAGCAACATGCTGCTTTTTCTTTCCACCACCCCCAATTCACCTGCGCAGAGCGCACACGCCCGACGGGTGGACGTTGTTAAGACGTCAATCCGTCGGGCGTGCTTTTTGTGAAAGTTTTGTGGGGGTGAGGGGTATGGGGAGAGGGCACTTTTTCAAAAGTGCCCCTCTCCCCATATTTCATTCACCCCCATCAAACATTCGGCGTCTTGGCAAGTGCCTGCACGATCTCGTCGTCGGTGGGGATATAGTCGGTCATTTTGACGTCGTGGAATTTCTCGTAGGACATCATGTCAAAGTAGCCCGTTCCGGTAAGACCGAACACAATGGTCTTGGATTCGCCCGTTTCGCGGCACTTGATCGCCTCGTCCATGGCAACCTTGATCGCGTGCGAACTTTCAGGCGCGGGCAGAATGCCCTCGATGCGGGCAAAATATTCCGCCGCCTCGAAAACCTCGGTCTGCTTGACACTGCGCGCCTCCATGATGCCCTGATCGTACAGCTCAGACAAGGTGGAGCTCATGCCGTGATAGCGAAGCCCTCCCGCGTGCGTTGCCGCAGGAATAAAGCCGCTTCCCAGCGTATACATCTTCGCCAAGGGGCAGATGCGGCCCGTGTCGCAGTAGTCGTACACGTACTTTCCGCGTGTGAGCGACGGACAGCTCTGTGGCTCAACCGCGATAAACTGATAGCTCGCCTCACCGCGCAACTGCTCACCAACGAACGGCGCGATCAGTCCGCCCAAGTTCGAGCCGCCGCCCGCACAGCCGATGATCATATCCGCCTTGATGCCATATTTATTCAGTGCCGCCTTGGTTTCAAGACCGATCACCGATTGGTGCAGCATGACCTGCGACAGAACGCTTCCCAGAACGTAGCGGTAGCCCTCGCGGCTGGTTGCCGCCTCGACCGCCTCGGAGATCGCACAGCCAAGGCTTCCCGTCGTGCCCGGGAACTCGGCAAGGATCTGTCTGCCGATTGCCGTGGTCATCGAGGGCGAGGGGGTCACGTCCGCGCCGTAGGTGCGCATCACCTCGCGGCGGAAGGGCTTGAGCTCGTAGGAGGATTTGACCATGAAGACCTTGCAGTCAAGTCCAAAGTAGGAGCACGCCATGGAAAGTGCCGTTCCCCACTGACCTGCACCCGTTTCGGTGGTCACGCCCTTGAGCCCCTGCTGCTTGGCGTAGTACGCCTGCGCGATCGCAGAGTTGAGCTTGTGACTTCCGCTGGTGTTGTTTCCTTCAAATTTATAATAGATGTGCGCGGGCGTTCCCAGTTTCTTCTCCAGGCAGTACGCGCGGATCAGCGGAGCGGGACGGTACATCTTGTAAAAATCGCGAATCTCGGTCGGGATCGGGATCCATGCGTCGGTGTCGTTCAGCTCCTGGCGCGACAGCTCCTCGCAGAACACCTCGGAGAGTGCCTCCACGGTGATCGGCTTTCCCGTTTTGGGGTCGATCAGGGGCGCGGGCTTCTTTTTCATATCGGCACGAACGTTATACCATGCGCTCGGCATTTCACTTTCTTCCAGATAAATTTTGTAAGGGATCTCCTTGTTTGCCATTGTTGTACTTCTCCTTTCGATTTCAAAACAAAAACGCCCCCAATCCTTTCGGATCATAGGGACGAACAAAATTCGCGGTGCCACCCTGCTTGAAACAACAGTTTCCTCTCTCGCGTACCGTCATACGCGTCGCCATGGTAACGGAGGCGCACCCCGTCGAAGCCTACTTGCGCAGCCCACAGCTTGCGTTCGGTTCGCCCTTGAAAGCCCATTCATCAAAGCCGCGCATACCGCAATCCCACCGTCTGCGGCTCTCTGCAAAACGCTCTGCCCGATTACTTTTCTTTCTCGTCGGTTTGTTTTTTAATAGTATATCCCTTTTGCAGCCTTTTGTCAATAGGTTTTTACAAAAAAGGGGCAATTTCTGCCCCTTTTTCTACTCTTTTGTAAAATAATTCTAATTCTTATTCTAAATTAGCCGTGATTACGACGTTTGCATCGGTTCCCAACAGCTTCTCAATGACAACGTCACCGATCCGCACGGGCAGCGTGACACACGCGCGATCGATCTCGCGCATCGCCTCAAAGACCAGTGCCTTCGGGATCACTCGATCGGTCTTGACCGCCACAACGCCGCCGCACGCGGTGCGCACGGTGGAGGTAACGGTACGCATGGGATTGGTACATTCGTCGATCGCATACTGCTTGCCGCGCGGGCAAGTGTTCCCCGTGACCGCCACGACCTTGCCATCCTCGAGCTCGGCAACCATCGGGCAACCCATGGGGCAAACGATACAAGTCAAATTCCGTTTCATATCATTGCACCTCCAAAGAGAAGAACAGTTCCTTTGCATCCGCAAGGGCATCCGCCCTCAGAGTCAGGGTCTCCATCTCGCCGGGCGCGACGCGCGCCTTTTTCTTCTGCGCGATCACGCGCTCGCCGTCGCGCACGGTGATGCGCACGTTGCGATAGATGTCAGCCACTCGGAAATAGACCTTGACGTCTTCGCCGCGCGTGATGCGCTGCGGTACGGTGTAGCGGATCTTGCCGTCGGTGGCAAGTGGGAGCTCGCAATCCGACTTGAGTTCACCGCGGATATACGCCGCCGCGCTCTTGCCCGCGATCTCTGCCTCCTCGGACACGAAGTCAACAAGATCGTGCACGTGCAGTACGTTTCCTGCGGCAAAGATGCCCTCTACGGCAGTCTGTCTGTCCTGATCGACCACGGCACCGTTCGTCACACGGTCAAGCGGCACCGACGCGCCAAGCGACAGCTCGTTCTCGGGAATAAGTCCCACCGACAAAAGGAGCGTGTCGCACGGAATATACTCGCGCGTGTCCGCGATCGGGCGGCGGTTCTCGTCCACACGCGCGATCGTCACGCCCTCAAGACGCTCCTTGCCGTGGATCTCGACCACGGTATGCGAGAGCTTGAGCGGAATGTCAAAGTCGTTGAGGCACTGCTCGATGTTGCGTGCCAGTCCGCCCGAATAGGGCATCAGCTCGCACACGGCGTGCACGCGAGCACCCTCCAGCGTCATGCGGCGCGCCATGATCAGCCCAATGTCACCAGAACCAAGGATCACAACGTCCTTGCCGGGCAGGTAGCCCTTCATATTGACGTATTTCTGCGCCGTTCCCGCACTGTAAATACCGGCAGGACGCGTGCCCGCGATGTTCAAGGCACCACGCGCGCGCTCGCGGCAGCCCATGGCAAGAACGATCGCCTTTGCCTTGATCCGGAACACGCCGTCGGTGCTGTTGGTGGCGGTGATGACGCGGTCGGAGGTGATCTCCAGCACCATCGTGTCAGACAAAACGGGGATCTTCTTCTCCAGCACCTGCTGCTCGTAACGCCATGCGTACTCGGGGCCCGTCAGCTCCTCGCCAAAGCGGTGAAGCCCGAAGCCGTTGTGAATACACTGCTGCAAAATACCGCCCAAGCGGCTGTCGCGCTCCAGAATCAAAAGGTCGCGCACGCCGCTGTCGTAAGCCGCGATCGCCGCGCTCATGCCGGCGGGGCCGCCGCCGACGATCACAAGATCGATCTGTTTCACCTTGCCACCTCCTTGGTTTTTGCCACGTTGATCAGCGAATCTCCGCCAAACTTGGTGACTCTTTCGTAGGGAACGTTCATTTCATTTGCCAAAAGCTCGACGATATAAGGCGAGCAGAAACCGCCCTGACAGCGTCCCATCTGTGCGCGCGTGCGACGCTTGACGCCGTCGAGGTCGCGCGGACGGGGATTCTGGCGGATCGCGGCGAGGATCTCACCCTCGCTCACTCCCTCGCAACGGCAGACGATGTGACCGTAGGCGGGATCCTTCTTGATGACCTCGTTCTTTTCCTCGATCGACATCTCGCGGAATGCGTGCAGGGGCGCACGCGTGGGGATATAGTCGGCTTTTTCAGCAAGTGCAAGACCGCTCTCGCGGAGCATTTCGGTCACGTACTCCGCGATCGCGGGGGACGCGGAAAGTCCGGGAGATTCGATGCCCGCGACGTTGACAAAGCCCGCGCGCGGCATGTTGATGATGAAGTCCCCCGTGCTGCCCACGGCACGTAGTCCCGTGAAGGAGGTGATGGACTTTCCGTAGGGCACTCCCTCGACGTTCTCGCCCGCCTGCTTCATCACAAGGGAAAGCCCCTCGGCGGTGGTGGAACGGTCGGTCTTGTCCTCAATGTCAAAGGAGGTGGGGCCCGTGAGGAGGTTGCCGTCGACGGTGGGAGAAACGAGAATGCCCTTGCCCATTTTGCTCGGCGTGCGGAAGACGGTGGACTTGACCAGTGCTCCGCAGGTCTTATCCAAGAGGATATATTCGCCGCGGCGCGGGTGGACGGTGAAGGAATCGTCCCCCACCATGCGCGCGATCGCGTCGGAGTAAAGTCCTGCGGCGTTGATGATGTATTTTGCGCAGATCTGCGCATTGTTGGAGCAAACACGGTAGCCCGTGGCATCGCACTTGATGTCCGTGACCTCAAAATCGAGGAAGAGCTCCGCGCCGTTATCCATAGCGTTGCCGACTGCGGCGACGGTCAATTCATAGGGGCAGACGATGCTGCCCGTGGGCGCCCAGAGCGCGCAGGTGGCGTTTTTCGAGATATTCGGCTCCATCTCGCGCAGCTCCTTTTGATCGATGACGCGCACACCGCGCACACCGTTTGCGCGACCGCGCTCGCAAAGCTCCTCGACCGTTTTGCGATCGCCCTCGTCAAATCCGATGACTAGCGAGCCGTTGTTTTTGTACTTGACGCCAAGCGCGCGGCAGATGTCTGCCATCATCTCCGAGCCGCGGACGTTCAATTTTGCCTTAAGCGAGCCCTCTTTGGCGTCAAAGCCCGCGTGGACAATGGCGGAGTTTGCGCTCGACGCGCCCATGGCTACGTCGTGCGCCTTATCGAGAATGCAGATCTTGAGATCGTACCGTGCGAGCGTGCGCGCGATCATCGCGCCCACGACACCGCCTCCGATCACGGCTATATCGTACATATTCCTGTTTCCTTTCAAAGTTTATATTCCATATTGATTATAATATATCCTCCTCGCCTTGTCAACCGTGGCACGAAAATTGAAAACTTCGCAGTTTTTTTGCGAAGCTTTTTCAACAATGCGCAAGCGTGAGGTGTAAAAAGGAGAGGCATTGCCGCTCCTTTGATGATTTTCAGAGTTTAAAGTTACCACGCAACGGGGTTGCCGCCCTCGTCGTAGTGCCAGTAGAGGTTCTCCTCGTCCGTAGGCTCGTTTTCGCTGTAGTAATAACGGGTAGAATTTACGAGCTTGGCGTTTTCCGAACCAATCTCGATATTGTCCCAATCACTCGCCGTTCCCTCGTAATACACGGCACTAAAAGTGCGGGAGTCACCAAACGCAGCAACCCCAATGCTCGTGATGCTGTCCGAAATCACGATAGCCGTAATTTTGTCACAACCGTAGAAGGCACGGTCATTGATACGCTCGCCGCACGTAATCACAACGGTCTTAATGGAAGCAGGAACGTAGTTGCTGTTTGAAGTGGAACTCCAAGCACCAAAGATCGCGCCAAAATGTCCATATTGAGGGGAATCCGGCGCACACCCCACAAACGGCAGGCTGATACGTTCAAGACTCGAGCAACGCCCAAAGGCGGAATCACCGATTCCGATGACGCTGTTGGGAACCTCGATATTCTTCATGCCCGAGCAACTGTGGAACGCTGCGTTTCCAATTGTACGAAGTTGACTGTTTTCGGAAAATGTAATGCTTTTAATACCACTACACTGATAAAAAGCATCGTGCCCAATCGAAATCATACTTGCGGGAATCTCGAGGCTTGAAAGTCCGCATGCCCAGAAGGCATATTCGCCAATGCTCTGCACTCCTTCCGAGAATACCACGCGTTTAAGCGACGAGCATTTTGAAAATGCCTTATCACCGATGGTCAGTACACTTCCCGGAATGGTAACGCTTTTAATAGTCGTTATATTTTCAAACGCATTGTTGCCAATGCCCGTAACGGTAAGACCTTCGGGCGAAACACTCGGGATCGAAATGTGCTCATCACTGCAACTACCAAGCCCTGAAACATAACAGGTATCGTCACCGTTGGAAACGAACCGCAAGCCGGCGCTCTCCTGCGTATATCCGCAAGCAGGGCAATGATTTCCGCTCATGCTGTGACCCGTCTCAGGGATCGGTGCGGTTTCCACCAACGCTCCACAACCTGGAACAGTGCATTCCTTGTGCTTGCTACCCTCGGTCAGGCATCCTGCGGGGGCATCGGTGATCCAATCGCTTGCCGTATGTCCCGAGGCAGTGATCGGCGCGGTCTCCAAAATTGCACCGCAGCTCGCAACCGTGCACTCCTTATGCCGGCTGCCGTCCACAAGGCATCCTGCGGGAGTGTCGGTGATCCAATCGCTTGCCGTATGTCCCGAGGCAGTGATCGGTGCGGTCTCCAAAATTACACCGCAGCCCGCAACCGTGCACTCCTTATGCCGGCTGCCGTCCACAAGACATCCTGCGGGAGTGTCGGTGATCCAGTCGCCGGGCGTATGCTCTTTTTTGGGAATCGGCTCCACGAAATATGAACCACATCCCTCATCCAGGCACTCTCTGTACTTGCTACCCTCGCTCAGACAGGTTGCGTGCGTATCAATGATCCACTCACCTAACGCGTTGTGCATCGTCGTAGCATCCGTCAAATTGATGCTTGTAAGATGCGTGCACCCCTCAAACGAGGATGCAAAAACATTCGTAATACTGTTTGGTATCGAAATGCTCGTCAGATTCGTGCAATCCTTGAACGCAGACTCTCCAATGCCCGTTACAAGCTTTCCTTCGTGGAAGGTCGGAATAACGACGTCGTTATCAGTGCAAGTACCCATACCAACCACAATATAACCGTCTCCACTCTCGTTCGGCTCATACTCCAAGCCTACGCTTTCGGTTACGGAGTCGGGATCGTCCGTTTCTTCGAAAGGGTCCTCGGGTTTCTTCTTTCCTTCTCCGTCGTCGCCGCTACACCCACACAAAACGCACGCGAGTGAAAGAAGCAACGCGGAAAGGATCGGCATCAGTTGTTTTTTCATGTGTCTTTTCCTCCTAAAAATAAAAAGTGCGCCAACCGCAGCCGACGCACAAAAAATACATCGCTCCGATTGTCACCAAACAAAAGCTTTTACTCGCAAAAAAATGTGTGCAAAAGAAGAGCATCTGTATTTTTATCAAAAAATAAAAATACACACACCTATTTTGAGGGATTTATTCACTTTTGTTTGGCACCCTCATTATAGCATCTTTTACCAAAAAAGTCAACATTACGTGCAAAAAAGCTCGCAAAATTCTTCCCCCCGTAGTTTTGTCAATGATGTGAGACTAAAAAAGTAAAAATAAAAGTAACGAGTTTCGTTAGATGCTTTTGCAGTCGGAAGGAGGGGCGGAGCCCCGAGTGGAGACTGCAAAAGCGGCGCGCGATCAAGCACAGATGTTTTCCAACTCCATTTGCCTTTGGTTTGGAGACTTCCAACCGAGAACCGCCATGGGAATACCGTTAGAACGGCGCAAATAACGCTTCATCTGTTCTTGAAGATCGGCAAAGGAATAGAAACTCAAATAGTTGTAGAAGCGTTCTTGATCGTTTCTGTGGCTTCTCTCGACCTTGCCGTTATGCCAAGGAGTTCTGGGACGAATAAGCTTATGCTCGATTTTGTAACGGTTACAAAATACGTCAAACGGATGAACGCGATTGGTTTTTGAGAAATGGGTGAACTCCATGCCGTTGTCGGTCTGGATCGTCTTGGGTGCGTACCCGAAGAAGGTAATAGCACGCTTTACAAAGTCAACGGTGGAATAGCTGCTGTTTTCCTCGTAGGCATAGATAAAACGCTTCCTTGATGCTTCCTCGATCATCGTATATTGATAGAATTTCTTGCCGTCCTTGCCCACATAGCAGACTTTGGGGACGAATTTAACGTCCATCTGCCACTTAATACCG
This sequence comes from Eubacteriales bacterium, assembly GCA_045597145.1. Lineage (GTDB taxonomy): Bacteria > Bacillota > Clostridia > Oscillospirales > CAG-272 > UMGS1865. Next base: position 24,979 of record JAZODU010000067.1, read on the forward strand.
ATCATGGTAGGCGTATCGTAGGGCTTGTTGTGTAGAGACTTTTTCTTTGTGGATTCAATCTTTTTGCGAAATCCAAGGCGCACAAATACCCGATACAGAGAGCCGGGATGACGGGAATATGCCTTGTCCTCACGCAGCTTGCCGTAAAGCTCGCCCAAGGATATGTTGGGATTCCTACGATGGTAATCCTTGATCCACTTGATCTCTTGTTCGGTATGGGCGTTTGGATGGGGAGAGTGAGGGCGGTGAGACTTCGGCATAAGGGATTCCTTTGTACCGTCATACTGCTTGTTCCACCTCATCAGAGAGGCTTTTGAGATCTTATACTTTCTGCAAACGTAAGAAATATCCTTGGTTTGGCGATAAATTTGCACAGAATGCAATTTTGTTGCAATTTCATGTGGACAATAGCGTTTGTTTGTGGTATAATGTTTCATGAAGTGATTGAGTCCTTTCTGTTGCTTGGGATTAGGGGTAATTCTATTTTAACAGAACTCAATCACTTTTTCTATTCTTTTTTTGCTTTCGGTCTCACATCTATTGTAACACTACA
>JAZODU010000068.1:0-28340 GCA_045597145.1 Eubacteriales bacterium
ACAAAAAAACGCGGCGGCTGCCGCAGAAAACGGCTTCCCGCCCGCGTTTATGCAAAGTATTTCTTGAGATACTGTCCCGTATAGGAATCGGGGTTTTGTGCGACCTCCTCGGGCGTGCCCGTTGCCACGACCGTGCCGCCACCCTCGCCCCCCTCGGGGCCGAGATCAATGATGTGGTCGGCGCATTTGATTACATCAAGGTTATGCTCGATCACAAGCACCGTATTGCCCGCATCACACAGGCGTTGGAGCACCTCCAACAGCTTTGCCACGTCCGCGCTGTGCAGTCCCGTGGTCGGCTCGTCCAGAATATAGAACGTCCGTCCCGTGGCGCGCTTGGAGAGCTCGGTGGCAAGCTTGACGCGCTGTGCCTCGCCGCCCGAGATCGTGGTTGCGGGCTGACCGATCTTGATATAGCCCAGACCCACGTCGTACAGCGTTTGGAGCTTGCGCCGGATCGCAGGCAGACCGTCAAAGAAATGCAAGCCCTCCTCCACTGTCATATCCAGCACCTCGTAGATATTCTTACCCTTGTACTGCACGTCCAGCGTGTCGCGGTTGTAACGCTTGCCCTTGCAGACGTCGCAGGTGACGTATACGTCGGGCAAAAAGTGCATTTCGATCTTTTTCACGCCGTCGCCCTCGCAAGCCTCGCACCGTCCGCCCTTGACGTTAAAGGAGAAGCGACCGGGACCGAAGCCCTTTGCCTTTGCGTCCTTGGTCTGCGCAAACAGCGAGCGTATATCGGTAAACAGCCCCGTGTAGGTCGCGGGGTTAGAGCTGGGCATACGTCCGATGGGGCTCTGGTCAATGGCAATGACCTTGTCCAAGTGCTCCAATCCCTCGATCGCGTCGTGCTTGCCGGGATAGGTAACGGCGCGGTTGAGCTTTTCGGCAAGGACGGGATAGAGCACCCCGTTGACGAGTGAGGATTTACCCGAGCCAGACACGCCAGTGATGCACACAAACGCGCCGAGCGGGATCTCTACGTCGATGTTTTTCAGATTGTTCTGCCGCGCGCCCAGCACCTTGATGAAATTGCCGTTTCCCGTGCGCCGCTCCTTGGGGATCGCAATACGCGCCTTCCCCGACAGATACGCGCCCGTGATCGACGCGGGGTTTGCCATGATCTCGGCAGGCGTTCCCGCCGCCACGACCTGACCGCCGTGGATACCTGCACCGGGGCCTATGTCAAGGATATAATCGGCACTCTCCATGGTTTCCTCGTCGTGCTCGACCACAATGACCGTGTTGCCAAGGTCGCGCAGGTGCTTGAGGGTGGCGATAAGCTTGGTGTTATCTCGCTGATGAAGCCCGATGCTGGGCTCGTCCAGAATATACAGCACGCCGACCAGCGACGAGCCGATCTGCGTTGCCAGACGGATGCGCTGTGCCTCGCCGCCTGAAAGCGTTCCCGCCTTGCGCGACAGCGTCAGGTAATTCAAACCCACGCTGACCAGAAACCCAAGTCGCGCGCGGATCTCCTTGAGGATCTCTGCGGCGATCTGTGCTTCCATCTCGGTCAGCGTCAGACCATTGGCGAAATCCAGCGCGTTTTCGATGGACATACTGCAAAATTCGTGGATATTGATGCCTCCCACGGTGACAGAAAGCGAGGTGGGACAGAGGCGCTGACCGTTACATTCGGGGCACGGTGCCTCCTCGATGAACTGATTGTAATACTCGTTGCCGTACATCTTCATACGGTTTTCGATCATGGGCACGATCCCATCGAATTTGGCAAGCTGATGGTGATCCTCCTTGCCGAACCAACGGTGCACCTCGTATTTTTCGTCACCCGTACCGTAAAGAAGCATACGGTATTGCTCGTCCGTGAGATCCTCCACGGGCGTATCCAGATCAAAGCCGAAGCGTTTGCCGACGGCGGCAAAGAGCGGGCCGTTCCAGCTCTCCTCCTCCAGCGTTTTAAAGCCGTTGACCGCGATCGCGCCCTCGGCGAGCGAAAGCTTTTTGTTGGGGATCAGGCGCTCCACCGCTATGCGCTGAAGGTCGCCCAGTCCCGCACAGTGCGGGCAGGCACCCGTGGGATTGTTAAAGGAAAACATGCGCGGCTCAAGCTCGCCAAAGGAAATACCGTGCTCCTCACAGGCATAGTTCTGCGAAAATTCCAGCTCGCGGGGCTCGCCCTCGCGCGGCACGGTCACAACGGTCAGGTGGCCCTCCGCCGCCCCCAGCGCGTTCTCGACCGAATCGGACAGACGCGACTCGATCCCCTCGCGCATCACAAGGCGGTCTACCACGATGTCGATGCTGTGCTTTTTATTCTTGTCCAGCTTGATCTCCTCGGAGAGATCGTACATATTGCCGTCCACGCGAACGCGCACGTAGCCTCGTTTTTTCGCGTCGGCAAAAACCTTTTCGTGCATGCCCTTTTGCGCGCGCACGACGGGCGCGAGCACCATGAAGCGCTCCCCCTCGGGGAAGGTCATGATGCGGTCAATGATCTGGTCGGTGGTCTGCTGTCGGATCTCCTTGTGGCAGATCGGGCAGTGCGGAACGCCCACACGTGCATACAAAAGACGCAAATAGTCGTAGATCTCCGTGACCGTTCCCACCGTGGAGCGCGGATTGCGCGAGGTGGTCTTTTGATCGATGGAGATCGCGGGAGAGAGTCCCTCGATCGAGTCGATGTCGGGTTTATCCAGCTGCCCCAAGAACATACGGGCATAGGACGAAAGCGACTCGACGAAGCGTCTGTGACCCTCGGCGTAGACCGTGTCAAACGCCAAGGAGGACTTACCAGAGCCTGACAGACCCGTGAGAATCACGAGCTTGTCACGTGGGATCTCCACGTCTATATTTTTAAGGTTGTGTACCCGCACACCGCGGATCGAAATCTGATTGGGCATATAGAACTCCTGTTCTGTGTGTTCGTGATTTTATGACTGATAGCGCGGTGCGTCGATCTTGCCCTCGCGCAGCTTTTTGATCTCGTCGCGTAAGAACGCCGCCTTTTCGAATTCAAGCTTCTGTGCCGCGCGCTTCATCTCCGCCGTCATCTCGGCAATCAGCTTCTCGCGCTCGGTCTTTGAAAGCTTGCGGCCCTGTGCCGCCTTCAGCTTGCCGCGCTTGCCCTTTTCGTCGGGTGCCGCGATCTCGATCACGTCGCGCACCGCCTTGACGACGGTTTTCGGCGTGATGCCGTTTTCCTTGTTATACGCGTCCTGAATGGCACGGCGTCGGTTGGTTTCAAGGATCGCGCCGCGCATCGAGCGCGTGACGGTATCTGCATACATGATGACCTTGCCCTCGGCGTTTCGCGCGGCACGTCCGACGGTCTGGATCAGAGAACGCTCGGCGCGCAAAAAGCCCTCCTTATCGGCGTCAAGGATCGCCACCAGCGACACCTCGGGGATATCCAAGCCCTCGCGCAAGAGGTTGATGCCGACCAACACGTCAAACACGCCCAAACGCAGGTCACGAATGATCTCCATGCGCTCCATGGTTTCCACGTTGAAGTGGATATAGCGCACCTTGATGCCGTTGTTTTCAAAGTATTCGGTCAGATCCTCTGCCATCTTTTTGGTCAGCGTTGTGACCAGAACACGCTCGTTTTTTGCAGCACGTGTGCGAATTTCGCCCATCAGGTCGTCCACCTGACCCTCAATCGGGCGCACCTCAATTTCGGGGTCAAGCAGTCCCGTGGGGCGGATGATCTGCTCCACCACGCGCTCGGCATGCTCGTTTTCGTAGTCCCCCGGCGTGGCGCTGACGAACACCACCTGATTCATGCTCTCCTCAAACTCGGGGAAATAGAGCGGGCGGTTGTCGTATGCGGAGGGTAGGCGGAAGCCGTAATCCACCAGATTCTTTTTTCTCGCCGTGTCACCGCCGCTCATGCCGCGCACCTGCGGCACGGTGACGTGCGACTCGTCGATGAACATGATATAGTCTTCGGGAAAGTAATCCAGCAAGGTAAATGGCGTTGCGCCAGGCTCTCTGCCCGACAGCACGCGGGAATAGTTCTCCACACCCGAGCAAAAGCCGATCTCACGCAGCATTTCGAGGTCATATTTGACGCGCTCGCGAATGCGCTGTGCCTCGATGAGTTTGTTTTCGGACTCAAAAAACGCCGCGCGCTCGTGCATCTCGCGCTCGATCTCACAAAGTGCCGCTTCCCTCTTTTCGTCCGACACGGCATAGTGCGTGGCGGGATAGATCGACGCGTAGGACAGCACGCGCTTGAGCTCACCCGTGACGATGTTGATCTCGGAGATGCGGTCGATCTCGTCCCCGAAAAACTCCACGCGCAGAGCACTGTCACTCATATTTGCGGGAATGATCTCCACCGTGTCGCCGTTGACGCGAAAGGCATCGCGCACGAGTGACATATCGTTTCGGCTGTAGCTGTTCGCCACGAGCTTGCGAATGAAAATGTCGCGGCTGATCTGCATCCCCGGGCGCACAGAGAGGACGAGCCCCTGATATTCGATCGGATCCCCCAAGGAATAAATGCAGGAAACGCTGGCGACAATGATGACGTCGCGCCGCTCAAAAAGCGCACTCGTGGCGCTGTGGCGCAGACGATCGATCTCATCGTTGACAAGCGCGTCCTTTTCGATATACATATCCTTGCCCGGAATATACGCCTCGGGCTGATAGTAGTCGTAGTAGGAGACGAAATATTCCACCGCCGCATCGGGAAAGAACTCGCGCATCTCGGAGCAGACCTGCGACGCCAGCGTCTTGTTCGGCTCAAGGATCAGCGTGGGACGGTTGACGCGCTGAATGACGTTCGCCATGGTAAAGGTCTTGCCCGATCCCGTAACGCCCAGAAGCGTTTGCATCTTCTCGCCGCGCAGGATCCCCTCAGAAAGCTGCTCGATCGCCTCGGGCTGATCTCCAGTGGGGGTATATTCACTTTTGAGCACAAAGGGCTTGTTTTCCATGTGATCTCTCCTTTCGCGCGAAATCCGCACCGATCATATCGCAAGTAAAAAAGCTTGCATACCAAGACTTTCTGCGTATTATTATAGCACAAAGAATTTTATAAGTAAACCCTTTTTTCATTTTTTCGTCGGCATGCGTCTGCTTTTTCTCTCAGCGCAAAAAAAGATTGTGCCAAGCGGAACTTTTTTTCGAAAAACTATAGAAATCTAAAATAAAATATGTTATAATAGTGTAATAATGCGAAAGTGTTTGAAAAATGCCCCTTTGAAAGGATCTTGCAATGCCCTCTTACATTGAAAAAGCTGAAGCCGTAACGCTTCCCGTCATCGCTTTGCGCGGAACCGTTGCGTTTCCCATGATCACCGTTAATTTCGAAGCCTCCGACGACGAGGCGGCTGCCGCCGCCAAGTCTGCCGCCGCAGGCACGTCCTTCCTCTTTCTGACATCCCTCCGCGACAGCGAGGAGGATAACACCGAGGAGGAATTTCCCTATTATCACGTCGGCACGGTCGTGCGCATCAAGCAGATGATCCGCACGCCCGAGGGCTCGACCCGCATCATTGCGGAGGGGCTTGTGCGTGCAACCGTAACGCGCTACCGCAAAAACGGTGCGTTCACCGAGGCAGAACTCGTTTGCAAGCACATCGTGCTGCCCGAAAACGGCGGCGTGCGCGGCGAGGCAGCCGTGCATGAAATGCTCGCCACGGTCGAGCGCAACCTGCATTTCCTTCCCGCGAACACCGAGGATCTGATGGGTGCCTTGCGCCACATGAAGGAGCCCGGTGCCCTTGCCGATTTTATCGCGGCAAATATTCTCATCCGCCCCATCGACAAGCAGGCGGTGCTGGAATGCTTTGACCCGCTCAAGCGCGCGGAAATTCTCCTTGAGATTCTGGAGGAGGAAGCCGTCGTGATGGAGGAGGAGGCGCTGATCCGCCGCCGCGTCAACGCACGCATGAACCGCAATCAGAAGGAATACTATCTGCGCGAGCAGATCAAGGTCATTCAGGAGGAGCTTGGCGAGGGCGACGACGTTGCCGAATTTGCCGAGCGTATCAAGGAGGCAAAGCTGCCCCCCGAGGTGGAGGCAAAGCTCAACAAGGAAAACGACCGCCTCTCCAAAACGCCCTTCGGCTCTGCCGAGGCGACCGTGCTTGCCAATTATCTGGATACCTGCCTCTCCATTCCGTGGGGCAAAAAGACCCGAGACCGCGTCAGCTTTGCCATGGTGCAAAAGGTACTGGACGCCGACCATTACGGACTTGAAAAGGTCAAGGAGCGCATCGTTGAATATATCGCCGCAAAGCAGCTCAATCCCGACCTGAACAATCAGATCCTCTGCCTTGTCGGTCCTCCCGGCGTGGGCAAGACCTCGATCGCGTCCTCCATCGCGCGTGCCATGAACCGCAAATACGTGCGCGTTTCTTTGGGCGGCGTGCGTGACGAGGCGGATATCCGCGGTCACAGAAAGACCTATATCGGTGCGATGCCCGGCAGAATCATTTCTGCCGTCACACAGGCAGAGGTATGCAATCCCCTGATCCTCTTGGATGAGATCGACAAGCTCTCGCGTGACTCGCACGGCGACCCCACCTCGGCACTTCTTGAGGTATTGGACGGTGAGCAGAACAAGACCTTCCGCGACCATTTCGTGGAGATGCCCTTTGATCTGTCCGACTGTATGTTCATCGCAACCGCAAACTCGCCGGACAGCGTTCCCCTGCCCCTTTTGGACCGTATGGAGATCATCGAGCTCTCCTCCTACACCAAGCGCGAAAAGCTGGAGATCGCTAAGGCGCATCTGATCCCGAAGCAATTGAAGCGTCATGGGATCGAAAAAAAGATGCTCCGCATCAGCGACGACGCCGTGATCGAGCTGATCGATTACTACACACGCGAGGCAGGCGTGCGCAAGCTGGAGCGCACGATCGCATCGCTTTGCCGCAAATCCGCCAAGCAGCTTCTGAAAAAGGACTGCAAGCCCATCAGGATCACGCAAAAAGACGTTAAGGAATATCTCGGCGCGCGCAAGCTCCTGCCCGAGCTGATCGAGGGCGAGGACGAGATCGGCTGCGTCAACGGCTTGGCGTATACCGAGCTTGGCGGAAGCCTTCTCAAGGTCGAGGTCGCGGTTCTTGAGGGAACGGGCAAGATCGAAGCAACAGGTTCTCTTGGCGACATCATCAAGGAATCCGCGCAGATCGCGGTCAGCTACGTGCGCTCCATTGCCGCAGAGTACGGCATTCCCACCGATTTTTACAAGACCAAGGATATTCATATTCACTTCCCCGAGGGTGCGGTTCCCAAGGACGGTCCCTCTGCGGGTGTGACGATCGTTACGGCTCTGGTCAGCGCGCTGACGGGTCGCCGCGTGCGCCGCGACGTTGCCATGACGGGCGAGATCAGTCTGCGCGGGCACGTGCTGGCAATCGGCGGCTTGCGCGAGAAGACCATGGCGGCTTACAGCGCGGGCGCGAAAACCGTGCTGATCCCCGCAGACAACGAGCGCGACCTGGAAGAGCTTGATCCCATGGCGCGCGAGAACCTGCAGATCCTTCCCTGCCGCCGCGCGAGCGACGTGCTCTCCTATGCACTCCTGCCCACCAAGGCGGAAAAGGCTGCGGAAAAATCCACGGACGCGCTCGCCGCATCCAAATTCATCCCCACCGTCGTGGGACAGAGCAACCCGTTGCGGTTTTCCGACAACTGAAAGGAGCCTTTATGGCACTCAATCTCAATCAAGTCAATCTGCGTATCAGCGCGGGACTGCCCAAGCAGTTCCCCACCGACGCCATGGTGCAGATCGCCTTTTCGGGGCGCTCCAACGTCGGCAAAAGCTCGCTGATCAACTCGCTGCTCGGGCGCAAGTCGCTCGCACGCGTCAGCTCCTCCCCCGGGAAGACCATCACGATCAATTTCTACGACGTGGATAAAAAGCTCTTTCTCGTGGATCTGCCCGGCTACGGCTTTGCCAAGCGCGCACCCGCCGACAAGGCGCAATGGTCTGCGCTCACCGACGGCTATTTCACCCAAAACCCCAACATCGATCTGCTCAAGCTGGTCATTCAGCTTGTGGACAGCCGCGTGGGGCCCACGCGCGACGACGAGATGATGCTTTCCTTCCTGCGCCAGTCGCAGCTCCCCTTTATCGTCGTTGCCACCAAGGCGGATAAGCTCAACGCAACCGAACGCAAAAAGTCCGAGGAGGCGTTGCGCAATCACCCCGATATCCCCGCCGACACTCCGATCATTTTCTACTCCTCCCTCAAAAACGAGGGCAAGACCGAGCTGTGGAACAGGATCTACGACTACACAGGCTTGAACGAACACAGAAAGTGAGAATTTTCTTAAATGCTACTCTCCTCTCTTTTGTACGGCTTCGATCTTGAGGCCTTTCTGACCGAGCTTTTGCTCACCCTTCCCGTCATCATGCTCGCGCTCTCCCTGCACGAGGCGGCGCACGGCTTTGTGGCGTGGAAATGCGGCGACAGCACCGCGTACAACATGGGGCGCATCACGCTCAATCCCTTCCGTCACTTTGATCCCATCGGCTTTCTTTGCATGATGCTCATCGGATACGGCTGGGCAAAGCCCGTACCGATCAACACGCGCAATTTTCGCAACCCCAAAAGGGGCATGGCACTCTCAGCTCTCGCGGGCCCCATGGCGAACTTGATTTTGGGGCTTGTCAGCGCGGTGCTGTTCGGATTTACCTACGCATGGACGATCTATCTCGGTGCCTCGGGTGCCGGTGCCTTCGCCGTCAGATGCGCCACGCTGCTCGTGCAGCTCTTGGAGCTCAGCACGCTGTACAACTTCTTGTTTATGGCGTTCAACCTCATTCCCATCCCGCCCTTTGACGGCTCACGCATCTTTTTGGTGTTTCTTCCCCCCCGTACCTATTTCGCGATCATGCGCTACGAGCGCCAGATCATGCTGGGGCTTTTGCTCGCGCTTCTCGTTTGCTCCAATCTGTTCAATTTCTCGCCCTTTGGCTGGATCGCAAGCAAATTGACTTACGGGATCGCCGAGCCGACCGCACAGTTCTTCTTTAACAACGTCTTTCTCAATCAATTGATCTGACCCAATCCCGACAGAAAGGATTTCACTCCCACATGGAAGCAGTCACTTACAGACTGGATCAGTTTGAAGGTCCTCTTGACCTTCTTCTCATGCTGATCCAGAAAAACAAAGTGAATATCATAGACATTCCCATCTCGCTCATCTGTGACCAATACCTTGAATATATCAAGGCGGCAGAGGACATGGATATGGAGGTCGCGGGCGAATTTATCGTTATGGCGAGCGAATTGATGCTCATCAAAAGCCGCATGCTCCTGCCACGGGTCAGCGAGGACGAAAAGGATCCGCGCGCCGACCTTGCCGATGCCCTTTTGCGCTATCAGCAGGCAAAGCAGGCGGTGGAAAAGATGAAGCCGCTCTATCAGCTCTACAGCGGACGCATGGTCAAAGACACCGACGAAATTTCGGTAGATACGACCTACGTTGCCGACCAGCAGGTCACAAGCCTCTGCGCCGCCGTTCGCCGCATCATTGCCGCAAACGAGAGCAGACCGAGGGCGGAAAAGCAGACCTTTGCGCCGCTCGTGGCAAAGCCCATCATTCCCGTCGACGTTAAGATCGTGGGAATTCTACATCATATGTCCCGTCGCCGCGACACCTCCATGGAGGAGCTGTTGCACGACGCGGTGTCCCTCTCGGACATGATCGCGATCTTCCTCGGCATTCTCGAATTGATCAAGGTTCGCAAGATCCTCATCGACGAGGATCCCGATTCTTATACGGTCATTCACGGTGTTGGCACGCGATTTGTGGTCAACGACGCGCCCCCCACCGAGGAGGAGATCGAAAAGGTCTACACCCCCGGTGCCGACAGCGACGAGCCCATTCCTCTGTCCTCCAAGGCAGAGATGCACCGCGAGCAACGGCGTATCATTCGTGAGCAGAAGCTGGCGGAAAAGAAGCGGTTGCGCGCCGAGGAGCGTGCACGCCGTGCCGAGGAACGCAGACGCGCCAAGGAGGCGGCGAGTGAGGAGCTGATGGCGGCGGCAGAGCTCCTTCCCGAGGACGACAGCGATCTCGAAGCCGAGGCAAAGGTAGCACAGATGCTGGACGATCAGCTTTCCGAGGACGACGAGGATATTCTTGACGACATCGGTCTTGATATGAACGAGATCATCCGTTCCATGGCGCAAAAGGCGCAGGAGCTGCCCGACTAACCCTTGATTACACAGGAGAATATATATTATGGAAGAAAAGAAAGAAAACGTTCCTTATCTTGAGCCACTGACCTCCGCTCGGGAGATCGAGCAGGCGATCGAGGCGATCCTCTACGCCGCAGGCTACCCCATGCGCTACGACAAGCTGGCGGAGGTGCTGAACCTGACCGTCAAGGATGTCAAGACCATGGTCAAGGAAATGGCAAAGCACTTTGAGGAGGACAGCACCAATCACGGTATCCAGCTACTCCTCTACCCCACCACCTGTCAGCTGGCAACCAAGGAAAAATACGCACCCTACATTCGTGAGGCGCTCGGCATCCGCCGCGGCGGAAACCTTTCCGCTTCCTCCATGGAGGTGCTGGCGGTCGTGGCATACAACCAGCCCGTCACCCGCTCTTACGTGGATCTGGTGCGCGGCGTTGACAGCTCCTACGCGGTCAACTCGCTCCTTGACAAGGGGCTTATCGAGGCGGCAGGACGGCTTGATGCTCCCGGACGCCCCATGCTCTACGTCACCACCGACAAATTCCTGCGCGTGTTTGGGCTCAACGCCCTTGACGAGCTTCCCGAGACCGAGGCACTCAGCGTTGCCGCCGCGCAGACGGAGGGTGAGAATGCCGAGGCGGAGCAGATGACAATCGAAAACATCGAGGAGGCAGTACCCGCCGAATACACCGAGCCAATAGACACGGATGAAACCGACGTGATCTTTGAGAGCGGTGTTGCCTCCGCCCAAGACGCAAAGGAGGAAACGGTTTGATCGTACTTTGGATCCTGCTTGCAGTCCTGCTTGCGATCCTTGCCTGCCTGCTCCTTCTGATCCTGTTCGGCGGCGTGCAGATCCGTATTATCTGCCAAGAAAAGCTACGTGTTGTGGCAGGCGTTTGGTTTCTGCGCTTTACGCTGGTATCCGACAAGAAAAAAAAGAAAAAAGAGCGGCAAAAGCCACTTTCCGACTGCCGCAATCCCGAGCGCGCTCTGCGGCGTGAGCTGAAAAGACGCGAAAAGCTCGCGCGCAAGGCAGAGAAAAAACGCTTGAAGGCGCAGAAAAAGGCACAAAAAAAGGCGGCTCGCAAAGAGCAGCACGCCGCAAGCGGCAAAAAAACCCCTTCTCCCAATCTCAAGGAAAATCTGGACATGATCTTAGCCCTCTTGAAAAAGCTCTACGACGGAACGAACGGCAGGATCAAGGTCCGCGTGCGCCGCATGCACATTCTCGTCGGCACGGAGGATGCCGCAAAAACGGCGATCATGTACGGCGTGATCCTGCAAAGCGCATCCTATCTTCTCAATTTTATTGAGAGCAAATTTACGCATATCGCACGCCGCGACGGGGATATCACCATCGCTCCCGATTACGTATCGGGGCACATGAGTGCCGACATCGATATTGCGGTATCGATCAAGATCCGCCACGCGATTCGCCTGGGTGTTGCCATGCTGTTGGCATACTTCAAGGAAAGCCGCGCGGCAAAGCAAAAAGCTCTGCTTCGTACGTTGGAAGGACAAAACGGAGCATCCGAACGTGAAAAACAATAACTACGCATCATATACGAAAGGAATTTCATTATGGAAAACGAATCTTCTATCAAGGGCATTATCAGCGACGCGCTCAGCCAGGTGCGCACGATCATGGATGCCGATACCATCGTGGGCAAGCAGATCATGACTCCCTCGGGAACCGTCATTATCCCGATCTCCAAGGTGTCCATGGGATTTGCGTCCGGCGGCTTGGATCTGCCCAAAAAGTCCGACAGCAACGCCGCAAAAAGCTTTGGCGGTGGCGGCGGAACGGGTGTTTCGGTATCCCCCATCGGCTTTTTGGTGGTGTCTACCGACGGACACGTCAGCATGCTCCCCATGACAAGCGAAAAGCCCTCCACCATTGAAAAGGTTGCGGATATCATCAACGGAGCTCCCGACCTGATCGAGCGCATCAAAAACGTGATCAGCGGCGTGCGCCCCGAAAAGACGGACGAGGAAAAGGCTTCTGCGGCAGAGTCGACCTACAATGCGGCAATGGCGCAGGATATTGCCACGGAGGAAGCGTGCGAGGCAAATGCTACGTACGTTGACGGTAAAAAAGCAAAGCGCGGTAAGATCTCCGAAAAGACGCTGGAGACCGGCGAAATCAAATAATTCTACCTCGGTATAAAATACACTCCGGAAAAATATACATGAATCAACCGTATTTTTCCGGAGGGTATTCTTATGTCTGCACGAACAAAAGCATTGGCGTATATCCTGACCGTGTGCCTTTTGGCGGTGCTCATCCCCGTGCGCACGCAGGCACTCCCCGCCGCACGCTCGCTCTCGCTCTCCGCGCAAAGCGCGGTCTTGATCGAGGCGGAGAGCGGCGACGTTGTTTTCGCCAAAAACGCAGACACCCCCCTGCCCATGGCAAGCACCACCAAGATCATGACGGCTCTGGTCGCCTTGGAGCTCGCCTCCCCCGACCGCGTCATCAAGACCGATGCGCGCGCCGTTGGTGTGGAGGGCTCGTCGATCTATCTTGTTGAGGGTGAGGAGCTGACCTTGGAGCAATTGCTCTACGCGCTTCTGTTGGAGTCTGCGAACGATGCCGCTGCGGCGATCGCCATCGGGCTGTCGGGAAGCATCGAGGCATTTGCCGACGAAATGAACCGTACGGCGCGCAAAATGGGGCTTTCCAACACACATTTTACCAATCCGCACGGACTGGACGACGAGGCACACTACACGACCGCGCACGAGCTGGCGCTCATTGCGCGCGCGGCGTTGGAAAACGATCTGATCCGCACCGTCGTATCCACCTACAAGACCACGATCCCCCACGCCGCCCTTGAAACGGGTCGACTTTTGGTCAACCACAATAGGCTTTTGCGCACCTATGAGGGGTGCATCGGCGTGAAAACGGGATACACGAAGCGCAGTGGCAGAAGTCTGGTATCTGCCGCCGAGCGCGACGGTGTGCGTCTGATCGCGGTCACGATCAACGCGCCCGACGATTGGAACGACCATGCGGCAATGCTTGACTACGGCTTTACGTGCTACAAAAGCGTCACACTTTGCGAGCGGGCACAAGTCACGCATACGCTGCCGCTCGTCGGCGGCAAGGCAAGTCATGCAATACTTGAAAACCGCGACACCTTGCGGGTAACGCTTCCCATCAACGCAGGCACCGTCACGCAAAGCATTGAGTGCCGCCGTTTTGAGTATGCGCCGGTCACACGGGACGGTGTGTACGGCTATGCGGTGTTTTACTGTGACACAGACGGCGACGGCAAAGCGGTGGAAATTGCCCGCGTGCCGCTTTACGCCCGCGCTTCTGTCAAGAAAAAGATCGTCAAGCGCGGCTTCTGGGCATGGCTGAAAAGCCTGTTTCGCAAAAAAGCTTGATGTCTTGAACGAAAAACAGCAGCACGCCGTCAGCCGCTTTTTCTTTTGAACGCGTAGGCGCAAAAGAAAAGGCTATCAATAAGAAAAGCACCGTTTAGGAATTTCGCGTTCTGCGGAGCGCGAGGAGGGCTACGCGCCCTCCACCTGCGCCGCCTTTTGAAAAAGGCGGGCGAAAGCTTTTACCGATTTAACCGTGCGATCATTGCGCACACCTTGAAAGGAGGTCGCGTATGCGGCTGCAAAAATTTTTCTCGGATGCGGGCGTTCTCTCACGCCGCGCCGCCGAGGCTGAGATCGCCGCAGGGCGCGTCAAGGTCAACGGCGCGGTGGCGCGGATCGGCGACAGCGTCGATCCCGAAACCGACGTTGTTGAATACAAGGGCAAGCGTATCCTGCCCCGCGCGGACAAGCCGCGGCAATACATTATGCTCAACAAGCCGCGCGGCTACGTGACCACCGCTCACGACGAAAAGGGACGGCGCGCCGTCACCGACCTCGTTCGCGCGCTCGGCACGCGCGTCTATCCCGTCGGTCGCCTTGACATGGACTCGGAGGGGCTGCTGCTCCTGACCGACGACGGCGAATTTGCCAATCATCTGACGCACCCGCGCCACGAGATCCCGAAGCTCTATCACGTCACGCTTTCAAAAAGCGTATCGGACGAGCAGCTGTGGGCACTTTCACAACCCATGGTTCTGGACGGCTACACGCTCCTGCCCGTCACCGTGATCCCCCTCTCCCCCGACACCTTGGAAATGCACCTGTATGAAGGGCGCAACCGCCAGATCCGACGCATGTGCGAGGCGGTAGGCTTGCGCGTCAAGCGTTTGCAACGCGTGGCGATCGGGGACTTGACGCTGGGTGAGCTTCCCGTCGGCAAATGGCGTGCCCTGACGCCCGACGAAGTCGCTTACCTCACAACATCACAATATAAGGAAGGAAACTGAAATGCTGGAAGTATTACCGATTCAATCCAAGGAAGAGCAAGAGGCGCTTTGCGCCCGTTGCAATATCCCCTACCGTGTGGAAATGCTCGCTTACCGCGCGCAGGTCGACGGCGAATTGCGCGGTATTTGTCAATTTACCATGAACGCAGAGGGCGGCAGGATCGTGGATTTTGCGTCAGTGCCCGACGCTTACGAGTTTGAGCCGATGTTCGTCATGGGGCGTGCCGCGCTCAACTTTATCGATCTTTGCGGCGTCCACCGCGCATTTTTCGACGCGGAATGTGACAACGAGGTGCTCATTCGCGCCATCGGCTTCCGCAAAAACGCCGACGGCAGGTATGAAATGGATCTGACAGATTTCTTCAAAGAGCCCTGCAAACACTCCCACGACGAATAATTTCAGCATTTTGGTAAAAATTACCAGTTTTTACCACAAAAGTTTGGGAACTATTTTTGCTTCCTGATACTTGCAAAATCTTCCAAAATATGGTAAAATATTCCTGTCAAGAAAAATACTACCATATCAAAGGAGATTTGTTTTATGGAATACAGCACGAAAATTCTGATTGTCGACGAAAGTCCCGCCGGGCGCACAGCTTTGCGCGAGGGGTTACTGCGTGCGGGCTACCGCAACGTTGAGGAAGCCGCGAACGGTGAGGAGGCGGTGATGAAGATCTCGCACACGCACCCCGAGGTGGTTCTGCTCGACGTTTGGCTTTCCAAGCTGGACGGCATCGGTGTGCTGCGCACCTGCCGCTCGATGGACTGGGGTCAGGACAAAGCACCTGCGTTCATCGTGGTGTCGTCGGCGTCCAGCCAGAACATTTTCGTTCAAGCCACCGAGGCGGGTGCGGAGCTGTGCCTGCTCAAGCCCGTCAACGTAGGCAGTCTTTCGGAGCACATTCAAAGCATCATGTCGCGCCGCCAAAGGGATATTCCCGCCTCCGCAATGCAAGCAGTGGAAAAGGGTCCCGACATTGAGTCGCAGGTCACGCAGATCATTCACCAGATCGGTGTCCCCGCGCACATCAAGGGGTATCAGTATCTGCGCACGGCGATCCTTTTGACGATCAAGGATTCGGATATTATCAACTCGGTAACGAAGGTTCTCTACCCGTCGGTTGCGAAGAAGTACAGCACGACGACCAGCCGTGTGGAGCGTGCGATCCGCCATGCGATTGAGGTGGCATGGGATCGCGGTGACGTGGACACGCTGAACTCCTATTTCGGCTACACGATCCAGAACAACCGCGGCAAGCCCACCAACTCCGAGTTCATCGCCATGATCGCGGATAACTTGAGATTGAAGTATAAGTTATATTAAGAAAAATATATGGAGAGGGGGACTTCTTGAAAGAAGCCCCCCTCTCCATTTTAGAATTGCGTCAACCCTTCCGTCACGCTAACGCGTGCCACCTCCCCTTGCACAGGGGAAGCTAAAAAGCAGGTGCGCGCAACAATAAAAACTCAATTGTATTGCTATTTGTGGTTAGAATAGCTTTGAACAATTTATCCGAAGCCTCCCCTGTGTAAGGGGAGGTGGCTGCCGAAGGCAGAGGGAGGGGTTGGCAATCCAAGACTAACTCTATCCCTCCTTTTTGATTATTTTTGCGTTTTTTCTTTACAAACGCAAAAAACTGTGCTATAATGAGAGTGCCAAACAAATTTCATAAGTAATAATAGGGATATTTTTCTCTTTTTTCAAAAGGGAGAATAATACCTTTTTTTGTTGCACACATTATCACCTGCAATGGTTTTGGCAAAAACGCAAATTCCGCGCAGATTGATAAATATGGCGAAATATATTACGATGGCACGACAAGCGAGTGGGAGGAAATTGAGGTCAACACTGACAACGATCACCTCCTTTCAACAACCCGCTACTATTACAGCGAAACCGAGCCTACCGAATCGGGCAACTATTGGCACTACGTTGACGGCGTACCGACGCCATGGTGATTTTTGCGAGAGGCACTTCGGTGCCTCTTGTTTTTTGGAAAGTTTTTCTATATAATAATAAAAAATTCAAAAAAAGGCTTTACAAACGGGAAAAAGTGTGGTATAATACCGTTGTATGACGTTCGCACGGTTTTCGGACACGAGGCTGTTTAGCAGCACTTCACCCACCGAATGCTGAGTGTACGCCAAATAAAAAGAAAGGTGAATAAAACCATGCAGAAAGAAGAAAAGCTCAGCCTGATCGAGCAGTACGCAACTCATGAGGGAGACACCGGTTCTCCCGAGGTTCAGATCGCGATCCTCTCCAGCCGCATCGCTAACCTGACCGAGCACTTGAAAGTCAACAAGAAGGACTTCCACAGCCGCCGCGGTCTTCAGAAGATGATCGGTCACAGAAGAAACCTTCTGAACTACCTGCAGAAGGTTGACATCGAGCGTTACCGCGCGATCGTCAGCAAGCTGGGGCTGAGAAAGTAAGAGCAATCATGGGAGTGGAGAGCAGCGGCATTCTGTCACTGCCCTCACTCCCTGTTGTTTTTATCTCCCACCCGTTCACCCACCAACCCCATCTTACGGTCGATTAGCAGTTAACCATGTGCCAAAGTCGATTTGACCTATGGTTAAGTGCTAAACCTCCGTAAGAGCATCATCAAAAAAATTATGGAGGAAAAAGAAAAATGAACATTACCAAAAGTGGACCGATGAATTTCAAGAACTACAAGGTGTTCAAGTACACCTACGCAGGCCGCCCGCTGGTTATCGAAACCGGTAAGATGGCAGGTCTTGCAAACGGAAGCGTTCTCTGCCGCTACGGCGACACCGCAGTTCTCTGCTGCGCAACCGCTTCCGAAAAGCCCCGCGACGGCATCGACTTCCTGCCCCTCTCCGTCGACTTCGACGAGAGAATGTATGCGGCAGGCAAGATCCCCGGCGGATACCTGAAGCGCGAGGGTAAGCCCAGCGAAAAGGCAGTGCTGACCTCCCGTGTCATCGACCGCCCGATCCGTCCTCTCTTCCCCAAGGATCTGCGCAACGACGTGGCTCTGACGCTGGTTGTTATGTCCGTTGACCCCGACTGCTCCCCCGAGATCACCGCAATGATCGGTGCTTCCACCGCTCTTGCAATCTCCGACATTCCGTGGAATGGGCCTTTCGGCGGCGCGTTCATGGGTCTGGTTGACGGCAAGATCGTTCTCAACCCCACTTTCGAGCAGCAGAAGAAGAGCGACCTGCAGCTGACCGTTGCAGCGTCCATGAACAAGGTCGTTATGATCGAGGCAGGCGCTAACGAGGTCGACGACGACACGATGTACGCGGCGATCATGAAGGCACACGAGGAGATCAAGGATCTGCTCGCTTTCATCAACGGCATCATCGACGAGATCGGCAAGCCGAAGTTCGACTACCCCTCCTGCGAGCCGGATCACGACATGTTCGACGAGATCTTTGCATTCTGCGAAAAGGACGTTATGGAGGCACTCGACACCGACGACAAGAACGTCCGCGACGCAAAGATGGTTCCCGTTAAGGACGCGATCCTTGAAAAGTTCACCGAAAAGTATCCCGAGCTGCCCGGTATGATGGTGGCGCGCGTCTACAAGATCCAGAAGAAGATCGTTCGCCGCTGGCTGCTTGTTGACAAGAAGCGCGTGGACGGACGCAGCATGGATCAGATCAGACCCCTTGGCAGTGAGGTTGGCGTTCTGCCCCGCACGCACGGCTCGGGTCTGTTCACCAGAGGTCAGACCCAGGTTCTGACCGTTGCAACCCTTGGCACGCTCTCCGAGGCACAGATGCTCGACGGTATCGACAGCGAGACCTCCAAGAGATATATGCACCACTACAACATGCCCGGCTTCTCCACGGGTGAGGCAAAGCCTGTCAGAAGCCCCGGGCGCCGCGAGATCGGTCACGGCGCGCTCGCTGAGCGTTCGCTCGTTCCCGTTCTTCCCTCTGAGGAGGAATTCCCCTACGCGATCCGTCTGGTTTCCGACGTCGTTTCCTCCAACGGTTCGACCTCGCAGGGCTCTGTTTGCGGATCCACCTTGGCACTCATGGACGCAGGCGTTCCGATCAAGGCTCCCGTTGCAGGTATCTCCTGCGGTCTGATCACCGCTGAGGACGGCTCTTGGGACACCATGATCGACATTCAGGGTCTTGAGGACTTCTACGGCGACATGGACTTCAAGGTTGCAGGTACGCACAAGGGTATCACCTCCATTCAGATGGATCTCAAGATCGACGGTCTGACGCCCGACATCATCAAGCGCGCGTTTGAAATGACGCACGCAGGTCGTGACTATATCATCGACGAGGTCATTCTCAAGGCAATTCCCGCACCTCGCGCAGAGGTTTCCAAGTATGCTCCTAAGATGACCACCATGAAGATCGATCCCGACAAGATCCGCGAGGTCATCGGTAAGGGTGGCTCCGTGATCCAGAAGATCGTTGCGGACACGGGTGCTAAGATCGACATCGAGGACGACGGAACGATCCGCATCGCAGCTGTCAACAGCGAGCAGGCAGATGCCGCTAAGGCTTGCATCGACGCCATCGTATTCGAGCCTGTCGTGGGTGCCGTTTACACGGGTACCGTTACGGGTATCAAGGAATTCGGTTGCTTCGTTGAGTATGCTCCCGGCAAGGAGGGCATGGTCCACATCTCCAAGATCGCGCCTCGCAGAATCGAAAAGGTTGAGGACGTGCTCAAGCTTGGCGACGTGGTTAAGGTAAAATATATCGGACTCGACAAGAAGGGCCGTATGGACTTCTCCATCAAGGACGCACTTGAGGGCTGATTGGCAGTCTATCTCATGAAAGGAGTAACACAGCATGGGAAAGAATGCAAAAGCACCGCGCAGCTTTAACACGATCCGCCGTACGCAAACCAAGGAACGTGCAAAGCGTGGGCAGTTGAGCCGTGTTGTGTTACTCGCTATTTTCGGAGTCACCGCACTGCTCCTGCTCTCGCTCTTGATCCTGGGCATTTGCGCGATTGCGGATGCGATCGCTAAGCGTCCGGATAACACTCCCGACGGCGGCACCCCCTCTTCCCCGTCCATCAACGTGCGATACGACGAGTATCACACCGCGCGCTACGAGGACACGCAAAAGGGTGCGCTGATCATCGTCAACAAGGATCACCGCTACGAGCTGTTTGATTACGAAAACGGAAACGGGCTGACGCCCGGCAAGGTAACACTTGTAAATATGTACAACAACCGTTCCGATCTCAACGGTCTTACCCCCTACAAGGTGGGCGAGAACGAGCAGATGGAAAAGACCGCTTTTGAAGCGTTCGACCGCATGATGCTTGCGTATCTCGATTATTCGGGCAAGCAAAACATTGCCGTTGGGCGCGCCGACGCCTACCGCACCTACGACGAACAGGCAGGCAAAAGCGCACCGCAGGGATATTCCGATCACCACACGGGCTATTGCGTAGCTCTGACGGTTTCGGTCTCGGGGCAAGGGATCTCCGAAGCCCAGCACGCATGGATCTTCAACAACGCGCACAAGTACGGCTTTGTGATGCGCTATCCCGATGAAAAATCCTCGATCACGGGGGTCGCTCCGGGATATGAATATTGCTTCCGCTACGTTGGCGTGGCGCACGCCACCTACATGAAGGAGCACGGCTACTGCCTTGAGGAGTACGTTGAGGTTCTGAAACAAAACCATACGATCAACAATCCGCTTCGCACAAAGGGCGCGGACGGTCACTCTTATGACGTTTATTACGTTCCCGCTGTGGCTGATCAAACCCTTCTGACGAACTTCCTCGTCCCCAGCAATTATCAGTACACGATATCGGGCGACAACTGCGGCGGATTCATCGTAACCGTGGATCTGAGCAAAAAAGCATAATCAACGCCGGATTTGCATATTCTATCAATAACGATCATGGAGGAACGAATATGGAAAACGAAAAGATAAACGAGCTTGAAGAGGTTGTAGAGGAAGCCCCTGAAGCGTGTGCCGAGGAAATCGAGGAATGCGCAGAGGCGTGTGCAGAGGCATGTGCAGAGGCTGCCGAGGAGGCTGTTGAAACAGCCGCTCAGAGGATGGCACGCAAGTGCAATGAAGCAAAGGCTGCGTGCTGTGGCTCGATCGCTCGCGTGGCACGCACGCTCAGAGAAACCAATTACAATCCTTATATCAAGCAGACGCGCACCTACAAGCTGGAGATCTACCGCAACTGCAATGAGGAAGAGCCGATCGATTCTTACGAAACGACCGACGAAAAAAGCTTTTCCGCCTGTGCTCTGGCTCTTGCCTCCGCCGCAACCGCTGCGCTGGTGATCGCCACCAAGTGCTTGGCGAAGAAGCTGCTCAAATAAAAAACAACCGCTCGAGTGGATCGTCCTCAGGACTTCCCCGCTCGAGCGGATATTTTTTTGTTCAGAAGTTTGCGCGATAATGCTTGACGCGTTGCCACAGAACGATGAACGCCTGAAGCGGAACGCCAACCAAAAACAGCGGCCAGATGTGTGCACCGAACAAAACGAAGATGTGCAGATAAAACGCCGCAATGGCACTCCATGCAAGCAATGAAAAAACGATGATCCTGCCAATCCAGTTGATCGTGCTCTTGAGCATTTTCGCAATTAAAAGGCAGGTGAGCGGTACTGCCCATACGAACGCAATCCAATATGCGCGCTGAAACAGCGTCATAAACGTAGCAAATATAACGGTTGCAAACAGCCACGCCGCGCTGCACATCAGAATGCAGAGCCAGATGCGGTAGCCCGTATCGGTCGTTCTTTGCGGCTCGATCTCCTCCACCGAAAATTCGGGATTGACCAGATCATTCATGCAAACGCCGTAGAACTCACACAGTGCGTAGAGCACGTTGATGTCGGGCAACGTGTCCCCTCTCTCCCAGCGGCAGACCGCCTTGTCCGAATAATTGAACTGTTCGGCAAGCTCCGCCTGCGTCAGTCCCTTGCATTTCCTCAGCGTTGTCAGATTTTGTGCAACAATGGATTTTATATCTTTCATAGCCTGCTCTTTTCTTTGCGTTCGATCGATCGGGGTCAAAACACCCTCTTTTCCTATATTGTAGCACATTTTTTCGAAAAAATCAAGCCTTTTTTGCCACTCTACTATTTGTAGAGTGGCAATTCTACATATTTTTACCCCGTGAGAAAAAAGTGGAGAGGAAATCCACGTGTTTGAGGGTTGTCAAAAAAGAGATTTTCTGGTATAATAAAGACGTTGAGCGCGCAGCCTTGCGAGGCTCCCGATCGCACTATGACTTTCTCGTGAACGCGCTAAAAACAAATCTACAAGAGAGGAAAATTTCCCAATGAGCAACGTCATTCCGATTTTTTTCGCCTGCGACGACAATTTCGTAAAATACATGATCGTGTCTCTTCGATCCATGATCAAACACGCCGCCGCAGACCGCACCTATCGTATTTACGTTCTGCATACCAACATTTCCGAAGAGATGAAGCAGAAAATGTATGCGATGCAAAATGAAAAATTCGAGATCAGCTTTGAGGACGTGTCCCCTTATCTGGCTACCATCGCCGACAAGCTTCCGATTCGTCATTATTATACCAAAACCACCTATTTCCGCCTGTTTATCGCAGAGATGTTCCCGCAGTACGACAAGGTCGTCTACATTGACAGCGATACGATCCTGCGCGCGGACATTGCAGATTTTTACGACACCGAGATCGGCGACGCATACGTTGGCGCGTGCCACGAGCAGGCAATGGTGCAGGTGGACGTTTACGGCACCTATTGCGAGCGTGTCGTGGGCGTTTCCCGCCACAACTTCTTCAACGCAGGTCATCTTCTGATCAATTGCAAGCGCTTCCGCGACAGCCACGTGCTGGACAAATTTATCAAAGCACTCGGCGAATACAATTTCATCGTTACACAGGACGAGGACTACCTCAACCTGATCTGCAAGGATCACGTATTCTGGATCGATCAGCGCTGGAACACAGAGGTGACCGCGGGCATGGTCTACCCCTACGATCCCGCGACCGAAGCGTACCTGCTGCACTACATCATGGCAAACAAGCCGTGGCATCACACGGATGCAATCTGCGGCGAGATCTTCTGGCAATACGCCGCTGAAACCGTTGTGTACGACGAGCTGCGCGCCGAGCTGGAGGGATACACCGATGAGATGCGCGAGCATGACCGCATCTCGGGCAGCAACCTTTACCAGATGGCGATTGATGAGGTCAACAAGGCGGACAATTATCAGAACGTACTGGACACCACGCGCCGCAGCCCCGACCGTGTAGCGGTTGTTAAGAAAATTGCCGAATACGAGCGCAAGGGCAAATTCGACGTGGACGTGGAGGACGATCCCCCCACTCGTGTGCTGATGCCGAACGAAATCGACTATCTGCGCCGCTCCCCCATCGCAAAGCTCAACACCTACATAGCCTACCGCAAGGCAAAGAAATTTCTCAAGTACATTCAGGCGAAAAAGCTGATGATCATCAAGGAGATCCGTGGGCTTGAGAATTTGCAGAACCTTGAGTCGGGCGCGGTTCTGACCTGCAACCACTTCAATCCCTTTGACACCTTTGCGATCCACGAGGCATTTTTGCGCGCGGGAATCAAGAAAAAGAAGCTCTATCGCGTGATCCGCGAGGGCAATTATACCTCCTTCCCCGGCTTCTACGGGTATCTGATGCGTCACTTCTACACGCTGCCGCTCTCCTCGAACAAGGCAACGATGCTCAAGTTCACCAAGGCGACTGACAAGCTGCTGAACGACGGCAATCTCGTTCTGATCTACCCCGAGCAGAGCATGTGGTGGAACTACCGCAAGCCAAAGCCCCTCAAGGAGGGTGCTTACCGCTTTGCCGCGAAGAACCGGGTCCCCGTGCTTCCCTGCTTTATCACCATGCAGGACTCGGATATGCTTGGTAACGACGGCTATCCGATCCAGGAATACACCATTCACATCGAAAAGCCGATCTGTCCCGATGCGTCCTTGCATTACAAAGAAAACATGAAGCGCATGATGGAGCAAAACGCCGCGGTGTGGAAGGAGATCTACGAGCGTGCGTACTCTATGCCGCTGACTTATACCACAAAAGAAAGCTAAAAAAAGAAACGGAACAATGTTCCGTTTCTTTTTTATGCCATTTTTCCAATGCGGTCGGTGATATAGTGCTCCATGTCCTTTACACCGAGCCCCAGCGCCAGCGCCAGCTCGGTGTAGAGATAGCGTTTGGCGTTTTCCGAAAGAGAACGCTCGGTTTCGGACAGCCTTTGCACGCGCCCATTCCCTGCCGTCATGCGGCGGTAGACCGTTTTGATCACGCGCACCCATTCCACGGGATCGTGCGTGCGCATGGCGTCCAGATATTTCGCGCGCAAAAGCTTTGCGTTCGGCTCATCGATTGCCTCCACCTCGGGGATCCGATCGATCAAACGCTCTGCCGCGTCGCGGTCGAGCAGCTTGCGCAAAAAAACCTTATCGTTGTCAACGGGAATATACATCACGCCGTTGCGTTCGTGCACCGATTGCATGACGTAATATTCGCGGTCGGCGGGCATGCCTTCCAAAGGGGAGATCTGAATGTCGGAAATTTTGCAGATTCCTCCCGATTCGTAAAACACGTACTCGTCCTTTCGGAACATCTTTTCTCCTCCTTCGTTCATATATTATATATATATTATATCACATTTTTTAAAAAATGGTATACCCCAAAAAGAAAAGTTCACAAAAAAGTAAAAAAGAGGTGCTTCTTTCGAAGCACCTCAAAAAAATCTTACATCAGAGAACGGTAGAGCGCAATGATATCCTCAAGCGTGGGATCCTTGGGGTTACCGGGACGGCAAGCGTCTGCCATTGCGGACTCGGCGAGGAATTGGATATCCTCTTCCTTTGCAATCTCCTTCAGATCCTTCGGGATACCAACATCGATCGACAACTGACGGACTGCGTCAACTGCCGCACGGCGGTATTCTTCGACACTCATCGCGTCAACGCCCTCAACACCCATTGCCTTAGCAATGTCGCGGTACTTCTCGCCCGTCGCAGGTGCGTTGTATTCCATTACAGTGGGAAGCAGGATCGCATTCGCCACACCGTGAGGCGTGTCGTAAACCGCGCCCAGCGAGTGCGCCATGGAGTGAACGATGCCAAGTCCTACGTTGGAAAAGCCCATGCCTGCGATATACTGACCCAGAGCCATGCCCTCTCTGCCCTCGGGCGTGTTGTTGACCGCGCCGCGCAGAGATTTTGCGATCAGCTCGATCGCCTTGAGGTGGAACATATCGGTCATTTCCCACGCGCCCTTGGTAATGTAGCCCTCAATCGCGTGCGTCAGGGCATCCATACCCGTAGCGGCGGTCAGCCCCTTGGGCATTGTGTTCATCAGCTCGGGGTCAACGATAGCAACCACGGGAATGTCGTGCACGTCCACGCAAACGAACTTTCTCTTCTTTTCAACGTCGGTGATGACGTAGTTGATGGTAACCT
Source organism: Eubacteriales bacterium (assembly GCA_045597145.1). Lineage (GTDB taxonomy): Bacteria > Bacillota > Clostridia > Oscillospirales > CAG-272 > UMGS1865. Next base: position 24,903 of record JAZODU010000068.1, read on the forward strand.
CTGCCGCCGTGCCTGCCGTGGTCGGAATGGCAATGATCGGAACGGTGGGGTTCTTGGTGGGCGCTACGCCTTCAAGGCTGCGCACGTCAGCATACTCGGGATTGGCAATGATGATACCGATCGCCTTGCAGGTGTCCATCGAGGAGCCGCCGCCAACGGCAACGAGGCAGTCAGCACCTGCTGCCTTGAACGCCGCAACGCCGTTCTGCACATTTTCGATCGTGGGGTTGGGCTTGATATCGGAAAAGATCTCATACGCGATACCGGCACCGTCCAGCACGTCCAGAACTTTTTGGGTCACGCCGAACTTGATCAGATCGGGATCCGAGCAAATCAGTGCCTTTTTAAAGCCGCGACGCATGATCTCGCCTGCCAGCTCCTTGACCGAGCCTGCGCCGTGATAGGACGTTTCATTCAGAATAATTCTTCCCATTGTTGGATTCCTCCGTTATGTTTAAAAATTCAAGCGGCAAGTCGCGCCGACTTTGCCAATCCTTTAACAATATTATACCAAACAATCCCCCATCTGTCAAGTGGTTCAGGACAATTCTTCTCGCAAAAATGCAAGAATCTTCTTTTCCTCCCGCGAGATTTTAACCTGCGTCACGCCAAGGAGCGACGCCGTTTGCTGTTGCGTCATGTTTCGGTAGTAGCGCAGCAGCACGATCTTGCGCCAAAGGGGCGGCAAGCGGTTGATGCACTGCCCTATGGCTACGCGGTCGCATATGCGCTCGCTTTCGTTCTCGCTGTCCGCGTCCGCGATCACACCCTCGTAGGTCACACTATCCTCGCCGTAGACAAAGTCTGAAAGCGATGCCACAGGCGAGATCGAATCCAAGGAGATCGCCGCCTCCTCGACGCTCACGCCGCACCGCTGTGCCAACTCCGCGAGCCCCGGATCCCGTCCCTCCTCGGCAATGATACGGTTTCTTTCGTGAACCAGAGAGATCCCCTGCCGCTTGTAGATGCGACTGACCTTGATCGGTCCGTCGTCACGCAAATGCCGCCGTATCTCGCCCACGATCAGAGGCACGGCATAGGTTGAAAACGCCGTGCCGCGCTCCAGAGAAAAGGAGCGGATCGCCTTGATCATGCCGATCGTGCCGATCTGCACCAGATCCTCGTACTCGGTTCCGCGATCGAGAAATCTGCGCGCCACCTGACGCACAAGTCCAAGATTCTCCTCGACCAGGAGTGCCTCTGCGCTCTCGTCGCCGCTCTGCACGCGCTCCAAAAGTGCCGTATTTCGTTCATATATGGACTGCTCCATCGGTTCACCTCAAATCAAAGCTTTGTGAGCATCGCTCACTTATGTAACCGTTTGAGGAGCGTGACCGTCGTACCGCGACCGACGCGGCTGCTCACGCGCAATTCGTCACAGAAATTTTCCATCACGGTAAAGCCCATGCCGCTCCGTTCTCCCTCGGCATCGGTCGTAAAAAGCGGCTCGCGCGCCTGCTTGACGTTCTCGATCCCGCAACCGCGGTCGCGGATCTCGATCTGGATCAGCCGCCCCTCGCAAAGCTTAACGTCGATGATGATTTCCCCCATTTCCTCGCGGTAAGCATGCACGATGCAATTGGTCACCGCCTCGGAAACGGCGCACTTGATGTCCGCGATTTCCAATGCCGTGGGATTGAGTTGGGCACAGAACGCCGCCACCGCCGCACGCGCCATGCCCTCGTTGACCGAAAGCGACGGCAGGACAAGATGCATCTCGTTCTCAACCGCCGCGCTGAAATCTACTCTGTTGCTTTTCATTTTTTTGAATTTCCTTTCACCTTTGTTTTCAAAATGGAGACCATGCGCTCCATACCCGCGAGATTGATCATTTTCATCACGGCAGGGCTGGGATCAAGCACCGCCAGCGTGCCGCCGAACTTGCGCACGAGGGCAAACCGCCCCATGATCAACCCCAATCCCGAGCTATCCATAAAATCCACCGCTGATAGCTCCAACAGCACGCGTACAGGGCGCTCGGCAATGATCCGCTCGTCGATCTCTGTCCGCACGCGCACCGCGCTGTGGTGGTCTATTTCGCCGCCTACGTGAACGATCAAGGTGTCCCCTTGGTTTTCATACGTGACCGCGCCGCCTTTTTTGTTCATTCTTCCGCCTCCTTTAATGGCTTGTCCCTTGTATTGTATCACACACGCCGCGCAAAATTTGTCGGAGTGTGCGGCTGAAAAAATAAAAAAACGGAGCAGATGCTTAACATCTGCGCCGTTTTTTCAAAAGGATCAGTCTGCGTAAACGCTGACCTTCTTCTGAGACTTGGTCTTATGCTCGAACTTTACCTTACCGTCGATCAGAGCGTAGAGGGTGTAGTCCTTGCCGACTCCCACGTTTTCGCCTGCGCAAACTGCGCTACCTCTCTGTCTGATGATGATGTTGCCGGCGAGAACAGACTGACCGTCTGCCTTCTTTACGCCAAGACGCTTGGACTCACTGTCACGACCGTTCTTGGTAGAACCGACACCCTTCTTATGAGCAAAGAACTGTAAACCGAGCTTTAACATAATTCTTATCCTCCTAATTTTTTTGGATATTGCGGGGTCAATCCTCGTACGGCTTATCAATGACGGATACGTCAAGATATTCCGCATACTCCTCAAGCAGCTCACCGAGCTGACAGTAGTACCCCATCATAATTCCCGAAACCGCATAACGCTTGTAGTCATCCGATTCATATTCGGGAAGTGCCGCCTTGGCACATACACGAATTCGCGTGTCATCCTCCGAGATCGTATAATCAACGACGGAATCGTACGCAACCTCAATGGTATTGATGAGAAACATCGTCATCGCCGAGATGGCAGAGCATAAAATGTCGCCGCCCTCTTCGCCGTAACCCGTGTGTCCTTGCTCCTCGAAGCCGTAGAATACGCCACCGCTTCTGAAAAACACGATTTTGGTCATGTCCTTACTGATTGAATGACAATCAGCCTTCGATCTTCACGATCTGCACCTTGGTGTAGGGCTGTCTGTGACCGATCTTCTTCTTCTCGTTCTTCTTCGGCTTGTACTTCATTACGTAGATCTTCTTGTTCTTGCCGTTCTTCAGTACCTTGGCAGTAACCTTAGCGCCTTCTACGTTGGGAGCACCAACCTTAAAGCCGTTGTCATCGGACAATGCCTTAACGCTGTCGAAAACGATTTCGTCTCCTTCGTTCACATCGAGCTTTTCAACAAAAATAATGTCCTGCTCGACTACTTTGTACTGCTTTCCGCCGGTTTCGATAACTGCAAACACGAAAAGCACCTCTCTTTCTTTATAGACTCGCTGATCATAAGGCGGTGTTTTTGGACACACTTAAAAAAGCCTTTCTCAAGCGGCATATTATTATAGCATGGAAAAGACACGTTTGTCAAGTGTTTTTTTCATATTTTTTCAAGTTTTTCTCTATTTTTTTGCAAAAGCTCACGCGATCCTGAGGG
>JAZODU010000069.1:0-74715 GCA_045597145.1 Eubacteriales bacterium
TCCCATGTCTTGGGGATCTCAATTTCCAGCTCTGCAAGAACGTCCAGACGAACGAACATCATTGCAAAGGACTGCGTCTCGGGCAAGCCGTAATAGTGGTCCACGCCGTCTGCGTCCGCGATCTTCAAAACGGTCATTGCCGCTTCATTGAAAACGCGCTCATTATCGGGAAGATTCAAGCCGATAAAGGTATCAAAGTCCTCTTCCATTACCTCGATATTAGCCAGTGCACCACGGATCGCGTAGTTGATGATCGTGGACTGATCCAAGCCAAGGTAAACGTCAGGTCCCATTCCTGCCAGAATGGAAGGAAGGAGCGTACCGCCGTTGACCAGCTTCAGGTCTACAGCAATACCATTCTGCTGCGTAAATCCGTTGGTAGAAAGGTTACGAATAACGTTTGCCTGGTCACGTCCGTAAGGAACCCAGACGCTGATGCTCTTGGAGGTCTCCGTAGCATCGCCCGAAGCACCCATGCTGTTGTAGTCACGGATGAAGGACTGAAGGAATCTCTCAAACTCAAACCAGATCGATCTGAAGAAGCCGTACTCAGCTCTGGGTGCCTTCTCGGTCGAGGGCTGGATCTGGAAGAAGTCGATCTGCCGAAGCTGCGTCTTCGCATCGGTCAGGAAGGTACCGAGAGAACCGACGTAGCTCTTGAAGGTATCCAGGTTCTTTGCGATCGGCGAGCCGCCCTCCTGAACCATACGTTCAAGCAGGTCTACGAGCTTGTCACAAATACCCGTGTAGGTGGAAGCCACACCCGCGTTCTCACGCAGAGATGCGGAGATCTCCTCAAGTGCCTTCTTCTGAGACACCATGCTGCGGAGTGTGTTGGGGAGAACGCGATAGAAGTTGTAATCGCGGTAGTCGTCGGGAGTGGTACCCGTGAGCTTGATAATATCAAGGTAGCAGGTGTTCAGCGCGTTCAGAATGCTCTCGATCTTGCGAACCTGATCACTCATGGAGCCAAGGGTCACCTGGAATCTGACCGTGTAAACAACGCCCTTTTCGAAATACATATGGAAGATGTCCTTATCCTCGCCGCCCTTATCGGAAAGCGCGGTCACCTGCCATTCGGTTCCGTAATCGTAACGGAGATTTGCAGCCTCTGCAAAGGGCAAGCCGTTGTAGTAACCGACGGAATTGCTGATGCCGAGTGCCGTCATATACGCCTCTTCGCTGTCAAAGTTCGTAAAGACCTCGAGCGAGCGGCTGACGTACATACCGTCCAGATAGCTCTGCTTGTAGCGGGAGTAGATATCGTACCAACCGGATTTATCGACCGTGAAGGAATACTCAACCCACTGACCTGCGGTCGACCACTTTTCCGTACCGATGGTATTGAGCACGGTTCTGGTGGTATCCACGGGAGAGGAGAGTGCCGAGGTACGATCCTCAATCGGATAAACGACGTTCGTGGAAGTGCGAACCGTGTTTTCCGCCTCGATCTTGATCGTTCCCTTGCCCGCGCCCTTGCCGACCGTGCCGGTCGCTGCCTTGTAGTACTCCTTATAGGAAATCGGAGCCTTGTACGGCAGGAAGGTCACGCTCGAGAGTGCCATCGGCTCGTTGACACCGTCCAGCGTCAGCTGCATCATACCGTCAGCATCGGGTGCCAGAACGAAACCGAAATAGTTACTGTTGTAGGTCTTGCCCTCCACCTTATAAGAATGAGAGAAGCCGTCGCTGTCACTCAGAACGTACTGCGTCCAGTCGGGGTTCTGCAACTGAGTGGGGCGCATTTCATTGTTATTGATATCCGTTGCGAAGAAACGCAGTCCGTAAGTGTCGATGAACTTGCTCATCGCGGCCGTGATCACGGTGGGCTGCTGGAAGGTGATCGACTTCCGGTTCTTTGCGATCGTGTAGGTTTCGTTTGCAACGAAGCCCGCCTTCTCTGCTGCCGCAACAACCGCTTTCAGGGTATCTTTCTTCCCCAACGTATAGGTTGCGGTCAGAACCTTCTTCGTGCCGCCGTTGGTGCTTCCCTGCTGGTAAGAGGACCAGAGCTTGGAAAGTCGCAGCGAGCGGGTCTCCGAATAAGGAGCCGAGCCGTTGATGTAGAACTCACGCTCGATCGCCGAGGATTTTGCAATCACGGGGAAATAATCCAGCGCGATGCTGACCAGCGTTGCGGCATTGATATTGACGTCGGCAAGCGAAATGTCCCACGTCACCTTTCCGCGGCTGGGGGTGTAGATCGCGGGGCGTCCCTCGTAATCGTCCTCAACGTAAGCGAGTTCGTCCTTCCTATAGCCTGCCTCGACTGCCGCGTCAACGCTCGTATACTTGGCGTCGATCAAACGGTAGGAGCCGCCCGCAGTGCGGAACAGGTCCGAGGGATTCAGCCCATCCTCGACCACCGCATCGGCAGTTGCGTAGGCCTTGCCCAGAACGTACATCGTCCAGACCCCGTCCACCATCGTGATGGTAACGTTGTCGTTATCGAACGTCCAATCGTCCGTGAGCGCGATCTCGACCTCCTCGGGAAGGGATGCCGCGCTGCCAAAATTCGACAGCTGGTATTCCTCGTAGGAAATCGTGCTCAACGTTTCCTTGTAGTCGACGATGGATTTGTCCGTGAGGTTGGAGGTCGAAGCGGTATTTTCCGCACCGACTGCGACCATACCGCCGCCACCAAGACACATCACCGCCAGAACCAAACAAAGGAATCTTGTGAATGATTTGTTTCTCATTTGCGTTTCCTCCTGCAAATAATTGAACTTTCCCGACCGTTCGTGCCGTCGTCCCCCGTGCGTACGCGCGTAGAACGGGGATTACGGCGTGAGCTCGGCAACAGCACCAAGCCCCCGCAAGAGCCTTTTCTCAACGAATCCCATGGAAAAAACTCTCCCGAACGGTCGGATTTAGGCAGAGTTCTCCCAATAATATATAATATAATAACACAAAACCGCATTTCTGTCAAGACGCGGAAGAACGAAAAAATCTTTCCTCAAAAGCCTTTTGCGGGCAAAAATTCACTTATCGTCCAAAACATTTTGCCAAAAAGTTTACAATTTCGAAAAGTGCTTTTTCGAGGCGCTTCCCTCTTAACCATGATAGTAAATATAATTTACCAATTTTTGCGTGCATTTCGACAAGCACGCGGTATTTTTGTGCAACTTTTAGCCCTGTTTTTTGCGTTTCTTTAAAAGTTCTCAAAAAAGTAAATTTCTTTTACCTGGTTTTTAAGGAGATTTACAAAATCGACGCCTCGGCGAGCGTCGTCTGCACAGTGTGCAATATGCACAATTTTTCTCTTGCATTTTCTACATTTTCACGAAAGTGAAAATTACCTCAAATCCTCTTTCTTCTCTCTTGATTCAGGCGTATCGGCATCCTGTTTTTCTATTTTTTTACAGTTTTAGAATGTTTCTCCACCACGCGCGGTTATCTGCACGCCAAAAAGGCAGTGCACAAGTCCCCCCAAAAAAACCGTGGGAGCTACCCGTGCACTGCCTTTTTGCACCGATGCTTACTTCAAAAAGCCGTTGACGATCAATTCCTCGGCTTCCTTTTCGGAAAGCCCCAGCGTCATCAGCTTGATCAGCTGCTCGCCCGCGATCTTACCGATCGCAGCCTCGTGGATCAGCGATGCGTCCACGTGATTCGCCTCGATCTGAGGCAGTGCCGTGACGCAAGCGTCGTCCATGATGATCGCGTCGCACTCGGTGTGACCCGAGCACTTGTTGTTGCCATTGATGCGGGAAAGGAAGGTCTGGCGGCTCTGATCCTTTGCCACCGAGCGCGAAATGACGTGCGTGCCGCAGTTTTCGCCGTTGAGATCCACCGTAAAGTTGGTTTCCGCAAACTGCGTGCCGTGCGTCATGATCTTCTCTCGCACGATCAGGGTAGCCCCCTCCTCAAGCGTTGCGGTCGTGTCGCGGCGCGTGGAATCCACACCCTTGATCTGAGCGGTTTCCATCTCCATGTAGCTGTTTTTCGCCATGACGACGACGGTGGTGGGGTTCATGATATTCTCACCCGTCCCCTCACCTGCACCGTAGTGCTTCTCGACGTAGCGCACCCGTGCACCCTCGTCCAGATAAAACGCGTGAATACCGCTGTGCTCGCTCGCCTCACTGCCGCCGTTGTGGATCCCGCAGCCCGCCACGATGGTCACGTCACAATCCGCACCGATGTGGAAATCGTTATACACGACCTCCTTCAATCCCGATTGCGAGAGCAGCACGGGAATGTGCAGACTTTCCTTTTTCGTTCCGGGCTTGACGTAGATATCGATGCCCGGCTTATCCTCTTTTTTTACAATGGTGATGTTTTCCGAGTCGTTTTTGCCGTGGAGCCGACCGTTGATGCGCAAGGAGTACGCGCCCTGAGGTACGTCATGCAGATCCGCGATCTGCTCCAGCAGATTCTTCTGTATCGCATCCATTACTGACGCACCTCCCCTAAGAATCGGCAGCCCACCTTTGCTCCGAGAAGCTCGGGAAGGATCTCGTTTTTCGTGCCGTACGCCGACACGTGACCGTCTGCCACGACGATGATCTTATCTGCAATATCAAGGATGCGCTCCTGATGCGAAATGATCAGAATCGTGCCCCTTGTACGCTCGTACATACTGCGGAACACCTGAATCAAGTTATTGAAGCTCCACAGATCGATCCCCGCCTCGGGCTCGTCAAAGATCGAAAGCTTCGTGCCGCGCGCGTTGATCATTGCGATCTCGATACGCTTGAGCTCGCCGCCCGAAAGAGAGCCGTCGACCTCGCGGTTGATATAATCCTTGGCGCACAGTCCAACCTCGGCAAGGTAAGCACAGGCATCCGACACCGAGATGCTTTTACCCGCCGCCACGGAGATCAGCTCCTTGACCGTCACGCCCTTAAAGCGCACGGGCTGTTGAAAAGCAAAGCTGACACCGTTTTGGGCGCGCTCGGTGATCGGCATGTGCGTAATATCTACCCCGTCCAGCAAAATCTGCCCCGACGTAGGCTCGTAAATGCCCGCGATCAGCTTCGCCATCGTGGATTTTCCGCTGCCGTTGGGACCCGTGACCGCTACGAAGCGGTCGTCGATCTGTAGGCTGACGTTGCGCAGGATCTCTTTTCCGTCGGCAGTTTCATAAGAAACGTTTCTAAATTCCAGCATGGTGATTCCTTTGTCTTGTTTTCTGTATTTTTGCATCACGTATGCGTGTTTTCGACGCACGTATACGCGTTTTTCGCATCACGTATCAGCAAATACGGTTCGCGGAAAGCGAATTTGCGGGAAGCGTGAAGATCGCGATCTTGCCGCTCATGCGCAGGTTGATCTCGCGCTCTTCATCGGACAGATTGAGTAGGAACAGCACGATGCTGCCGTCCGCACGCTTGACTGCCAGCTCCTTGACCTGTTCGGACGCACTCGTCGAAGCCAGCACACGGTCGCCGCGCGTAATTTCGCTTGCGATGGTATAAATGACGTTGTAAATGCCGTCCACGACAAGCGTCCCGTTTTGGGGATCGCAGTACAGAGCCGCCGCACAGCCGCCCGTGGTGCGGTTATGGTAGGGACCGCCGCCTCGGTAAATGCACCGCCAAAACCCAGCAGCATGTGCTTTTCGAGCTCGGAGTAGATATTGATCGCGTCCATTTCAACTCTGAGGTTTTCCGACCCCAGGGCGCGTGTTTCCTTCAAAAATTTCATAATAGTCTCCTGAATACAGAAATTCTTCGTATTATAATATTTTATCCTTTTTTCGACAGGATTGCAAGAAGCAGGTCGCATTTTGATGTTAACTTTCTGTGAACGAAAGCAAAAGCCGCTCTTTCCATGCTATAATATAGGCAAAACACGGCTTTTTCTGCGACTTTATGCTGTTTTCTGCAAAAAGAATAGTTCTAATTCTAAATTATTGCAGACGAACGGTGATCTCTCCCGTCCAAAGGCGGTGCTCGGTGCCGTCGTCACAACGCACCAAAAGCGCACCGTCATCGTCGATCCCAACGGCGTGCCCCGCGTGCGTCTGTCCCTCCTGCACCCATGTAATATCTCTGCCGATCACGCAGGAATAGGTGCGGTAATCTTCAAGCCACGTGCCGTCGTCTGGGCTCTGCAAATAGCGCTCCAGCTCGCAAAAGATCCGCGCGATCAGATCCTCGGGCGAGAGAGCGTGCGCGCCCAGATCTCCTGCGATCGCCGCCAGCTCCTCGGGGAAATCCTCGGTGCAAAGGTTGACACCGATCCCTACGATCACGTGCGCCTCCCTGTCAAGGCTGACCGCCTCGGCAAGGATTCCGCATACCTTTTTGCCGCCAAGATAGAGGTCGTTGACCCACTTGATCCCGGTCTGCTGCCCCGTCAGCGCGCGGATCGCACGCATGGTGGCAACCGCCGCCGCGCCGGTAATGCGCACAGCGTCAAACAGCGGCGTTGCGGGGGTATACAGAATGCTGAAATACGCCCCCGTGCTTGCGGGAGAATAGAAGCTGCGCCCCATTCTGCCCCGCCCCGCGCTCTGTCGGTCGGCGGCGATGAGTGCCGTGCCGCAAAAGCCGTCCGCAACCATTCGCTTGGCTTCGTTATTAGTTGAATCGATCTCGTCAAACACGTATAGCGCGGGCATAGACCGCGCCGATTGCAGCTTTTCGCACAGCCGTTGTGCCGATAGCATTGTGATCGCCTCCCTCTCAAATCCACGAAAGGACTTGCCTATGGAAATTTTATATGAAGACGCAAGCGTGATCGTTTGCATCAAGCCCGCCGCGCTTGTGTCCGAGCAAACGCCCGATCAAACCGGATTTGCCGATCTACTCGCCGCGCATAACGGCGGCTACATCGGCATCGTGCACCGCCTTGACCGCGGTGTGGGCGGCGTGATGGTCTATGCCAAGACCCCGACCGCCGCGGCATCTCTGTCGCGTGCCGTGCAGGAGCACCGCTTGGAAAAGGAATACCTCGCCCTCGTGCACGGCACGCCGATCGAGCCGTCGGGCGAGATGCGCGACCTGCTCTTTCACGACAGACGCCTGAACAAAAGCTTCGTCGTCACGCGCACGCGTGCGGGCGTGAAGGAAGCGATTTTGGACTACGTAGCGCAAAAAAGCCTCGATTCCGACGAATACGGCACGCTCACCCTCGTGCGCATCAAGCTCCACACGGGGCGCACGCATCAGATCCGCGTGCAGTTCTCCTCGCGTCGTCTGCCGCTGTTGGGCGACGGCAAATACGGCGCGTCCGACCGCTGCCCGATCGCGCTTTTTTCAACACGTATCGCGTTTACGCACCCCAAAACGGGCAAGTCACTCTGCTTTGATGCCATTCCAACTGACGCGGTCTGGCAGCCGTTTTTGACGCAATAGAGATACAAGGACACGCATTTGCGTGTCCTTTAAAAACATAGGCAAAAGCCACTCAAATTTTCTTCAGGAACAACCCTTCCGTCATTGCTTCGCAATGCCACCTCCCCTTGCACAGGGGAGGCAAAAAGCAAGCGAGAACAACTCAAAAATGTTGCTTTTGTTTGTCACTTTATATTTGATTAGCAGTGAACACGCTATCCCGAAGCCTCCCCTGTGCAAGGGGAGGTGGCTTTTTGCTTGCAAAAAGACGGAAGGGTTAGTGCCTTTGGTCAGTTTGCTGCCCGATGCCTGTTTTATCTACAGTCTGCAAGGACACGCATTTGCGTGTCCTTTTTATATCAAAGCTCGTTTGCCTCGATGTAGTCCATAACCTCGTCGAGATTCACCGCCACGTGCGGATGATGATCGCACTCGGGCTTGTACCAGACCTTGATCGGCGTGCCCTGCACCGTGTAGTAATCCAGGAGTGCCTCGGCGTTGAGCTTGGGTTCAACCACCTTATCCACGCCGCCGTACACCAACGCCACGGGCAGGCGGTTGTCGGTCAGCGTTTTCAGGCGGTGGATCGGCAGATCGTTGTCCGCAAAACGCTCGCCGGGCGTTTGATAGCTGCGCGCGGCTTTGTGCTCCTCGATCCAATTGGTCTGATAGGGCTCGCAAAGCCCGAAGAAGCTGAGCAGGGGCGCATCAAGATAAAGGAAGGACACGTAGGACGGATAGCGAGACGCGAAGCTGACCGCCTGCCAGCCGCCGCAGCTCATGCCGATGCAGACGCAACGGCGGGAGAGCCCGTACTCGCGCACCAGATAATCGGCAAGATCACGCTTGACGCGTTGATCCTCATCGATGCCCCAGCGGTTGATGTTTTTGAGATAGACCAGATGATAGCCACGCCCGAGATTGCGATCTCCAACTCGGGGAACGCGTCAAAATACTCGGTTTTCAGCATCCATTTGTTGGTTTTGTTCTCCTCCTTCGGGAACACGATCAGCGTCTCGCGCCCCTCAAAGATAAAATCAACACGGCGATAGCCGTTGTACAAGCTCTCTGTCATGTTTTTCCTCCATGTGTTTTATTTAGGACTATTATACCACATCCACCCCAAAAAGTAAAGAGGGGAAGAAAAATTCCCCTCTTTTGTTGTTTGTTTCGTGTTGTTTTACCACACCACGGGATTCCCGTTTTCGTCGTAGGCCAGTAGTTGCCAAAGGTCATGGGTTCTTTGCAGCTTTCCGCCCCCAACCCCCACAGCCCAAAAATCATATTGACTTTCGGCGGGCGGCGTGGTATAATTGCGATGATAAGGCAATACAACACGGAGGTTCACACATGAGCAGAGACAGCATCATCGCGCGCGTGGAGGCTGAAAAGCTGATCGCGATCGTGCGCGGCATTAAAAAAGAGCATCTGATCGACATGGCAGAGGCGATGTATGCGGGCGGCGTGCGGCTTCTCGAGATCACCTACAGCGCAAACGGCGCGGTTTCCGACGAGGAGACCGCCGACGGCATCCGTATGCTCAAATCGCATTTGGGCGACCGCATGGGCATCGGCGCGGGCACGGTGCTGACCGAGCGTCAGGTCGAATTGACGGCGGCGGCAGGCGGCGAGTTCATCATCTCCCCCGACGCAAACCCCGACGTGATCCGCAAAACAGTGTCGCTTGGCTTGGTTTCCATTCCCGGCGCGCTGACCCCCACCGAAGCGCAAGCGGCGCATCGTGCGGGCGCGGATTTCGTCAAGCTCTTCCCCGTCATCTCGTTGGGCGTGCCTTACGTCAAGGCGATCCGCGCACCTCTCTCGCACATCAAGTTCCTCGCGGTCGGCGGTGTGGATGAGCATAACATGAAGGACTACCTTGCGGCAGGCGTTTGCGGCTTTGGCATCGGCTCGAACATCGTCAACAAGGCAATGATCGAATCGGGCGATTATGCGGGCGTCACGGCACTTACCAAGGCGTTCACAGACGCCCTTGGAAAGGAGTCGGCATGACGCGCTACATCACGCTTGACGGCGGCACGACCAACACGCGCCTCTCGCTGGTAGCCGACGGCGAGCTCCTGCAAACCGTCAAGATCCCTCTCGGGGCACGCTCCTGCATCGACGATGCCCCCACGCTTCGCCGCGCCATCAAGGACGCGATTGATACGCTTTTATCCGCACACGCCCTGCAGGAGCGCGACATCGAGCGCATTTTGGCTTCGGGCATGATCACCTGCGAGTTCGGGCTTTGCCATCTGCCGCACGTCACTGCTCCTGCGGGTCTGCGAGCGCTGCACGAGAGCATGCACGAGGTGGTAATCTCCGATATTTCCGCGATCCCCTTCGTATTTATCCGCGGCGTGAAATCGGTGGGAGGCTCGCTTTGCGACACCGACATGATGCGAGGTGAGGAGGCGGAGCTGATGGGCTTGCCTCTCTACAGCGGAGAAAAAACGCTCTACGTCCTGCCGGGTTCGCACTCCAAGCTGATCGAGGTAGACGCCGACGGGCGCATTTCCCACTTTTCCACCATGCTCACGGGCGAGATGATCGCCGCGCTCTCGCAGAACACGATCCTGTGCGACGCGGTGGATCTTTCGATCCCCACCTATGACGAGGCATATCTGCTTGAGGGCAGTCGCTACACGATGAACCGTGGGCTGAACGAGGCACTTTTCAAGGTGCGGATCCTCAAGAATCTGTTTGACACCACCCCCGAAAAGGTCTACAGCTTCTTTCTCGGGGCGGTTCTCTGCACCGAGATCGAGCGCATCTGTGCGTCGGACGCGACGCGCGTGGTCATCGGCGGCAAATCGCAGATCAAGCGCGCCACCGCCGCCCTGTTGCAGAGCTACAGCGATTCCAAGCAGATCGTCACGGTTTCCGACGCCGACGTGGACGCATCAAGCGCGCGCGGCGTGATCCGGGTGTATGAACTTGCGGTATAAAAAGATCCGAAAAAGGAGTGGTATTTGCCGCTCCTTTTTTGTTGCTTATTCGCTTTTCAGCTTTTGCTCCATGACGACCTTGAGGGGCATCATGCCGCATTTTTCATAGAATTTCATGGCTCCCGCATTCAGGCACCAGACGTTCAGCGTCACAGCGTCACAGCCGTTTTTTTGCGCCACGTCCAGTACGTAGCGGTAAAGACTTTGACCAATGTGCTGTCCGCGCAGGGATTCGTCCACGCACAGGTCGTCGATATACATCGTTTTGCGATCCATCAGCGCGATCTCGCCCTTGACCTCTTGGTACACGCAAAAGGCGTAGCCCATCACAAGGTCGGCGTCGTCCACCGCCACAAACACGGGCGTGCGCTCGTCGGCAAGGATCGCGCGCAGCTCCGCGTCGGTATACTTTTTGTTCCCCGTGCGAAAAATATCGGGTCTGCCTGTTGCGTGCACGAGATGCACCTGATACAACAGATCATTTAGGCGCGGAATGTCCCGCTCCGTCGCTCTTCGAATGTTCATAGTCCTTTCCTTTCTGCTTTATGGCCGGCTGATCACCCATGGCGCGGGGCCGTGCCGTTTATCACGTCGTTTTCGTCAAACACGGTCAAAAGGATCTCCTTCGCGCCCGTTCGCTCGTGGTCGTAGATCAAGTAAATTTTATCCCCGAAAAAGTCGGCGTCGGAATAGGAAACGCTGTTGCGCGTATCCACACAGCACTTATGTGCCCATGTAGCACCGTCGTTGTCAGCGAGATACACCGTCATGCTTTTCCGCGCCTTGGGTTCGTCGTTGTTAATGATACCACTCCCCGCCAATATAAGCCATAAACGTGTCGCGTGCTTCAAAGCCGCCGTTCGGTTTCAGTAGCATATCGGTTCTCCTTGTAAGTACATTCAATCCCCGTACAAGCAACGGATCAGGCGAAATGCCTGCTCGGCGGTGTTTTTTAAGTTGCGATAGGCGTTTTTTGCATCCATGGCATCCTCAAGCGTGCACACGGTGCGCAAAACCGGGAAAAAGGCATCGATGCCGTGCGCGTTGCAAGCCCCCGCGTCCTCGGCGACACAGCCTGCAAACGCGATCACGGGCTTGCCATAGTGCTTGGCAAGCGAGGCAACGCCGATAGGTGCTTTTCCCATGCAGGTCTGCCCGTCAAGGCGTCCCTCACCCGTTACCACGACGTCTGCGTCCTTGATAATCTCCTCAAGATGCGTGACGCGCATCACAAGAGAGATGCCCGACTCAAGACGCGCGTTCAGATAGGTCAGAAAGGCAAAGCCCATGCCGCCGGCCGCACCCGCGCCGGGGGATTCCGCGAACGCTCGCCCCGTGGTGTCCGCGCTGAGCTTGGCGTAACGATCAAGACACGCGTCCATGTCCGCGATCATCTCGGGAGTGGCACCCTTTTGCGACCCGAACACCGCGCTGCAGCCGCGCTCACCGCATAAAGGATTGGTCACGTCGCACGCGACGAAAAATTCACATTCCGCAAGGGCTTCAATCGCACCGCCGCAATCGATCTGCGAGAGGTGCGCAAGCCCGCGGGCACCATGCGGGATCTCGTTTCCCGCGGCATCCCGAAAAGAAAATCCCAGTGCCTGCAGCATGCCGACGCCGCCGTCGTTGGTGGCACTGCCGCCAATACCGACGATGAACGTCCGACAGTTGTTTTTCTCTATGGCGTGCGCGATCAATTCGCCCACGCCATAGGTCGTGGTGACGCGCGGGTCGCGCCGTGCGGCAGGAATGAGCGTGATCCCTGCCGCCGCAGACATTTCAATAATCGCCGTGCGCGTATCGGGAAGCACGCCGTACACGGCTTCCACACGCTCCCCCAAGGGGCCCGACACCCACGCGCGGCAAAGCTGACCGCCCATAGCAGCTGCCAATGCCTCGACGGTACCCTCGCCGCCGTCTGCCAAGGGGCAGACGACCGTTTCTGCGTCGGGGACGGCTGCCCCGATCCCCTCGGCAACCGCGCGCCCCGCCTCCAAGGAGGACACGCTGCCCTTAAACGAATCTATCGCGATCGCTACCTTCATAGATTGTTCTTTTTTCTTCTCGAGCAAATCAAAAAATTCCACAAACATAATTCTCCTTTGTTTTTTTGATACGTTCATCATTACTGCTGTAAAATGAAATTTTGAGTTTCGCTCAAAAGTAACATTTGTCCTTAACTGTTCCCCTTTGCGGTGGTGATGGAGGCGATGAGTCTACGTCTGATCGAACCGCATTTGTTTCGCAAATCTTTATACGTGACCTCGTCCATTTTCCCTTTTCTGAATATCAATTCGAGCCAATATTCCGTTTCAGAACACTCTTTCAAAGAGATTTCCAATTTATTTATAAAATCCGCTTTGCTTTGGGCGTATTTTGCTTCGTGAATGTTTGCTCCGATTGACGACGAGGAGCGAACAATCTGGTTGACATAAACCGAACAGCCCTTTATTTCATCACAAAGATCAGAAATTTGAATTGCAAATTCGATTGCATCTTCACGGAGTTGGTTCTCGTTATCGTTCATTTGATAAAACTCCTTTCTTTTTGTCGATATGTTCGCCATTGGCGAACTCGATATATGGTCGCTTTGCGACCATTCGATATATTTCTCGCTTCGCTCGAAATTCGATATGTTGCCTGCGGCAACGAGGGTCGATTGCACCGCACTAAAGTAACGTCTCTCGCTTTGCCCACAGGGCAAAGCATATCGAGCGCGAAGTGTCATATCGAACGCAAATCGTATATCGAACGACGCGTCAGCGGCGCATATCGACATCGAATCCGCGGGTCAAAGACACGACGGATTCGACGTGGGGTCAAGAGTACAAAAGGTATATTTTTGTGTCAAAAACGGGGGTTGTAAGTCCAAAAAGTCTCAAAAGCATAGGGGGAAAGTAACATTTGTCCCTAATTTTTAAGTGATGCTTGTGAACATAAACTGCTGTAAAACGAACTTTTGAGTTTTGATCGAAAGTCACTTTTGTCCCTGTGCAAAATCAGGGCATTTTATGATTTTGAACACAGATTTTTGAAATTTTACCTCAAAACCACTCAAAAAGGCTTGATTTTGTCTATTTTAAGGCGATTTTGACTTATTTTCTCGTCAGACAAACGACACTTTCGACGTGGGTCAAGAGAGCAAAAGGTCTCAAAATCGGTCAAAAACGGGGATTGTAAAACCAAAAAGTCCTCAAACCATAGGTGGAAAGTAACATTTGTCCCTGATTTTTCAAAAAAATCTAAAAAGTTACCTTTAACCCCTGGACATTTATAAAATTTTATGTTATAATATGAGCATAAAAAATGCAGGGGGAAATGTTATGCCTTATGCAATAGATTTATTTTGCGGAGCGGGTGGATGTTCCGAAGGATTAATCCAAGCAGGTTTTCACATATTATTCAGCTCCGATATAAGCGATATGGTGGAAAAAACCTATCGCCATAGACACGAACAACTCGGTCTCATTCAAGGAAAAAATACTTGGTTTCAACGTGAAGATATTCGCAATCTAAAAGGCAAAGATATAGAAAGATATATTTCGCAGTTGGAGATATTCCAAGGCGAACCGATTCCTGAAATTGATTTGTTGATCGGTGGTCCCAGTTGTCAGGGCTTTTCTCGTGCAGGCCGTCGGGATAAATCCGATCCACGAAATATGCTTTTCGGGGAATATGTAAGAGTGGTGAGCGAAATAAAGCCCAAATACATTGTTCTTGAAAATGTCGAAGGATTCGTAGATATGCGATTTGTCGGGTACAAAGGTATCACGGGAATCCAGTATCCCGATGGTAGTGTCACACCTAAAATTTTAAGAAGTGAATTAAGTGAAATTGGCTATGAAACACTTGAACCTAAAATACTGAATGCTGCGGACTATGGTGTACCCCAAAGAAGAAATCGCGTCATTTTTATTGGCTTTAGAAAAGGATTGACACCGCCTAAATATCCAGAACCTATTATTAATTCTGCCGATTATTTAACATTGACAGAAGCCATAGGTGATTTGATTGTCAGCGACGAAATACGAGCGAGAGTAAACAAGCAAGCCTCTCAGTATCAACTTGATAGCCAAAGAGGTCGAACTCCGAGTGCTAACGGTATGCCTATAAAGTCAACTACTCCTAAAAATACAGAGTTATCCAAACAAACCCCTATCGTCATTGAAAGATTTTCTTTGTTTGAAGAGGGTGAAACAGGAACTATGTTGAAGCGAAGAATTTTGGAAAAAGGGATTGATTTAACAGGCAAAAATGCTTTAATCACACTCTGTGCTAAAAGTTTTGCGATGTCTAACGAAGCTGTTATTACGCTCTTCAGAGAGGCTCGTGCTACGATCACTCAAATAGAAGTTTTGCTCACAAAAAAGAACATTCGCCAAAGATGGGCTTCAAATCAGCCTTCTGCAACGATAGTCACAATAGCCGACGATTATATCAGCCCGTGGGAAGATAGGACTTTCAGTGTGCGCGAAATGGCTCGTTGTCAATCTTTTGATGATTCGTTTGAATTTTTGGGAAAACGAACAACAGGCGGTTTGCAACGCCGAGTAGAAGTTCCGCAATACACTCAAGTTGGAAATGCGGTGCCACCGTTGCTTGCAAAAGCAGTTGCATTGGAAATTAAAAAAGTTTTATAACTCTTGACGGGGTACTTATATAGTACCCCTTTTTCTATGATTTCGTCAAGTCATATTCAATAGGAGTTCCTAAAAGCAACGGCAAATCTTGCGGTTTCATTTTAAAAAGCATACCGTGGTCTCGCCATTTACCTTCGGGGGTGTAGTGTGCAGCAATGTCGACTGTAATCTTATCCGTTTCCAACAGAGGTGCTATTAAAGAAGTGTTCGGATGTTTGGTGTGTAGTACTTTATCATATCGAAAATATTCAATGCTATTATGAATTTCCGAGACTGCTTTTACCCAAAATGTTTCGTGGTGTTTAACAAGCAAAGTTTGTGCAAGACCACTGATATACCAAGCGGAAACATACCGTCTTATTTCTTCTTGTTGATACATTATTTTTAGTTTGTCATCGTTCGCCGTAACCTCTAAAACAAGGTCATATGCGTTTATATGAGTCACCTTTAATGTATCGTATAACTGTAGTCGTGCGACCGTTGTTCCTTTTGGGATTTGTATTTTTCCGTATGCATCCACGATTTGTCTATAGGTCATTCCATCATCGGGAACTTTGGTAAACAATGTAGACTTGGTTGAATGCCTAATTACACCGTCACGCGACAAGCGAGAGGTCTTTAACTCTATGCCCTTGTAATCAGGCGTTTTTGCATTATTCCTTGAAATACCTAATGCGTGTTCAAGCGTATCTCCTACACCGGGATCTCCGCGAGTAATCGAAGGAATAAAACCGCGATTATGTATATTCTGTATCTTGTTGAGCAATTCGCGAGCAACCACATTGTCTTGATGGACCGACTCCAGTAGAATATCATATACGAATGCTTTTTTGAATAAAGATTCTACAATTTTGGCATCAGAAAGGTTTATTACATATATTTTTTTGTTGGCTATAATGAGTGCTAAAAGGTTACAAGGAGAACAATAGTGGGTAAGTTTACTAAACCAAATTCTCGGGTCGCCCTTTTTTGTTAAAGGACGATAAAGGGAGGCAACGGTTTCTTGTACTTTATCGGGATATACAAAATAACTTTGAACTAAAGTCTTGGCGTTAGGACCTTGATTTTGTGCCTCGTAATCGTGTATATCTTTATTCTTTAAAAGTTCGCGCACAGGAGCTGTTGCATCCATTATAGATTTACCATAACCAGTAGGCGTAGGTACGAGAAAAGCAACTGAAACACCCGTATCTGCAAAAATGGGAAGGAATTGTTCTATATCGGTATCGGACATTAGTAACATAGTTTAAAACTCCTTTGTTTTTCTCGATATGTTACCCCTAACTGCTGCAAAATGTACTTTCGAGTTTCGCTCAAAAGCAACATTTTTCCCTAATTTTTAAGTGGTGCTTGTGAACATATCAGAGATTACATTCCGTTATAGTTCTCCCATCTCCACCGCAAGAACTCTTTATTTGTGAAATCGGGAATCACAATACGAGGAGGAATCAATGCACCGTAATCCATTCTCGCCCTCGAAGATAGTTCAACAATTCCTGTTTCTGAAATACGTAAATGTCCTGTGTCGAATAAAGTATGTATGTCGGTTCTCATTGCAAATCCGTTCGCAACAGTATCTTCACCATTATACTTGAAGGGTTTTATGTGTGCAGCTTCTAAAACCTCGGGCATCGTAACATTTGTAATTACACAACGTTGACAAGCCTTAAGTACTTCTCTTCTAAAGTTTGCTTGATTCGGTCTTGCCGTTCTCATTGTTTGAACACGTTTTCTTTCAACTTCAGATGTAACTTCTGTTGCTCGAATTTGAGCTAACGCAGATATAAGCGATTCGTCTTTGGGCTTTTGAGCAATGATTGCAGAAATTTCATCTAGTATAACGGCACTAATAGCATATTTTTCAGCCATCCTTGTGTTGCCGCCTATAAGATTGATATATCCGTAATTTGAAAGGAACAACAAGTATTCTCGTGCTATACGCATGTCATTGGCTTCGGGGCAACAATTGGGCCATCCAATTAGAGATATTTCACCTGCCCTATACCAAAGTATGAAATTAACATAGTCTTCTATTTCCGCATGGCATCCCGACAATGGAATAATCACTTTTATCAGTTCTTCGGTGGTGATATAACCCTGCCCTAATTCTTGAAGCTTCATTTGAATTTCAAGGATTAGCCTTAGCGGATATAAGACCAAATTGTGTTCAAGCCAACGAGCACATTCCTGCTGACTTTGAATTTGGGCGTTAGGCAATTTAAAGGTTTGAACTGTTATTGCTGCAAACTCGGTTTGCGAAATATCATGGTCGGCGATCCTTCTACCAAATTCGGTTAATTGGATTTGCCCCGAGCGTCCGCCCGGAGGAATTAATCCCAAGGCTCTCCAATATTGTCCTGAATTTCTAATTAAATTCCGTTCGCCGGCCCTTCTTTCTAAATCCACGCCGACGGAATCTTTTATGTCATTAGATAAATCTATCAGTTCTTTTGCAAATTCATCTGAACTGTATTTCACGCCCAAAGGCTCTAACTTTCGCATTCTGAACAAAACGCCAAGCAATACAACGGGGTCATTCAATCCCTCTGTACATTGTAGGCATGCCCATTTCCATTTAAATTCGGGAAAGGGCTTTACTGGTACATAATTTTTAGGTAACATATTATTTTTCCTCAAAATCGTTAAACATACGAGCTACAGCGTATCCCAATAGCGGGGGAACAGCATTACCAATTTGTCTATATACGGACGAACGATTGCCCGTAAACTCAAATCGCAAAGGAAAACTTTGCACTGTAGCAAGCTCCCTACAAGACATTCTTCGTGCTGCGTTGGGATGCGGCAAAATAACAACTCCACCTTTGCTGTCTCCTCTTGCAGTAACAGTAGGTGCGGGTTTTTCAGGATCAAGTGGACGGTGACCCAAATAACCGTTAAACTCTAATTTGTATTTTGAATACTCATGATTCGGTAAATCGTTAGGCTGGTCGGGGTCAGGAATATTGGACAATGCCGATAAAACGCTTACCCACTTTGGTAAACCGTTACTACCGTTTTTGTCGTGTGTAGGCGACGGAAATACATATTCAAAATCCAAATCCGAACGAACACCCACAATAATCACTCTCTGTCGAGTCTGCGGAACCCCAAAATCAGCGGCGTTTAACACTTTCGCACAGACGTTATAGCCCAAATCGCGAAAATCAGAGAGAATCATCTCAAACACTTTTCCGCCTAACAAATTCGTTAATCCCTTGACATTTTCAGCCAAGAAAAATTTTGGCTTTTTAGCATCAATGACACGAATCAGCTGTTTATACAATGCGTTTCTTGTGTCGTCCGCATGACGTTTGGTGTTTGCAACCGAAAAACCCTGACAAGGAAATCCCCCAATTACAATATCACAATTCGGAATATCTGCCTCATTGATTTTAGATATATCTTCGCAAACAATATGGTCTCCAATATTCTTTCTATATGTGTTTACCGCATCTTCGTATAAATCATTTGCCCAAATTATAGTGTGACCGGCCATTATAAAACCCAAGTCTAGACCGCCAGCACCGCTAAACAAAGATACTGCTTTCATCTGATTACTTCCTTTTCCAATCTTATCAATTCTTCACCTAGTAATTTTGCAAATTTGACGGGAACAGCATTGCCAATTTGCCTATAACAAGCCCCCATCGCTCCAACAAATTCAAAATTTTCCGGAAAGGTTTGAACGCTCGCACTTTCTCGAATTGTTAATCTGCGTGTTCCATTATAATGTGGTATAGCACAAACTCCGCCTTTCCCATTTCCCCGCGCCAAAATAGTAGGTGATGGCTTGTCAGGCTCTGTCTGTCTATGTCCCGTGAAATTGCGATACTCAACTTTGTAAGAAGAACAAATATGATTCAATACAGTATGCGTGCTTGCAGGGTCAGGAAAATGATCGATAGCTTCTTTTATCGAAACCCATGCAAGAGGACTTCCACTTTTTGAGTGAGTAGGTGTGGGGAAACGAAACAACAATTCTTTCCCTATGTCTGTTCTTTGTCCGATGATAATAACTCTCTGTCTTGTTTGAGGCACACCATAATCTGCCATATTAACTAAAGTTACAGATGTGATATACCCCGCTTGTTCGAAATCATTGATGATTTGTCGAATTGCCGTCCCATTACCCAAGCTCAAAATCCCTTTTACATTCTCTGCAATGAAAAACTTAGGTTGCTTAATAAGTATTGTGTTGTAAAAAAATTTATATAGTTGATTTCTGTCATCGTCAACAGTTCTAAGAAGATTAGCCTGTGAGAATCCCTGACAAGGAAATCCACCAACTACTACATCGGCATCGGGAAGCGTATGAATATCAATGTTTTTTATGTCATCACACACTATGTGTTCACCAATATTTTTTTTGTATGTTGCTACGGCATCTTTATCAAAGTCATTAGCCCAAATTACACTATTTCCTGCTTGAATCAACCCTAAATCCAAACCACCCGCACCACTAAATAAAGATATTATCTTCATTGCGCTTCTCCTGTTTCTTTAGTTACATCCATAATATCATCAAAACTGCATTCTAACGCATTGCAGATGCGGAGCATAATATCCATAGACACAGTTTCATTCTTGCCGAGCTTGGCAAGAGTGGTTGTTGACATATCCGTTGCAAGTCGCAGATCGGTTTTTGTCATACCCTTATCTATGAGCAATTTCCATAGTTTATTGTAGCTTACTGCCATATGTAAAACCTCGTGTTTTCAAAGTTATCTCTATTATAACATATCTGTCCGCGAATTTCAACAAAATATCAGAGAAAACAAATATTTTATGCGTAGATTTTGATACTCAATCGGTGTGTGGAAACATATCAAAAGCCATTTTTATCGTTGCATTACTATTTTCAAGGAAAAACGTGCAATTTCAGGTCAAAATAGCCGTTTTTGTTCGATATGTTATACTAAACTGCTGTATTTTGATTTTTGACCACGGGGTGAAAATCACTTTTGTCCCTACTTGAAAATTTGACAAAACACAAAAAAGAACAGCCTTTTGACCGAAAAACACGCTCAAAAGGCTGAAAAACGCCCGTTTTAGGGTCAAAATCGCTTATTTTCGGGACAGACAAACGACACTTTCGACGTGCCCTGTCCTCGGAAACATATCCACGGGCGTCACAACCCCAATCTCATACCCCAATTTTCTAAACAGCGCACAATCGCGGGCGAGCGTATCGGGACCGCAGGAAACGTAGACGATGCGCTCAAAATTCCGCGCCGCAAGGTACTCGATCAGCTCGGGCGTGCTTCCCTTGCGCGGCGGGTCCATGATGACCGTAGCACCCGAAACGTCACCGTGTGCGCTCTCTGCGCGCTCCAACAGATGCCGTGCATCGGACGCGTCACCGCAATAAAAATAAGCATTCTCAACGCCGTTACGTGCGGCGTTTTCTCTTGCGCGCGCGACCGCCACCTCAACGATCTCGATGCCGATCACCCGATCGGCGTTCTTCGCCATGGAAAGCCCGATCGTGCCGATGCCGCAATAAAGATCCAGCACGGTTTCGCCACCCGTCAGCGCGGCTTTCTCGCGCGCCGTGGCGTAAAGCAGCTCGCACGCGTCGTGATTGACCTGATAAAACGCGCCCGCAGAAATGCAAAAGCGCAGACCGCACAGGATATCCTCGATCCATTCTCGCCCCGCCAGAAGTCGGTAGTCCTTCCCAAGCACCACGTTGGTGTTTTGCGTGTTGACGTTGAGCATCACGCTCTTAACGCCCGAAAATTTTCCGCACAAGCCATCGGCAAGCCGCTCTTCGTTCGGCAAGCTCTTGCCGTTGACCACGAGGCAGACCATGGTCTCACCCGTCCCCTCGCCCATGCGCAGATAGATGTGGCGCAAAAGCCCCTTACGCGTTTCCTCATCGTACGCTTTGATGCCGTTTTGGTCGCAAAACGCGCATATGTACGACAAAATCTCCCCGAACACGGGGGGCTGGAGGCGGCAATCCGTGCACGGCACGACGCGGTGCGTGCCCGTAGCGTAAAAGCCCGCCACCATGCCGCTCTTGCCGTTTGCCACGGGGTACTGCGCCTTGTTGCGGTAGCCCGTGAGCCGCCCCGTGGAAAGCACGGGATCGACGTGCACGTCAAAAAGCCCCGCCTTGCGGAAGGCGTTTTCCACGTAGTTGCGCTTAAGCTCCAGCTCGTGCTCGTATTTGACGTTTTTATACACGCAGCCGCCGCATCCGCGCGCCGCGCAAACGTACCCGTCCTCGCGCAGGCGCGAGGGGGTACGCATTTTTTCGATCCGTGCGACAAGGTAATTCTTCGTCACCTTGATGATGCGCGCGTCCAATAGGTCGTCGGTCACGCCGTCGCTCACGAACACGACCTGTCCCTCGGGAGTGTGCGCCACGCCGAAGCCGAGGTTGTTGATCTCCTCGATAGACAGCGTGATAACGTCATTCTTTTGCATCAGGCGTAAAACTCCTCGCCCGTTTCAAGGCACAGGCAGGCAAGCTTACCGCCCTCGCACGCGCCGCAATCCATAAGGATACTGCCCGCGCCGCGCTCGATCCTGCCGCTTTTCGTGGGCACGTGACCAACCACGACCGTCTTGCCCTTGACCAGTGCCACCTCGGGATCAATGGGAGAGGAGAAAAAGTCCTCGGGCTGATAGTCCTCAAGGTCGGTGTCGGGCTCGTAATCGGCAATGCCTGCGTGCACCAGCAGATACTCCTTGCCGCCTGCCTCGACCTCCTCAAACAGCGTCATATCGGACAGATAATCCAGAACGCCCTCTCTTTGCTCCTCGTCAAGCGCGCGGAAGCCGTCAAGCGTTGCCTGACCGCCGTTCTGCACCCAGGCGGTCATCTCGGAGATATAGACCGCGTCGGGCGTTGCGCCGCTTTTGAGCATTTTATCAAAACCGTAGAGCATACGCGCGGCGAGATAGTCGTGCTCACCCGCGATCGCGTAAACGTTGAGGCGCACGCTGACGTCCGCGATCAGCTCCATTGCCTCCTCGCCAAAATCAACGAGGTCGCCGAGCAGATACAGCACGTCGTTCTCCTTGAAGGCGATCTCGGAGAGCAGCGCGCGGAATTTTTGATAGTTGCCGTGAATATCGGAAATAACATACGTCATGGTAATGGTTCCTTTCTGTGGTAAATATGCTTGCTTCAAACGAAGCGTGCGGGATTGCTGTTGACGGTGTCGACCGTGAGATTGGCATCCGCCGCTGCGAGCAGCTCAACAATGCGCTCGCAAACGGGATTTTCGGTGTAAAAATGCCCGCCCATAATCAGATTCATGCCCCGCTCGGGCGCGTCGGTCAGTTGATTGTGCTTGAGCTCCCCCGTCAGATACGTGTCCGCTCCCGCCGCAGCCGCCGCAGGCAGATCGTCCGCACCGCCGCCCCCCAAAAGGGCTACACGGCGCACGGGAAGCCCCGCGTCGCCGATCTGCACGTAGGGAGCGCCCGTCACGTCCTTGACAAGGCGCGCAAAGGCATCAAGCGTCATCTCATTTTTCAGCGTGCCGATCCGCCCGATCGCCTCGCCGTCAAGCCCGAAGGTCTGCACCTCCTCAAGCCCCAGGCGCTCCGCCAGAACGTCGTTTACGCCGCCCGTCACCGCGTCAAGGCGCGTGTGAAAGCTCATCACGCTCACCCCCGCGAGCAAAAGGCGGATCACCTTATCCGCCACGCACTCCCCGGGAGCCAGTGCCTTGATGGGTCGGAAAATGAGCGGATGGTGCGACACGATCAGGTCGTATTTCCCCGCGATCGCGCGCCCGACCACCTCTCGGGTCACGTCCAGTGCCACCAGCACGCGGCACACCTCGCGTTCATCGTTCGGGCAACACATCAGCCCGTCATTGTCCCAGTCGCAGGATAATGCGTGCGGGATTTGGTTTTCAAGATATGCGTAAAGCTCGCGTACCGTCATGTGATCTTCTCCAATCGTGTCTTCAGAATGTTCAATATTTCCTCCTCTGCGCGGACGGACGCCGTAGCAGAGCGTGATTTTCCCTTCAAAATAGCCTCGTAAACGCCGATCTCGTGGCGCAAAAGCCCCTCAAAATGCGGCGGATTCGTTTGGATATTGATGCGCCCGAGCAACAGCTCCTCGGTGCTGTATGAATCCCTTTGACCGCTGTATCGCGCGGCGACCGTCTGATAGTATTTCCCCTCACACGATACGGTCTCCCCCGTGATCGCGAAGCCGTTTTCGATCAGCCACGCACGCAAAAGATGCGCCCGCGACATGGGCTGCAGGATAAGACCGATCCGCTCGTTTTTGATCCATGGTGCCTCGGAAAGGATACGAATCATCAATTCGCCGCCCATACCGAAGATCATAATATGGTCGGGCTGAAAGTCCTCCACGCCGTACAAGCCGTCGGTCAGCATCGTATCGATCCGATCGGACAGACCCGCCGCCGCCACGTTGGCGCGCGCGCTGTCAATGGGACCTTGATTGATGTCGCACGCGAGCACCCGCTCGACGATCCCCTTTTTGACAAGATAGATCGGAAGATAGGCGTGGTCGGTGCCCACATCGACCGCGCGTCCTCCGCCCGTCAGATAAGGGATCGCGCTTTGCAATCGGCTGTCAGGTATGATTTCTGTTTGCATGTGTCTCCTCTGAATGTGGAAAATGCGTTGGGGGTCGCCATCATAACTTTCCCCAACGCATCCTCTCTTTTTTTACTTCTTCTCTGCGAAGAACTTGTTGATCTGCTCTACCAGAGCATCGGCATCGGTGCCGTGTGCCGCGCAAGCGTCCTCGATGGATTCTCCTCTGGAGGCAGGGCAGCCAAGGCAATGCATACCGATGGCAAAAAAGAACTGTGCGGTTTCGGGATCGAAATCCAGAACGTCGCCGACGATCGTCTTTTTGGTTACAACCATGGTTTCATTCTCCTTTCCTTGTTGTGTACCGAAGACTTCGGTATTCGTCTTTTATTATACCCTATTTTCTCTTTTCTGTCAATCGTTCCGCGCTTTTTTTCAAGAAAATCCCTCAAAAAAATATAAATGCCACGCGCTTTTACTTGACAACGCGCCAAAAAACTGCTATACTATAAGATGGAGTAAGATGTCACATTGACCCCGATGCGACGGAAAGGAGGGCGCGTGAGAAAAGCATTTACCGACGTGGTCGGAAACGAACGGCTTCGACAGAGCCTGTGCGAGGATATCTCCGCACGCCGCCTCTCGCACGCCTACATCCTTGAGGGAGATCGCGGCTCGGGCAAGCACATGCTGGCTCTGCGCATCGCCGCGGCCCTTGCCTGCGAGCATCGGAGCGACGCAGACACGCCGCTTCCCTGCATGACCTGCCCCGTCTGCCGCAAGATCCTCTCGGGTAACTCGCCGGACGTCATCTATATCAACCGCGAGGACAAGGCCACCCTTGGCGTGGACGCCGTACGCACGCTCAAGAGCGACGTGTACGTCCCCCCCAACGACATCGATGCCAAGATCTACGTGATCGAGGACGCACATTTGATGACCACGCAAGCGCAAAACGCGCTCCTGCTCACGCTTGAGGAGCCGCCATCGTACGTGCTGTTTCTCCTTCTGTGCGAAAGTGTTGCGCCGCTGCTCGAAACCATTCGCAGCCGTGCACAGCATCTCCGCACCGAGCCGATCCCCACGGAGGAGATCCGTGCACACCTGCTCTCACGCGTTCCCGAGGCGAAAAAGCTGGCTGCCTCCGCGCCGAATGATTTTGCGGAGATCCTGACGGCGGCGAACGGAAGCATCGGTCGTGCGATCGCGCTTCTTGACCCGAAGCTCTACAAGCCGATCGTCACGCGCAGACTTGCCGCAAAGGAATTCGTGCAGCTGTGTGCGCAAACCCGCAACAGCGCCGCCGTTCTGCGATACCTCAACGCCCTGCCGCAAAAGCGCGACGAATTGATCGAGCAATGCAACGAAATCCTCTCCTGCCTGCGCGACCTTCTGCTCTGCAAGCAAACGGAGGGTGCCCCGCTCTGCTTTTTTTCCGACAGAGAGGAGGCTTGCTCCACCGCGTACAGCTTCACGACGCCTGCACTTCTGGGGCTGTGCGATTGCGTGTTGGAAACCATTTCAAAGCTGCGAATGAACGCAAACGTACGCCTGACGCTGATCGATATGGCAGTTGCGTGCGAGCTTTTGCGCCCGTTATAAAAGAAAGGATTTATACCCATGGAAGAAAACAAGAACCCCGCTCCCGTACAGGAATCGGGCAATCATACCCCCGGCGCGGGCGGTGAGCACCGCGCACGCCGTCGCGGACACCGCGGCGGTAAAAAGCACAACAAGCACCGCTCCGAAAACGCCACCCCCGCCGCACAGAACGGCGCACAGGCGGGCGGCGAGCAGAAGCCGCGTGAGCCTCGGTCGGGTGAGCCAAAAAGCAACGAGCAAAAGCCGAACGAGCAGAAAAAAAACGACAAGAAGAACGATCGCCGCAACAAAAAGAACCGCGATCGCAAGCCCAACGCACACACGCGCGATCACATCTCCCAAAGGGATGACATTTACGGAGACCCGAAGGAGGAGCGCGAGCTTGCGGAGTGGCGCGCCAAGATCGTGCTCAACGCCCAGCCCGTAAAGACGGAAGCCCCTGCTCCCGCTGAGGAGGTGGAGATCCCCGAGGGAACCGATCTGTTTGAATCCCCCGTGATGACAGCTCCCGTCTCCAAGGACGAGAAAAAGGTCGAGGTCGTCGGCATCCGCTTCCGCTCGGTCGGAAAAATGTACTATTTTGACCCGAACGGCCTCAAGGTCAAAAAGGGTGACTGCGCCATCGTGGAAACCGCAAGAGGTCCCGAGTTCGGCGACGTCTGCCTCGGAAACACTATGATCAACGCAAGCGAGACCGTGTCCCCCCTGCGCCCGCTTTTGCGCGTGGCGACCCGGGAGGACGTGGCACACAACGAGGAAAACCGCAAAAAGGAAAAGGAAGCGCTGGTCATCTGTCAAAAGAAGATCGAGGAGCATAAGCTGGAAATGAAGCTGATCGAGGTGCAGTACGCATTCGACAACTCCAAGCTTCTCTTCTACTTCTCCTCCGAGGGACGCGTGGACTTCCGCGATCTGGTCAAGGATCTGGCATCGGTCTTCCGCACGCGCATCGAGCTGCGCCAAATCGGTATCCGCGACGAGGCAAAGATGCTCGGCGGCATCGGTGCCTGCGGCAGAATGCTCTGCTGCTCCACTTTCCTGCCCGATTTTGCACAGGTATCCATCAAAATGGCAAAGGAGCAGGGGCTCTCCCTCAACTCCACCAAGATCTCGGGCCTTTGCGGACGCCTGATGTGCTGCCTGCGATTTGAATCCGACGTCTACAGTGCCGAGCACAAGCTGACCCCTGCGGTCAATTCGACCGTCAAAACCGAGGACGGCATCGGAACGGTCATCTCCACCAACCCCTTGGCAGGCACGGTGCGCGTACTCCTGAAGGACGCTCCCGACACGCCGCCCAAGCAATATCACCGCGACACCGTTACGGTTTTGCCCAAGGAAAAGTCCCGTCAGGACGTGCAAGCCTCCGAAAAGGCATAACGATCAGCCATGATTTTCCATTCCTGCAAGGTTGTGGAAGTGATTGGCGCGTGAAATGAAATTTTTTTTGGAAAATTGCAAAAAACAGTTGCAAAACCAAAAAAATATGTTACAATATAGGTGTCCTACAAATACTATCAGGAGGTATCGAAACATGGCATACAAAATCAATGATGATTGCGTAGCATGCGGCGCTTGCGTTGAAGCTTGCCCCATGGATGCAATTGCAGAGGGTGACGGCAAGTACGACATCGATGCAGACAAGTGCATTTCTTGCGGTGCTTGTGCTGAGGCATGCCCGGTTGGCGCTCCCCAGGAAGCATAATTACATCATTTGCAACCCCAAAGAGCGAAGCGGGCGGTGTTTTCATCGACCGGCTTCGCTCTTGCCATTTTTACTCCTAAAAGGATACATTCAAACATGACCGATTATCAACCGGTGCTCTCACCCGACGAAAAAATCGATACGGTCAACGAGCACATTCGACTGATCCGCCGCAAAAACGGCTTGACGTTTGGCACCGATGCGTATCTGCTGGCGGCATTCGTCCGCCCACAGCCGCACGACACCGTCGTGGATCTCGGAAGCGGCACGGGGATCCTCCCCCTCCTGCTTCTGGCACGGAACAAGGTCAAAAACGCCGTGGCGGCGGAGATTCAGGAATGCTTTGCGGATCTGATCCGTCGCAACGCCGCGCTCAACGGCATGAGCGAGCGGCTGCTCGTGCTGTGTACCGACGTCAGAAGCCTGTCCCCCGCGGACACCTGCGGCGAGGTCGCGCTGGTAGTCGCCAATCCTCCGTACATGAAAGCCACAACGGGCAAGCGAAACGAGCACGACGAAAAATTCATCGCACGGCACGAGGTCTTTGGCGGCATCGGCGACTTTTGCAACGCCGCCGCACGGGTGCTCAAGCACGGCGGACGCTTCGTATGCGTCTTTCGCCCCGATCGACTGACCGATCTGCTCCGTGCAATGCACGACGCACGGCTGGAGCCCAAGCGCATGGTCTTTGTGCATGCGGACGAAGCAAGCGAGCCCTCCTCCGTTCTCATCGAGGCGGTCAAGGGAGGATCCCCTTCCCTGCGTGTCGGCCCGCCGCTCCTGCTCTACGAGCGCAC
Source organism: Eubacteriales bacterium (assembly GCA_045597145.1). Lineage (GTDB taxonomy): Bacteria > Bacillota > Clostridia > Oscillospirales > CAG-272 > UMGS1865. The sequence continues at coordinate 27,517 of JAZODU010000069.1, forward strand.
GGACACAGCAAGCACCCCCAAAAGGCTGACCGCACAGGCACGAAAAATCTATGACACTTGCGCTTTTTTTGATTAAAGCTGCCAATCGTTGCAGAAAATAACGACAGTAATAAAAAATATATTTTATAAAGGAGAAACTATTATGTCTAAAGGTTCTATTGCAAAATGGGTTGCCGCTTCGATCGGCTTTACTGCTGTTGCGGCGTTCACCGCAGGCGTGATCTATCAGATCCACGCAATCAAAAAGCTCTCCGTCAACATCGACGAGGAAGAGGAAGCTGCTGATCAGGCAGTGGAAGAGATCGTTGAGGTCGTCCTTGAAGAGGCTGCCGAGGAGGCTGCTGAAGAGGTCGCAGAAGAAGCAACCGAGGCATAACATCAGAGGAATGCGGGAGAGGATCCTTGTGGGTTCTCTCCCCATCAAACACAATGGAACATATCAAACGAATTTTAAGCTATACGCGCCGCGCGCTAGACGATTACAAGATGATCGAGCCGGGCGATAAAATCGCCGTGGGGGTGTCCGCAGGAAAGGACTCGCTCACGCTTTTGTGTGCCATGGCGGAGTTGCGACGCTTTTATCCCGTACCGTTTGAGCTGGTTGCGATCACGGTGGATATGGGCTTTGAGGGCAGCATGGATTTTGCGCCCATTCAAACGCTGTGCGACGAATTGAACGTCCCCTATCACATCACGCATACCGAGATCGCCAAGATCATTTTTGACGTAAGAAAAGAAAAATCCCCCTGCTCGCTTTGTGCCAAGATGCGCCGCGGTGCGCTTCACCGTGCCGCAAAGGAGCTGGGCTGTAACGTGGTCGCCCTCGGGCACCACTTTGACGACGCGGTGGAAACCTTTATGCTCAACCTCTTTTTTGAGGGACGGCTGGGGTGCTTCTCTCCCGTGTCGTATCTGTCGCGTATGGAGCTGCGCATGATCCGCCCGATGGTGTATCTGCCCGAAAAGGACTTGCGCTATTTTGCCTCCAAGGCAGCTCTCCCCGTTATCAAATCCCCCTGCCCCGCCGACGGAAACACACAGCGTGAGGAAATGAAGCTGCTCCTCGCGCGCCTTGACCGTGAGCATAACGGGCTTCGCTACCGCATCTTCGGCGCGATGCAACGTGGCGAGATCGACGGCTTCAAAGTGGTCAACGGCATGCAGGGAATCAAGGCGTACGACAACGAGGAAGAATAAACCTCCCCCATCGCCAAACCGGCTGTGCGCAAGCACACCGTAGAGCGAGCGGTGATCGGGGCATACAAAGCTTCGCACTGCATCAACAGCTTTCACTGCGCACACGCCGAGGAAGGAATCGAAATGTTCCCTTTTCTGCGAAGGTAGCCCCCCCCTTATTCAGTGAAAGTTCCGAAAGGGGCGTGGGGAAAACTCTTTCAAGAGTTTTCCCCACAAAAAAGAAAGGACTAAAAGATGAATTTTCTACCGCTTTCGCGTGCCGACATGGAGGCACGTGGCTGGGACAGACCCGATTTTGTATACGTCACGGGTGACGCTTACGTCGATCACCCGTCCTTTGGCGTGTCCATTATCTCGCGCGTTCTGGAGAACGCGGGCTACCGCGTGGCGATCCTTTCCCAGCCCGACTACAAAAGCTGTGACGCCTTCCGCGAGTACGGCAAGCCCCGCCTGGGGTTCCTCGTCACGTCGGGCAACATCGACAGCATGGTGGCGCACTATACCGCCGCAAAAAAGCGGCGAAGCTTTGACTACTACTCCCCCGGCGGCGAGATGGGCAAGCGCCCCGACCGCGCGCTGATCGTTTACTGCAACCGAATCCGCGAGGCGTACGGCGACGTGCCGATCGTCATCGGCGGTCTTGAAGCCTCCCTCCGCCGCTTTGCGCACTACGACTACTGGGACAACAAGGTGCGCCGCTCGATCCTTGTGGACAGCATGGCGGACATTCTGACCTACGGCATGGGCGAGAAGATCCTGCTCCGCATCGCGGAGCTTTTGAACCGCGGTGTGCCGATCAAAAAGATCCGCGACGTGCGCGGTTGCGTGTATCTTTGCAAGCCCGAGGACGCCGTGCACTACGAGGTGGCGGCAACCTTTGATTATAACGAGCTGAAAACCGACAAACAAAAATACGCCGAGGCGTTCGGCGTGCAGTATAAAAATCAGGATTCGATCAACGGACGCGCCATTTGCGAGATGTACGACGGCAAAATGCTGGTACAGAATCCCCCGATGCCGCCGCTTGAGAGAGAGGAGCTTGACCGCGTTTACGCACTCCCCTATATGCGCGACTATCACCCCGTCTACAAAGCAAAAGGCGGCGTGCCCGGCATCGAGGAGGTCAAGTTCTCCCTGACACACAACCGCGGCTGCTTTGGCGGCTGTAACTTCTGCGCGCTCGCCTTTCACCAAGGGCGCACGGTGCGCTCGCGCAGTATCAGAAGCGTCGTTGAGGAGGCTCGCAAGATCACCGAACTCCCCGATTTCAAGGGCTACATACACGACGTGGGCGGCCCCACGGCAAACTTTCGCTACCCCGCCTGCGACAAGCAGCTCAGCGACGGCGTGTGCGCCACGCGCAAATGCCTTGCACCCAAGCCCTGCCCCAACGTCAAGGTTGATCACACCGAATATCAGTGCTTAATCGAGAAGATCGAGGTGCTCCCGAAGATCAAAAAGGTCTTTATCCGAAGCGGCATCCGCTTTGATTATCTCATGGCAGACCCCAACGACGCGTTCTTCCGCAAGCTCGTCCGCGACAACGTCAGCGGTCAGCTCAAGGTCGCGCCCGAGCATTGCTCGTCGGCGGTGCTCGCCTGTATGGGAAAGCCGAATTTCGAGGTCTATGAGGGATTTCGCAAAAAATTCTTTGAAATTACGAAGGCGGTCGGGAAGGAGCAGTATCTCGTGCCCTATCTGATGTCCAGCCACCCGGGATCGACCGTCAAGGACGCGATCGAGCTTGCCGTGTGCCTGAAGAAAAACGGCTACGCGCCCGAGCAGGTGCAGGACTATTACCCCACCCCCGGAACGGCGTCCACTGTCATGTATTACACGGGCATCAATCCGCTGAATATGAAGCCCGTATACGTGGCAACCGATTACCGCGAAAAGCAGCTTCAGCGCGCGCTGCTGCAATATAACCGCCCGCAAAACGCAGATCTCGTGCGCGAGGCACTGACACGCGCGGGACGGAGCGACCTGATCGGCTACGGCGCGGAGTGTCTGGTGCGCCCCGCGAACGCCGCCGCGCCCAAGAAATCGGGGACAAGCCGCCGCACCGAAAGCGGTCACGCGTCGTCGCATTACGGCAAGCGGAGCGAGCCGCAAAAGAAAAGCGCGTCGCGCCAAAAGCCTGCGTCAAAAAGCACACCCGCCAAGAAAAAAACGGCGAAAAAGCGATAACGTATGAAAAAGAGGAGAATCACGGTTCTCCTCTTTTTTCCTTTTGCGAGAGCGTTTCAAGCAGATATTTGATCGGCAGAGCCACCACGGGTCCCAGGATCATGCCGACCAACCCGAACAGGTAAAAGCCCGCGTAGGTGGCAAACAGCATGACCAGCGGGTGAAGTCCCAGGCTTTTTCCGACCAGGCGCGGCTCTAACACCTGCCGCACGAGCGTGATGATCAAATAGAGCAAAATCAAGCCAAACCCCACGTAAAAGTGCCGCCCGATCAGCATCACGACGCTCCATGGGAGCAGTACCGTCCCCACGCCGAGCACGGGCAACAGATCTAAGACGGCGATCAGGAGTGCCAGCAAAAAGGCGTAATCCACCCCAAGGATCAAAAGTCCCGCGAGCAAAAGCGCGAACGTGATCGCCAAAAGCCACAGATACGCCTTGATATAACGCGCAAACATCTCGCGCCCGCGCACTCTTGCCGCGTGCAGATGCCGCCGCCAACGCGCGGGAACGAAGGAAAGCAGAACCGCGCTCACGCGATCCCAATCCACGCAAAAATAATACCCTGCGATCACGGTCAGAACCGTCACGAACAGAACGGTCGGCAAGGACGAAAGAATGCGCCCGACAAGCTCGGGCAAGCCCGATGCCACCGCAGACAAAAGGCTCCCGATCATGCCCGTTGCCATTTCGTGTATTTTTTGCCGCAGGTCGCCGCCTCCGCCGTCCAAGCCAAAGTGCTCCGCCAAGGATTCCAGCCATGTGCCTGCCGCGCCCAAGGCGTCAAGCAAGCCGCCGTCTGAAAGCAGGCGGTTGACAAGCCCTCCAAGCTCCGACAGCAGCCGACCGACGGCGGCAGCAAGCCCCCACGCGCCCAACCCCACCGTGATCAACAGCAATAAAATCGCGCACACGGGCTGCGGCAGACGGGATTTTTTCGACAGCTTTTGTGAAAGTGGCCGAAGCGGAAACGCAATGACCCACGCCAGCAAAAACGGAAGCAGGATCGGAAAGGCAAAGCGGAGCACGCAGTAAAAAAGCAACCCACCAAGGCACACCGTCAAAAGGATCGCACTCAAGCGCTCCCACACGCTTTTTTCCATACACGCCCCCCTTTTTCCCCTTTTTTATTATCTTATCCGCATTGATTGTAAATTATTTCTCAAAAGGCGCAAACCTCTTGACAAACGTGCGTTTTTTTGATACAATTTTGATAGTATGCAAAAAAGAAAGGAACCTGACATGGCAAAAAACACAAGCATGAGCAAGGAGCGCAAGGCGCGCGCCGAGCAGCTCGCACGCGCACAGAAAAAGAAGGAGCGCATTTTTCTCATTTCCGCCATTGCGGTCATAGTTGCGATCATCGCGGCAGTCACTCTGATCATTATCCTGAACCTTCCCGAGAAGCAGTCCCCCGTCCCCCCCACGAAGCATCTGGCTGACGAAAAATACACCGAAACCGACGAGGTAACCAATCTCGTTAAAATGAACATCTCCTACACCGACGCAAACGGTGTCAAGCGCATTGACGACATCGTGGTCGAGCTTGATCCCGAAAATGCACCAATTACGGTGGCGAATTTCCAAAAGCTCGTTAGGGAAGATTTCTATAGCGGGCTGATCTTCCACCGTTCGGTAAATGGCTTTATGATTCAGGGCGGCGGCTTCGACGCTGACATGAACGAAAAAGATGCAGACACTATTAAGGGCGAATTTTCCCAAAACAGCGTGGATAACCCCATCAAGCACGTGCGCGGCACGATTTCCATGGCACGTACCGACGTCTACGATTCTGCGTCCTCGCAGTTCTTCATCGTTCACAAAACAAGCTCAAATAATTCCCAATCCCTCGACGGCCAGTACGCCGCATTCGGTCATGTCGTGTTCGGCATGGAAACAGTTGACCGCATCGCCGAGCTGGAAACCTCAAACGAAATCCTTGTTTCCAAGGTCGTCATCAACTCCGCAACCTTTGTAAAGGGGAAATAAGCAAAAAGAGCACCGCCGATGGCGGTGCTTCTTTGTTATTATGTAATGCACGCGTGATATAATGGTTTTGTGGAGGAAGGAGCTTTTTTGAAAAAAACTTTCTCCCCGAAACGCTCACCCCACCAAATACAACAATACCTCAACCATCTTTTCCAAGGACTCCACGGGGATAAACTCGTGGACACCATGGAAATTCGCGCCGCCCGTGGAGAGGTTCGGGCAAGGAAGCCCCATAAAGGACAGCCGCGCGCCGTCGGTGCCGCCACGGATCGGGGAGACGATCGGCTCAACTCCCACCGAACGCATCGCATCCTTGGCGTTTTCGATCAGATCCATGTGGGAAAGCAGCTTTTCGCGCATGTTGTAGTAGCTGTCGCGGATCGAGAACTCAAAGCAGCCCTCGCCCCATTGGGCATTCAAATAATCGCACACGCGTGAGAGGAACGCCTTCCGCGCTTCAAATTTGTCGCGGTCGTGGTCGCGGATCAGCAAGGCAACCGTCGCCGTCGTTTCGTCACCCCGCATATCGGTCACGTGGTAAAATCCCTCGTAGCCCTCGGTGTGCGCGGGTGTTTCGGCAGGCGGAAGCATCGAAATGAATTGATTCGCCATCAAGATCGCATTCTTCATACGCCCCTTGGCAGAGCCCGGGTGGATATTGACGCCGTGCACGGTCAAGCTCGCCGCCGCGGCGTTGAAATTTTCGTATTCGATCTCACCGATCTCGCCGCCGTCTACCGTGTACGCCACGGATGCGCCGAAGCGCGCAACGTCAAAGTGATCCGCGCCCCGTCCGATCTCCTCGTCGGGCGTGAACGCCACCGTGATCGCGCGGTGCGAAATTTCGGGGTGCGCAGCAAGATGCGCGCACAGGCTGACGATCTCGGCAATGCCCGCCTTGTCGTCTGCCCCTAAAAGGGTCGTGCCGTCGGTCACGATCAGTTCCTTGCCAACGCACTTGTCCAGCATCGGGTAAAGGGCGGGGTCAAGGATCGCACCGTTGCCAAGCGGCAAAACGCCGCCCGTGTAGCGCACGGTGCGCGGCTTGATGTCCTTGCCGCCGACTGCGGGAGAAGTGTCCATATGCGCGATCAGACCGAGCGCAGGCTCGTTCTCGCGCCCTGCCGACGCCGCCAAAAAGCCGTACACGTAGCCGTATTCGTCCATGCGGACGTCAAAAAGCCCCAAAGCGGTCAGCTCTCCGACCAAGCACTCCGCCAGTGCCAGCTGACAGCGCGAGCTTGGAACGGTTTCGCTGTCCTCGCAGGAGGTCGTATCAAAGCTGACGTATTTCAAAAAACGTTCAACAACGCTCATACGCACCTCTTAAAACGCCCAGTTGCCGTTTTCAAAGATCGGCACACGGCGTCCGTCGCGCGTTTGCGCAACGATCGAAAGATCGGACGTGCCGATCATAAAATCCACGTGGATCATAGAGTCGTTGATCCCCTTGTCGTAGCACTCCTGCATGGTGTACTTGTCGTAATCCTTGATAACGTTGGTAAAGCCGTGACCGACCGCCAGGTGGCACGCGGCGTTCTCGTCAAAGAGCGTGTTGTAAAACAAAAGGTCCGAGTTGCAGATGGGGCTATCGTAAGGCACGAGCGCGACCTCGCCAAGGTACGCCGCACCCTCGTCCATGGAGATCATCTCCCGGAGCAATGCTTCGCCCTTCTCTGCCCCCACCTCGACGGCGCGACCGCCCTCAAAGCGCATCCAGAAGTTTTCGATCAGCTGTCCCTGATAAGAGAGCGGCTTAGAGGCATACACGATTCCCTCTGCCTTTCCCTTCATCGGCGACACGAACACCTCCTCGGACGGAATGTTGGGGTTGAAGACGATGCCCGAGCCCTGCGTGGTTTCATCGCCGCCCATAAAGAGCGCGTCCTCGATCAGTCCAACGGTAAAATCCGTGCCGTTTGAGGATTTGTATTCCAGCGACTCGATGCCAAGGGCGTTGAGATAATCGCATCTCGCCGCCAGATCCTTGTTGTGCGCCTCCCACGCGGCAATGGGGTCCTCCAGCGCGCGCGAGGTATAAAGGATCGCCTCCCACAGCTTTTCGATCGCGCGGGATTTGGTTTCCTTCGGGAAGACCTTTTTCGCCCAAGCAGCACCCGGTACTGCGGCAATGCACCACTGGTATTTGTTTTCCATGGCATCGCGATAGGGCTTGCGGATCTTGTACCGCGCCTGCATCGCCTTCGCCATCTTCTCCTGATTCACGCCAGCCAGCCCGTCGGGATCGTCGGAATCCAGCCAGATGGTCACGGGCAGGGTTTCGGACTCGTGCTTGAGCTTGGCAACCTCCCACACCTCCATATGCGACAGCGTTTTCAAACTCGCCTTCTTCTGCGTTACCTTGGTCACGGGCTGATAGCTCCACTCCACGCGAACCTGACGCGCGCCCAGCGCGTAGCATTCTTCAACGACCATGCGAACGAATTCGGGCTGGTCGAGGTCGGCGCGAATGATCACATCCTGCCCCTTTTGCACGTTTCCGCCCATCTTCGCGATGAGCTTTGCGTAATTTCTCAAAACTGTTTTTTTCATGATTTATCTCCTGCGTTTTATAAATATTCGAATACTATTATACACAAAACGACCGCTTTTGTCAATCGTTCGCGGCATTTTTATCGATCTTCACCGCGCCACGGCTTCCCACGAAAAGGCGGTTGCGAATCGAACGCCTTTCACTGAGCAGAAACAACGGAGGGGGTGCTGTGAGATGCACCCTCTATCGGGAAACATATAGCCCATGCGGGGAATTTTTTTGGAAAGGGTGTGGGAAAACCTTTTTGAAAAGGGTGCTCCGCCTTAAAAAACAAAAAAATCAGCGCAAATATTGCGTTTTATATTGACTTTTCGGGAAAGCTGTGCTATAATATGGGTAATTCTGATTGGAGGTATTCATCATGAAGCATATCGAAACCATCGAAACTCGCAACCTGTGCGAGAGCGCAAAGAACGGCGGCTGCGGCGAATGCCAGACCTCTTGCCAGTCCGCTTGCAAGACCAGCTGCGGTATCGCTAACCAGCAGTGCGAGAACAAGTAATTTGGCTTTCATGAAAAATGCCGCCGACTACGGCGGCATTTTTCGTCTGCCTCCCTATCTTTTACGCAAAGGAAGTACAAAACATGATCCATCAATACAAGCTTGGCGGCTATAACATCGTTCTCGACACCGCGTCGGGCGGCGTACACGTGGTTGACGACGTGGCGTATGACATCATCGCCATGTTTGCGGACTGCGACCGCGACGCTGTGATCGCGGCAATGAACGAAAAATACATCGGCGTGGACGGCATCACCGCTGAGGATATCACGGAATGCTACGAGCAGGTAGAGGCACTGAAGGAGTGCGGCAAGCTCTTCTCCCCCGACACGTTCGAGGGCATGGCGGGTCACCTGAAGGAAAAGACCGCAGGCGTTGTCAAGGCTCTGTGCCTGCACATCGCGCACACCTGCAACCTCAACTGCGCCTACTGCTTTGCAAGTCAGGGCAAGTACCACGGCGACCGCGCCGTGATGAGCTTTGAGGTCGGCAAGCAGGCACTGGATTTTCTCGTTGCCAATTCGGGCACGCGCCGCAACCTTGAGGTCGACTTCTTCGGCGGCGAGCCTTTGATGAACTTTGACGTGGTCAAGCAGCTCGTGGCGTACGCGCGCTCGATCGAAAAGGAGCACAACAAGAATTTCCGCTTCACGCTGACCACGAACGGGCTTCTGATCGACGACGACGTGATCGATTTTGCCAACCGTGAGTGCAGCAACGTCGTGCTCAGCCTCGACGGACGGAAAGAAATCCGCCACCACTATCGCGTGGACTACGCAGGAAACGGCAGCTGGGAAAAAATCGTTCCCAAGTTCCAGAAGCTCGTGGCAGCGCGCGGCGGCAAAAACTACTACATGCGCGGCACCTTCACCCACGCCAACCCCGATTTTCTCAAGGACATTCAGGTCATGCTCGACCTCGGATTTAACGAGCTGAGCATGGAGCCCGTGGTCTGCGCACCCGGTGACCCATCGAAATTGACCGAGGCGGATCTGCCGATCGTGCTTGACCAGTACGAAAGGCTGGCTGAATTGATGCTTGAGCGCGACCGCGAGGACCGCCCCTTTACCTTCTACCACTACATGATCGACCTGACAGGCGGTCCTTGCATCTACAAGCGCATCTCGGGCTGCGGCTCGGGCACGGAGTACATGGCAGTCACGCCTTGGGGTGACCTCTACCCCTGCCACCAGTTCGTGGGCGAGGAAAAATTCAAGCTGGGCAACATCTGGCAAGGCGTTACAAACAAAGAAACGCAATGCGATTTCGCCTCCTGCAACGTCTACGCGCGTCCCGATTGCCGCGACTGCTGGGCAAAGCTCTATTGCTCGGGCGGCTGTGCCGCAAACGCTTACCACTCCACGGGAAGCGTGACGGGCGTTTACAAATATGGCTGTGAGCTCTTCCGCAAGAGAATGGAATGTGCCATCATGGTGGAGATCGCGCGCACGCTGGCAAGAAAAGCAAAATGAACACACCGATCTGCGACTTTGTAAGCCGTTACGCCGAAAGCGGCACGCTGCGGCTGCATATGCCCGGTCACAAGGGCACGGGGGCTTTGGGCGTCGAAGCACTTGACATCACGGAGATCCGAGGTGCTGACAGCCTGTTTGAAGCCGACGGCATCATCGCGCAAAGCGAGCACCGGGCAAGCGAGATCTTCGGCTGTCCGACCTTTTATTCCACCGAGGGCTCCTCGCTCTGCATCCGCGCCATGGTGCAGCTTGCCGCTCTGCATGCCAAGGCAAGCGGCAAGCGCCCGCTTTTGTGGGCGGCGCGCAACGCGCACAAGACCTTTCTCTCCGCCGTGGCGCTGCTCGACGTTGACGTGGTCTGGCAGGACGCGGGCGACGATGCCTCTTACCTCTCATGCACGGTCTATGCCAACCTGCTTGACGCGCTTCTTGCGGTCGCCCCCCAAAAGCCGACCGCGTTCTACCTGACAAGTCCCGATTACCTCGGAGGCGTTGCCGATATCCGCGCCATCTCCACGGTCTGCCACCGCCACGGTGTGCTTCTGCTGGTTGACAACGCGCACGGGGCGTATCTCAGATTCCTGCCGCAATCCGTGCACCCGATCGACCTTGGTGCCGATCTGGTCTGCGATTCCGCGCACAAAACGCTCCCCGTGCTCACGGGCGGTGCGTATCTGCACGTCGGCAATCATGCACCGCGCATCTTTACCGACATGGCAAAAAGCGCGCTCGCGCTGTTTGCTTCAACCAGCCCCTCTTATCTGATCCTCCAATCGCTCGACGCCGCCAACCCTGTTCTGGGCGAGGCGTTCAGCCGCCAATTGCAAGCCTTTTTGCCGCACGTGCAGACGTTGCGTCAAGCCCTGACCGACATGGGCTGGGAGCTTTACGGCGAGGAGGAATTGAAGCTCACGCTTGCAACGAAGCCATACGGCTACGAGGGCACGGCTGTTGCCGATGCCTGGCGCGAGAGCGGAATCGAATGCGAATTTGCCGACCCCGACCACGTCGTTTTTATGCTCTCCCCCACAATCGGTCACGCGGGCTTGCAGACGCTGCAACACGCGCTCGCAGTGCTTCCGCGTCGCAACCCGATCACCACGCTCCCCCCCGCACGCACGCGCGCAAAAGCGCGCATGTCGATCCGCGAGGCGATGCTCTCCCCCATGGTGCAAGTCCCGGTTGAGCGCGCATTGGGGCACATTCTTGCCGCGCCGTCGGTTTCCTGCCCCCCGGCAGTCCCCATCGTCGTGTCGGGCGAGGAGATTGACGAAAGCGCGATCCGCGCCTTCCGCTACTACGGAATTGACGCGTGCTTCGTAATACGATAAAAAACGTGCACGGCGTCCCAAAAGGGACACCGTGCACGTTTTTGTGTTGCTTAATCGGGAATAACGCGCTCGTTCAGGAGATCCTCAACATAGCCGTGCAGTGTATCCAGAAAATCCGCCTTCACGTAAAATCTTCCATACTCCTGACCGACCGCATTGCCGTTCTCATCCAGCATGCGGAGGGTTACGATCGCCTTGTTATCGGTATATCGGTAGAAGTTGATCTCGACATTCCAGATCTCGTTCTCCGTATGCGCACGGACGTCCTCGCCGATCTCATCGTCGTAATAGACGTAGCCGTTAAAGAATTTTGCCTGATCCTCGGATTGGAGCCTGATCGTGGCGGTGGGCTGACGCGACGCGATGAACTGATCGACCGTCATGCCGTAACGATCCATGATATCCTTTTCCTTGACGTCGCCCTCAAGTGTGAAGTTGACCAAAGCCAGATGCAGACGGCTGTAATTGGTTTCCGCGCTGATCATCTCGTACAGCGTTTCCCCCGTCGTGTCGCTCCGATATTCCTCTTTGATGGTGTAATCCAGCAAACCGTTGTTCTTGGAATACTGAGGGCTGGATATCTGCGGATTGCTCGTTGCGACCGTTACCACGGTTTCAAGCCCCTCCTTGTGACGGTAAATAGGCTCACCGAACTGACGGTTGACCGCAATATCCACGCTCTGACCGTTGAGCGTACCGACAAAGCAGAGCACGTCGTCACGTCTGACAATATCGTTGTTGACGAAATCGGGACGAACACGCACGTTCTGCCCTTTTGCATTGACGTAGTAATAGATCTCTTCCATATAGATGATGTTCCCCTTCTTGGGATTCATCATGGCATCTCTGTAGGACACGTTCTCCACGGTATCAAAGTCGATCCGCGCGGTTACCTCATAGGTCTCCCCCGAGGAGGTTTTGTAGTAGAGCTTCGTGCCGGACTCCTCGAGATATCCGTTGGAAAGATCCACAGCCTTCAGCATTTTGACACCGTTCTCCTCCGTAACGTAATAGCAGTAGGAGCGGTCGTGACTGAAGGAGAAATCGTAGGACTGATCTCCGATGGTAAGGCTCAGCCCCTTGAGATAGGAAAGGCTGATCTGCATGAAGTATTCTTCATACCAATCCGCAGTATCCCATTCAATAAACGGCAGGTAGTACGGCTCAACCTCCACGATCATATCAAAGGTCGTGGACGCTACGTAGTAGTTGCCGTTTTCGTTTTTCACGGTGGAAATAAAGAGCGAGTTGGTCAGGAAGGTATTCACACCGTCGGACTCATCCACATCCACGCCGTACTGAAGCATCATCACGTTCTCGTCAAAGCCGAATTCCTTGAGCGTGTCGGCGTTCACACCAAGCTTGACGCATCGCTCACACTCAAGCGAAAAGAACAGCCCCAGGATCTCCTGTGCACGGGACGCGTTGATGCGGTATCCGTCCATCAGATTAACGCCGAAGTTGACGTACGGGAAGGAGGTGTTCATGGTGTACTGACGCAGCTCCAGCGGCTCGTAGGAAAGTGCTACGATCAGCTCCGAATCGCTGATGTTGTAGTCCTTTATGTTCATCCAACCGTCATCCAGCACGCGAAGCATGAAGTTATCCGCCATGCTGTGCGTGTTGACAGATACCGCATAAACTGCCTGTGGCTTGACCATGGATTCAACAGGCACCATCACCGTGCTCTTGAGGTACCCGGCACCCAGGATATAGATGGAGTTCTTCCCCTCGATGCGCACGTAATAGCCGTCTCTGGAGGGGGTCAGGTTTCCGATATGAACGGTATAGTTTTTATCGGGGTCGGGCTTGAAGCTCTGATAGGTGCTTCCGTCGTCGTTCGTTTCGGTCTTATAGTCGACCACGGGCTTACCGCCCGAATAAAGGTCGTTCCCGCTGTCGTCCTTCTTAAAGAGCACGCCTCGGATTGTGTAAGATGCCGTGGGGGTATCCAGACCGTACACGGAATAGTCGATGCTTCCGTCCGCAAGCTTTGCAACGTCCGCCGCCTTCGTCAATTTGCGCGACGCGGTCGTCCAGCCACAGCCTACGATCAGGCGCGCATACAGATCCGTATCGTAGGAGAAAAGCGCGTCCTCAAAGCCCTCGATGTAGGTTCCTTTGGGCGTATGCACGAATTTATACGTGCCATGCTCGTTCGTGACCTCTATATCAAAAACGTAAGAGGAGGAGATCTCGGGATACAGCAGCAACGCCGTTCCCGCAGCCGCCTCGTAGTCGTCCAGCGTATCGGGGTCCACGATCGCGATCAACCTATATTCTCCCGTATCCGGGTTGATGCTGTACTGGTTACCGCTCTTTGCGGCAATATAGACGTTTGGGGCGTTTTCTCTGGTAGGCATGAGCGTTCCATCGCTGTCAAACATCTTGTACACGCCGTCCTCACGCTTGATCGTATAGCGGTCGCTGTACTCCTTGCCATCCACCGTATAGGTATCGGTCAGATAGTACACGGAGATCAGCTGTGCCACGATCGCCCACGCGATGAGCAGCACCACAGCCGTTGCCGCCAGTGCGACCACAGCCCATTTCTGACGCTTGAGCGAGGACGCCTTTTTCTTGTTCGCCCGCTCACGCACCCAGCGCGCCTGCAAGCGCACGTCATCGGCAGAATCCAGAACGGTTTCCGCGGTGACGCGCGTGTCGCCAAGATACCAGCCGTCAAAGCGGTATCCCGCGCGCACGGGCGTGGGGAGCGTGCCGTAGGGCTCGCCGCACACGGCCTCGCGCGCCGATTGCGCCACGCTTCCCTTGCCTGCGTCAAATATCAAATTTACAATCGTTTCTTCGGTTCTCATTTGGTTTTCTTGTATTCCCTTCTTTGAATCTCGGGCAGAATCTCTCCGCCGTCAAGGTTTCGGCTCAGTGGCGAGCCCTTCTTCTGACCAAAACGAAGATGCCGGCACCCGCCATGATCACTGCGGGAAGAACTGCCAGCACGACCGTGGTGGTAATAATGGTGGGCTTGACCACCGTGGCACCGGTCTGCGCATCCGACGTCTGGAAATACTCCGATCCGATCGCCGCATCGTAGAGATAAATGAAGCTGATACCAACGGGGTTGACCTCCTTACCGATGTAGCGCAGCGTAGCCAGAAGCACGTCGGTGTTGCCGTAGGTCGTACCGTATCCGGAGGAGCCGAGTGCCTGATCCGACACGAACGAGGTCGAGCCGATCGCGCAGACGTAAGCGTTCTGCGTGACCGCCGTAAAGCCCTGACCCTCCTCAACCGTGCGCGGCTCGCGCGAAACGGTCATTACGCGGAACACGTCGCTTCCGACGAGCTCCTCGCCGTTCGTCTTGGTCAGCACCTCGCCGTTTGCCACGACCTTGTAATTCGCCATTGCCGAGGAGGTTCCCGCGTGGAACATATCAAAGATCGAACGCGTCGTGCGGTTACCCTCGCGGTAACCGAAGCTAAATCCCTCGGTTCCCGCGGTTGCGTTTGCCTGAACGTAGGTCAGCTCAAAGCTTTCGGCGTATTCGATTCCGACCGCGTTATCAAAAAAGATCTTGGGGGACGCAGCCGAGGAGATCACGTCATACAGGATCGCATTGCCAAGTCCGTTTCCGGGCACGTACTGTCCCCAGAAGCGCTCGCCGCTCCCTGCAAGGCTTGCGTTGGGATCGCTGATGAGGTAGTTGCCCAAAACGGTATTTCCTTCGGAATCAACGCCCTCTGCCGTTTTGTATTGAATCCCCCACTCTTCAAGAAACTCCACCATGTTGACAAGCTTACCGAAGGGGGTGTCTGCATCGGCAAAGAACATATACGAGTAGGATTGGTTGAGGTATTCACGCAGCTTTTTACTTTCCGAAAGCTCCACGTCCTCGTCGAGGTCAGACACAAAGTCCGTCTGCGGATCAAAGGTGATGATCAGTCTGCAATTTTCGGGAATCTCGTCATTTTCCAGATCCAGATAGCGAATCTCGTAGCCCGCGCCCTCGATCACGTTCATAAATTCCTTGTAATCGTACCAATTTGCGCGGTCGTCCAGATCAAGCTCCGCAAAGGGCTCGCCGTGGTTGGTCGTCAGACAGCAGATCGGACGCTCCGCGCCCGTTACGTCAAGGATCTGCTTGACGAACTGCTTCTGTCCGTTGTAAGCCACGGGAATGCTGGTAGCGGCATCGCTGTCATAGGCGTAATAGGAGCGGACCGTATTCACGCGGAACTCCGAGCCGCTGGCAACGATGACGTCGGTCTGGAAGATGTTGGAGTACTTCGTGCTGCGATATTCGTCCACGGAGGACGGATTGTCCCAGACATCTCTGTAAGACACGTGAATGATATCGGGGTATTTCTTCTGCAAGGAGAGTGCCGTGTAATACACGTATCTCGTCTGCTCGTTTCGCATCAGGAGGTCCGGCTCGGCGCAGAAGATGATGTCGACCTGCACCGGATCGTCCTTATCGCGGTTGGAATTTGCATTTTCAAAGATATAATCAAGGGAGCTGACCGTTTCGTCCATCAAGGTATACAGCGTTGCGTATTTTCGCGTCGTATCGCCGACGTAGACGTTATACGGTGAATCGGGTGTCAGGTCAATATACCACAGTCTCCCCGAGCAAAGAGCGGTCATGCCGATATTCAAAAGCAGTACCGCGACCAGCACCGCTACGGTGATACCGAGCGACACCGAACCGTGGCGAAGCTTCTTTCGCCATCCGTTTTCATGATGATTCATGTTCCGTTCGTTCCTTTCTTGGGGATTTTTACGCACGGCGGCGTCTGACGAGGATCACCACGCCTGCCGCACTGAAGGCGACTGCGGGCACCAATGCCAGCACCAGCGTCCACGTAAGGATCTGTGCAGTCGTGACCGTGCTGATATCCTGCACAAGGAAGGGCTTGACTGCAATTCCCTCCGTTGTCAGATAGGGTACGCGCTCACCGTTCTCCTCGGTTGCGGCAAAGTTGCCGATCAGTCGAAGCAGAACGTCCGTGTTGTGATAGACTGCTGAGCGCAAATATTGCGTGGTTGCAAACTGAACGGAGGAAAACGCGCCCACGTAGGAGCTGCCGCCCGTTTCATTGGTCTGCTCGGTCACGCTTGCCAGAATCGCGCCGCCGCCCGCGACTCGTCTGCCGCCGACCCACGCCTCGGCACCCTCGCTCGTGCGATACAGAGGATACATCACGCGCGTGCCGCTCTGGTTGCGGTAGGTACCGTCCTTGTTATCAAGATAGCCCTCGTTTGAAACGCTGAAGGAGGTTGCGCCGCGGAAGATGACGAACTCATGATCCGCGCCGATCAGGTTGCCGTAGCGCGCGGCAACGCGCTCGTCCGCCACACCGTAAACGGTGGTGTTGTCCGAGGTCAGAGAATTTCCGGGATCCTGAACCGTGTAGCGGTAGGACACGCCGTTGGAATTCTTTGCGTAATCACTCTTCACACCCCATTCCTTCAGATAGCGCTCAAAGTTCGGAAGTGCCGGAGTATTGTTGGCAAAGAACACCAAAAAGGCGTTGCCGTCCTCGGAAAGGAAGTCCTCCAGAATATCCACCTCGGATTTCTCGGACATTTCCGCCGTGGTCACAAGGTCGGTGCTGGGGTTGAAGCTGATCAGCAGCTCGCAGTTTTCGGGGATCTCGTCCTTATACAGATCGATATATCCCACGCTGTATCCCGCTTCATCAAGAAGCGTGACGAGATCGTAATCGTAAAATACCTCGCCGTGATTGTTGAGCAAGCAGGCGATGCGCTCCTTTTGTGAGAGTGCCGACATGATGGCAGAGGCAAGCTTTTTCTCGCCCGCATAGCCCCACGCCTGCGTCAGCGTTCGGTCGTACACGAAGAAATCGGTCGCGCCGTACACGCGGTGGTAATCCTCGCTGATCACGATCACGCTGTCGGCGTAGATCGTGACGTCGATCGCCTCACCCGTAAGCGGATTGGTCGTGGTCATATAGTTCTCGATCGGCTTCGGGTTTGCAAATACGTCGATAAATTCGACCTCCAGAGCATCAAAGCGCGCTTCCAACTGCTTGGCGGTTCGGTAAAGGTAGAAATTGGTGGAGTCGTTCGCCTTGACGTTCTCCTCCGTGTCACAGAACAGGATCGTTACCTTGGGGGTCTTTCCCGTTTCTTTTTTTGCATTTTCAAATGCGGTATCCAGGAGATCGTAGCAATTCTCGGTCACGTCAAAGGCGGTTTTGCCCACCATGGACGTATACAGAGAGTACCGCTGCGTCACCGAGGTCGCAAGCACGTTGAGCAGCACCGCCACCACCACGACGAGCACGGTCAGAGCCACCGACACACCGGCGTATCGCATTTTTTTATTTCGGACAAGCTTTCTCTTCATACGAATCAATCCTCCGCGAGCCTATCAGCCCCAACGACGCTTTTCATATACGCGGATCGTCAGGAAGATAAACACGAACGCCAGGGACACGTAATACAAAAGTGCGGCATAATCAAACAGCCCTTGCGCGAAATTCATGTAGCGGCTGAGCACCGACACCCAACCGATCACAAAACGGATCGCATACGCGTCGATCAGAGGCTGACCGTTCTTGTCCTGAAGCAGGTTGAGGTAGTTAAGCAGGATCATTGCCGCGATCACGCCGATGGTGATGACCGCCGCAGAGAGCTGGTTCTCGGTCAAGGCGGAGATCAGCGTGCCGATCGCGATCATTGCCGCGCCCATGAGGATCACGGCGATCAGGCATCCGACGATCTGTCCCGTCACGGGTCCGATGTGGTTGGCTTCAAAGGTCTGCCCTGCGCGCTCCTTCGACGCGATGACGTAGAGCGGAATAAAGTTGATGCAGGAGAGCAGAATGCCGCCCAGAAACATGGTCAGCGCGGCAAAATATTTGCCCAGCACCATACCCGTGATACTGATCGGGGCTGTCATCAGCATTTGCTCCGTGCGCATCTTGCGTTCCTCTGCAAACAGGCGCATGGTCAGGAGCGGAATGAAAATGATAAAGGAGATGATAAGCAGAATGAAATACTGCGTGGTGCTGTACGTGCCCGCCACGATCGTGGTGTAGCAGCAGATCAGTGCGGAGAAGACCAGAAAAACGCCCAGATAGATGTATCCGATCGGATTGATAAAGTAAGAGGTCATCTCTTTGCGATAGATAGCTAACATAAAAATCCGTTTCCTTTCTTGTTATCGACGATCAGTCGTCATCCTCGTCGGAGATGTTTTTCGCCGCTTCGCTTCTTTGGCGCTGTGCGTCCTCAAACAGCACAGCTCCGATCTCCTGCTCCGCAACGGCGCCGCGCGCTCTCTTGCGTGCGCTTCTGTCCTTCGAAGGCGCGCGCAGGATCTTCTTCTCTTCGGACTTGTCCACGACCGAGATGAAGATGTCCTCAAGGCTCATGCCAAGGGCTTCCATGCCGACCAGCGGCCAGTGACGCTCCGCCAGCTGATAGAACAGCTTTTTGCGGATATCCACACCCGCATCGCTTTCGATCATGTAGGAATACGAGTCACCGTCACGGTCTGCCAAGGGCTCGGCATAGCTGATGCCCGAGGTTGCGCGCAGCATGGAAAGAACGTCCTTCTGCGGTCCTGCCACCTTGATGTTGAAGCGACGGTTCGCCGTCATGATACGGGAGATATTTTCGGTCTTTTCGTTTGCAACGATCTTACCCTTGTTGATAATCACGATACGGTCGCAAACCGCTTGCACCTCCTGCAGAATGTGCGTGGAAAGAATGACCGTGTGACGCTTGCCGAGGCTGCGGATCAGGTTGCGGATCTCGATGATCTGCTTGGGGTCAAGACCGACGGTCGGCTCGTCAAAGACGATGACCTTGGGGTTGCCCACCAGCGCCTGCGCGATGCCGACTCTCTGACGGAAGCCCTTGGAGAGCGTGCGAATCACCTTGTGGTACATTTCCTTGATCTTGACGGTCTCGCAGATCGAGAGCAGGTGCTCCTTTTTGTTCAGCTTGCAGCCCTTGAGATCATACGCAAAGCCAAGATACTCCTCCACCGTCATATCCAGATACAGAGGGGGCTGCTCGGGCAGATATCCGATCAGCTTTTTCGCGCCGATGGGATCCTTGAGAATATCAATGCCGTCGATGCAAGCCTTGCCCGAGGTCGAGGACAGGTATCCCGTGAGGATATTCATCGTGGTACTCTTACCCGCGCCGTTGGGGCCGAGGAAGCCGACGATCTCGCCCTCTTCCACCTCAAAGCTGATGTCGTCTACCGCACAGTTGGTGCCGTAGTTTTTTACAAGATGCTCGATTTTGATCATAGAAAGTCGTATCCTTTCTGATATTTTTCCTTTTGAGGCGTACGGGAGGGAGATCCCTCGGGCGTTCGCCTCTTATTATATTTATAATCAGACTAAAGTTTATCATAAAAATATGAACGGGTAATGAATAGGAGTGAAAATATTAGGCTTGCATTTGATACGTGCGTGAAGAATTCGTGTATTTTATCAAAAAAAATGGTTTTGCTGTATAAAGCGTGTAAAGGAGGCAAAAATAAAAGCAGAAACGGCGGTATTCACAGATCCCCGTCGTGCCAATTTCACAAATCAAAGGAGCAAAATCATGTGGAAAAAATGGAAAGAATCTGATTTCGTCAAAAAAATGAAGCAGGTGCGCGTCAACCGTGCGGTGTATATCTCCGCCGTCGTGATCCTGCTGGCACTCTCGGTCGTTTTAGCGGTGACGGTTGCCACCAACCGCGCCAAAAAAAACGCTGCTGATCTTTTGACCAAGCCCCCCGTGAGCGACCAGACGCCCACCCCCGAGCAGCCGACGCCCGAAAACCCCGACAGCGAGCCGACGGTCGGCAAGGTGCCCGAGCTGGCAGCCCCCGTATCCGGGACGCTCTCCCGGAAGCACGTCACCGAAACGCAGGTCTTTTCCCCGACGCTGGGCGAATACCGCGTGCATCTCGGCATCGACATTGAAACCGAGGCAAACGCACCCGTTTGCGCCGTTGCCGAGGGCAAGGTATCCCAGATCTGGGAGGACCCTCTGATGGGCTGGTGCGTTGCCGTGTCGCACAGCGGAGAATGCGTAACGGTGTATAAAAACCTTGCCAAGGACATGGCAGAGGGCATCACCGTCGGCGCGTCCGTCGAGGAGGGTCAGCTTTTGGGCTGCGTTGGCGAGAGCGCGATGATCGAGATCGCAGAGGAGCCGCATCTGCACATGGAAATGACGGTCAAGGGCTTGCAGGTCGATCCCTTGGATTATTTCAGCACGGCGGTTCTTGAGACCCTGACCGAAAACAGCATTTACGAGAACGAAGCTGCAAAATAAAGGAACGGGCGTTGCGATCGCAACGCCCGTAGTTTTATTCAATCTTCATGCGATCCTCTTGCGCAAGATAGTAGCGCATTTTTGAGAACCTTACCAGCAGGATCGCGTCGATCAGCGCCAGCACACCCCACAAAAGAGCCACCGGATCAAAGCGCAGCGCCACCGTATTGTTGGAAATCTGCTCCCGCGTCTCACCGCACACCGCTGTGACCGAAAGCACGCGATCGTACGCGACCGTGTCCTCCCACTCGTAGCCGTATGCCTGCAGGTCATACGCCACGCGCGGCTCCAAGGTGATATTGCGCAGAACGATCTGCTTTTCCTCCTTGCCGTTCCCAACCACAAGCTCAAGCCGATCGATCTTCACCCGTGCGTCCGTTTTGTTGATGAGCACGCCGCGCAGCTGCGAGCGGTAGCCCTTGGAATCCCCGTCAAGCGAGGAGGACACGCGAATCGTTTCCTTGACCTCCACACCGCTCGCCGAGCGCGACGGAACCAACGCCACCACCGTCAGGGTAACGAACAGCAACGCAAGAACCGCGCAGATAATGATCGCCACGTTATATCGGAGATGTTGTTTCATAACCCCTCCTTATGCCAATTCTCTGCCGTGTGCCATAACGCGGCAGATCTCGTTTTCAGCATTTACAAAGAGCAGATCCGCGCGCTTTCCCGCCGCGATACTGCCCACCGTGCCGTCGATCCCGACCATACGTGCGGGATTGAGCGTTGCGCAAGTCACCGCATCGGCAAGCCCGATGCCCGCAAAGCGCATCAGATTTTTTACACCGTCCCACAGGTTCAGCGTGCTCCCCGCGATCGCACCCTCCGTCGTCAGCGCACGACCGTCCTTGACCACCACGGGCATACCCGCGATCGAATAGTTCCCGTCTGTGCAACCCGTGCCCGCCATGGAATCGGTGATCAGCACGGTCTTATCCGCCCCGAGGCAGCGGTACGCAAGGCGCACCATATCGGGGCAAATATGCACACCGTCTGCAATGATCTCGCCGTGTCCGCCGCCGTTCAGGGCGACCGAAACCGCTCCGCCCTCGCGGTGGTGAAGCGGCGGCATCGCGTTGAACAGATGCGTAAAGGAGGTCGCGCCGCGCGCGATCGCCGCGCGTGCCTCATCTGCCGTGGCACAGGTGTGTCCCAGCCCCAGCGTTGCGCCGTGCTCCAGCACCTTAGCGGAAAAAGAACCGTCCGTGTCCAGCTCCAATGCGGCGCTGACGTGGCACGGAATATGCACGTGCTTCAAAAAAGACGCCAATTCGTTCGCGTCAAGTCTCCCTAAGAGAGCGGCGGCGTGCGCACCTCTTTTGGCAGGATTGAGATAGCGCCCCTCAAAATGAATCCCGTCGTAGCCGCACGCCTCGATCGCTTCAATGGAGCAAAGCCATTCCTCGCGCGTGCCCGATGCCAGCGTTGCCATCACGCTCGTCACACCGTGACGCGCATAATCCTCCTTCATCAGGCGCATCTGCGCCTCGGTCGCACCGCAAAAATCAAAGCCGATCCGCCCGTGCGTGTGCACGTCTACAAGTCCCGGCAAAACGGTATATCCCGCAGCGTCCAGCACCGTGTCCGCCTCATGCGCGCGACACCCGTCCCCCACGGCAAGGATTCGGTCATCCTGCAATAGGATCGGACATTCGTTCATAAAAGCGCGATCCGCGCCCAGAACGCGTCCGCCCGTAATCAGAGTTTTCATAGTATCTCCTCTCTCGCACAAGGCGATCGTCGTATTGTTTTTTCTATTGTATCATATTTTCCCTGATTGTGCAAGAGTGTGCAAAAAAGTTTTTTAAACATATTGCAAAACGGCGCGCTTTGTGTTATACTTTTTTCAAACAAACTATCCGGAGGCACGCCATGTTGACCGTATCCCATCTGACCAAAAAATACAGCAAAACACTCGCCTGCGACGACGTAAGCTTTGCCCTTGACCCCGGCAGCATCACGGTTCTGCTCGGACCCAACGGTGCCGGAAAAAGCACCCTGATGAAGGCGGCGATCGGCTTTTTGCGCTACGACGGCGAGATCAAGGTTGCCAATATCCCCAACAAAACGACCGATGCGAGAAGGCTCCTCGGCTATATCCCCGAGCTCCCCTCTCTTTACGCCAATCTGACCGTTTCCGAGCATCTGGAATTTGTGGCACGC
The DNA here is from genome assembly GCA_045597145.1 of Eubacteriales bacterium. Taxonomy (GTDB): domain Bacteria; phylum Bacillota; class Clostridia; order Oscillospirales; family CAG-272; genus UMGS1865. The sequence continues at coordinate 50,187 of JAZODU010000069.1, forward strand.
GCTTATCGCCTCACCGATTACAAGGCGTACGCCGAGGAGCTGCTGGATCGGTTTGAATTGACCGACAAAAAGAAAAAATTCGGCGACGAGCTCTCCAAGGGAATGCAGCAAAAGCTCAACCTTTGTCTGGGACTTCTGCCCCGCCCGAGAATGCTGCTCCTTGATGAGCCGATGATCGGTCTGGATCCCCACGCGATCAAGGAGCTCAAGGCAATGCTTGGCGAGATGCGCGAAGCAGGCTGCACGATGCTGGTCAGCACGCACATCATCGACAGCGTGGATATGCTTTGGGATCGCACGCTCATCATGCAAAACGGCAAGATCCGCGCAAACGTCACGAAAGGTGAATTGGAGGCGAACGGACAAACGCTTGAGGAGCTGTTCTTCGCAGTCACCGAGGGCATCTCCGACGCAGACGTGCGACACAGCGGCGAGGTAAGCGACGCATGAGACTCTTTTTCTACTACGTGACCCGCTCGGTCAAAAACCAGATCCGCAAGCTCTTCAAGACCTGGGTCGCCATTCTTCTGATCGTTTGCATCGGCTTTGGTGCGCTGGTCGGCTTTGGTGCGGTCATGCTTGATGAAGCGTTCTCCGACGGCGAGAGCGAGGAGGAAACGGTCGAAGAGGAATGGACTGCCGAGGACACCGTAGCGGCGCGCGGGATCGCGGAGCTGGTGATTGGCGGCGTGATCCTCTTGGTGCTCGTGCTGAACGCTGCGGGTGCTGACAAAAACGGCTGCGCGATCTTTCAACCCGCCGATGTCAACATCCTCTTTCCCTCCCCCATGAAGCCCCAATCCGTTCTGCTCTTCCGCCTGATGACCCAGATCGGCACGTCGCTGATCGTCAGCCTCTATTTTATCTTCCAATTGCCCTCCATGGCGCAGGATATCGGGCTGTCCGTCTGGGCGGTGCTCTCCCTGCTTGCAGCATGGCTGTTACTGCTCGTCTTCGGCAGATTCCTGCAGGTGCTCCTCTACGCGCTGGCGGCAACGCATCCGCGCATCAAGGCACGCCTGCGCCCCGCATTGTTCGGCACCGTGCTTTTGGTTGCCACAGCATTCCTGCTCTACTGGAAAAGCGGCGACGCACAGCCGCTTGACGCCGCCGTTGCATTCTTCAACGCACCGCTGACACGCTACATCCCCGTTTGGGGCTGGCTCAAGGGCGCGATCATGTTCGCGCTCGAGGGCAATCTGCTCGGCTCGCTCCTCTCGCTTGGCGGCACGGTCGCGGCCACAGCACTGCTCGTTTTGGTCATTTATCGCACACGTGTTGACTTTTACGAGGACGCCATGGCGAAATCGCAGGAAACCGCAGAGCTTCAGGAGCGCGTGCAAAACGAGGGCAAGTCGCTCATCAAACGCAAAAAGGATCGCTCCGACCGCCTCAAGCGTGACGGGCTGAACCGCGGGTCGGGCGCGAACGTGTTCTTCTTTAAGGCAATGTATAACCGCTTCCGATTTGCGCACCTGCACGTCTTTACAAAGACCGCCGAAACCTATCTGCTCATCGCCGTGGGCGGCACGCTGATCCTTCGCTTTTATATCGGAAGCCCCTCGATCGTTCCGATCACGCTGGTGCTGGCGGCAATGGCATTCTTCCGCTCGCTCGGAAATCCCATCGCGGACGACACGCAAAAGGAGCTGTTCATCATGGTGCCTGAAAACGCATGGGCAAAGATGTTCTGGTCCATGGCGGGCGGCACGGTCAATTGCCTGCTCGACCTCCTCCCCGCCCTTTTAGCGGCGACCGTGATCCTCGGTGTCAATCCGCTACTGACTATTGCATGGATGCTGTTTATCGTATCCATGGACTTCTATTCGGCAAGCGTGGGCATGTTTATCGATCTTTCCATTCCCGTCGCAACCTCACAGCAGATCAAGTCGCTCGTGCAGATCATATTCGTTTATTTCGGTCTGCTCCCGAACGCCGTTTTGCTGATCATCGGATGGATCTTTTCGATCTTCCCGCTCATGGCGATCCTCGCCACCGTGGCAAACCTCGCCATAGGTGCACTTTTCTTTGCAGTCTCGCCGCTCTTTTTGGAATACGGGCGAAAATAAAATACGGGTCACCTCCACCGCGAGGTGACCTTTTTTGGTACCCGGGAAAATATTTTTGAAAATGGGATTGACAAAACCAAAAACTCGTGGTATAATACCAAGGTACGAATTTCGGGGTGTGGCACAGCTTGGTAGTGCGCTTGGTTCGGGACCAAGAGGTCGCAAGTTCGAATCTTGTCACTCCGACCAAAAAGAGAGGGAGCAACCGCTCCCTCTCTTTTTTGGTCGGAATTATTGGTTTTGACTTGTGACCGCTTGCCGTCCCGAACCAATTCGGGACCAAGGGTAGGCAAGCAAAAACGCCACGGTGTGGCATTTTTGTGCAGCCGAAACCGCCAAATTAAGGAGATGCAGGAGCAATCTGCGATTGCGACGCACAGCGACTATGATTTGGTGGAGGGCAAGGCAAGTTCGAATCTTGTCACTTCAGTTCACCTTTACACGCTCCGCACAAACCGCCTACACAAGCTTGCTTACATAGCGGTGCATTTCATCTCTCGAGCCGATCGCATGAGTTCCGTCTATGATCTTACGCTGCTCCTCTTCACCGAGCGTTGCGAATTTTTGCATCGCCTCGGGATTCATCGCCAGTGCCATGGCGAATCCTACGGGCATTTCGTTTGCTTCCATTCCTTTACCTCCAAGCGTAGTGTCAATAGTTTTTTCCGCCGCGCGGGTGACGCATACCTGCCAATTCTTCACATGACCGCGCCTCGGCTTCTGCCAAGCACTTGCATGAATTGACACAAAAATGCGCACACTGAATCCGAGAAAGGAGGGATCGCCATGTCCGAAAATCAGAACACCAAGAAAGAAAAAGAGCCCAACGAGAAAAAGCCTCTTACCAAGCCCGGTGATATTCAGGGAAAGCTCGAAATCCCCGACACCCGTGAGCGCAGAGACGGCCCCGGTGGGAATTAAATATCTCACAAAAGCCAAAAGCCGATACCGCAGTCAAGAAACGACGGTATCGGCTTTTCGTTTTTTCAAGGATGACCTTTTACTTGCCCCTTGCGTACACCCCGGGAGGCACGCCCACGATCTGCTTGAGCATTCGTGCAGATCCAATCGTAGCGCGAACCCTTCGGCAACAGCACGGGCCGCAGGTTTGATTGAACGTGCACGCCGTTGCAATCGGTATACACGGTTTCCCCTTCCCATTTGAGCACTAACGCGGCGTTTTCGCATTTTTTCGCTGCGCGGTCGCATTTTCCTCGGTAAAGATCGTGTTGACCGACAAAACACGCACAACCGACATTTCCCGCTCCTGCATTCCCTCCCGTTTTGCCGTCATTATACTCTTTTTTCGCACCTTCGTCAATATATTTATATCAAATTTTACCAAAATAGCAACAAAGTATTTACAGAGAAAGACATATCTGCTATACTAAATACAGAAAAAAAGCTTTTTGCAATTTTCAGCGAACAAAATGTGAAAAAGCTCGGCATTTATGAACAGAAAATCAATTGTTTTACAGGCATCGGACAAGCAGAGTATATGGAGCAGGCGCCGGCAGCTCGAATACGCGCGACATTTCCACCGCATTACCGACAACTCAAAGGCTTTGGCACTGACGGGGTCGGAGCAAAAAGACATGATGCCCCTTTACGAGGGACTAAAGTGAGAGATCGCCAACACGCACGCCGAAGGATCTCGTCCTGGCCGACACCCCCGTGGAGCTTCGCATGGACGAATATCTGAAAAGCACAATTTATAACCGAGGAAAAGCTTATGGGAAGAATCCTGATTCAAAACGGGCGCGTCTGGGGCGGCAACCAATTTTTGCGCGCAGACGTGCTGGTCGAAAACGGTAAGATCGTTTATCGAAGCTAAACTTACAAGATACGAGGTTTCTGTTATGAAAGCAATGTTAGTAGATGAAAACAAAAATTTCGTCTGGAGCGAGGTCTCCGATCCCGTACTGAAGCCCGACGAGGTTCTGGTAAAAATTCACGCGACGGCACTCAACCGCGCCGATCTCCTCCAGCGGCAAGGGAAATACCCCTCCCCTGCGGGCTACCCCGAATGGATGGGGCTTGAGATCGCACCCGAAGCGGCGCACGCGATCCTTGAGCGCGGCGAAAACGTGGGAAAGGTCGTTTTAAAGGTCATTTGAGATGAAAAACAGCTACAAGGTCATTCTCAAAGCAACGCTCGTCATGCTGCTTTGGGGCTCACTCTTTCCCTGCATCAAGCTCGGCTACCGCTATCTTGCCATTGACAGCGGTCACATTCCCAGCCTACTTCTTTTTGCGGGCGTGCGATTTTTGCTGTGCGGCATCATTCTCGTGGGATTTTGCGCGGCACGGCGCGAGCGCATGCGCCTCTCCTCAAAAAAAGATCTGCTTCCCCTTGCCGTCGTGGCGTTGCTCGCCGTGGTTTTGCACTACGTCTGCACCTACGCGGGGCTTTCGATGGTCAAAAGCGGAAAGACCGCGCTTCTCAAGTGGCTCGGCGCGCTCCTCTTCATCTGCTTCTCCTTTCTCTTTTCAAGGAGGACAAATTTTCGGTCTTTAAGCTGATCGCAGCAAGTCTTGGGCTCGCGGGTATCATCGTGCTCAACCTCAACGGCTCTTCCCTTCACGTCGTCCTCGGCATTGGTGAGCTTCTCGTCGTACTCGCTTCCTTCTGCACGGTCATTTCCAACATCTCGGGCAAGCGTTTGACACGCACGATACCGCCGCTTGTGATGACGGGATATTCCCAGCTTGCGGACGGCGTGATCTTGACGCAGGTCGGTCTGCTCGCGGGCGGCTCGCTCGGAACGCTTTCATGGCAGGAAGGATTGGTATTTGCTTATATTCTGCTCGCCTCCACGCTCGACTACGTGCTTTGGTACAGTCTGCTCCGCACGAACGACCTCTCAAAGCTCTTTATCATCAAATTTCTCGAGCCCGTGTTTGCCGCGATGTTCGGTATTCTCCTTTTGGGCGAGCACTTCTCGCTCAACTATCTGATCGCATTCGCGCTCACCGTTGCGGCAATTCTGATCTCGCGCATCAAAAAGAAGAAAAACTGATCGGACATAAAAAAGCCGAGCACATCTGCGGATGTGCTCGGCTTTTTCCCTATTGAAGTGCTTGAATCGCCGCACGGATCTGCGCGATCGAATAGCCGTATCGCGCAAGAGACGCCGTCATACGGCGCAGCTCATCGCGGTCGCTTGGAACAGCTCCGTACTTTTTGCGGATCAGCGTGACGCAATTTTCTTCAAAATCAATTTGCACCAAAAGCTCCGGAAGCTCCGAAAGGGACTCCGCCGCAAAGCCACGGTTCCAAAGGTGCGCGCTGATGCGCTTCGCGCCCCAGAGCTTGCGCACGCATTTTTCCACCTCGCGCCGCACGTCGCTCTCCTCGTCGATCAGCCCCGACGCCTCAAGCCGCTTGGCGGCGGCAAGAGACACCTCGCGGGAATACCCGCGCTGCATCAGCTTGCGCGTCAGAAGCCCCACCGAATTGGCACCGTAGGACAGCAGATTCTCGCCGCTTCGCAGTGCCTGGCAAAGCTGTGACGCCTCCTCCAGCTGCTCGTAATCCTCCTCCGAAATGATCCCCTTTTGAGGCTTCAATTCGCAATATTGCTCCATGGTAAGCGGCAGGCTTTTCTGCTCCCGATGTTCCCCATTATCAAGAAGCACCTGCACCAACACCTCGGCACCGTCATGTTGTGCGCGCAAAGCGCGCACGGTGATCGTCGGCGGAAGTGCCGCCGTGGGCAGATTCTGATTATTCGTCATCCTCGCCGCCATCCGACAGACGCAGATCGAAATCGTCCTCGTCGTCCATCTCAAATTCCTGATCCATATTCACACGTGCTTCCTCGCTCAACGCGCGAACCTTTTCCTCGACCTCTGCCATCATATCGGGGTTGCCCTCCAGCAGCTTGCGCACGTTTTCCTTACCCTGACCGATGCGCTCGCCGTTATAAGAGAACCAAGAGCCGCTTTTTTTGATCACGTCAAACATGATCGCAAAATCCAGCACCTCGCCCGAACGCGAAATGCCCGAGCCGTAGAGAATATCGAACTCCGCAACGCGGAAAGGGGGGGCTACCTTGTTCTTGACGATCTTGCACTTGACGTGGTTGCCGTATACGTCGTTGCCGTCCTTGAGCTGCTCGGTCTTACGGATATCAATACGAACCGACGCAAAGAACTTGAGCGCGCGGCCGCCGGTCGTGGTTTCGGGGTTTCCGTAGATCACACCGACCTTCTCTCGAATCTGGTTGATGAAGATGACCACGCAGTTGCTCTTGGAGATGACACCCGAGAGCTTACGCATTGCCTGCGACATCATTCTCGCCTGCACACCGACCATAGACTGCCCCATGTCGCCCTCCAGCTCCTGACGCGGAACAAGTGCCGCTACGGAGTCGATAACGATCGCATCTACCGCGCCCGAGCGCGCCAGTGCCTCGCAGATCTCCAGTGCGTCGTCACCGCTGTCGGGCTGAGAAACCAGCAGCTCGTTGATATTGACCCCCAACGCCTTTGCATAGCCGGGATCCAGCGCGTGCTCGGCATCGATGAACGCCGCCGTGCCGCCGATCTTCTGCACCTCGGAAAGAATATGAAGCGCAACGGTGGTCTTACCCGAGGACTCGGGACCAAAGATCTCGACGATACGTCCGCGCGGAACGCCGCCGATACCGAGCGCCAGGTCAAGCGAGAGCGAGCCCGTGTGGATCGCCTGCACCTCCATTTTCGTGTTTTCTCCCAAGCGCATGATCGAGCCTGCGCCGAAATCGCGCTCGATCTTGGACAGTGCGGTTTTCAGCGCCAGCTTTTTCCCCTCGGCGTCGAGATTCTGCGGAACGGCAGCCTTTGTCTTTTTAGCAGTAGCCATAATCAAAAAATCCTCTCCCGCGGTGCTTTTTGCGCCGCGATTCCTCTTTTGGTAGTTCGTACCCATCAAGGACTCGAACCTATAAGGTTTTGGAAGGCAAACGCTTGTATAAACTGCGTCAAAAAGTCTCGCAATATCTTATATTGCTTCGCCTTTTTTCTTGTTTCTCCGAACCGTTTGTTCTCCCAAAACTGCATCGCACCCTACGGCGATGCAATTTTTGATGGATTGCGGCGGAGCGAACCGCAGGAAAGTGCGGATTTTTCAAGGTGAGCTACGGCGCAAGACGCGGAAATTGCACGCCGTAGGACTTATAGGTTCGAGTCTTTGATGGGTACCCCTATTATACCGCACTTTCCCGCCTTTGTCAAGTACTTTTTGAAATATATTTTTCCGTTTTTGGGATTTTATTTTTAATTCCGCCTATTTTGGACAAAAAATCAGCCTTCCAAATTCCAAAAAAGGACACCGCGCAAAATTTGCGCGGTGCCGCTTTTCGTTGATATTGGATATTACTCGGGAAGCGTCATGTCGCCGGGCTTGATCCACTTGATCTTATAGAACAGCTCGCTGAACAGGAGCGAGAGGATCGCGGGCAGAACGATGCAAACGAGCAGGAGCCCCACCCACATCATCGCGGGAGAATCGGTCGTGCCGATCATACTGTCGATCACGCCGATAGGGCCCACCAGACCGCAGGTACCCATGCCAGCCGCAACGCCGCTGCACTGAAGCTTGAACACCATGGTGGAAATGGGCCCCGTGATCGCCGCTGCCAACGTGGGTGCGATCCAGATACGGGGGTTCTTGCAAATGTTGCCCATTTGGAGCATGGACGTGCCAAGTCCCTGCGACACGACACCGCCCCAGCCGTTTTCCTTGAAGCTTGCAACGGCAAAGCCGACCATTTGCGCACAGCAGCCTGCAACCGCCGCGCCACCTGCCAGGAGGAAGCCCTCCGCAGTTCCGTCAGCCAATGCGACCATGTATGCCGACTCGGAGAAGATCATCGCGCAGATCGCGGCACTGGAGATCGGCAGCGTCAGGATCACACCAACGACCACGGACACGACAATGCCCATCAGAAGGGGCTGGAGCGTGGTGGCTGTGGAGATAAACACGCCGAGATAATACATCAGGTAAGAAACGATGGGACAGAGCAGCCAGCAAGCCGCAAAGCCCGCGACGATCGTAACGATCGGGGTGACGAGAATGTCGACCTTGGTCTTTTTGGACACGAGCATACCGATCTCCGCCGCCACGATCACGGCAAAGAATGCACCCGCAGGTCCTGCGCTGTAGAACACGCCCTCGGGAGCGATCGCGGGGATCAGTGCCCATGCCTTGATCACACCGTCACTGATGATCGCGCCGATGCCGTTGCCCATGGCCCCCACAGCGGCGCAGGAGAAAATGACCAGCGGGTCAGCCCCCAGCTTGAGTGCGATCGCAACGCCGATAGCCATACCTGTAGCACCCTTGGCGTATCCGGCAATGGTGTTGCAGATCACCGCAAAGGTGCTCGGTGCCTCCGCACCGATGATTCTGTCAAAAACGTCGCCAATCGTTCCAAAGATCGTACCAATCAGGAGAGAGGCAAACAGTCCGAGTGCCATCGCGCCCATCGCATCGATGAAATAGCGCTTGGCATACTTTTTTAAGGTTTCCATCATACTACCTCCATCAATTTTATTGTGTAATAGTATATCACTTTCTTTTTCGCCTTGCAAGTGTAAAAATGCACAAAAATTTGAGTTTTCGGCACTTTATACCATATATTTCGACACAAATTCACGCCCACGTATCAGATAATCGATCGAAACGTCAAAATAGTCAGACAAGATCAACAGCATCTGTACGTCGGGGCTCCGCTTCCCCGTTTCGTAATAGGACAACGCCTCACGGCTGATGGCAAGATCCATCGCTACTTTTAATTGTGTATATCCCTTCTTCACACGGATCTCGCGCAAACCGATCATATTCATTTTCTTTCCCCTTTTTTCGATTTTTTTGAAAAACCTCTTGACAAGATTGTAACATTATGTTACTATATTGTGTGTAACAATGTGTTACATCTAAAGAAAGGAGAAACAAAAATGGAAGAAATGAATGAAATGGATGAATTGAAAGCTTTAAAAGAAGCTGAAGAACAAGAAAAGCTGAAAAAAACCGGAAAATCGTATTCGATTGCCGGCATGACGCTTGCCATCATTGGTCTTGTTCTTGCGTTCCTCGGCGGTTTCGTGATTACCGCGCTTCTCTCACTCCCCTGCGCGATCGTTGGTCTTGTGCTTTCGGTTGTAGGAGGCAAAAAACTGAAGAGCGTTGGCGTTTCCCGCGGCATGGCTACCGCCGGATTGGTTGTCGGTATCGTCGCTACCTCTATTTCCGGTATCGCATTCCTGACCTGCGGTCTGTGCGGTCTTTGTGCGCTCAACAGCGGCATCGGCTTCTTTAACCTGCTGTTCTGATTAAAATCAACAAAAAACAAGTTGCGCTCCGACAAGGTCGGAGCGCAACTTGCAAAAAGGAGTTTTATGTCCCCTTTTCTTACAATATTCGGACGCAACTTTCCACTGTACGGCGTTTTGATCTGGTGCGGTGTACCGATATCCGTCGCGGTGGCACTGTTCATCTGCCCGCGCAAAGACACGGAACGCGATGAGATCATTTATTCGGGTGTATACACCCTGGTCGGTGCCATGATCGGCGCCAAGCTTCTGTTTATAATCGTTTCACTCCCGCAGATCATTGCGCAAAAAATAGGGCTGCTGGACTTGATCGGCGGCGGATTTGTTTTTTATGGCGGATTGATCGGCGGCGCACTTGGACTTTTGATTTATTGCAAGCAGTTTCAAATGAATTTTGTCACTCTTGCCGAAACCTATGCAGCAGTCCTTCCGCTCGGTCACGCGTTCGGGCGCGTGGGGTGCTTTTTCTCGGGGTGCTGCTACGGAATCGCATATGACGGTCCGCTCTGCTATACCTACCGTACCGCACTCGCCGCAACACCCATCGGCGTTCCGCTGCTTCCCGTTCAGTTGATCGAAGCCGGTTGCCTGCTGATAATTTTTGCGGTTCTGCTGACCGTATATCTAAAAAAAGGAAAGCACGTAGGAACGGTTTTCCCTCTCTATCTTCTCTCATACTCGCTCCTGCGCTTCGTCTTGGAGTTTTTCCGCGGCGACCGCGAGCGCGGCATTCTTCTCTTATCCACCTCACAATGGGTATGCGTTGGTATCCTTTGTGCTCTGTCAATCGTTTTTTTCAAAAAGTGCCAAAAAGGTGTTGCCGAATCATAAAAAACGACAGCAGGTCACGCTTAAACCACGAGTGACCCGCTGTCGTTTTTTTCGTTTTTTTCTGCAAACATTTCCATTCATAAAGCATGAATCTCGGCTCACAATAATGACAGAGCCGCGAATAACGCGACTCGAGGATATAGATAGACGAACGGACGAAGCCGTACTTATTCATTTGTTTTACAGATGAGCGGTTCGGAGTCGGACCGTTCATGAGAGGAGAAAAAAGCAATGGCAAGCAACAAGACTCTTGTTCCCGAAGCAAAGGAAGCTATGGAGAGATTCAAGATGGAAGCTGCAAGCGAGGTTGGTGTAAACCTGAAGCAGGGTTACAACGGCGACATCACCGCTCGTCAGGCGGGTTCCGTTGGCGGACAGATGGTCAAGAAGATGATCGAGTCCTACGAGAACTCCATTAAGACGAAATAAGAAGCTCTTTTCAGAATGATCGCACCCGTGCGGTCACTTCCGCAGCGAAAAGGTATTCTGTGAAGCTCCTTTTCGCACTCATCTCAATGCCGTCGGCGTCCTTCGGATGCGAATGAGCATGACGGCAAAAACGCCTCAAAAGCGTTCCGCCCCGTTCCTAACTTCAGGAACGGGGCGGTTTTACGTTACTTTTACTTTTTGCGATACGCGCTGTAGTATCCGTGTCTGACACGTGCGCGCTTGTTGCGCACCACGCCCAAAATGCGGCATCCACTCTTGCGGATCTGCTCCAGCACATCTTCAACCTGGCGGTATTTCAGCGTGTCGTCGCCAAGCACCACGACGCTTCCGTCACAATTCGGTGCGATCACGGCGGCGTCAATAACCATGCCGAGCGGCGGCGTGTCAACGATCACGTAATCGTACATCTGCCGCACCTCGTCGAGCAGAGCCTTGAATGCGGGTGCGCTCAAAAGCTCCACGGGGTTGGGGGGATACGTGCCCGAGAACACCACGTGCAGAGGCTCGTTTTCGCTCTGCCACAGACACTCTTCAAGGGTTGCAAGTCCGCTGAGCACCTCGCTCAAGCCCTTCTGCGGCTTGGCGGTCGTATTCCGTCCTGCTATAACAGATTTGCGCATATCGGCATCGATCAGCAGCACGCGCTTGCCAAGCTCGGCAAAGCTTTTGGCGATCTGAATGGAAAGGGTGGTCTTACCCTCCTTTTCGCCGTATGCCGTGACCTCGATCACCTTGACGTCCCTGCCGCAGAACTGCAGATTCGTACGCAAGGATTTGATTGCCTCCTGCATCAAGAGGTTGTTATCTCCGGGGAGTTGAATCTTCATCGTATTCATTTCATCTCCTCCTTCGTATTTGCTTTATCGTTGTTATGATAGTAATTTCCGTACTTTTTACCGATCTTATTCGCATCGGGAATATCGCCAAGAACGGCGACCCCCAATCTCTGCTCAAGCTCGGAAATTTCTCCGATATAATCGTTGCGCACGAACAGGAATACAAATATGATGTACAAAACGATCATAAGTCCCAGGCTGATCACAGCCATCAGAAGAGGACGCGGCTGATTGCACGGCGTTTTGATGATCTCGCCGGGCTGATAGAACTGTGCGTGATCCTCAAGGAGCACCTCTTTGATCTTTCTCTCGCCCACCTCGCAGATCTTATCCGCGATGCGTGCCGCCTTTTCGGGCGTATCGGCTCTTACCGTAACGCCAAGGTTCAGGCTCTCCTCCGCAAGCTCGGTCTTCATGCAGCTTTCCAGCTCGCGCCAGGTCATTTTCAGATCCAGCCCCTCTGCCTTCAGCTCCTCCAGCACGGTCTCCATCACGACTCTCTCGTGCAAAAGCTCCTCGCAATCCTTTGCGATCAGGTCTGCCACGACGTAGTTGTTGTCGTCGACGGTGCCGCCGTTGAGCGTATTCTGACGCAGAATAAACATTTTTGCCGTGGATTCATACTTCGGGACAAAGGTTAGGTGCGAAACGGCAAACATCAGGGCAAAGCTTGCAATGCCGACGATGAGCAGCACGTATAGGCGCTTTACCATGACCTTCCACAAGGTCGCAGCCGTTATTTCGGTGTTTTTCTTTTCAACTTCCATAAGAACGCTCCTATTCCAAAATATTCTCTATCTATTATATTATATTAATCGCCTTTTGTCAATAGATTTTGCTCTTTTTGCAAAATTTATTGTCAAAATACCCAAGAACGCGCCCCTCTTTTTTGCAAAAATCACGAACGTCTTTCCCTCGCGCGGCACGCGCACAGCGTCTGCTCCTTGATCTCACGGCGGCTCATCAGCAAAACAACCAGATTGAGCGTCGTCATACACGTGATGGCAAAATCGGCGATCTCCCATGCAGCCGACGGCATCCGACAGGCACCGACGAGGATACAAACGGAAAACATCGCGATATAGCTCCACCGCCACCGTGCCCGTGCCGTGAGAAATCGCAGGCTCTCCAAGCCGTACGCACCCCAGCAGATCAGCGTTGCAAATCCAAAGCAAAAAACAGCCGCCGCCATAAAATACGCCGCGCCGCCGCCAAGCACCGCCGCATAGGCGTTGACGGTCGCCATCACGCCCTCGCCGCCACTCTCTCCCAACAAGACCACAAGTGCCGTCAGCGTGCACAAAAGGATCGTGTCCACGAACACCTCGCAGATCCCCCAAACGCCCTGCGCGGGCGCATTTTGTACGTTCGCCTCCGCGTGCGCGGTGGGCGCGGTACCGCACCCCGCCTCGTTGGAAAGAAGCCCCCGCATGGTTCCCACGCGCAGCGCGCGGCAGGTCAGAAACCCGAGGACACCGCCTGCGGCACTCTCAAACGAAAACGCCTCCTGCAGGATCGCCGCCATCGCGCTCTCCAATCCGTCGCGGCGCAGGATCAGCACCGCCGCCGACAGGATCACGTATCCCGCCGTCATGATCGGCACGAGGTACTCGGTCAAGGCAGACACGCCGCGGCTTCCCTTGATCAGAAGCGGCAGCACGAGCAAGAGCAGCAACGCGCCGCAGACCCACGGCGGGATCCCGAACACCGCCGTCATGGATTCGCTCACCGCCCCCACCTGGATCACACACCCCATGCTCATCGCGTTGACGATCATCAGCCCGGCAAAGACCACGGGCAAAATTTTCGCCGCGCGCATATGCCGCCGCTGTGCCAGCACGTCACCGATATAATAGACCGCGCCGCCGAAAAAGCCGTCCTTCCCCACTCTGCGGTGGCAGACAGCCAAAAGGATCTCGGCGTATTTGAGGATCATGGCAAGGCATGCGGACACCCACATCCAGAACACCGCACCCGCGCCGCCGACAGCGATCGCGTTGGCAACACCGACGATGTTCCCCACCCCAAGCGTCCCCGCCAGTGCCTGCATCAACGCGCGAAAGGGCGACACGCCGCCCGTGCGCGGCGCACGCAGGGCACGCCACATCATACGCGGTGAACGAAAGGGATATCCTCGCAAGAAGATCAGAAAAAATACGCCGCAAAGCATCAGCGCTGCGGGGATCAAGCCCCCCGTCAAAAGCCATTTCAGCATCCTACACCTCCCGTCCGTTTGCTTCATTATTATGCCGCACGATGAGCGGATATGTGCCCCCAAAAGCCTTAAAGATACCGCCTTTACCCGCAAAAGCAATAAAATTGTTAAAAGAGTGTGAATAATAGAGCAAAACACTTGATTTTTCCAAAAATCGGTATACAATAAGAGCGTGCGTTAGCACTCCAACACTCTGAGTGCTAACCGACCGATTCAAACAATTCAGGAACATAATATAGGAGGAATCTGAACATGAATATCAAACCGCTTTCCGACCGCGTTGTGGTCAAGCTCGTGGAAGCAGAGGAAAAGACCAAGGCAGGCATTCTGCTTGCGGCATCCGCGCAGGAAAAGCCCCAGGTAGCAGAGGTCGTGGCTGTCGGCCCCGGCGCACGCGATGACAACGGCAAGCTGATCCCCATGGAGGTCAAGGTCGGCGACCGCGTGATCACGGGTAAGTACTCCGGCACCGAGGTCAAGATGGACGGCACCGAATACACCATCGTCAAGCAGAGCGACATTCTCGCAATCGTAGAATAATTGAAATCGAGGTAAACAAACATGGCAAAGGAAATTCTTTACGGAATCGAAGCACGCAACGCACTCTCGCGCGGCGTGGATAAGCTGGCAGACACGGTCAAGATCACGCTGGGCCCCAAGGGCAGAAACGTGGTTCTTGACAAGAAATACGGCTCCCCCCTGATCACCAACGACGGCGTGACCATCGCAAAGGAGATCGAGCTTGAGGACGCAGCCGAGAACATGGGCGCGCAGCTCGTCAAGGAGGTCGCAACCAAGACCAACGACGCAGCAGGCGACGGTACGACCACCGCAACGCTGCTCGCGCAGGCATTCGTGCGCGAGGGCATGAAGAACGTCACCGCAGGCGCGAACCCCATGGTGGTTCGCAAGGGTATGAAGAAGGCAGTTGACGCGGCAGTTGCGGCACTCGTTGCAAACTCCAAGAAGGTCAACGGCTCCGACGATATCGCACGAGTCGGCACGATCTCCGCGGGCGACGAGGTGATCGGTCAGCTGATCGCGGACGCAATGGAAAAGGTGACCGCCGACGGCGTTATCACCATCGAGGAGTCCAAGTCCGCAGACACCTACTCCGAGGTCGTTGAGGGTATGCAGTTCGATCGCGGCTACCTCTCCCCCTACATGGCAACCGACATGGATAAGATGGAAACCGTCTTTGACGACGCGCTCATTCTTATCACCGATAAGAAGATCTCCAACATTCAGGAAATCCTTCCCCTGCTTGAGCAGATCGTTCAATCGGGCAGAAAGCTGCTCATCATCGCCGAGGACGTCGAGGGCGAGGCTCTGACGACTCTGGTGCTCAACAAGCTGCGCGGCGTGTTCAACTGCGTTGCCGTCAAGGCTCCCGGCTTTGGCGACCGCCGCAAGGAAATGTTGCAGGATATCGCGATCCTCACGGGCGGTCAGGTCATCTCCTCCGAGATCGGTCTTGAGCTCAAGGAAGCAACCGTTGACCTGCTGGGACGCGCTCGCCAGATCAAGGTCAACAAGGAGCACACCATCATCGTCGGCGGCGCAGGCAGCTCCAACGACATCAGAGCGCGCGTGGCACAGATCCGCAACGCGATCGCTGAAACCACCTCCGATTTCGACCGCGAGAAGCTGCAAGAGCGTCTTGCAAAGCTCGCAGGCGGCGTGGCTGTGATCAAGGTCGGTGCGGCTACCGAGGCTGAAATGAAGGAAAAGAAGCTCCGCATTGAGGACGCGCTCAACGCGACCAAGGCGGCAGTTGAGGAAGGCATCGTTGCCGGCGGCGGAACCGCTTACCTGAACGTGATCGCAGAGGTTGAAAAGCTGATCGACACGGTTGACGGCGACGAAAAGACCGGCGTCAAGATCGTTGTCAAGGCTCTTGAGGAGCCCGTTCGTCAGATCGCCGCAAACGCAGGCTTTGACGGCGGCGTTGTGGTTGACAAGATCCTCTCCAGCGGCAAGATCGGCTACGGCTTTGACGCTTACAACGAGGTTTACTGCGACATGATGGCGGCAGGCATCGTCGACCCCACCAAGGTCACCCGCTCCGCACTCCAGAACGCAGCATCCATCGCGTCGGTCATTCTCACCACCGAGAGCGTCGTTGCTGACAAGAAGGAAGAAAATCCCGCTCCCGCAGCTCCCGCAGCAGGCATGGGCGGCGGTATGTATTGATCGAAACCAACATTTGGGGAAGCTCTTTGACGAGCTTCCCCATTTTCAATATACAAAAAATAAGCGGAGTGCTATGCGCTCCGCTTATTTGCTTATTCTTCTTGCTTTTCTTGTTGTTCGTCTGTTTCATCTGCATCGGAGCGTTCCGCCGCTTGCGTGCCAAGCAGCTCCTCTACAGGCGTTTCCGTCGGTTCTGCCACGATCGTTGCCACGCCCTTTACACGGCGGCGTGCACGGCGACGCAGAACCCGCCACGTGATCAAGCCTCCGACGATCAGAACGACCGCAAGCAGGAAGATCGGCAGATAGACCTCAAGCAGCATATTGTTGTTGTGTCCCGTGGAGTAATCCACGTTCTGCTTTGCTCGCGCAAAGGACGCGTGGAACACAAGCACGCGCGCATCACCCGTGGCAATGGCGGGAACCTCTCCCCAGCCCGTAAAGGTGAAGCTGTAGCCGTCCTTCGCGGGAAGCGTGGGAACGTCGGGCAGAAGGATCTCCTCGCCGATGAGATATTCGGTGCTGTGCCAGATCTCGCCCTCCACGATAAAGGTCACGCTGTATCGGATCTGAGCGACCTCCAGCGTCACGCTGACGGGCTCGTTCGGCATCACGAAGGTCAATTCCTCGCTCACCTCAACCGCCGTTCCGTCTGCCAGCAAAACCGTAGCACCCACGACCTCGTAGCCCCACTGACAGCGGATCCTCAGGGAAACGGTTTCTCCCTTTGCAACGCTTGAAGCCAGTGCGCTCATGTCGCACAGCGAGTTGGGCGTGATGTTCAGCGCATACGTGTGCACCTCGATGATCTCGGCAGAGCCCGTAAGAGTTGCGCTCTCACCCTCCACTCTGACCGTTCCTTGTGCGGTTTTGAGGTAGTACACGGACTCGTATTCGCCGGCCTCACGTTGCGGAAGCGTAAGCGTCACACCCGTTCCCACCGTTTCCAGAGAATTCCAAACGGCGTCGCAAAAGCGCAGTCTGTAGCACGCGGTATTGCCGTCGGTCGTGCACTCCAAAATAATACGCTGACACGTGGAATCCAGGAACGCCTCGAGCTGTTCGGTGTCAAAGCACAGCGAAACGCCGCTCTCCCACGCGACCGTCAGGCTCTTTTGTGCATCTTTGGCATACTGTGCCGCATTCAGGATATTCAAGGAATCCTGCGTTGCCAGCACCGAGATCTCATTCTCGCCGTGCACAATATCCATAGGGGTATTGGAGCCGCCCGTTACCAAGCGCGTGCTCTCGTAATACGCACGATAGGTCACGTCACCCGTGATCGCACCAACGGGTCCCGTCCAGCTCTTGAAGGTATACACGTTTGCATCGGGTGCGCGGTCGGTACTGCCCGAAAAGGTCGGCGTGGACAGTGCAGGCCATTGCTCAACGACCACACGGTCACCGTAAAGGATCCACATCACGGTATAGGTGCGCAGGGTCTTGAGCATCTCGCCGCGGTAGGTCGCGTCCCCCGTCACAGCCACGGGCATCGTATCCCAACCCGAGAAGGTGTAGGCGTAATGCCCCTGCACGTAGTCCGAAAGCGACCACTTGGAGGGGGGCTTGGGAATACTTCCGTAAGGAAGCGTGATCACCTCGACCGATTCTCCCAAATACCACGTGATGTCGTAATAGCGAAGGAGCTTTGAGTAGGAGGGAATCATGGAAAGGTCTTCGGTGATGCTTGTCAGATTCACGACGCTGCCGTCCACAGCGACCCACCCCTGCGGCACGAAGGTATACTGCGCGGTCGCCTCCATCTCTGGGACGGGATAGTTGACGCTGTCGCCGTAATCAACGAGGACGCGGTGAAGCAGATTGCCGTTCAGGTCGTAAAAGGAAACCGTTTTCATGTTGCGGATCGACACCAAGCGCTCGGTGCTCGTATCAAAGCGCAGCGTGACCGGCAGGATCGCTCCCGTAAATGCCGTCAGCGTTCCCTGCTCGATCTCCTCGATCAACGCCGTCGTCACGTCGTCAAACACGGGAGCCGTGGGACGCACACCGGGGTGCGCGGTCTCAGCGGGGATCTGATTGCCAAAGGGGTTCTGCGGCTCGGCGGGCACCTCCCCGGGATCGGGCACCGCGGACGTGGGGGACGTGGGCTTTTTCGCGGGCTGGGGGAACGTAGGCGGATCGACGGGCGCGACGTATTCCACGGGCGCGACGTATTCCGCAGGCATGTTGCAGGTCGAGGGATCCCAGTTGCCGTCGGGCAACAGATGAATGGACTCAACGACGGTCGACAGCTTTTTGTCCGAGATCGTCCAATCCGGGTTTCTCGCGCCGCCCTGGTCAAGGCAAGTGGTGATCACGTAAAGCTGACCCACGAATTGCAGGTAGTGGTCGAGCTTTTCCGGGTACGTCTCCATAATATAGAGCTTTACAACGGTGTTCTGGAACAGGGCGTTGAGCGTTTTGTAAAGATCCTCAAAATGCTTGCCAAGCGCCTTGTAGTTGGTTTTGTAGTAGTTAAACATTGCCGCCGTGCGGTCGTGCTCGTTCGCGTAGGTCGCGGAACGGATCTGTGCATACTTTGGCAGCAACTTACGCAGTGCCACCGTTGCGTCACCGGCCAGACGTATATCATTGGGATTGTTTCCCGAAGCGACCAGCGCATCCTCATTCTCCAGCACCAGATCAACCGATCCACCCATGATCGAGCCGTACAGCTGCCAGCCGTGGCTGTCGGACACAAAGAGAGATTCCAGAAGGCGCAGCATCTCGGTCACAGGCTCAAGCTGTGCCAGATAGGTCTTGTATTTATTGTAATCCTCGAGATGATTGGTTGCAAAATCGATGTACGCAAAGTAATCCTGCCATTGCTCGTACAAGGCAAGCTCCGCCTCGTACGCATCGCACGCGTCACAGTACGCATCGTACGCCTCCTTGGCGACCTCGTATGCGGCGTATTCGGTTTCCCATGCACCGTAAACGTCCCGCAGCCACGTGCTGTACGCCACCCAATCCTCGTGATCGGAAAGCTGCTGCTCGTATGCCGCCAGTGTCTCCTCAAACGCGCGCTTGATCTGCAGGGCTTCATCGCCCGCCTCAAAGGCGGAAGTGCGCATTTCGCGGATCACCTCTGCGGGGATCTCGATCTCCCACACGTAATCCACGCACATATCGAAATCCTCGGAATAAAAGAGGTTCTCCAAGCGACAGGTATAAACGCCGTTCTCCTCCACCAGCATCGGCGCAGCGTCTCCCACCGTTGCGCGCGTGGGAATCCACGTCACGCTGGCACCGTTTGCCGCCACGTAGGTATAGGGCAGGATCTCGATCGTCAGAACGCCCGCGTCGCCGTCGTAGGCAGTGCTGATGCGATTGTCGGGCACCAGCGAATTATACGTCATGGTAAATCCCGCGCGCTCCAGATACCGCGCCTCGGCGTCGGTGGGGGCTGTACCGAACAGCCGCTCGTAAAGTGCCGTGGCAGAAAGCGTATTGTTATCCTCGCGGTTTGCGATGCCGTAGTCCAAGGACGGCAAGGTCGCCTCCCCGTCCGCTTGCGCCGCGGCGGGAAGTGCCGTGCCGAGCAGCATCAGAAGGCTGAGCAAAAGCGTCAGTGCCGCCGTACCGAAATATGTAAAACGATGCTTCATGACCGTACCTCTCGAATGAAAATGTAATCTTTATTATCATACCACAAATTCCCCGAAAAGTCAAGCATTTGCGACAAAAGGAAGATGTTCCCTGCCATATAAAAGGACCGCGCGTGCTTGGCACGCGCGGTCCTTTTTCAAAACAGCCCCTCGATCAGCTCCAAAAGCTTGAATCGCACCTTGTAAACGGGCTTGTCGCTTTCGGTGATGATCTTGTACTGCGAGGGGGTCAGCCCCACGGAGATACACTCCTTCTCCGCCTCCTTTTGGCTCACGCTCGCCGCCCCCAGACACAGGCGCGGAAACAGACAGCACCACCAATTCTGCCCCTCAGCCTCGCCGATGCAGACGCGCAGGGAGACGTACGTGCCTGCGGGGAAGCAAAAGCTGTCGTAGTCGCGCTGTGGGTATTCCTCCTCGCCAAGCGTGATCGTCACGGGATACGCATACCCCTCCTCGTCAATCACACGCTCTGCCGCCGCTTGCAATACGCCCAGATTGGCGTTGAGTGCCTTTACAGCGTCGGCTTGCGTTTTGCAGTCCTCCACGAGAGGGGCTGCCGCCTCCAGTACCGCGTCACGCACCTTGAGCTTGAGTGCCTGATCCTCCTCGCTGTCCGAGTTGGCAAGCACGTGCAAGCGCACCACCGTGTCGTAGATCTCACTCTCGCCGTGTACGGGCAACAGCCCCACGGTCAAGAGCACCGCGCACAGCACGAAAAACGCGATAAGTAACTTCTTATATGACATCACAAAAACCTCCTTTTCGGTCATATGTTAGCATGATTTCCCGAAAAGGAGGCTCTTTATTCGCATTTTTCAAAAATTTCTTACGGAAGCTCGATCGCACCGATGATCGTAGTCATCGCCTGCCCGATATCAGCGGCAAGCACCGTACAACCCGCCGCCTTTGCGTGTCCTCCGCCGTCAAACTGTCGGCAAAGCTCGGACACGTCGTAGCTGGAGGACGAGCGCGCAGACACGCGGAAGCGTCCCTCCGCCGCCGGCTGGCGAATACAGATCGCCACCTCAACGCCCTCCAGGGAGCGCGCCACGTCGATCAGGGTTTCCAGATGCTCGTCGGAAAGCCCGAGTGCCGCCTTGAGCGCATACGGGAAGGTGATGATGGCAAGTCTGCCGTCGGCAAACAACTGAAGATTGGAGATGCCCGCCGCCTCGGCGCGCAGCTGCTCCATGCTCTTGCTGTCGTACAAGCGGTGGTTGATCTCTGCGCTGTCAATGCCGCTGACCAGAAGCTCCGCCGCGCGCATATGCGTTTTGGAGGTAGCATTGGAGAAGCGGAAGCAGCCCGTATCTCCGCTGATCGCGGCGTACAGATCGACGCAAAGCGCATCGGTGATGTGTAAGCGTCCCTCGCTCGCCAGAACCTTGACCAGATCAAAAATGATCTCGCCCGTTGCGGCGGCGTTCGGACGAATGTAACAATAGGAAGCGTAAAGATCGCCGCTGGCGTGGTGGTCGATCATCAGGTCGATTTGCCCCTCGTACATTTCGTACAAGCGGTCAAGCTGGGACGCCGACGCGCTGTCCACGCTGACGATGCGCGCGACCTGAAAATCTGCGGGGATCGCCTCGGGAAGCACGCTTTCCTGCTCTCCGTGCATCAAAAAGCGCAGGCGTGCGGGCACCTCACCTGCGCACACGCAAAACGCACGCGAGCCAAGCTCTTCCAGGACGCGCTTGAGTGCGAACGCCGAGCCAACCGCGTCGGCGTCGGGTCCCCGATGAAAGAGCACCAGCGTGTCCATGGGCTCCTCGATATGCGCAACGATCTCTTCAAAGGCTATTTCGATATGCTCGCTCATGCGTCCTCCCCGTCTGCTTCTTCCTCTGGTTGAATGTCCAGCTTGTTGAGGATCGACGCAATGTGCGCGCCGTACGCCACCGAGCTGTCGGGAATAAAGGTCAATTCGGGCGTCATGCGCAGATTCAGCGAGCCTGCCAGCTCGCGGCGGATAAAGCCTGCCGCCGCCTTAAGCCCCTTGGCAATTTCCTTTTCGTCCCCGCCCATTGCGGAATAATAGATCTTCGCGTATTTCAGATCCGCCGTGCAATCCGCCGCCGTGATACTGATAAACGCATCGCACACGCGGGGATCCTTCACCCGTCGCAGGATCTGCGTCAGCTCCTTTTGCATCTCCTCGTTGATTCTGCCGCGTCTGTATTTTGCCATACTCTCTCCTCTTCTTTCTCTCTGCGGATAAGAAAACGGCTCCCACGCTTTGGGAAGCCGCTTTCAGATGTAAATCAGTTTGCTTCTTCTTCCATGTCAGCCGCGTTGGCGATCACAGCCTCGGCAGGTGCTTCAAAGGTTTCGGTTTCCTCTGCAGCTTCTTCCTCGGCACCCTCGATCTCAAGGATCTCCTCAGCCTCAGCCAGTGCTTCCTTCTTTTTCTTGATGAACTTCTGGTAGACCTTTGCGGCAACAAGGCAAAGACCTGCTACTGCCAAAACAATACCGATCACGCGCCAAACAATACCGCTCTTCTTTTCGTTTTCCATGTTTTCCTCCGTTTCTGTGGCACAGTGCCACAATGAAGCATATATTCATTCATAGTATATCATGTTTTTTGAAAAAATCAAGTGGTTCTCAAAAATTTTTTCGTTTTTTTCAAAAATCTATTCCCTTTTATACGAAAGCATGATAAAATAATAGCAGAAACAACGGAAGGAGGGAGAGCGCATGACCTATCGGGAGCTTTGCTCACGGCTTGCCGCCGCTCAGATCGATTGCGCCGATTGGGACGCCGCGCGCCTGATCGGGCATTTTTGCGGCGCGGATCTGCTTTCCCTGCGCGCCGATCCCGATCGCGCGTACAACTCCGATGCGCTCGATGCCGCCGTTCTGAGACGCGAGGCTCGCGAGCCGCTCCAATACATCATCGGCGAATGGGAGTTTTACAGACAGACCTACACCGTGTCCCCCGCCTGCCTGATCCCGCGCCCCGACACCGAGATCCTGGTGGAGGAAGCGATCAAGCGCCTGCCGCAGGGCGCGCATTTTGCCGACCTTTGCACAGGCAGCGGCTGCATTGCGATCTCCACGCTGGCAGAACGCCCCGACACACGCGCCACAGCACTTGAGAAATTCCCCGAAACGCTCGCACTCGCCACGCGCAACGCACAAACAAACGGCGTTTCCGCGCGCTTTGAGGGGCTCTGTGCCGACGTACTGCAAACACCCGCATTTCCCGACGCGTGCTTTGACGCGATCCTCTCCAATCCCCCCTACATTGCAACACGTGAATTGAAAACGCTCTCCCTCGAGGTGCACGCCGAGCCGCAAGCAGCGCTTGACGGCGGCGAGGACGGCTTGCTCTTTTACCGTGCGATTCTGAAAAGCTGGGCGCGCACGCTCCGCCCCGACGGCTTTATCCTCTTTGAGATCGGCTACGACCAGGGCGACGCGCTCCTCGCGCTTGCTGCGGAGCACGGCTTTTGCGCCGGAGTGAAGCGCGATCTCGGCGGAAACGACCGCGTGGTATATCTTACGAAAACTCTTGAAAGGAACTGATAGCTTGAAGATCATCGTTTTAGCAGGCGGATACTCGCCCGAGCGCGACGTATCCCTCTCTTCCGGCAGCCTGATCGCCAACGCGCTGATCGAAAACGGTCACAGCGTTTGCCTCCTGGACGTTTACGAGGGACTGACTACCCTCCCCGACGACCCCGATACGCTTTTCCGCACAACGGGTCGCTATTCTCATACCGTCAGCGAGACCGTGCCCGACCTTGACGCGCTGAAGGCGCGGTGCGGCAACGGGGACGCGCTGATCGGCAAAAACGTGCTCTCTCTTTGCAAGCGCGCAGACATCGTCTTTCTGGCTCTGCACGGCGGTATCGGCGAAAACGGGCAATTGCAGGCAACGCTTGACAATTACGGCATCCAATACACAGGATCGGGCTATATCGGAAGCCTGCTTGCCATGGATAAGGATATTTCCAAGCGGCTTTTGCGCGATGCGGGCGTGAGCACCCCCGATTGGGTCTGTTTCCGCGTAGGCACCGACTCCGAGGAAACGCTGATCACACGCGTAGGTCTCCCCTGCGTCGTCAAGCCCGCGTCCTGCGGCTCGAGCGTCGGTGTTTCGATCGTCCGCACGCAGCAGGAGCTGACCGAGGCGCTTTCCGCCGCCGCCGTGTGGGACACGTGCGTGCTGGTGGAAAAAATGATCGAGGGGCGCGAGCTGACCGTCGGCATTCTCGGCGGACAAACGCTGCCGCCCGTGGAGATCATTCCCGACGAGGGCTTTTACGACTACAAAAACAAATATCAGGGCAACACGCGCGAGGTCTGCCCCGCCGAGATCCCCAATTGCGTGACCGAAGCCGCCTACGAGATGACACGACGCGGCTTTGACACTCTGCGCTTGCAGGGGTACGCGCGATTCGACTACATTCTGGACGGCGACGGAACGCTTTGGTGCCTTGAAGCCAACACCCTGCCCGGCATGACACCGACCAGCCTTTTGCCCCAGTCCGCCGCCGCCGTCGGCATGAGCTACAACACCCTTTGCGAGAGGATCATAGAGATCAGTCTGTAAAAAATGCAGGGCGCGCCCTTTCCGATCGCCTTGAAAGATGACCATCTTTCAAGGCGCGCTTTGGCGAAAGACGCGAAAATGGCTCACCGTCGGGCGTATGTGTTCGGTTCTCTTCGGTTCTACGCAAAAAACTTTGCTTTTTTGAAACTTTTTTCAAAAAAGGGGTTGACAAACGCCAAAAGATGCGATATAATAGGCGAGTACAAAAAAAGCGTACATGTGGCATTAGCTCAGCCGGATAGAGTGTTTGGCTACGAACCAAAAGGTCGGGGGTTCGAATCCCTCATGCCACGCCAAACAGGAAAAGACACCCAATCGGGTGTCTTTTCCTGTTTTCCGTTGCATTTCGCATGAAGAACCCCTGCAAATTTTGTTTGCAAAATTTGCTATAGCGTGCGCCCGCACGAACCTTGGCACACCGCCGCATTTTGCGCACGCTTGGGTTC
>JAZODU010000070.1:0-8198 GCA_045597145.1 Eubacteriales bacterium
TGCTTTCCGCTTCTCTCTGTAAACATACATGTTTCCTCCCCGTTCTTTTTTACACCTATATTATACCATTTTTCTTCCTTCCTGTAAATACGACAAAAGAGCCCAAAACCTACGTCTTGGTCTCTTTGTCAGTGATCTGAAGGGTGTTGCATTTGCAACACCCTTTTTTGCGCTTCCCACAAACAGACGCTCCTGCCGAACAGCACTCTCCGTCATTTTGCAAGCAAAATGTCCCCCCAAAAAAAGTGGGAGGCGGGAGTACTGCATGGTGAGCCTTCGCCGACGCAGATACAAAAAAGCACCGCTTTGTTTGCAGTGCTTGATGGGTAAGCAATACCCTGCGGTGAAAGCTTTTGAAGATGGGGTGTGGGAAGGAGCTTTTTGAAAAAAGCTCCTTCCCACACAAAAGCCACACTTATCTTCTTCTCGGTGCCTGGCGGCACTCGGGGCAAACGTAGTGAACGGTCAGCTCGTAGTCCTCGATGGGCGAGCCGATCTGCGCCTCGAGCGTCGGTGCGAGGGAGGGCAGATGAATGTCGGTGATTTTGCCGCACTTGTCGCAAAGCAGGTGGTCGTGCGGTGCGGTGACCTTGTCAAAGCAATCGGCAACGCCGTCGATGTGCAGACGCTTGACAAGCCCTGCCTCGTTCATGGCGTTGAGGTTGTTGTAGATGGTTGCCATCGCAATGGAGGGCATTTTCAGCTTGGCAAGAAAAAAGATCTCGTCGGCGGTCAGGTGTCGGTCCGACTGCTTGAGAATGGTCATGATCAGTTCGCGTTGCTTTGTCATAAAAGCCTCCATGCGTTAGAATTATTCTAATTCCATTATACAGCATAGGTGACAAAATGTCAACCTTTTTCGGCAAATTTTTTCGTTTTCTCTTTTCAAAATCCAACAAATATGATAAAATAGAGAAAAAGGGAAGGGCGGTGGAGCAATGATACGGATTTTGGGCTATGCAAGTGATCGCGCGATCTCCAAGGACGTGTTGGCGGCGGCATTGCCGACGCAATGGCAGGACGCGTGGCGTGCGCGCCACGGCGCGGCGCGGAACGAGGCGCACGCCGTGCAGAGCCTTGCGGCGCTGCTCCTGCTCTGTCGTATGCACCCGTGCGGAACGCTTGCTTACGACGCGGACGGCAGACCGCATTTTTTAGAGGGCGACGCGGATTTCAGCATTACACATACACGCGGCGCGTGCTTTTGCGCGCTGTCGGACAGCGCGGCGCGCATCGGGCTTGACGCCGAGCACCTGTCGCGGGGCGGCGAGGTCAACACACGCGCGCTGGCGGCGCGCTTTCTGACCGAGCGGGAGAGAGCCCGTGTGGAGAAGAGCGCGGGCGACGAAGCGTTTTTGCGCATCTGGACGCGCAAGGAGGCAATGGTCAAACGGAGCGGCGAGGGCTTGCGCGGCTTGCGCGCCGCCGACAGCGAGGCGGCGGGAGAGGTGCGCTTTTTCGAGACGCGCGTGGGGGAGATCCTCGTCACGCTTGCCCATTGCGGCAACGACACGGTGGAATTTCAAATGCTTGAGGAGCTGATATAAAAGCTTACAGCAAGACGGCGGAAAGCATTGCTTTCCGCCGTCTTTTGATATCAGAGAACCTTGCTCAAGAACTCGCGCGTTCTGGGAAGCTGCGGGTTGTTGAACAGCTCTGCGGGGGGTGCATCCTCGGCAATGATGCCGCCGTCCATAAACAGAACGCGGTCTGCCACCTCGCGTGCAAAGCCCATCTCGTGCGTAACGATCACCATCGTCATGCCCTCCATGGCGAGCTCGCGGATCAGATCCAGCACCTCGCCAACCATTTCGGGGTCGAGTGCCGACGTCGGCTCGTCAAAGAGCATGACCTCGGGGTTCATGGCGAGCGCGCGCACGATCGCAATACGCTGCTTCTGTCCGCCCGAGAGTGTCGAGGGGTAGGTGTTCGCCTTTTCCTCAAGACCGATGCGGTGCAACAGGCTCATCGCTCTTTCGTGCTCTTCCTCGCGGATCTGCTTCTTGACAGCGCGCTTGGCAAACACGCCGCCTGCCTTTTTGGTGCGCAGGTAGACGGGAGCTAACATAATGTTTTGCAGCACTGTTTTGTTGTTGAACAGATTGAACTGCTGGAACACCATGCCGATGTGCTCGCGGTGGCGGTTGATGTCCACCTTCATGTCGGCAAGATCCTCGCCGCCGAAGTAAATGGAGCCGCCCGTGGGATCCTCCATGCAGTTCAGGCAACGCAAAAAGGTACTCTTACCGCTACCGGACGGGCCGATGACGGCAACCTTTTCGCCGCGGCAAATGGTGACGTCAATGTTGTTGAGCACCGGGAGCGAGCCGAATTTTTTGGTCAGTCCCTTGACCTTGATCAAGGGTGTTTTATCTGCGACGTTCACTTCTTGCGAGCCTCCTTTCCAAAAGCTTGATCAGGAGCGTGATCAGCATGACGATGACGAGATAGACCGCCGCCAGCATCAGATAGGGAATGATGTAACTGTAGGTTGCGTCACCGATCTGTCGGAACGCCTTGGTAATGTCCACGACGGCGATGAAGCTGACGATCGAGGTGTCCTTGACCAGCACGATGAACTCGTTACCCAGCGTGGGAAGAATGTTTTTGACCGCTTGCGGAATCACGATCTTGAGCATGGACGTCCAATATCCAAGTCCCAGTGCGCGCGCCGCCTCAAGCTGACCGACGTCCACCGCCTGAATACCGCTTCGCATGATCTCGGCAACGTACGCGCCGCTGTTCATGCCGAAGACGATGATGGCGACGGTAACGTTTTCCACGTTCGCGTTTATGGCGGGGATCAGAATAAACCACGCGATCAGGAGCTGAACGACCATAGGCGTGCCGCGGAAGAAGCCGACGTACACGTCGCAGATGCCCGAAAGGATCTTGGGAAAGAGGCTATACTTGGGAATGACCTTTACAATCGCGATGAGTGTACCGATCAGAATACCGATCAATAGACCCATGACCGCAATCAACATCGTGGTTCTCAAGCCGCGCAACACGTCCCTGTAGCCCTTGTAGGTGTAAAATTTGCTCCAGAACAGCTCCCATGCGGTGGAATCAACGTTTGCGTTCTGCTCTGACAGCACCTTGTCAATGTCGTCAACGCTCTCGCAGTTATCAAAAAGCGTGCCCTCCTCGGTGGTTACAATAACAAGCTCCATACCGAGATTTTTCGTTACGGGGTGATAGGGAATGACTTTGAGCCGCTCGTCTGCCTCGTATTCGGAAAGATTGATGGTCTCAAGATCGAACACCGCGTAATCAATCTTCCCCGATAAGAGTGCCGCTAACGTTTCCTCATTATCGTAATATTCTACGATTACCTTCAGCTTGTAGGTCTTTTCCCCTGTGTCGCCGACGAGGAAATGATCTGCTTGCGAATATTGAGTCGCGCCAAACACAGGCACATCGTCACCCTCGTTCTCCTTGCTTTGGCAGGAGGAAAGCGAGAGGAGCGAGAAGGTCAGGAGCAAGGTCGCCAGCAGTAGGCTGAAAATTCTTTTCATATGCTTCTCCGTTCGTTTTCATGAAGTTACCGGATCGCTGAATAAACGATCCGGCAACCGGTAGTATCAATTACTTCTTTCTCTTGAAGCCTTCAAGAATTGCAAGAACGTCCTTTGTGCTCTTGCAGTCGTCAAAGGTGTCGTCGTCCTCAAGGGCGATGATAACCTGATAGGAGCCTCTTTCGTAGGGGTTGGTGAAGTTAACGACCTTTCTGCGGGCGGGGTTGATGGTAAGACCGGAGATTGCAATGTCAATACCGTTGCTTCCGATGGAAGAAACGACTGCATCGAAATCCATATCCACGATTACCAGCTCCATGTCAAGCTCGGTAGCGATCATTTGTGCCAGCTCCATGTCGATGCCGGCAAACGCGTCGCCAACCTTGAACTCGTAGGGAGCGAATCCCGTGCTGGTTGCAACGACGAGCTGATTGCGGCTTGCGTCATACTCTGCGGAGGTAACGGTCGTGCCGGTCCACTCTGCGGAGTTGCTATCGTCAACGTTTGCGTACTTTGCGTAGATGGCAGCAATCTCGTCTGCCTTCTCTGCGAGAATCGTGTTGATGCTGTTGAGCAGATCCATCTGCGCCTTGTCGACGCCAATTCCGAAGTCCTCACGCGTCAGAGCGTAGTCGATGAGCTTGATGCCCTTGTTGCCTGCAACGAGGCTCTTTGCAACCGCTACGTCGATTACAACGTAGTCAACCTTGCCTGCGATCAGATCCTTTACAGCGAGAGCGCCCGTGGTGTAGGACTCGACGTCAATGTTGTCGTAGCCCTCAAAGCCCCAGTCGGCGTCGCCCTTCAGGAAGCATTCGCCGGTGGTACCGCCCTGAACGCCGATTTTAACGGTTTTCTTGTTGGAGCAGGACGTGAATACCGTGGCACACCCAACCAGCATCAGTACTGCCAGCATGAGAGAAATGATTTTTTTCATGATGTGTTCCTCCATAATATTATTATATTCATGAAATTTGGGTAACGCCTAATATTATAATGTATAAAAATTCATTTGTCAATAGTTTTGGGAATATTTTTTCGCATTCTTTCTCACCGCCCCGGCGCGCGGCGCGTATGCTGTCGTGCGATGCACACGGCGGAAAGAGGGCGTTTGTGCGGCGGCAAGCTGTCAAATGAGGTCAAAGTGCACAAAAAACGAGAACGATATAAATGCAAAATGTTCAAATTGCAAGAACTTTGTAAAAATGCAAAAAAAGGACTTGCTTTTTGGACAAGAATGTGATACAATAGTCGAGGTTTGGAAATGGCCCGTTGGTCAAGCGGTTAAGACGCTAGCCTCTCACGCTGGAAACAGCAGTTCGATTCTGCTACGGGTCACCATGACGGATCACCGTCAGATTCAAGGTAGGGGTCCTATCGGAACGGGTATGCGCACAGGCGCTGATACTTCTTTCGCCGTCGGCTTTTGCTTGACGGAAGGATTTCCTCGATTAAAAACATACCGAATAAAAGCTCTCACGCATGGTGCGTGAGGGCTTTTATTTTTGCCGCCCGGTACGAAACAGATAACCACCCGTCATCATTGCCGGGTGGTTATGATTCAATCATCAATATCGGTTAATTTGGAAACGGTCGTGCCGAGCACCTCGGCAATTTTGAATAGGGTTTTGAGCGACGGGCAAAAATAACTTCCGGGGGCTTCCAGCTGCGAAATGTAACCCGCAGACAATTCGCACGCCTCCGCCAATTCCTCCTGCGTCATGCCTTGGAGCTTTCGATAATAAGCGATGTTCAAGCCGATCTTGATCAGATTCATTTTGTATTGACTTTCCAGCATATATAAATCTCCCAAAATTTTCTGTAAATTTATTATACCCTATTTACAAATAAATTTTTATATGGTAACATATAGGAAAGTATAGGCGTAATATAATGTTTTAGAGAGTGAAATAAAAGGAGATTTTGATTTGAAGCTTTTGATTGTTGGTTCACGCGGTGTGAGCACCTTTGATTTGACAGAATACGTTCCCGATGAAACAGAATTGATTATCAGCGGCGGTGCGAATGGCATGGATCGTATTGCAGAAATATATGCAGATCAGCATAAAATACCGAAGGTGATCGTCCGACCGCAATATGCGCGTTACGGCAGATGCGCACCGATCAAACGCAATGAGTGTATGGTGGACATGGCGGATGTAGTGCTTGCCGTGTGGGACGGTATATCGCGCGGAACGCGATATACGATTGAGTATGCAAAGCGCAGAGGCAAGGACGTAAGTGTAATTTTGTATGCGCAAGAGAAAAACTGAGGGCGGTCGAACGGTGTCGAGCGAAAAAAAGGGAAAAGTGAAAAGAATTTTCAAAAAGGGGTTGACAAGTGCGGGGGAGTATGGTATAATAAGCAATGCGAACCGAGAGGTGCGCGCGTCCCTTGGTGTTACCTGCCGGTGTGGCGGAACAGGCAGACGCCCGGGACTTAAAATCCCGTGATACGAAAGTATCGTACCGGTTCGATCCCGGTCACCGGCACCAAGGGGCTGACAGATCGAAGCCGACTTTCGTACACAGCCAATATCGCGGAGTAGAGCAGCCTGGTAGCTCGTCGGGCTCATAACCCGGAGGTCGTGAGGTTCAAATCCCACCTCCGCAACCAAAAAAATTCCTCGGACTTGTTCCGAGGATATTTTTTTACCTATTCACTTTTCACTCTTCACTCTTCACTTTTCTCCCTCCGCAGAGGAATTTTTTTGGAGGTAATAAGTAATAGTGAATAGTGAAAAGGTATCTGATGTAGCTTTTCGCTGTGGCGAAAAGCATTTTTATGTATGACGGGCATACCAATGCTCTGCGGTGAAAGTCCGCCGGGAGGTAGTTACCGACCAACCCCAGAGCGACTCCCAAGGTTTGCGCCGTGAGGTGTAGGCGAGAAGAAGGGATAGCGAAATCGTAGCCTGACGGACAGAAACTTGGTACGAAGGCGCAGTAGGCGGATAAGTTGGCATAAGGCAACGAAGTCCAAAAGGTAACCGTAACCCTACTGTGTAAACCAAGCAGGTAGACGAGGAAAGAGTATTGGTTTATCCCGTGAGATCTCATAGACAGAGAAATCTGTAGTAACAACGAACTATGAGAAGTCAGCAGAGGTCATAGTACCAAGGGAAAACTTGGGAAGGACCGAACAATTCAAATTGTCGAATTGTAATGTATGTTCCGAATATTTGCCCGACTACGTGTGAAACCGAAGCGTATTTGAGGGGAAGCACAAATAACATAGGGTGAAAAAAAATGTATTCGGAAGCGGAAAGGAAAGGAGACAGACTATGTCGGAAATGCTTGAAAAGATACTGAGTAATGAAAACATCGAAAAAGCCTACAAAAGAGTTTATGCAAACAAAGGTGCAGGCGGTGTAGACGGCGTTACGACCAAGGAGCTTGAAGCCTATATGAGAGCAAATTGGAAAGGTATCAAGGAACAGATCCGAACGAGGACTTACAAGCCGCAACCTGTGCTTAGGGTAGAAATACCCAAGCCAAACGGCGGAGTGAGAAAGCTCGGCATCCCCACGGTAATTGACAGAGTGATCGAACAAGCAATAACCCAAGTATTGACTCCCATATTCGATCCATCGTTCCACGAAAGCAGTTACGGATTCAGACCGAACCGCAGATGTGAGCAAGCAATCGTAAAATTGCTTGAATTATTCAACGACGGATTTGTGTGGATAGTGGATATTGACCTTGAGAAATTCTTTGACAACGTACCGCAAGACAAGTTAATGAGTTTTGTCGGAAGAGTGATACACGACGGAGATACGGAAAGTTTGATACGGAAGTATCTTAAAGCGGGTGTTATGAACCAAGGCAAATACGAGCCAACGGACATAGGCACACCGCAAGGTGGAAATTTATCACCGCTTCTCAGCAATATTATGCTGAATGAGCTTGACTATGAGCTTGAACGCAGAGGACTTAACTTTACGAGATACGCAGACGATGTAGTAATCGTGTTGAAAAGCAAGGCTGCAGCAACAAGGGTAATGTATTCCATAACCGAATGGATAGAAAGAAAGCTTGGATTAAAGGTGAATGCGACCAAAACAAAGGTAACACCTCCAAGTAAACTTAAATATCTTGGCTTTGGCTTTTGGAAAGACAAAGAAGGTTGGAAGGCAAGACCTCACGAAAGCTCGGTAGAACGGCTCAAAAGGAAACTTAAAGCATTGTGCAAAAGAAATTGGAGCATCGACCTTACATACCGAATTAAGAAGATTAACGAGGTAACAAGAGGTTGGATAAACTATTTTCGCATAGGCTCAATGAAAACAAAACTTCAAAGCATAGACGGGCATTTAAGAACGCAGATAAGGGTGATAATTTGGAAACAGTGGAAAGTGCCGAAGAAAAGACTATGGGGGCTGTTAAAACTCGGAGTGCCCGATTGGATTGCACATAAGGTTGCGTATTGGGGTGATCACTACCAATTTGTAGCCACAAAATCCGTACTTGCAAGAGCTGTTTCCAAAGAAAAACTGACCAAGCGAGGCTTAGTCAGTCTTTCCGATTACTACCTAAAGGTAGCACATAGTTGACTTTTGAATTGAACCGCCGTATGCCGAACGGCACGTACGGTGGTGTGAGAGGTGGATTAAATTTCACCTACTCGATTACCTCTTCACTTTTCACTAATATTGCGTGTACGGAATTTTAAGTAAGAAG
>JAZODU010000071.1:0-16325 GCA_045597145.1 Eubacteriales bacterium
TCAGTCAGCTTTGCTGACAGCTCCCCTTACACTGGGGAGCCTTCCGCTACCGCGGATACTGTGCAAAACTAAAGCTTCTTGGAACCACCAGCACTGCCGGTGGTTTTCGTCTTACAAAAAAAGCGGCGCGATTCATCGCGCCGCAATATTATGCTTATTTCATGTGTACGTCGAGCTGGTTGAACGGGATCTCGATCTTTTCTTCCTCAAATCTACGGTGAACCGCCTCCAGCAGATCGAAGTTCACCTGCCAGTAGTCGTCCTTGGCAGCCCAGACGCGGAGTGTGAAATCCAGCGAGCTTTCATTCTGCTTGGTCAAACGGCAGAAGGGCTCGGGATCCTTGAGTGCCTTTTCATGCTTTGCTGCCTCCTCCAAAAGGATCGTTTTGACCTTTTCAACGTCGGTTCCGTATGCCACGCTGAAGGAAAGATCCACACGGCGCGTGTCGTTGAGAGAGTAGTTGACGATCGAGGACGCCATGATGGTTCCGTTGGGGATCGTGACGACCTTGTTGTCGGGCGTATGGAGCTGCGTGTAAAAGATGTCAATATCCTTGACCGTTCCCGAAAAGTCCGATGCCTCGATAAAATGACCGACGCGGAAGGGGTGGAAGATCAGGATCATGATACCACCTGCCAGATTGCTCAAAGCCCCCTGCAAAGCCAGACCGATCGCAACACCTGCAGACGCGATCACAGCAATGACGGATGCCATCGGAACGCCAAGGATCGCAATGATGGACACCACCAAAACGATATTCAAGCCGATGCTCACAAAATTCGCCAAGAAGCGTGCCACGGTCGGCTCCATCTTTTGGGTCACCTTGCCGTTGCGCATTCTCTTGACCACAGCCTTGATGATGATACGACCGAGGATCAGTACCAGAAGTGATGCCACGAGCTTCAAGCCGATGTTCGTTACCGTGCCAAACAGCCAATCCTGCGTGCTTTGCCAAATTTTTTCCCAATTCATAATGCAATATACCTCCTGCAATAATTTTGCGATTTCATTATAACATAAAAAAAGGGACTTGTAAAGCAACAAGTCACCATTTTTTCAATTGTTGAAAATTTATTCACAAACTCAACATTTTTTCGTTCAACCGAAGAAAAAGATTTCCACGCCGATCAGAATCAGGATCACGCCGCCGAAGATCGCCGCCTTTGCCTCAAGTCGCGTGCCGAACCTTTTGCCGATCAGAACGCCCGCCCGGCAAATGAAGAAGGTCACAACCGCGATGATCAATGCCGAGGTCAGTGCCATCAGCCAATTGTACTCCGCGATATCAAAGCCGACCGACAAAGCGTCGATCGAGGTCGCGATTCCCTGCACCACAAGTGCCCAGAAGCCACTTTTGACCTCGCGCTCCTCGCACGTCTCGCCGCGCCTTGCCTGCAAAATTCCCTCCACCAGCATCTTGCCGCCAATGAAGGAAAGCAGGATCAGCGCGATCCACGGGATCAGGCGGTTAAAGGAAGAAAACGCCTCGGTGACCGTGTGGACGCAGATCCAGCCGATCATCGGCATCAGTGCCTGAAAGAACGCGAACATGCCCGCAATTCCGAATATTTTTCTCTGCTTCATGCAGGGCTCGTGCAAGCCGT
The DNA here is from genome assembly GCA_045597145.1 of Eubacteriales bacterium. Lineage (GTDB taxonomy): Bacteria > Bacillota > Clostridia > Oscillospirales > CAG-272 > UMGS1865. The sequence goes on from JAZODU010000071.1 coordinate 1,606, forward strand.
TTGCCGCCGACACCGAGAAGGCGTCCATTGCCAACGCCGCGCCAAAGGCGATACTTTTCAATACGAACGTAAGACCCATTTCAATCTCCTTATTTTTTCACAAGCGACATCCATTTTACCACAATTGCACACCCGTGTCAATCTTTTTCGACAAAAATTCCTCCGCCATCAAGCGAAGGAATTTCAAAATCAGTGCGGAAATGCCGCATCGTTGTCGCCACCCGCAGTCGTCGTTCGCTCGCTTGCTTCACCCTTTGGTGCATTGCAGGCGCACAGTGCCGCCAAAAGCAACACCGCCAATCACGATCCTACGCACGCTTATACACAATCCTCCGATCAAGAGCTTTATTATACCCAAAAAGCGTGCCCTTGTCAAGCCCGTGTGCGCTTGACTTTTGACCGCGGCTGTGTTATAATACAAAAAAACGCCGGGAGGTGCGCCATGCTTTGCAATCAATGTCCGCGCAAATGTCATATCGACCGTGACACGGGCAAGGTCGGCTTTTGCAAAACGGGGAGCGTTTTTTCGGTCGCACGCATCGCCCGTCACCCGTGGGAGGAGCCGCCGATCAGCGGCAAAAACGGCTCGGGAACGGTCTTTTTCAGCGGCTGCAACCTCCGCTGTGTCTTCTGTCAGAACCGCGAGATCAGCCGCGCCGACGTTGGAAAAGCCATGACCGCGCGCGCATTGGCAGATGCCATGCTCGCACTGGTTGACGCAGGCGCGCACAACATCAATCTCGTCACTCCAAGCCACTATACCCGTCAGCTCGTCCCGCTTCTTGAAGAAATCAAGCCGCGCCTCGGCGTGCCCGTCGTGTGGAACAGCAGCGGCTACGAAGCCCTCGATTCCCTGCGCGCGCTGGAGGGGCTTGTGGACGTATATCTGCCCGACATGAAGTATTTTTCTCCGGAGCTCTCCGCCGCCTATTCCTCCGCCCCCGATTATTTCGAGGTGGCATCGGCGGCACTCGCGGAAATGCTGCGGCAAACGGGCGCGCCGCGCTTCAACGCCGACGGCACGCTTCTTTTGGGCGGCACGGTCGTGCGTCATCTGATCCTGCCCGGCTGCCGCAAGGATTCCCTCGCGCTGTTGGACGCGCTTGCCCGACAGTTCGGCATCGACGCCTTTCTGCTCTCACTCATGTGCCAGTACACGCCCGACTTTGCAACGGACGCCCCCTATAAAAACCTGCACCGCCGTCTGACAAGCTTTGAATACGACTCGGTGCTCACGCACGCCGCGTCTCTTGGCTTCAAGGGCTTTTCGCAGAATCTCACATCCGCGTCTGCGGCTTACACGCCACAGTTTTGATGTAGTTTGTGTGGGGGGGACGCGATGCGAGGGGGACTTCTCCTTAAGAAGTCCCCCTCGCGCTCCCCTCAAAACTTTCACCGCATGGGTATAGGATACCCACTACAGGGCGCATGACAAGATGTGACTCAACCCTTTGCAAGGGTAGCCGCTTCGGTTTTCATTTCCATTCCGAGGCTGACGCCGTACGCAAACGCGTCCTTTTTGGCAAGCTCGGAAAGTGCCAGTGCCAGCAAAGCATCCTATTCCTCCTTGGCTTCCACCACACGCTCGCGCGGACAAATCTCGCCCGCCCACAGCCAATCGATCACGTTCATACCCTATCCTCCCTTTCCTTGAAAAACAAAAAGTGCGCCCCCGAAGGAGCGCACGAAAAAGTGTTTTCCTTCATGTCGCTACACAAGTTTAGCCTCCAAAAGGAATACTAAAGTAAGAAAACACCTTTTACCAGAGTGTTTCCTTTTAGAAGCCAATATAAACTTGTGTAGCAATGTTATGTTAGCATAAAAGCGAGGGAAAGTCAAGGGATTTCATAAAAATCATACCACTCACCAAACGGGGACGACCGTGCACGGCTCGACAGAGGCAAAATGTTAGCACTTGACCTGTAGGGCTCCGTCTTGCCCCGCCGTTTGTTCGCACCGTACTACTCCCTGAGTGGAGCGCGAAGCGCGGAATCGAAGCTTTGGGGAGTGAGACTTGCCGATGCAACTAAGAGTGCTTGTTCGGCAGGAGCAGGTTGTTCCCCAAACACTTGTAGAACAAAGCCCCCTGCGAGCTTGACGCAAATAAGCCCCCCTGACCGACAGGCGCTTCGCAGAAGTGCCACGCCCCGAGGGTCGACGTTGTTGAGACGTCGATCCTCGGGGCGTGCCCTTTTGTGAAGGTCTTGAAGGGAGAGGGGTGTGGGGAGAGGGGGACTTCTCCTTAAGAAGTCCCCCTCTCCCACGTTCTCCAACCCTCAAAAAACCCGCCGAGCCGTGTAATCGGGAAGGTAGAACCCTGTTTTCCAGGGCGGTGCCCTCAGGTCGGCTTTACTGCTCCCAACGTCCGAAATGCAGCCGAGACAAGTCAATCGATGCAGCATACGGGAGGTCTGCAAACCACCGACGGATCAGGCTCCTTTAATCGATTGTAGGTTCATTATCACCGATTATCACGAGCTAAGCAGGCAGAAATCAAATTATTTTGCGTCGTAGTCGATCTCTTCGGAGAAAAGGTCGTCAAAAATGTCAGCAACGTCGTCCTCCTCGTCGGGGTCGTCCACGGAAACGAAGGAAACCTCTCCGTCCTCGTCGTCCTCAACGCGCAGGATCACGTACTCGCAAAAGCCGTCCTCACTCGCAGCACCGTCGGCGGGGATCATGGCAACGTAGCGGTTGCCCTTCATCTCGACCTCGGCGATCTTCTCAAATTCGATCTCATTTCCCTCTTCGTCAACAAGGGTAAAAAATTCGCGTTCGTTGTTCTGTTCACTCATAGCAATTGTCCTTTTCTTATGTTCATTGATGTGGGATCCTATTATTATTCTACACGAAAAAGCCGAACTTGTCAAGAGTTTTTTTCATGCTCCCCCGAGAAGTCGAGGATCTCGGAGAGGATCGCGTTGCTCACGTACATTCCCTCGGGCGTAAAGGCATAGCCGTCCTCTATCGGTTTGACAAGTCCCAACGGAATATAGTGCTCCAACGCCACGGCAAAGGGCGCAAAATCCATGCCGTACCGACGCTCAAACGCCGCGCGCGAAATGCCCTCGCACAAACGCATACGCAGCATCACGTATTCGTTGGCACGCTCACGCACACTCGCACGCTCGCGCTCGGCACAAACATCTCCACCCTCAATATATGCACACACGTCCTGCGTATTCCCGAATCGCTCACCCGCAAAATCCGAATACGCCGCCGCGCCGAAGCCGAGGAACTCGTCACAGCTCCAGTATTTGAGGTTATGGCGCGATTCATACCCCACACGCGCAAAATTGCTGATTTCGTATTGCGCAAGCCCCCGAGACGCCAGAAGGTCGATCCCCGCGAAATACATCTCGCGCGTCGCATCCTCGTCGGGCAGCACCAGCCGCTCCGCCATTCTGCCAAAGGGCGTTCCCTCCTCCACGTTCAGCCCGTACGCCGACACGTGCTCGGGCGAAAGCTCGCAGAGCAATCGAAGCGTTTCCAGATAGCTCTCCACCGTCTGGTGCGGGATCCCCGACATCACGTCGGCACTCAGGTTCTCAAAGCCGACCGCACGCGCCTCTTCCCACGTTTCGCAAAAACGCGAAAAATCGTGCAAACGCCCCAAGGCGTGCAATTCCTCCGCGTGCGCGCTCTGTAGCCCCACGCTCAATCGGTTGATGCCCGCGCGGCGCATGCGTCCCAGCGTTTCGCGGCTCGCCGTTGCGGGATTGCACTCGGCTGTGATCTCGGCGTTCCCCGCCACACGGTAGCAGGAAAACACCGTTTCCATGATCCGCTCCAGCTGACCCGCCGAGAGAAGCGTGGGCGTGCCGCCGCCAAGGTAGACCGTGTCCACCGTGTAGCCGCCGCACAGGCGGCTTTTTTCCGTCAGATCGCGGCAAAGCACCGCCACGTATCTCTCGCGCAGCTCCCCGGACGCGTGCGGCAGGGAGCAAAAATCACAGTACAAGCATTTGCTTTTGCAAAACGGAATATGCAAATAAAGTCCTAACGTCCGCATACCGTCACCCTCTGTCCGCGTGGCAGACCATATGAAGGATCTGATATCGCTCCGAGAGCACCGTCAGCAAGCGCTTTGCGGCGGCAAGGCGGTCGTCGTCCAGATTGACAAATGGGTCATCCAGAAGAAGGAACGGTCGCTCGCCGTCCCGACACAGAGCGTCGGCAAGAGAGAGACGCACGCAGAATTGCACGGCGTCGCGCCAGCCGCGGCTGAAGCTCTCCATGCTGCGCGTTTTGCCTGCCGCGCGCAAGGACACGTCAAAGGAAGCGTCCATCACGGATTCGGGGGGCGCTCCCTCGGTCAGAATCGCCAAGAAGTGCTCAAAGCTTGTCTGCATATCGTCCAGATAGCGCGTGGAAAGCGCGGTTTTCGCGGTTTCCAAATATTGCTTGGTCAGCTCCACCGTGCGGCTGTTGACGCGTGCCTCCTCCAATTCCTCGCTCAGGGCGACAATACGCGCCTCCACCTCGGGGATCAGATCCACTCTCTGCGACAGATTCTCGATCTGACTCAGCAGCGTGCTGTGCTCGCGTTGCCAACGGGTCAAAGCCCCCTGCAGGCTCTGCTCACGCTCGCGCAGTGCGCGCTCGCTCTCGTGTACCTCCCCGGCATCCAGCCCCTTTTCGCGGATGAACGCCGACAGCTCACGGCTCTTGCGCGCCGTATCCGCGCAAACGCGGCGGTATTCCTGCTCTCGGGAATCGACCAGACGCAGCAATTCGCTCACCGCATATTTCTTTTCGGGATCGTACAGCTCCAAAAACGGACGCATCCGCTCCTTGAGCTCGCGGCAACGCGATTCCGCCTCGGCACGCGCACGGCGGCGCGTACCCTCGTCACGCACGGCGCGTGCAAAGCACGCCACGTCCTGCTTGAGTGCCTCTGCTTCATCACGGTAGTCGTTTTTCTCGTTCAATTCCACGCCGTACAAGCGAAAGCCCGTGCGCAAAAAGCTGATGACCTGCTTCTTCCGCTCGCCGATTTCCGCAAGACGCGTCTTGCTCTCGCGCGCCGCATCCAGCTCCTCGCGGTAAGCGCGCACAAGGTAGGAAAGCTCGTCCAAGCCGCGCGTGGGATCCGCGTCCTGCACCCCGTAACGGCGCAGAAGCGTGCGAACCGATTGCAAAGCGTTCTGCCGCCGCGCCGCTTCTGCCGCCGCACGCGCCTCGTTTTCCTTGGAACGCCGCGCCGTGCGCACGCAGGAAACGGCAAGCTCGATCGCAGACGCAATCAACAGTACGATTCCCACGATGAGCGCGGGCAAAAAGAGGATTCCCAACGCCGTACAGCAAACGCCCGCAATGCGGAGCGCCCATGCAAAGGCGAGTGACGTGCGCGCCTTTGCGGGTGCGTCGTCCGCGTTCTTTTGCGTACTCTCCAGCACGCGGCGTGCCGCCGCAAGCTCCTCATCCGTGGGCACACCCCGCTCAAAGCGGCGCGATGCCCCCATAGAAGCCCGCAAAAGTGCCTCTTCGCCGCAAAGGTCGCGCCATTCTCCGTTCGCGCGCTCCAGCTTCGGGAGCATCTCCTCCTTGGGTGAGCTTGCATACGCCTGCGCCGTCAAAAGCCGCGTGCGCTCGGGCGTGATCGGCTTATCGGAGATCGCCTCCAAGCGCGCCCTTGCGCCTTGCAGCTGTCGCAGCAGCTCCCGCTGCTCCTCCAGAGCTCCGTCGCTCGGATGCTGTCCGTGCAGCATCTGCTCCAAGGCTTTTTTCCGCTCGTCCAGCGCGCGCAGCTCCTCCAGCATGCGGTTCTTTTGCTCCGTGTGGCTCGCACGCAGCACCGCCGCGCGCACGCCCTGCAATTCCTGCGACACGCGGGCAATATGCTCGCTCTTCTGAAGTGCCTCCGCCTCGCGCGCATTCAGCGTGTCGCGCTCGCGCTTCAGCTCCTCCAGCTCCGTGCGCACCTCCAAAAGCTCTCTTTCAAGGTCCGCGACGCGTCCCCTGCCTCCGCTCAGGACGTAATGCTTCCGCCGTTTTTCCAACGCCGCGATCGCATCGTCGTAGCTGCCGATATCGTCCACGTCGTCCAGAAGATTGCCAAGGCGCGCAGCGATACTGCTGCTGTCGCCCTTGGGTGCCGTGCGCTGGGAAAGATAGACCGTGCGCTCAAACGCGTCGGCATCGATCCCAAACAGCTCCTCGCCTACGTTCGCGGTAAAGGTGCGGCTCTCCATGTTCGTGCGCAGGTCGTACAGCGCAAAGCTGTCCTCCGCCTCCTTCGCGCCAAAGAAGCGCTCGATGCGAAAATCCCCCGCGCCGCAAGAAAACTCAAGGCTCCCTCCGAACGCGCCACCCTGCCACGGCGTGTATTTTTTGCGCTCGTTTTCGTCAAGCGAGCGCTTGGTGGTGGCGGGAAGTCCGTAGAGCATCGCCTTGATAAACACGGCAAGCGTGGTCTTTCCCCACCCGTTTTCCTCGTGCAGAACGTTGAGCGCATCGCCAAAATCCATGCGGTAATCGCGCAACGTACCGAAATTTTCAACGTGTAACCGCAACAGCCTCATACACCGATCTCCTCTCCCGACAGGGCGCGCAGACCGCACGCGATCACGCGCTCCTTTTCCTCCTCGCGCAGATCCGACGACAGCACGCGGCGCACGAATTCCCCCTTGAGGGAAACGTCGTTTTTGTAATCCTCGTAGCGGATCAAAAGGCGGCACTCGTCCTTGACCTTGGCAAAATAAAACCGCTCCGAGAGGACTCCTCGCAGATGAACCGTATCCTTGTGCGCGTCGGGCAGACATTCGCCGCACAGCACCACCTTGACAAGGTCGCGCGCAGGGATCACCGCCACCGCCGCCGTCACGCGCTCCTCCAGCTCCAGCTGGGAGGAAAAGCCCGTGATATCGCAGGAAACGGTGTGCATCGTGCGCGTGGCAAGCGGCACGAAGGTGTGCTTGACGCGCCCGTTTTCGATCTCCAGAAGCACGTAGCCCTTTTTGCCGCACTCGTCAAAGCCGCGGCCCTCAAGACAGCCCGCATAGCACGCCGTGCATCGCGTGTCCACGGGTATGGGACGATATTCGTGGATATGCCCCAGCGCAATGTAATCAATATTTTTTCTCTTGTATTTGGCAAGGTGGATCACGTCCTCGCGCGCCGCTCCCTTGCCCGCGCGCTCCTGCCCGTGCATCAGCACGACGTTGACCGCATCGGGAGAAAGCGTGAGCGTATCGGGATTGGGCCGCTCGCTGCCCGTGATCACCGCATCGCCAAGACGGTAGCTCGTCCAGCCGTCCTCAAACAAAAACAGGTTTTCGGGGCATTCGTCCCACTCCTTGAGCGCGCTGGCACGGTCGTGATTGCCCGCCAGATAGTAAAAGCGCAAAGAGGGGTGTGAGCGGATCAGCTCACGCACGTATTTTTCGGTGCTCTTGGTCACGTGCTCCGAATCAAACAGGTCGCCCGCGATCAGAATCGCGTCGGCACCGCACTCGTCGGCAAGGCTGACAAGGCGCGCAAAGGTCGCACGGATCTCGCCCTTGCGTTCCCGTGCCTTGTCCGATGAAAGATTGGACTCCATCGGTGAGTCCAGATGTAAATCCGCACAATGGATCAGTTTCATGTAGCGTATCGGTCCTTCCCTATCGTATTATCTTCAGTATAGCATACTTTCGCGCAAATAGCAATACGTATGCGCTTTTTACGTGCTTCTCTCACCGCAATTCCGTCGCGGAGAGACCCCGTCCCACCAGAGGTACGCAAAAAGCTGCATCATCAAGCCCCTTCCCACCGAGCGGTAGCACGCCTCGCCCCGCTGCATCTCCTCAACGACGCGCGAAGGGATCTCCCCCAAACGCGCGTCCTGCGCAAAGAGCGAGCGGAACACGATATGCCGCCCGAAAAACAGATGCCGAAGCCCGATCTCGCCGTCCGCCCCCGGAAAGAAATCGAGGTCGACCATCAGCAAGTGATATTTTCCCTTTTCCGCGCCGTAGTCCAGCGTTGCGTGGAACTCAAAGGGGTTGATCACCACCACGTCCCCCGCGCGTACCTGCACGGTCTCTGTCCCGATGAGAAGCGTGGACGTGCCCTCGTAAAAATATTTGATCTCCACCGCCTCGTGCAAAGCACGTCTGGCACTCTCCACGCTGTCGATGCACGAGGTGCGTGCGCTGTCCACGAAAACCGGAAAGGATTCCTCCGCATATACGATGCCGCCATTGTTTTTCATTGCTCTCCCCCCTCTTCCTCGCAAGACTCCGTACGCTCACCGTCAAGCCGCGCGCGGCGGTACTTCAAGGGCGAGAGTCCATACTCTCTGTGAAAGCGATCCGAAAAATAGTTGGAATCATTAAAGCCGGTTTCATACGCCACCTGCGAAATGTTCTTCTGCGGCTCCTCGCGCAGCATCGTCTCCGCCTTCTGCAGGCGCAAGAGCGTCAGGTATTCGTTGAATCCAAATCCCGTTTCGCGCTTGAAAAGCCGCGAAAAATGCTCGCGACTGACCGAATACAGCGCAGCAACCTGCGAAAGCGTCACCTCGCCGCCGTAATGCGTTTGCAAATACTTGACCGCGCGCTCGATATAAGAGCGTTCCGAGAAAGGTTGCTCTACACCCGATCCATGACGCGCGATCAGATAGAAGAGCAGGTGCGTATATTCGCGAAGCAGCTCGTCGGAATACGCATCACTGCGACTCCACTCCGCCTCGATCTGCGCAAAAAGCGCATGCACCTGCCCTTCGGTTTCGGGGTTACGGTAGACGTACCCGACCGTTGAAAGGATCGGCAGGACAGACGCGGGGATATCGTAGCGCGACAGATAGATCAGGCGGCGGCGATACTGCCCCTTACCGTACGTGGTGCGGTGAATGACTCCCTCGGGGATCAGAACCAGATCCCCCGCGCGCACGCTGTAGACGCGGCTGTCAATAAAATATCGGCACGCACCCTCGTCAAGCAGGTATAATTCAAACAGATTATGATAGTGCTGCTTGTGAACGGCAGCATCACTCTCGTCATTGATAAGCTTTTCCGCTTCGACGGTGTTGAAATAAAAATTATGGTTTGAAACGATCTTCTGGTAGACCTTCATAGCACCCTCCTTCTTCCGTCTTCCTTTATTATATCCCGAGAGATCAAAAAAATCAAGAAATTCATGAAAAAACATCAAGATTTTCAAGGATTTTTATGTTTTTTTGACCTATAATAAAGGTGTAAATCAAAAACGCACACACCACAAGGAGGTTTATATGAGTAAAAAAAGATATGCTCAAGTAGGCATCGGCGGCAGAGCCAGAATGTACTATTCCGCCGTGGCTGACACGTTCAAAGAAACATCCGAGCTCGTCGGCTTCTGCGATATCAACCGCACGAGAATGGAATACGCAAACAAGATTCTCAAGGATAGCTTCGGGCTTGACGAGGTGGCGATGTATGGTGCGGACGAGTTTGAAAAGATGATCCTTGAAACCAAGCCCGACGTCGTAATCGTGACCTCGGTCGACCGCACACACCACCGCTACATCATCAAAGCAATGGAAATGGGCTGTGACGTTATTTCCGAGAAGCCGATGACCGTGGACGCCCATAAGTGTCAGGACATCATGGATTGCATCGAGCGAACCGGCAAAAGCCTGCGCGTCACCTTCAATTACCGCTACGCACCTCACAACACAAAGCTGCGCGAGCTGATTATGAACGACACGGTCGGCAAGGTCACACAGGTGCACTTTGAGTGGTTGCTCAACACCTCGCACGGAGCAGACTATTTCCGCAGATGGCACCGCGACAAGAGAAACAGCGGAGGGCTCCTCGTGCACAAATCCACCCACCACTTTGACCTCGTCAACTTCTGGCTTGGCACCTACCCCACCCGCGTATTTGCGCTGGGCGACTTGAAGTTCTACGGACGCGAAAATGCAGAGGAGCGCGGCGTAACCAAATTCTACTCCCGCGTATACGGGCAGGAAAATGCCAAGGGAGACCCGTTTGCACTCGTGATGGAGGGTAACGAAAACCTTGAATCCCTCTACCTCAACGCCGAAAAGGACGACGGATATCTGCGTGACCAATCGGTATTCGGTGACAACATCAGCATCGAGGACACCATGAACGTACTCGTGCAGTACAAAAACGGCGCACAGATGTCCTATTCGCTCAACGCATACTCTCCTTGGGAGGGCTTCCGCGTTTGCGTGACCGGCACCAAGGGGCGGATCGAGATGGAGGTCATTGAGGCAGTATATGTCATCGCAGGCGGAGCCTCCTCTAACGAGGGGCTGGTTAAAGGCAAAAAGATCACAGTCTTCCCTATGTTCGGCGACGCATATCAAGTACCTATTGAGGAGGGCATCGGCGGTCACGGCGGCGGAGACAGCGTGCTTCTCAACGATATCTTCGGCACTCCCGAATACGATCCCTTCAAGAGAGCGGCTTCTCACATTGACGGTGCTATGAGTATCCTCACGGGCATTGCCGCCAACAAATCGATCGCCTCCGGCATGCCGATCGACATCAAGCCCCTCGTGGAGATCCCCGGCTTCAAGAGATAAGACAAAAACGATCCATTCAATAAAGCCCAAAGTCAAGGGGCGATGCGCTGTGGCGCATCGCCCCTTGGCTTCGTTCAGCTCGCCACGCCGTACCGGCAGCAATCCACGCCCTCGGCGCACACCATGCGGTAGCTGTCCGTGTTCGGTGCCGCATACTGCGGAAACGCCGTCGTATGCGCATGAATGTCAATTTTTTGAATTGCTTCCATGATATTCTCCTTTTTGACCGATTTTTACGGTTTTATTGTAACGTATTCTGCCACCCGTTTCAAGACCCGTAATTGTTCTTTTTTAGCGCAATATTGTTCGTTTGTCTTCTTTTTTATCTTTATTTTTGCATATTTTCTTCGTTTCAAGCTTCCAATTTTTCCGAGCGCATAACGCATCGATTCCCGCGCACACTATAAGCAGTCGGGATTTTTTTGACACCGCGGAAGCCGACGGATCCCGAACAAGCAAAGGAGAAACAGTTATGATTATGGATCGCATTGCGCTGATTCTGACCATCATCGGCGCTTTCAACTGGGGCAGCATCGGATTGTTCCAGTTCGACATCGTGGCTTGGATCTGCGGCGGACAGTCCTCGCTTCTGAGCCGTGTAATCTACACCGTCGTAGGCCTGGCGGGCGTCTGGTGCATCTCGCTCCTGTTTCGCGCGCGTGAACGCGACAAGATCGAGAACTAAACCAAAAACGGGGTGTCACGCACATATGTGACACCCTAATTTTTTACTTCATAAGCTCTGCTTCAACGATCCGCTCGTGCGGAAGCATCACGGTAAAGCAGCTTCCCTCGCCCGGCGCGCTCTCAACCGCAATACTGCCACCGCAAAGCTTGACGATGCGGTCGACCATGGTCAGCCCAATCCCGTAGCCCGCGCGGTGATGCGACGGATCTCCTTGGTAGAATTTTTCAAAAATATGTACTCTGACCTCCTCGCTCATGCCAACACCCGTGTCCTTGACGGTCACGCGGAGCTCATCCTCGGTCGCCGAAAGCGTCACCCACACCGTACCGCCACACGGCGTGAACTTGATCGCATTGGAGAGCAGATTTTTCCAGATATGCGACAACATCTCGGCATTGGAGTAGACCTTGATCGCATCCAACTCGGGGATTATCTCGAGTGCCTTCTCCGACCATTGCGGCTCCAGAAGAAGAATACATTGACGCAGCTGCTCGTCCAGATAAAATTCGCTTTTTCCCGTGACGATCTGCTGGTTTTCGAGCTTGGAAAGCTCCAAAACATTGGTGGAAAGGCGTGCCAGGCGGTCGGCCTCCTCGGCAATGATGGTCGCATACTCACGCCTCTGCTCAGGCGTCAGATCCTCGCGCAGCAGCTCCTTGGCAAAGCCGCGGATCGAAACGATCGGCGTTTTGAACTCGTGCGAAAAGTTGTTGATAAAATCGTTGCGGAAAAGCTCGATCCCGTCCAGCTCCCGTACCATTTCATTGAAGCTGACCACAAGGCTTCCCATCTCGCTCTCCAGCCCCTTTTCCTCGGCAATCTGCACCTTGTAGTTGCCGCGCTTGACCTCCTTGGTCGCCGAGATCAGCCGCTTGAGCGGACGCAAATAGTAAAAGCCGAATTTGCCTGCCAGTACCGTACCGATCAGGGTACAAACGCCCAGCATGATTAGCAAAAACGTGTAGGGATTGATGGTCAGAAGCGTCATCACGGGCGAGCCCGCAAACATGAGACCCAATAGAAAATGAACGACCCCCGTCAACAGCCCCGAAATGATCAGGATCGAGAACACGAACAGCGTCAATCGCCAACGAAGCGTGTTCCAGATCCGCATACGCGTCCGCTTCTCTTTTTTCTTCTCTTTTTTCATTTTCTGACGACCGCCTTATACCCCAGCCCCCGCACGGTCAGAATGTCAAAATCCTTGTCATCGCGGAAACGGTCGCGCAGACGGCTGACGTGTACGTCAACGGTTCTCTCGTCGCTCTCGCTGTCCATATCCCAGATCTCGTCCATCAATTGACGGCGCGTGTAGATCTTGTTGGGATAAGAGAGGAGCTTAAAGAGGAGCATAAACTCCTTTTGCGGCAGCTCCAGCAATCCCTCGGGCGTTTCCACCGCCATGGCATCGTAATAAAGTGTAGTGCTTCCCACCGTCAGCTTGCGTTCCCCCGCGATCTGCGAGCGGCGCAGGAGCGCGGCGATGCGCAAAATCATCTCCTCCTCGTCCACGGGCTTGACCATATAATCGTCCGCGCCGATAATAAAGCCGCGTTTTTTGTCGTCCTGCGTTTCCCGTGCCGTCACCATCAGGATCGGAATGTTGTTTCCCACCATACGAAGCGTGTTGGTAAATTCATATCCGTCCATACGCGGCATCATCACGTCAAGAATGATCAGGTCAACGTGCTTGTGATCCAAAATTTCCAACGCCTCCACGCCGTCGCAGGCGCAGATGGGATCGTAGCCGTAGCGCGTCAGAACCGCCGACATCAATTTGCGGACGTTTTTGTCGTCCTCAACCACCAAAATCTGAAACATCGCAAAAACCTCCTTTCATCTTTCGTTTGTATCATACAACAAAATTGTGAACTGAATTTCAACAAAACCAAATTTTGTAAAGCATTTTCCATCCTCGCTTTTTCCGTCAAAACCCTTGACAAAAAGCGAAAATCATTTTATAATAATTATAATACCATCGTTATCTGCCGATCTCTCGGTAATCGAACAGAAAGAAGGATCGATACATGTCGAAGAATATGGTTTACGGCGCGGAAAAAACAACCGCGTTGAGATCCGATTATCTCACCGCGACGATTATCCGTCAAGAAACGCTCGCGCGCTGGAAATCACTTGAAAAGCGCCGCAGCTTTCTCGGCGTACTGATGATCGTTGCCGCTATCACAGGAGCCGTTGCCGCACTTGCGGTCTGGCTTCCCTACAGAACCGTTCCCACCAACCCAAGAGGATACCTGTACGCGGGCATTGCGCTGGCGGCAGGGCTCTTGCTGTGCGCGGCGTTCGGTATTTTCCGCGCCGTGACGACCGCCGCCGCGCGTCGGGTGTATCCGGAATGCTACACCGCGGAGCTTGCCGTGGAGGAGTGCGCCGACGCGATCAAGGCGGCAACGCTTGATCCCGTTCTGAACAACGCCATCGTCATCAGCGTCCGCTCGGTCATCACTGCCGCGCCCTACGAATATACCGAGGAGGCGACCGACAGCGAAACGGAGCCCGCGCAGAGCGTTCCGAAATACAGAAAGTCTGCAAAAACGAACGGCGACGGCTACGAGGTCTTTAAGGGACCCGTCAGCAGTGCGATCGTGTTCATCGACGGCGTCGAGATCGGTGCTTTGGATCTGAACCGTGATTTTTCCATTTTCCGTGTCAGCCCCGGCACGCACACCGTCAAGGTCAAGATCCGCAAGAATTATTCCGCGGGGCGCGAGCTGACGCTGGAAACCACCCCCTCCACGCTTCTCGTCAACAACAACTACCGCGTACAGCTTTACACCGTTGACGCACGCCTGCAAAACGGCAAGCTTACTTACGCACTCAAGCTTGCGGAATACGACGATATCACGACCTTCCGCCGCGATGCCATGGACACCGATCGTCTGGAAAAGCTGGAGCAGGAGGCAGAGCTCGACGCACACCTGACGCGCAGAGCCGAGCGTTTGTACCGCGAGCTGCACGAGCAGGCACGTTACAAGGAGCTCTTCCGCGACCAGGAGAGCCGCCGTTACGAGCGCCAGAAATACCGTTGGATCAGCAAAAAGGATTCTCCGCTGGACAGCAGCCTCGTGCGCGAATACCGCAAAAAGGCAAACGCGATCGCCAAGAAGATTCTGATCCTGCAAAGCGATCCCGAGGCAAGCGAAAAAGCAAAGGAAAAGAAGCTTCGAGCCCTGGACGAGGAATTGACGCTGCTCGCGCGCGAGCTTTACAAAAAGCTGAACGTCAACAACGAAGTGGCAATGATGGGGCTTCAGGAAGCCAAGCTCAAAAACATTCTGCTCCTCGGGCAGGAAAACGTGCACTACGAGGACATTGCGCGTCAGATCCGCTACGAGGCGAGTATCAACGCATAAACACAAAAAAGCGGCGAAAGCCGCTTTCAGATCACTGACAAAGCCTATTTCAAGCACGAGATAGGCTTTGTTTTTTGCAAAGAAATAGTAAAAATGTGAGGACATTGGAGGAATCCCTCCAACATAGGTTGGCAATCTTCTTCAA
>JAZODU010000072.1:0-18653 GCA_045597145.1 Eubacteriales bacterium
CATATCTGAAACCTCCGATAATGTTTTTCTCATCAATTAACATTTTATCAGATTTTTTCAGATATGCTCTTCTTTTTTTGCTTTTTTTACTTTTTATTTGCTATATCTGTTGGTTTCACCCCAACATTTATTATAGAACCAAAAAGAATAGAAAAAGTGATTGAGTTCTGTTAAAATAAAGTCACCACAACCAAACCTAACAGAAAGGACTCAATCACTTCATGAAACATTATACCACAAACAAACGCTATTGTCCACATGAAATTGCAACAAAATTGCATTCTGTGCAAATTTATCATCGAGTGGATCAAGAAAGGGGGAAACGCCCGTAGGCGTTTCCCCCTTTTTGCGTGTCCGATTACAGACCGCGCTTGATATAAGTGGTGTGCAGGATCTCGTGTGCCTTGTGGCTGTTGGGCTTGCCGAAGAATTCATCGTACAGAACCTGAACAGCAAGGTTGTCCTGCGAGGTGCGAAGCGTGTCGTTTGCGTCGTCGTTGTAAAGAACTGCCGCACGAACAGCACGCAGATCCATGCTCATACGAACACTTGCGGGCTGGATCGGCTGACCGCCGCCGTTGACACATCCGCCGGGGCAACCCATGATCTCGATGAACTGAACGTCAAGCTCGCCCTTCTTAACCATGTTAAGGAGCTTCTTAGCCATACCCGTGCTGGAAGCAACTGCTACGTTGACAGTCAGGTCGCCCAGCTTGTAGGAAGCCGTCTTGATGCCCTCTACGCCGCGAACCTCGGTAAAGTCGAGCTTTTCGAGCTTCTTGCCAAGGATCTTCTCTGCTGCATAGCGGAGAGCCGCTTCCATAACGCCGCCGGTTGCGCCGAAGATCGCGCCGGCACCCGATCCGATTGCGAAGGGATCGTCAAACTTCTCGTCAGCAAGTGCCTTGAAGTCGATGCCTGCCTTCTGGATCATTCTGCCAACCTCGCGGGTGGTGATTGCATAGTCAACGTCCGGAACGCCTGCTGCGCTCTGATCGGGACGGCCTACCTCAAACTTCTTCGCGGTACAAGGAATTGCAGATACCATGACGATATCCTTGGGATCCCAGCCCATCTTCTGTGCGTAGTAGGTCTTAACGACCGCACCGAACATCTGCTGAGGCGACTTGCAGGTGGAGAGGTTCTCGGTAAATTCCGGGAAGTAGTGCTCGCAGTACTTGATCCATCCGGGCGAGCAGGAGGTGATCATGGGCAGAGTGCCATTGTTCTGGATTCTGCCGATCAGCTCGTTTGCTTCCTCAACGATGGTCAGGTCAGCGGTGAGGTTCATGTCGTAAACGCCGTCAAATCCGAGAGCCTTGAGTGCTGCGACCATCTTACCCTCAACGTCGGTGCCGGGCTCGTAGCCAAAGCACTCGCCAAGCTGTGCGCGAACGGAGGGAGCGGTGCAGATCACAGTATGCTTCGTGGGATCAGCCAGTGCTGCGAATACGTCGTCGGTATCATCTCTTTCATAAAGAGCACCTACGGGGCATGCAACGATACACTGACCGCAGTTGATGCAGGAGGTTGCTGCGAGAGGCTGCTCAAAAGCGGAACCGATGTAGGTATCAAATCCGCGGTTGTTAGCGCCGATAACGCCGATCTCCTGGATCTTTGCACAGGTTGCTACGCAACGGCGGCAAAGGATGCACTTATTGTTATCACGAATGATAGGCGTCTTGTTATCGATCTCGTACTTGTTGGTCTCACCCTCGAAGGAGGAGCAATCAACACCATACTCACGGCAGAGCGTCTGCAGCTCGCAGTTCGTGGAACGAACGCAGGAGAGGCACTTCTTGTCGTGGTTGGAGAGCAGGAGCTCGAGGTTCATCTTGCGGGATGCCGTGATCTTGGGCGTGTTGGTCTTGATCTCCATGCCCTCGGTGCAGGGATATACGCAAGCGGTGACCATTCTCCAAGGCCCGAGCGTCGGTCCTCTCATTTCAGCGACCTCAACAAGGCACAGACGGCATGCGCCGATCTCGTTGATGTCCTTCAGATAGCAAAGCGTAGGAACATTGATATTCGCTGCCTTTGCGGCTTCCAGAACCGTGGAACCCTTGGCAACAGAATACTCTTTGCCGTTAATTTTTACATTAATCATATCCATTTGTCCACAATTCCCCTTTCTTAACCTTTGGAAATAGCTTTGATCTTCTTGCAGCTGTCCATACAAGCGCCGCACTTCACGCACTTCTCAGGGTCAATTGCCATGGAAGCGAGCTTATGACCGGATGCGACGTAATCTGTGCGATAGATCGCATCTGCGGGACATGCCTTTGCGCAAAGTCCGCAACCGATACACTTATCGAGATCGATGGAGTAACGGAGCAGGCTCTTGCACACACCTGCGGGACATCTCTTGTCCACGATGTGTGCAATGTACTCATCGCGGAAGTAGCGCAGGGTGGAAAGAACGGGGTTCGGAGCTGTCTGACCCAGACCGCACAGAGATGCGGACTTGATGTAGTTGGAAAGCTCCTCAAGTCTGTCAAGATCCTCAAGCTCGCCCTTACCTGCGATGATCTTATCCAGGATCTCAAGCAATCTCTTGGTACCGACACGGCAAGGCGTGCACTTACCGCAGGATTCATCGACGGTGAAGTCAAGGAAGAAGCGTGCGATGTCAACCATGCAGTTGTCCTCGTCCATAACGATCAGACCGCCCGATCCCATCATGGAGCCGATCTCAAGCAGGTTGTCGTAGTCGATGGGCGTATCGATCAGGTGAGAAGGAATACAACCACCGGAAGGACCACCCGTCTGTGCTGCCTTGAACTGCTTGCCGTCCGGAATACCACCACCGATCTCCTCGATGATGTGGCGCAGGGTCGTACCCATGGGAACCTCGACCAGACCCGTGTTCTTGATCTTACCGCCGAGTGCAAACACCTTGGTACCCTTGGACTTCTCGGTACCGATGGAACGGAACCAATCAACGCCCTTGAGAATGATCTGGGGAATGTTTGCGTAGGTTTCTACGTTGTTCAGGACAGTAGGACGCTCGAACAGACCCTTGACTGCGGGGAACGGAGGACGGGGACGGGGCTCGCCGCGCTTACCCTCAATAGAGGTCATAAGAGCAGTTTCCTCGCCACAGACGAATGCGCCTGCGCCAAGACGGATACCGAGATCGAATTCGAAATCGGTGCCGAAGATATTCTTACCGAGCAGACCGTATTCCTTTGCCTGGTCGATTGCGATCTGCAAGCGCTTCACGGCGATCGGATACTCTGCACGAACGTAAACGTAGCCCTGCGTTGCGCCGATCGCGTAGCCTGCGATCGCCATTGCCTCGATCAGAGCGTGGGGGTCACCCTCGAGAATGGAACGGTCCATGAACGCACCGGGGTCGCCCTCGTCTGCGTTACAGCAAACGTACTTCTGAACCTGTCCGCGGTTGTTGGAAGCGAACTTCCACTTCAGACCCGTCGGGAAGCCTGCACCGCCGCGTCCGCGAAGTCCGGAATCCAGAATGGTCTGGATGACCTCATCGGGCGTCATCTCGGTCAGAACCTTACCCAGAGCCGAATAACCGTCCATTGCGATGTACTCCTCGATGTTCTCGGGGTCGATCACGCCGCAGTTACGCAGCGCCAGACGGTACTGGGATCTGTAGAAAATGGTGTCGTTGAGCGATGCGTGAGCAGCCTCAACGCTCTCCCGTGCATCACCAGTATCGTTGTAAACCAGTCTTTCAACCACGCGCCCCTTCAAGAGATGCTCGGAAACGATCTCTGCCACGTCCTCCTCGGTTACGTTGCTGTAGAACGTACCGTCGGGATAAATAATGACGACAGGACCGAGCGCGCAAAGACCGAAACAACCGGTCTGAACGACCTTTACTTCTTCGGAAAGACCGAGCTTCTCGATCTCCGATTCAAATGCCGCCTGAATCTTGGGGCTTCCGGAAGAAGTACAACCGGTACCGCCACAGCACAATACATGTGAACGAATCATAAAACTGATACCTCCAAATTATTTGTTGGCATTTGCAATCGTGTATTCCTGCACGACCTTGCCGCCTTTAATGTGTTTTTCAAGTACCTCTGCCGCCTTTTCAGCATTCATCTTGACATAGGTGACCTTTTCCTGACCGGGTACGTAGACTTCGACCACGGGCTCATACTGGCAAATGCCGATACATCCCGTCTGGGATACCATAACACTGCTGTTGAGTCCTGCCTTATCAACGCCCTCAACGAATGCGTTGAGAACGGGACGGGCACCTGCCGCAATACCGCAGGTAGCCATACCCACGACGATGCGTGTGTCTGTTCCACCTTCGCGCATTATGACCTTGTCCTTCATTTTCTCTCTGATAGCTGCAAGCTCTGCCAAAGATTTCATAGTTCAGTTCCTTTCCCTTTGTTATATTATTTTTTAATATTGTTCCTTTAAATACTGCGCGATCCAACGCAAGATCTCGGGATCGTTCAGCGGAATCTCGGCACCCAGGGTCTCTCGCATCTCTCGTGTATCGAGCGTCACGGTCTGATCCGCCGTTTCGTGCCGAAATTCAAAATCAATCGCGGGACTTCCCTGTATCAGGGTCGTCAGCGTTGAGATGATGTCACCCATCGGGGTGAAATCGATGTGCTGCTTGTAGAAAAGTGCCGTCACGCACGTGCCGTGCGAATCGGGATATTCGGATTCGTGGCGCGAGGTGATGGTTACGTATCCGCCCGTTTGCTCCGCCGCCATTTTCAAAAGCGGGATTCCCAATCCTACCTTACGCGTCGTCCGCGTGGTGCAGAACGGGTCGATCACACTTCGCATCATCTCCTCCTTCATGCCGCACCCGTCGTCCGTGATCGTCAGGGTCAGGGTGTCCTCGGTCTCCCGTAGGCTGATGGAGATCAGCTTGGCGCGTGCCTTGACGGAGTTCTCGGCAATATCCAGAACGTTCAATGAAAGCTCCTTCATTCCGTTTCTCCTTTCAAAGCGCGAAACAGTTGGTGTCTCACGTAATCCGTGCTATAGGGCTCGTCCGCCAGTTCAAAGAAAAATTCCTTGTCCCGAATGTCCCACAGATAGTGCGCATCGGAGCCTACCACCTTTTTCATGGTGCGCAGCTGCGGATGCTTTGCCTCGTACGCCCCGATCTGCTCACCGTTGTGAAATTCCGCAACGGAAAAGGTCGGAAACGGCGGGAACGTGCCGAGAGTGGCAATGATCCCGTTGGATTCCCGGTCCACGTGGGCGGGAAAGCAAATGCCGTCGTACTTCTCTACCAGCGGCGGAACGTCGTCCAGCATCAGCGCGGTTGCATTGGAAAGCAGGTCTGCCTCGGTTCCGATGATCCCATCGTTTTCATCGACCAGAAGCTGATCTCCGAAAATATCGGTTCGATTCGGGATCCGAATGCGCAACCCGTCCACAGCCTCGCCAAACGCCAAGGCGTTCTCGAGCTTTTCAAACAAGCATACAACGTGGATATCCTCTGCCGTCGTCAATTCCATACCCGCAACGGGAATGATCCCCTGCTTTTTTGCCGCCGCAAAGAATGCGGGACAGTTGCGGCAGGTATTGTGATCGGTCAGAGCCACGAGATTCAAGCCTGCCAACGCCGCCATGCCCGCGATGTTGTTCGGGGTCATGTCGTTATCGGCGCAGGGGGAGAGGCAGGAATGAATGTGAAAATCGTAATAGTAACGATTCACTTTTGTACGGTTGCCAATGCTGCGGCAACCTCATACGCGGTCATATCCGTGGTGTAGACGTTGACCCCCTTTTGCTCTGCCGTTTGACGGACGTTCTCGTCAAGAGTGACGCCCTCCGCCAGAACAATACACGCAACGTCTGCCAGCGTTGCAACCGCGACGATATTGATGTTGGACATGATGGTGATCCAAACGTCGCCCGATGAAGCGCGTCCCATCACCCAACTCAGAAGATCCCCGATGTAAACGCCCGAGATCGCACGCTCGCCGTCTGTCACCGCAATCGGTGTCAGTGCAAGCTTTTCTGCCATTTCGCGAACCGTCATCACGTATCCTCCTTTGCCGTTTCCTGTTCGCTGCGCGCCCGCTCTACCAAGCAACCGTTACGGTCTGCCACCCCCTTGACCACGTCCTCTGCAAAGGCGCGGCAGTTGGGAGCACCGCAGGCACCGCAATCGATGCCGGGAAGCTCTGTACGCAGCTTTTGAATATCTGCCATCATACGGAGCGACTCGGCAAAGTTTTCACTCAAGCGCGAGATCGGTCGGTATGCGGGCATATTTTCGAAAAAGTAAGATTCGGGAATATATTCCCTTTCCTCGCCCGTCAAAACGTTTTGTGAAACGGGGAGGTAGCGTCGGAGCGTCTGCAATCTTGCCTTCGCCACGAACGGATTCTCCAGCGCCATCACGCCGCCGACACAGCCGCCGGGGCATGCGTTGAGCTCAACGAACTCAAGCGACGAGATGTTACCGTTTTCCAGCTGCTCCAGCACGCGCGACACGTTCTCGATGCCGTCCGCCGCCAGATACTTATCATTGAAGATCGCGGAGGATTCACCGCCCGAGGTCGCCCAGCCGATGCCGACCATGCCCGAACGCGAGATCGGAGCGGGTGCCTTGCCGCGTCGCATGACGTTGATCAGGCTAAAATAAATATCGCTGATCGAAAGAACCTCGTCCACCTCACTCTTGTAGTCGCCAAATCCGTTCTTAACGTAAGAAACCTTGGCGGGACACGGAGAGATGAAGCAGATGCAGATATCCTCGTCCGAAAGCTCGGGGTGCTCCCGCTTCGCCTTGTCGCGTGCCATTTTGGCGGCAACCTCCATAGGAGGGAGCATCTGCATGATGTGCTCACGCAGCATCGGATATCGCAAAGAGATCAGACGCATCACAACGGGACACGCCGAGCTGATCACGGGCTTGGCGATCCCTTCGTTTTTCAGATACAGACGCGTATAAGCGGAAACCAGCTCTGCCGCCTGAGAAACCTCAACGACGTCGTCAAAGCCGATATCCAGAAGTCCCTGAAGAACGTAATCGACATCCTCCAGCTCTTCAAACTGTCCGTAAAGAGTGGGAGCAGGAAGTGCAACCTTCCATTTGTACTTCATTACATAATCCAGTTTGCTGTAGGTTGCTTTTTTGGCGTTATTCGGACAGTAACGGATACATGCGCCGCAATCAATACACCGCTCGGGATTGATCTGCGCGTGCCCGTCGTGAATCCGTATCGCCTCAGTCGGACAGCGCTTGAGGCACATCGTGCACCCAGTGCACCTTGAAACGTCCAACGAAACCGAATGCTCATAGGTATTCATCGTGAAGTCGCAACTCCTTTTCGGATTTTACTGAATGATTCAGAGATTGACCGTCATGTAAATGCTCGTGCCCTTCCCCAATTCGGATTCGATCCGAATGGAGTCGGTGTAGCGTTTCATATTCGGCAATCCCATGCCGGCACCGAAGCCGAGCGAGCGGATCGTATCGGGAGCTGTGGAAAAGCCCTCCTGCATAGCAAGCTCAATGTTGGCAATTCCGGGGCCGTGGTCGATCAGGTTGATCTCGATGCGATCCTCATAGATCAGCACGTCAGCCTCACCGCCGCCCGCGTGAATGACCATATTGATCTCTCCCTCGTACATTGCAATGGAAACCTTGCGAATGATCTCGGGAGAAATGCCAAGCTGGCGCAGATTCTTTTTCATCTGCACGGATGCCTGCCCCGCAGATGTGAAATCGTCGCCGTCCACGAGGAAGTGAAATTTTACCGCCTCACTCATTTCGCCACCACATTTCCGTGCAAGCCCGACGCGTACAGCTTTCCGCACGCCTCGTACATTCTTTTTGTGGTCTTCAAGAGCACCAGACCGCTCTCACGTGCCAGCTCCACCATTTCATCGGTAGGACATTTGGAACGGACGAATACGATACACACCATATCCATCATTTCAGCGGTGCGAACCACCTGCGGATTGACCAGTCCCGTTAAAAGAACTGCCTGATCCTTGACGTACGCAAGCACGTCGCTCATCATATCACTTCCGCACGCGGAAAACACTTCTCTGTTCAGATGCTCCTCGCCGCAGACAACCTCTGCGTTCAGAAGAGCTTGAATCTCCGAGATCTTCATGCGCTTGTTTCCTGTCCTTTCCGATGTATTCTTTGATTATTTGTATTTTGCCAGAATCGTGTCAACGTCGTCAACCGTCAGTCTGCCGTAAACCTCGCCGTTTACCGTCAGGACGGGTGCCAGACCGCAAGCACCGATGCAACGGGTTGCCTCGATGGAATACTTGCCGTCAGCGGACGTGCTTCCGATCGGAACGTTCAGCTTTTCGGAGATCGCGTTGATGATGTCACCCGAGCCCTTGACGTAGCAAGCGGTACCAAGGCACACTGCGATCGCGTACTGACCGTCGGGATTGAGCTTGAACTGTGCGTAGAAGGACACGATACCGAAGATCTCCTCAAGGGGCGTGCCCGTCTTTGCGGCAATGATCTCCTGAACCTCAAGAGGCAGGTATCCGTAGATGTCCTGAGCCTCCTGCAGGATCGGCATCATAGCACCCTTCTCGCCGGAATGCTTTTCGATAACGGCGATCAGCTTTTCTTCCTGCTCTTTTGTCCCGTGAAAATCGACCGTGGTCAATTTCTTTTTCATGATTTCAAACCTCCTGAAATGTTTTACTTTGGGAACAACCTTTTCACTGCAACACGCACGGTTTTGGCTGTTCACACAATTGGACATCTTATTATACTATACTTTTTAAAAAAAATCTATAGTTTTTCGAAAAAAAGTTATTTTTTTATCAATAATTCTTTTCAAAAAGAGTCATTTTACGGCAAAAGGACTTCCTTTGCGACCCAAAGGGTGTTTTTTTCGTACGAAAAGCCCCTTTTTTCGGCATGACAAAAAAAACGAGCGCGCCGATGTCGGCGCGCTCGTCTGTTGACAGATTGATCAATGCTTCAGCAAAAAACTGACGGCCTCTTCCACCCACGGAGCACATTCCATAGCGGAATCGGGCATCGTCTCCAGCGTGACGTAATTGCCAAGGCAGGTTCCGTGCCCGCCCTTTTCCCAGATGCGCATTTCAAACGGAACCTTATTGCGGTGGAGCGCCAGCGCAAAGACCAGCGAGCATTCCACGGGAACCGCTCCATCGTCCGAATTGTGCCAGAGGAACGCGGGGGGCGTATCGGCACAAACGCGGTTCTCCAAGGAAAGCAGCTCGATCACCTCGGGTGTCAGCTCCTCCTCGTTTTGCGAAAACAGATTCAGAAAAGAGCCGCGATGCAAGGGATTGATCACGGGATAGGAAAGCACCATCGCATCGGGGCGATAGAGCGTTCTCTCTCCCTCCAGCATTCCGTCGATGCAGGAATGCTTCCAAAGCGTACCGACGGACGCCGCAAGATGACCGCCTGCGGAAAAGCCGCAAACCGAGATACGCTTGGGATCGATCCCGTATTCCTCAGCGTGCTCGCGCACGAAGCGCACCGCACTCAAGCCCTCAAGAAGAGCCTGTGGAAAACGCGCGGGATAGACACTGTAATCCAAGATGAATGCGCAAAAGCCCTGTGCCAGAAAGGACAGTGCAATCGGCTCTGCTTCTCCCGGATAAGTTTGTGCGTATGCGCCACCCGGAAAGACGATCACCGCAGGGCGGTTCATCTGATAGTGTGCGCGCGGTGCCGCGTCGGGAATGTAACAGCGAAACGGCACGCACACGTCGTTCACCTTGATTTCGGTCTTTAAAAATTGCATTTTTACGTCCTCTTTTCTTGATATTAGAGTAACTCCTCCAAAGCGTTGGCAATGCGCGCAGACGCGTTTCCGTCGCCAAATATTTTGGAGGGTTTTTTCATAGCCGCGTATTCGTCGGAATCCTTTTGCAAAAGGCGCGATGCGAGCGAGAAGATGTTCTCCTCGTCCTGCCCCGCAAGGCGCAAAACACCTGCGCGGATCCCCTCTTGCCGCTCGGTGGAGTATCGTGTGACCACCGTGGGAACGCCAAGTGCCACGGCTTCCTCCTGAATCCCTCCGCTGTCGGTCACGATCAGGTAGGTTCGCGCGAGCAGGTGATGAAAGGTCACGATCTCGGGCGGCTCAATGATACAGATGCGCGGTGCTCCGCTTAAAATCTCCTTTGCCGCCGCACGCACCTCGGGATTGTGGTGCAAGGGACAGACCGCAACCACGTCGGGATACGCCTCGACCAATCGGCGCAGAGCGCGGAACATACCGCGAATGGGCCTGCCGAAGCTCTCGCGTCGGTGGGCGGTGAACAGCAAAATCCTCGCGTCCGGAGGAAAATTCCAGCCCGCGCACGGCTTTGCCTCGGTCAAGGTATAGCGCAATGCGTCCACCACGGTGTTCCCCGTGATAAAGACGGACGACTCGCGCCGCCCCTCCTTTACGAGATTCTTTTTCGCCGTAACCGTGGGCGCAAAATGCCACGTGGCAAGTAGCGAGATCGCCTCGCGGTGAAATTCCTCGGGAAAGGGAGAATCCATGTGATAGGTGCGCAGCCCCGCCTCGACGTGCCCGACGGGGATCCGTCTGTGAAATGCCGACAGCGCCGCGGCAAAGGCGGTTGTCGTATCTCCCTGCACCAGCACCGCCGACGGCTTTTCCGCCGCCAGAATTTCGTCCATGCCGCGCAAAATCCGTGCCGTAACGCTTGAAAGCGTTTGTCCCGTTCGCATCACGTCAAGATCAAAATCCGGCTTGACCCCAAACGCGCTCATCGCGCTGTCCAGCATGGCGCGGTGCTGCCCTGTTGAGCAGACCTGCACCTGCCATTTCTCTCTTGTTTTCAATTCCCTGATCAGGGGACAAAGCTTGATCGCCTCGGGTCGTGTTCCAACCACTGTCATGATACGTTCCATTCCGTCGCCTCCTTTTTTTGATCGTTACAATGTACGATCGAGACGCGCGGTTTAGAACAAAGAGATCAAAGGATCAGGTGCTTGGGAAGTCCGTTTTCATAGACGCACGCTGCCTCCCCTTGAATCAAGGGCAAAAGGTATTCGCAACACGCGTCGGTAACGTGATTGCCCGCCTCGTTGATAAAGGCGTCGTCAACGTACTTGATCTTATTGGCAATCTCTGATACGTCCTTGGGGCAAAATTCGATGGTATAGGGGGTATCCGACACTCTTTGTGCCGTCATCATGCAGCGCGTCACGCCCTCGCCCGCCGCCTTGACAGCGGCTTTTCCGGTAGAAACCGACTCGGAAAGATCGGTTGCCGACGCCAGATGCGCCGCACAGCGTTGCGGAAGATTGAGCTCGATCGAGCGCACCTTGCAGCCGATCTCTGACTTGACGGCAAGCTCGAGCGCCTTACCCGTGCCCGCGAGATACGCGTGCCCGAAGGCGTCCTTCGCGCCCGTCTGCGTGCCCTCACCAACGTATCTGCCATCAGCAAAGCGCAAGCCCTCGGAAACAGCTACAACGACGTTCGGGTGCTTTTGGAGTGCTTCACGCACGTCTGCGAAAAAACGATCCATGTCAAAGGTACGCTCGGGGAGATACACGAGATCAGGCTCGATCCCGTTGACTACGCGTCCAATCGCGCTCGACGCGGTCAACCAGCCCGCATCGCGTCCCATGATCTCAATAATGGTTACGGCAGGCACACGGTAAACGGCGCAATCGCGGATGATCTCCTGCGCAGTAACGGCAATGTACTTTGCCGCCGAGCCGAAGCCCGGAGTATGATCGGTGCCGACAAGGTCGTTGTCGATGGTTTTCGGCACGCCCATAATGACCATTTCGTAGTCGTGCTCGCGCGTGTATGCGGAGAGCTTTGCCACGGTGTCCATGGAATCGTTTCCTCCGATGTAGAAGAAATATCGAATATCATATTTGCGGAAAATGGCGATCATTTCCTCGTAAAAGGCATCGTTTTCGCCTATTTTGGGGAGCTTTTTGCGGCAAGAGCCGAGTGCTGCCGCAGGGGTGTGCTCCAGGAGCGAGAGCTTTTCCTCGCTGTCAAAGTACGCGCTCAGATCGATCAGATCCTCCTTCATCAAGCCCTCAACGCCGTTTCTCATACCGTACAGGGTCTTGATGACGCCGCCGTCAAGGTACTCCTTGACACCGCGGATCACGCCTGCCAGCGTTGCGTTGATCGCCGCCGTCGGACCTCCGCTCTGTCCCACCACTGCATTTCCGTAAAGTCGTTTCATATCCGTACACTCCGTTTCTTTAATATCAAAACAAGTATACCACAACTGTTGGCGGCTGTCAATGAAAAACGCGCGAAAAAAAGCGGTACAAGCAAAAAAAACGCTCCGCTGACATATATTGAAAGCATCAACACGCGGAGGTGTTTTATGTTGCTTACGCTTTTTTCCTTCATCACAAAAATCATGCACCTGATCCTGGGGATCAACATGCCGCACCAATTCCCGCCGCCCCTGTCCGACGAGGAGGAGCGCGCCTGCTTTGAACGGGCGGCAAACGGCGACGAGGACGCGCGCGGGAAGCTGATCCTTCACAATTTGCGCCTTGTGTCGCATATCGTGCGCAAATATTATTCGGGTGCGAAAAGCCCCGAGGATCTGGTGTCGATCGGCACGATAGGACTTGTCAAGGCGGTGGATTCCTTCAACGTCAAAAACGGCGCACGCTTTGCCACGTACGCCGCCAAGTGTATTCAAAATGAGATTCTAATGCATTTCCGCTCGCAAAAAAAGCTCTCCGCCGAGGTCTCGATCAATGAAACCATCGACGTGGACCGCGACGGCAATCCCCTTTCCTACATCGACGTTATCTGCTGTGAGGAGGACATTGCCGAGGAGGTAGATCGCAAGATCACGACCGAAAAAATGCTCTCCTGCATTGACCGTCTGCTCTCTCCGCGCGAGCGGCAGATCATCATGATGCGCTACGGGCTTGGCGGTGTCAAGGCACAGACCCAGCGCGAGATCGCACAGTCGCTCGGGATTTCACGCTCCTACGTTTCCCGTATCGAAAAGGGGGCTCTGGAAACGCTCAAAAACGCGTTGCGGTGATCGTTTTTTCGGTGGAAGCTTTTTAACAGCCCCACGTAAACAGAAGAACGATCAGTACCACCTGCCACGCAAGCCCCAGCAGGTTCACCGCCCAAAAATACCAATGCTTCGTTTTGTGGCGGAACAGATTCATGCCGAGAAGCGCGCCGACCGCACCGCCGAAAAAGCCAAGCCCCAAAAGAAAGGTCTCACGCGTGCGGAAGCGCTTCTTTTTGGCTTTCCGTTTGTCTGCGGCGTATGAGAAGAATGCGATCAGGCTGATAACAGCGTATGCACAAAGAATATAGGGGATCATGGGCATCTCCTTTTTCGTGTATGATTCTTCTCTTATTTTAGCAAATTCCGCAATGAAAAGCAAGTAGATTTTGAAAAATTGCTTATTTGGGCAGATCTCCCGTGGCTGGATTGTCGATCAGATGCCCGTCCTCGTCAAAGCGCGAGCCATGGCAGGGGCAATCCCACGAGCGCTCGTGCTCGTTCCATTTCAAGGCACAGCCCATGTGTGGACATCTGCGACCGAACGGATACAGCAGATTCCCCAAGGATTCCACCGCATTGATCGCAAGCTGGGGGTGCAGAACCGTTCGCGAGGGTGAAAAAAGCGCCTCGTAATCGTTTTTGCGCCCCAGCACCAGATCGGTCAAAAGGTCAGCGGCAACCATGGAAGAGGTCATGCCCCATTTTCCAAAGCCCGTTGCCACGTACAGCCCCTCTGTTCTGGCGGAATACGCGCCGATATAAGGCACGCCGTCAAGTGTCATGCAATCCTGCGTGGCAAAGCGATACCGAAGCGCGGCGTCGGGATAATGCGCGCGTGCAAAACGTTCGGCGTCACGCCATGCGCTTCCCTTTTTCCCCGTGCGGTGCGTACCGCTCCCGATCAGCAGCATTCCACCCGCATTCCGGAAGGACAAGCCGCCGGATGCCTCGTCGATATACATGCCGTCAACATCCGCCGCCCCCTCATAGGTGCAAACGTAGGAGCGACTTTGGTACAGCTTCAAAAAGTAGCTTCCGTGCTTGTTCAAAAACGGGAAATGCGTTGCCACGATGATCCTTTCGGCACGAATCCGCGCCCCGTCACAAACCGCCTCGCACCCGATCAGCTCCCGCACCTTGGTATGCTCGTAGATCCGTAACCCCTTTGAGATCGCGCTCAAAAATTTCAGCGGCTGAAACTGCGCCTGATGCGAAAAGCGGAGCGCACCGCAAACACGCATCGGGAGCGCGGTACGGTCGGTCAGCTCCGCGTGATACCCCAGCCGCGCAAGCGCTACCGCCTCACGCTCCAACTTTTTCGTGTCGCGCAAGGAATATACGTACGCATCGCGCTCCTCAAAATCGCAGTCGATCTCCTCACAAAGCGTTTTATAGGTCGCAATCGCGCCCTCGTTGGCTTCCAGATACATGCGCGCACGCTCCTCGCCAAAGCGCGCGATCAGATCGGCATACAAAAGCCCGTGCTGTGAGGTGATCTTTGCCGTTGTGTTTTTGGTAACGCCCGAGCAGATGCGCTCCGCCTCCACCAGAATACAGTCCACACCTGCGCGGTGCAGGCGGTCGGCGCAAAGCAGCCCCGCGATCCCGCCGCCGATGATCAGAACGTCGGTGCGAACGCTTCCCTTCAGCCGCTCACGCCCTTCAAGCTGTACGTCACTCTGCCATAGTGATTCCATATGTTCCTCCCAAGATAGCATTTTGAGATAGTTTTGGCTGTTTTTTTACGCTTCATACGCACAAAAATAAAGGGATTCCCTTGACAAGACACCCAAAACTGTGTATAATAAAATTGTAAATGAAGTATGGAACGTATGAGCATTTGGAGGATTTTATGAACCAGATCATCACCATCGGACGCGAATTCGGAAGCGGCGGACGCGAGCTTGGCAAGCGTTTGGCAGAAATGCTGGGTTACGCTTACTACGACAAGGAGATCATCGAGGAGATCGCAAAGCGCACGCAGCTTGCGGAAAGCTACGTACATCAGATCGTCGAGCAGCAGTCGGGCGTTTTCTTCCCCATCACCATCGGTCGTACCCTGCACCACGTGCACCCCGTCGGCTCGGACTATATGCTCCGCCAATACACCGCCGTCTACAGCGAGCAGGCAAACGTACTTCGTGAAATGGCAGAAAAATCCGATTGCATCATTGTAGGCCGCTGTGCCGACTATATCCTCAAGGATCACAAGCCTCTGCGCCTGTTCGTATATGCGAATATGGATTCCAAGGTCGAGCGTTGCAAGCGCAAGGCGGAGGATCACGAGGGACTTTCCGACCGCGATCTGCGCAAAAAGATCCGCCGCGTTGACAAGAGCCGCGCGAAATATTATCAGTACTACACGGGACACATCTGGGGCAACCGCGCAAATTACGATCTGTGCGTCAACACCTCTGCGGTGTCGGTCAAGGAGTGTGCCGAGGCACTGGCTAATATGCTCAAGCAAAGATAAATCGCACAAAAAAGAGAGATTCGCAAGTGAATCTCTCTTTTTTGTATCGGTCAGGCGCGCAGTGTCTCAATTGCCGAACTCCACAAGCTCCAGCCCCTCGTTGTTTTCCAGCGTGTGACCGATGTGCCACTCGCTGTTAAAGAGCAGATAGTCGTTGCCGCGGAAGTCCTGCACCCACTTGACGTCAAACAGGTGGAGCTTTTTGGGATCTGCCCCGTTTGCGATGCGGCGGATATACTGATAGGATTGCGGATACTGCTTGTAGCTGACGCCGTACTCCGCCTTCATGCGGGATTCCAGCACGTCGTACTGAAGCATACCGACCACTCCGACGTACACGCGCTCAAGACCGCCGCCCGGCTCAATGAAGATCTGGATCGCACCTTCTTGCGCGATCTGGTTCATGCCCTTGGCAAACTGCTTACGCTTCATGCTGTCGATCTGCTCGACCATGGCAAAGCACTCGGGCGCGAAGGTGGGAATGCCCTCAAAGCGCACCTTGCGGGATTTGTCGCAAACCGTGTCACCGATTGAAAAGACGCCCGGGTCAAAAACGCCGATGATATCCCCCGCGTACGCCTCGGAAATGATGGAGCGCTCCTGCGCCATCATCTGCTGGGGCTGGGAAAGCTTGAGTGCCTTGCCACCCTGCACGTGGAAATACTCCTTGTCGTGCTCGAATTTACCCGAAACGATGCGCATAAACGCGATGCGGTCGCGGTGTGCCTTGTTCATGTTCGCCTGGATCTTGAAAACGAACGCGGAAAATTCCTCGTCAAAGGGCTTCACCTCCACCTCGTCCTCTGCATTTCTCGAGAGGGGTGCGGTGGTCATTTTCAGGAAGTGCTCAAGGAAGAACTCAACACCGAAATTGTTCAGCGCAGAGCCGAAGAACACGGGAGAAAGCTTGCCGCAGCGCACCTTTTCGATGTCGAAATCAAAGCACGCGCCGTCAAGAAGCTCCACCTGCTCGGTCAGCTCCTCACGCGCATAAGAGCCGATCAACTCGTCCATACGCGCGGTATCGTTAATGTCGCAATCGATCGAAGCCAGACGGTCGCGTCCGCGGTGGGAATCGCCAAAGGCGAGGATCTTGTGGCCGTCGCGGTCGTACACACCCTTAAAGCCGACGCCGCAGCCGATGGGCCAGTTCATCGGGTAGGTTCCGATTCCGAATTCCTTTTCCAATTCGTCGATCAGGTCAAAGGGATCGCGCGCCTCGTGGTCGAGCTTGTTGATAAAGGTGAAGATCGGGATATGGCGCATTGCGCAGACCTTGAAGAGCTTGCGCGTCTGCGGCTCAATACCCTTTGCCGCGTCGATGACCATCACCGCGCTGTCCGCCGCCATGAGCGTGCGGTAGGTGTCCTCCGAAAAGTCCTGATGCCCGGGGGTGTCGAGGATATTGATGCAATAGCCCTCGTACTCGAACTGCATGACCGAGGACGTGATCGAAATACCTCTCTTTTTCTCCATTTCCATCCAGTCGGAAACGGCGTGGCGGTCGGACGCCTTGCCCTTGACCGAGCCTGCGGTCTGGATCGCGCCTCCGTAAAGCAAAAATTTCTCTGTGAGCGTCGTCTTACCCGCGTCGGGGTGCGAAATGATAGCAAACGTGCGGCGGCGGTTGATCTCTTGCTGCAACTGACTCATCGTTTTGATAAACCTCTCATACTTGAACTTCTTTTTAACTTTAATATTATAGCATATCCGGCAAAATAATGCAAGGGGTTTGTAAAAAAATACGGGAGCATCCTTTTGGGGACGCTCCCGCGATTTACATTTGATAGACCTTTTTTGCGTTCTCGGCAAGGATCATTTTGCGCTGTGCGTCCGAGAGGTTGAGTGCCATGAAGGTATTCAACTCAGCCTCGGGCGACCACATGGGAAAGTCGCTTCCGAACATGACGCGCTCGGCGCCGTAGCGTGCGATCAGCCGCTCGCCAAGGGCGAGATCGTTCCCCGCAAACGGGAAGGTGGACGAGCAATCTACGTAGAGGTTCGGCTCGTCGCAAAGAGCCTGCGACGCCTCGTCCCAGACCGACCAGCCGCCGAAATGCGCGCCGATGACCACAAGGCGCGGAAACGCCTTGAGAACCGGCAAAAGACGATTGGGATTGGAAAAATCGTACCGATGGTCGCCCGTATGCATAAGGATCGGAAGTCCCCCCTCCTCACACAGCTCGTACACGCGCATCATGCGCGCGTCGTCGATCGCAAAGCCCTGAATGTCGGGGTGGATCTTGATGCCGTGGAGCCCCAGCGACTTGATCTGCGCGATCACCTCGCTCTGATCGGGACAATCGGGGTGCGCCGCGCCCAGCCCCGTGAAGCGATCGGGTGCTTTTGCCACGCTTGCGGCAATAAACTCGTTGATGCTTCCCACCTGCTTGGGGGTCGTTGCCACCGACTGCACCACAAAGCGGTCGATGCCGATGCGGTCGCCGATTTCGATCAGCTCGTCCGCCACGCCGCGGCAGGCGGCACGGGTGCTGTAAAAGGCATCCGTACCTGCCACCGCGCGGTCGACGATCTTTTCGGGATAGATGTGACAGTGCGCATCAATAACTTGGAATTTGTTCTGTATCATGCAATATCACCCTTTTTTGAGTCCCAGCTTTTCAACAGCCGCCTCTCGCATCTTATATTTGAGGATCTTTCCTGCGGCATTCATCGGGAATTTGTCAACAAAATCCACGTATCTCGGCACCTTATGGCGCGCCATGCTCGCCGCAACGAAATCCTTCATCTCCTGCTCGGTCATGCTCTCCCCTTCCTTGAGGATCACGCATGCCATGATCTCCTCGCCGTACTTTTCATCGGGAACGCCGATGACCTGCACGTCGCTGACCTTGGGACAGGTATAGATAAATTCTTCAATTTCCTTGGGGTAGATATTCTCACCGCCGCGAATGATCATGTCCTTCAGACGCCCCGTGATGAGGCAATAGCCCTCGGGTGTGCGGCACGCCAGGTCGCCCGTGTGGAGCCATCCCTCGGCATCGATCGCAGAGGCGGTCGCCTCGGGCATCTTATAGTAGCCCTTCATGATGTTAAAGTCGGGTCGTAGCCATGTCGTTCTGTGAGCCAAGGAGTTGTCACCTTAACTTGTCTTCCTGAGACCGCTTGGCCTCCGACTTCCAGGTCGCCCGTGTGGAGCCATCCCTCGGCATCGATCGCAGAGGCGGTCGCCTCGGGCATCTTATAGTAGCCCTTCATGATGTTA
>JAZODU010000073.1:0-6400 GCA_045597145.1 Eubacteriales bacterium
GCTTATTTCTTAAACGAATTACTTTACTCAATACTTGATGAAACGGTTCCGAATAAACAAAAGAAGCTCTTTTCTGATTGCATAGAGGAACCCTTGGAAAGTGAGATCCCGTCCTTCGTTAAGGGCGCAAAAACATATTACAATTGGTTTACACCTATTACGAATTCTTTTTTCTGTCCATATACAAATGGATTTACCGAGGGCTGCAACAACAAGATCAAGGTATTGAAGCGCAATGCCTACGGCTTGCAGGATTTCAACCGGTTCCGCAACAGAATTTTATTTATGTTCTCCCATCAAGGTCGTACCGGCGCATAGGAAAAGCGCCACTCCGCTTCGCTTCGTGACGCTTTTCCTATGCAATTTAATAGTTCTTTATCTTTTTGTCAGATTTTTTCTACCCCAACTATTGACAAAGAGCCGAACATTCTCGCTCCGTTTTTTTTGTTCGGATGCTTTTTTATTTTGCTTCTTTGATGGTGTTTACCAACCCCACAATCCCCTGCAATTCGCTGGGAATAACAATTTTTGTTGCATTGCCATCTCCCATCTTTTCCAGTGCTTCCAATTTCTTTAAGGTAAGATAGGCTTCCTCGGGTTTGGCTTGGTTGATAAGACGGATCGAGTCTGCTTGTGCTTCGTTGATGCGCAAAATGGCTTCGGCTTCCGCCTCTGCTTTTAAAATAGCCGCCTGCTTTTCCGCTTCGGCACGCAAAATTGCCGATTCCTTTTCTGCTTCCGCCTCTAAAATCTGGCTTGCTTTTTTACCTTCTGCCACCAAAATGCTGCTTGCCTTCTCACCCTCCGCGCGCAGGATTGCTTCACGGCGCTGCCGTTCCGCCTTCATTTGCTTTTCCATTGCGTCTTGGATCTCAGCAGGCGGCTTGATGTTTTTAAGCTCCACACGGTTGATTTTAATTCCCCAAGGATCGGTAGCTTCGTCCAAAATACTGCGAATTTTGGCGTTGATAGTGTCACGTGAGGTTAAAGTATGATCAAGCTCCAAATCGCCAATGATATTACGAAGCGTCGTCGCTGTCAAATTTTCAATCGCCATGATCGGATTTTCTACGCCATATGCGTATAGCTTTGCGTCGGTGATTTGAAAGAAAACGACGGTATCGATTTGCATCGTAACATTGTCTTTTGTAATGACTGGTTGCGGATCAAAATCCACCACCTGTTCTTTCAAGGAAACGATTTTCGCAATTTTATCGATGATAGGCACACGGAAATGCATGCCCGTTTGCCATGTCTGGTGATACGCTCCAAAGCGCTCCACAACGTATGCGCGCGCTTGCGGTACAACCTTAATCCCAGAAATAATTAAAACCAACAAAACAAAAGCAACGACAGAAACAGCAATTACAGGAATCATTTTGTATTCTCCTTTAATTTATTTTTTTGTGACGATAAGCTTATTACCTTTGATTTGGATAACGGTGACAAGCTCGTTTGCGGCAATCAACTCGCCGTTTTCCGAACGCGCACTCCAAATAAGACCGTTGATTTTAACCGTGCCCCTTTCCAAATCGTTGTTGATCTCCTCTACAACTCTGCCCGTGTGGTTTATAACGAGCTCCAAATTCGTTTCTTGATTTTTTTTGCGTTTCATCAACCTTTTAACGATTTTACGCGTACTGAAAACGAGTACTGCGGAAAGGGTCAAAAAGATACAAAACTGCCAAACGAAAAACAGTTCAGGAAAGATCGCCGTTATAACCACCATCACAAGAGCAGCAGCCGCAAACCATATAGCGACCATATCCACTGTAACCAATTCGATGAACAGCAGCACGACCATAACGCCTAACCAGATAAGCCAAGACATAACTAACTCCTTACGTTTTGTTATTATCATTATATCACACTCGCCGACACTTGTCAATACCCCGTTATAGCAATCAAAAAGGGACTTCTTGGAGAAGTCCCTTTTTGATCAATATTCAGCATTTCCCACGGTTCTGGGATAAGGAATAACATCACGAATGTTGGAAACACCCGTCAGATACATAATAATTCTTTCAAAGCCCAAGCCGTAGCCTGCGTGCTTGGTGCCACCGTACTTGCGGAGATTGACGTACCACCAGTAGTCCTCCT
Organism: Eubacteriales bacterium; assembly: GCA_045597145.1. Taxonomy (GTDB): domain Bacteria; phylum Bacillota; class Clostridia; order Oscillospirales; family CAG-272; genus UMGS1865. The sequence goes on from JAZODU010000073.1 coordinate 2,101, forward strand.
CCTTGAGGTTGCACTCCTCCATACGCGAGAGCAGAATGTCAAGGCGCTCCTCTCTCTGGCTACCGCCGATGATCTCACCAACGCCGGGAACCAAAAGGTCCATAGCCGCCACGGTCTTGTTGTCGTCGTTGAGTCGCATATAGAAGGACTTGATTTCCTTCGGATAGTCGATCACGAACACGGGCTTGCCGAAGATCTGCTCGGTCAGGTATCTCTCGTGCTCGGTCTGCAGGTCACAGCCCCACTCCACGGGATACTTGAAGTCTGCGCCGCTCTTCTTCAGCAACTCGATCGCATCGGTGTAGGTCACCTTTTCGTAGTCGCTGTTGGCGAGGTTGTTGAGGCGCTCAAGAAGCCCCTTGTCAACGAAATTGTTGAAGAACTCAAGCTCCTGCGCGCAAGATTTCAGCACGTGACGAATGATATACTGGATCATATCCCACGCCAGCTGCATATTGTCGCCAAGATCGGCAAATGCGATCTCGGGCTCAATCATCCAGAACTCTGCCGCGTGGCGCGCGGTGTTGGAATTTTCCGCACGGAAGGTAGGACCGAAGGTGTAGATGTTACCAAACGCCATCGCGTAGGTCTCCCCCTCCAACTGACCCGAAACCGTCAGGTTCGTGCTCTTGCCGAAGAAATCCTGCGACCAGTCGATGCTGCCGTCCTCGCGGCGAGGCGGATTTGCGGGGTCGATGGTGGTCACGCGGAACATCTCACCCGCACCCTCGCAGTCAGAGCCCGTGATCAGGGGCGTGTGAACGTACACAAAGCCTCTGTCATGGAAGAAGGAATGGATCGCATACGCAACCTCGCTTCTCACGCGAAAAACAGCGGAGAAAAGATTTGTGCGGGGGCGCAGATATGCCTGCTCGCGCAGGTATTCCACGGTATGTCTCTTCTTCTGAAGCGGATAATCGGGCGTGGAGGCGCCCTCCACGGTGATCTCGATTGCCTTGAGCTCAAAGGGCTGCTTCATCTCGGGGGTCAGCTCAACGCGCCCCTTGACCACGACCGCAGAGCCGACGTTGAGCTTTGCGATCTCGTCGTAATTGGCGATCTTGTCGCGCTCGAAAACCACCTGCATGGTCTTGAAGCAGCTACCGTCGTACAGATCGATAAAGCCGAATGCCTTGCTGTCGCGGATGCTTCTTGCCCAACCGCCGACGGTGATCTCTTTGCCGTCAAACGCGGACTGATCCGCATAGATGCTCTTAATCAGTTCTCTTTTCATTTGAAACCTCACTTCGCGGACAGCGTCCGCCATTTATAAACAACAATTATTATACCACAAAGTGCCCACCTTGTCAATGCGGTTTGGGGCAAAATATTCCAAAATCAGCCTTGATTTCGCGCCGCCAACGCCCGTCTGTCAAGCTTTCCGTTCGGGGTGAGCGGCATTTTGTCAAGCTGCTCGCAAACGGCGGGCATCATGTAGCGCGGCAGATAGGACTTGAGGAACGCAAGCAGCTCGTCGGACGCGACGCTGCCCGTGTAATAGAGCAAGATCTTTTGCGCGTCCTTGTCGTACAGACAGCACGCGCGAGAGACCGCCTCACATTTTGCGGCAGCGGCTTCGATCTCGCCCAGCTCGATACGGTGCCCCATGTGCTTGATCTGCGCGTCGCGGCGGCTCACAAACACCACCTCACCGTGTGCATTATAGTACCCGATATCTCCCGTGCGATACACGGTTTCGGGATACGCCTTCTGTAAGGGATTCTGCACAAACGCCTCTGCGGTGCGCTCGGGATTGTTATAATATCCCATCGTCACGCAGGTGCCGCGCAGATAGATCTCTCCCATCTCACTGTCTGCGGCACGCGTACCGTCCTCCTTCACAAGGAAGAGCTCGGTGTTGCGGAACGGGCGGCCGACCGGGATCGCCTCGTCCTCCGCCAAGTCTCGCGCGGCGCACCAGTAGGTGGACATTCCCGTCGCCTCGGTGGGACCGTACAGATTAAAGAATCGCGCGTCGGGCAATGCCGCTCTCCACAGATCGTACTGCCTGCGCGGAAAGACCTCGCTGCCGAACGCCACGGTGGAAAGATACTTGGGCGGATTCTTTTCCAGCACGCCCATAGACGAGATCATCGTAAGTGCCGATACGACCCAGCAGACCGTATTGATCTTGTGCTCGTTGAGAAAATCGCAGAGCGACATCGGGAACAAAAAGTGCTTTTTGGGAACGAGGTACGCCGTTGCGCCGAATTTGATAACGGGCATCAGCTCCTTGAGCGGTGCGTCAAAGAACAGCGGTGTCTGATTGGCAAAGACCGTCTCCTCGGAAAAGCCGAGTGCCTCGCACAGAGCCTCGGTGTAATCGATCACCGAGCGATGGCAAGCCACCACGCCTTTCGGGATCCCCGTGGAGCCCGACGTAAACACGATATAGATCGGGTCGGTGTCGATCTGCCCGTTACGCACACGCGCCAGTGCGGCGGCATCGATCCCGTGCTCCGCCAGCGCGGAATACGGAATCACCTCCCCGTCAAAGCGGAGCTTTTGCGCGATTTTTGCCCCCTTTTCGTCCACGATCATAACACGCGCGCCAACGCTTTCAAGGATCAGCTCCATGCGTCCTGCGGGCATTTCGGGATCCAGCGGCACGTAAAAGGCTCCCGCGTAAACCACGCCGTAAAAGGCGGCGATCTGGCGCGGATGCTTTGCCATCAGGATCGCAACCGGCTCTTGTCCGCAGCCACGTGCCAAAAGTCCGCTTCCGATCGCGCGGCTCTCGTTCGAGAGCGCGGCAAAGCTCATGTCATACGAGCCGTCGGAATACGCAATCTTCTGCGGCAGTCTCGGTGCCGTCGCCTCCAGATATTCCAGAATGTTCGTTTGCATCATCTGCTCCTTAATAGTCGGTGTTGATCTTCTGCGTGGGGGTTGCGGGATAGCGCGTACTGTCAAAAGCGTAAAAGTAGTTGCCTACTCCGTTCGCGCTCACCTTTTCCTCCGTGTACCACGCCAGCTGTGCATCGGTCATCAGCAGTCCCCACGATTTTGGCAGATCCTTGAGGTGGCAGGCATCGAAATGATACCAGCGCGGGTTTTCCGCAGTTCCGATATTGACCAGATTCCAAAAATGCCGCTCGTTTACAAGCACCACAACGGTTGCGTCGCGCTGAAGATCCATGTTCTCGATCCCCAGCCGCTCAAAAAACGCCTTGGAAAGCGCAAAATAGGTGTAGCAATCGCCGCGGTGACGGGTCAGCCCCTCGTAGGCAGCGTGCACCCAGTCGGATTTATCCGCTGTGGACACGTACGCGACGTTATCGTAAACGTAATCGTAGATCGCCTCGATCTTTTGAATGGTGGTCATGCCGTTTGAGATGATCCGATCGATCACGGGATCAAGCTCTGCCCACAGCATTTCCTCTGTGACCTGTGGCTCGTAGACCGTCACGTGCAGGGGGTAGGTTACTGTGTTGCCTGCGGCATCGGTGGCTGTGTAGTAAACGGGATAGACCCCCACCTCGCGCAGATTTACCTTTGAGCTGTCAACCGTGAGCGTCACCGCACCGTCGCAGTTGTCGGTCGCCTTGACACCCGACAGATAAGAAACGCCCCGCCCGAGCACCACCGACAGATCCTTGAGGCCCGTAACGGTCGGTGCTTCCTCGTCCACGATCAGGTTCAGCTTAACCGTGTGGGTACTCTCCTTGCCGCGCTCGTCGGTCAGGATCAGCTCCAGGGTGTATTCCTTGATTTGATTGAACGTATATTTTTGGGCAAATCTGACGCTATATCCTTCGGGGAGATTCACTACGAACTCCTCTGCCTGCGGAAGAGTCGTGGAAACCGCCCACGTCAGATTTCGAAACTGAACGTGACCGTGATCCACACGCGCGCAGGATAAAAGACAGCACGCGCACAGCACGCAACAAAGCAAAAGCGCACAAGAACGCTTGATCATTTGGATTCTCTCCTTTCCGCAGAGTACAAGACGGCAGGAAGTGAAAGCACTCCCGCCGTCCGAAAAAAATCAAAGCAAATAAACGCCGTTCTGACGGCACGCACGAATCTCCTCGGGTGTCCAATAAGAGGATTGTACCTCTCCGATGTGCGCCTTGCGTAAGAAGAACATACACAGTCTCGATTGTCCGATACCGCCGCCAATGGTGTACGGAAGTTCTCCATTCAAAAGAGCTTTGTGGAACGCCAGCTCCGCTCTCTCGGGGCATCCGCGCTCATTTAGCTGACGCATCAGCGTCTCTTCATCTACACGCACACCCATAGAGGAAAGCTCGAGCGCAATATCGAGGATAGGATAGTAAATGATGATGTCGCCATTGGG
>JAZODU010000074.1:0-8865 GCA_045597145.1 Eubacteriales bacterium
CATATCTGAAACCTCCGATAATGTTTTTCTCATCAATTAACATTTTATCAGATTTTTTCAGATATGCTCTTCTTTTTTTGCTTTTTTTACTTTTTATTTGCTATATCTGTTGGTTTCACCCCAACATTTATTATAGAACCATAAAAGAAGGCACTGCTTTGTTTGCAGTGCCTTGGATGAGTGGCTATACAGTGAAAGCTTTTGAAAGGAGTGCGGGCATTCTCCGAAAACCGCTTGCGGTTTAAACCTTATTTCAAAAAGCTTTCCCCATAAACATCGCAACCCTTAGATCACTCTGACTCTCGTAACACCTTCAACCGCGGTGATGCGAGCCACAGCGGAATCGGAGGGCGTGGAGGAGACGTCGAGCATCGTGTAGGCGTTTTCGCCCTTGGACTTGTTGGTCATGTTCTCGATGTTCAGTCCCTCTTCTGCGAGCGCGGCGGTGATACCCGTCAGGACGGCGGGGACGTTTGCGTGCAGAACGCAGATGCGCGATGCCGCGGAGCGGGGCATTTCCACGTTCGGGAAGTTGACGCTGTTCTTGATGTTACCGTTTTTGAGATAATCGTCCAGCTCACGCGCCGCCATGATCGCGCAGTTGTCCTCGGACTCCTCGGTGGAAGCGCCAAGGTGCGGGATCGCAACGACACCGGGAACACCCAGAACCTCCTCGGTGGGGAAGTCGGTAACGTAAGCAGAAACCTTGCCGTCGGCAAGAGCGACCTTGAGGTCAGCCGCGTTGACCAGATCCGCGCGCGCGAGGTTGATGATCTTCACGCCGGGCTTCATCTTTGCGATGTTGACCGTGCAGATCATGTTCTTGGTGTCCTTGGTTGCGGGGACGTGGAGCGTGATGTAATCGGATTTTTCAAAAATTTCGTCGTAGGTTGCCGCGCGGTTGACACGGTGGTTCAGATTCCACGCACCCTCAACCGACAGGAAGGGGTCGCAGCCGATGACGTTCATGCCGAGATGGATCGCCATGTTTGCGATCAGACCGCCGATCGCACCCAGACCAATAACACCCAGCGTTTTTCCCGCGAGCTCGGTGCCCGCGAACTTGGACTTGCCCTTTTCAACCTGCTTGGCAACGTCCTCGGTCAGGGTCTTTGCCCACTCGATGCCGCCGACCACGTCACGCGCCGCCAGAAGCAGGGCGCACACAGCCAGCTCCTTGACGCCGTTTGCGTTTGCACCGGGTGTGTTGAACACCACGATGCCCTTTTCGGAGCAGCGTTCGATCGGAATGTTGTTGACACCCGCGCCTGCGCGCGCGATCGCCTTGAGCTCACTTCCGAACTCCATGTCGTGCATCGCCGCAGAGCGCACTATGATGCCGTCGGGGTTTTCAACACTCTCGCCTACGTTGTAGCCGTCGCCAAGCTCCTTGAGTCCTACGGCGGCGATCTTGTTTAACAGCTGAATATTCATAGCATTAAGCCTCGTTTCTGATTATTTGGGGTTCTTTTCGGCAAAGTCCTTCATGAACGCGATCAGTGCTTCAACACCGGTCTGGGGCATAGCGTTGTAGATCGACGCGCGCATACCGCCAACGGAGCGGTGACCCTTGAGGTTCTTCAGACCCGCCTTGCCGGCTTCGCTTGCGAACTTCTTGTCGAGGTCTGCGTTGCCGGTGACGAAGGTGACGTTCATCATGGAACGGCTGTCCTTCTTGACGGGGGCGATATAGTAGTCCTGCGAATCGAGGTAATCGTAAAGAAGATTTGCCTTCTTTTCGTTCATTTTCTTCATCACGTCAAGTCCGCCGAGCTCCAGAATCCACTCGTAAACCAGCTTTGCGATGTAGATCGGGTAGCAGGGAGGGGTGTTGTACATGGAGCCGTTCTCCACCATGGTCTTCCACTCCAGCATCGTGGGCATGGTCTCCTCTGCGTAATCCAGCAGATCCTCGCGGACGATGACGAGCGTCATGCCTGCGGGAGCCATGTTCTTCTGCGCGCCTGCGTAAATGACGCCGAATTTGCTGACGTCAACGGGCTCGGAGATGATGCAGGAGGACATATCCGCAACCAGCGGAATGTCACCCGTGTCGGGAATGTAGGAATACTTGGTGCCGTAGATGGTGTTGTTGAAGCAGACGTGCAGATAAGCCGCGTCGGGGCGGATCATATCGCGCGTAATGCAGGGTACGTGATCGAAATTATCGTCCTTGGTGGTGGCGATGCACTTGACGTCGTAGCCCATCTTCTGCGCTTCCTTGAACGCCTTGCCAGAGAACTGACCGGACACTGCGTAGTCTGCCTTTCCGGTTCTCTTGATCAGGTTCATCGGGATTGCCGAGAACTGGGTGGATGCGCCGCCCTGCAGGAAGAGCACCTTGTAGTTGTCGGGAATGTTCATCAGCTTACGAAGCATTGCCTCAGCGTCCTTGATGATTGCTTCGTAGTCCGGAGATCGGTGAGACATCTCCATGACGGACATTCCGGATTCGCCGTAACAGACCAGTTCGGATGCTGCTTTTTCAAGTACGGGAAGCGGGAGCATGGAAGGGCCTGCCGAAAAGTTGAATACTCTGTTCATGATTCTGAAATCCTCCGGATATGTTTTCTGTTTTTCATTTCAATATTTTAGCGTACTAAAGTGAAAAACTTATTCATTATTATATGCCTTTTTTGCACGCTTGTCAAGGCTTTTTTTGAAATTTCTCGGTTATTTTTTCACTATTTTCAGACGCGTATTTTTGTATACATACAATGTGCGCATATTTGAATGCCGAACACAAAGATTTTTTAAACAGATTGCATAAAACAAAAAAGCACTCGCTTGGCGAGTGCTTTTTGAACAGAGCCGAGATTAGCCAAGCTTTGCCTGGTTGATCTTGATGCCGGGGCCCATGGTGGACGCGATCACGCAGCTCTTGATATACTGACCCTTTGCAGCTGCGGGCTTTGCCTTGATGATGGCACCCAGCAGTGCGGTGAAGTTCTCCTGGAGCTTTTCAGCGCCGAAGGAAGCCTTACCAATGGGGCAGTGAATGATGTTGGTCTTATCCAGACGGTACTCGATACGACCTGCCTTTGCTTCGGTAACAGCCTTAGCAACGTCGGGAGTAACGGTACCGGCCTTGGGAGAAGGCATAAGTCCCTTAGGACCGAGAACCTTACCCAGACGGCCGATGACAGCCATCATGTCGGGAGAAGCGATTACAACGTCGAACTCAAACCAGTTTTCCTTGGTGATCTTTTCAACGAACTCAACGCCGCCTGCGTACTCAGCGCCTGCGTCCAGAGCCTTCTGAACGTTGTCGCCCTTTGCGAATACGAGGACGCGAACCTTCTTACCGGTGCCGTTGGGGAGGACGAGTGCGCCGCGGACCTGCTGGTCAGCCTGACGGGAGTCAACACCCAGACGAACGTGAACCTCGATGGTTTCATCGAACTTTGCCTTGGAAGTCTGGCAAACCAGACCCATAGCCTCGCTTACGTCGTAAGCCTTGGATTTTTCGATCAGCTTCGTGCTGTCAACATACTTTTTACCCATTTTTGCCATTGTTCCGTACCCCCTTAGTCCTCAACGGTAACGCCCATGGAACGTGCGGTACCTGCGATCATGCTCATTGCCGTCTCGATGTTTGCCGCATTCAGGTCGGGCATCTTGGTTTCAGCAATCTTCTTAACCTGCTCCTTGGTGAGCTTTGCTACCTTGGTCTTGTTGGGAGCCGCGGAGCCGGACTCGATGCCTGCTGCCTTCTTGATCAGAACGGGAACGGGAGGAGTCTTGGTGATGAACGTGAAGGAACGGTCAGCGTAAACCGTGATGACAACGGGAATGATCATGCCGATGTCGTTCTTGGTTCTCTCGTTGAATTCCTTGGTGAAAACGGGAATTGCCACACCGTACTGACCGAGAGCGGGACCTACGGGAGGCTGGGGAGTTGCCTTACCTGCAGGCAACTGGAGTTTGATATAGCCTAAAATTTTCTTTGCCATGATTTAAATCCTCCAAATGTGGTTTTTTACGGAAGAATGATAAAATAATAAAATTTTCTCCCTCCCACGTGCAACGAACGCCGTTGCAGAGCTTGTTACGAAAGTGCCTTGACCTCGCTCGCTTCGAGCTCGACGGGCATATCGCGGTTTCCGCGCTTGATGAGCACGGTAACGTTTTTGAGATCCTCGGAAATTGCCTGAACGGTACCCTGATAGCCATCGAACAGACCGCTGACCACTTCCACGCTGTCGCCGATCTCGAAGGAGAGCTTGACCTGCTGTACCTGCTCGATCGAGAGTGCAGCAACCTCCTCCTCGGAAAGGGGCGTGGGGCGGGAGCCGGGACCTACGAAGCCTGTCACACCCGTGATGTTACGCACGGCGTGCCAGCTTTCCTCGTTCATGATCATCTTGACGTACACGTAGCAGGGGAAGAGCTTGTTCTCCACTTCCTTTTCCGTGTCCCCGTTCTTTTCGATCACGATCTCGACGGGAATGGAGATGTCGAAGATCAGGTGACCCAGACCGCGGTTTTCGATGATCTTTTCAAGACTTGCTTTTACTTTGTTTTCGTATCCGGAATAAGTGTGTGCCACGTACCATCTCGGACCGACATTCATTTCATTGATATCACTCATTGCTTACTTACCCGTAGGCGCTTTGAAGACCTCAAGGATCAGCCATCTGATACCCTTGCCCAGACCGAAGTCCATCAGGCAAATGACCAGAGCGCAAGCGACCAGAACCACGAGAACGATCAGCGTGCTCTTTCTCGTCTGCTCCCAAGAGAGCCAAGAAACCTTCTTGAACTCGCTCTTGTAAACGCGCAGGCCCTTCACGAGCTTTGCGCGGAAGACGATGCAAAGAATCACGGCGATAACCAGTGCACCGCCGCCAACAGCGATCCATGCGATCTGCTGGTGGGTCAGCTTCTTCGGTGCGGGAGTCGTGGGAGCGGGATTTTTGTCGCCCTCTTCCTCCTCGCCTTCGTCGCCTTCTTCACCGTCTCCTTCGGAGCCGTCGCCCTCGGAGTCATCACCTTCGGAACCGTCGCCTTCGCCTTCGTCGCCGAACTCGTCGCCTACCGAACCGCTGCCGGCGCCATCAACGACACCGCCGTTGCCTTCGCCCGCTTCGGTTGCAAACGCAGGAACCGCAAAGAGGGAAATCATCAGGAAGATCGCACAGAGAACCGCGATCCACTTACTGAACAGTTTCATTGTTTTTGATTCCTTTCTTCGTGTGATGCGGATTACTTGGTTTCCTTGTGCATCGTGTGCTTGCGGCAGAACTTGCAGAATTTCTTCAGTTCCAATCTGTCCGGGTCGTTTTTCTTGTTTTTCTTTGTGTCATAGTTTCTCTGCTTGCACTCGGTGCATGCCAGAGTAATTTTGACTCGTGCATCATTAGCCATTTAGCGGCACCTCCCATATAGAATATTTATTTGACACCGAACGGTGTCTGTGTACCTCCCTCTGAAAGGAGTCGGGCAAACCCGAACGGGTCGGGCGGCACGTTGACCGACGTTTGCTGCACACAAAAAGTTGCGCACAACAAAAAAGCCCTTTGGCAGAGGTACGGACATTATATCACAATAACTCCGCCTTGTCAAGGGCTTTTTTAAATTTTTTTACGCTTTTTTCGGAATCTTATATTAATGGAAGAATTTCAACCAGAGCCGGTGCGTTGCAGGTAAATGCGAGCGGGATCTCTGCCGTACCGTCGGCATCAAGCGTGTATTCTGCGAGCGGCTTGAGCGTGCCAACCTCGCGCAGCGCGCGGAGCTGCTCTCCGTCAAAGGGTCGCCCCAGCCCATGCGGCAGGCGTGCTTGTAGGGGTTGGTGTGCTTCTCGTCGATGCACCACACGCGCACGCGCTTTGCGCCCGTCACCCCCGTGACGGTCAGCGTATCGCGCACGGAGGGGAGCATCGTGTCAAAATGTCGGGACGCATAGGCGAGCATCACGACCGTTGCGGTGCCGTCGGTCGTCGTGCCGAGCACGGTCAGCCCGTCCACGTCGCACGTCGCCGCCACGCGCTCGTTGCCGAGGAGCTTGCAAAGGGCGTATGCGTTGTAGATCGGCTTTTTGATGTGATTGAGACCCATGAAGTTGCGGCAGCCCGAAAAATCGTCAGGCAGGTCGTGCTGTCCCGACAGACAGATCATCTGCTTGGAGACGTTCAGCCCCGCATCAAGCGTTTCTGCAATGGTCTTGCCATAGAATGCGGCGTATTCGCTGCCCTCGCGGAAGAGCAGCTGCGGGCACTCCTCGCGGTCGTAAAAGCCGCTGTACGCCGCGCCCCACTCGTCGATCACTATTTCAATGTCGGGGTAATATTTTGCCAGCGTTTTGCTGTATTCCTTGATCCTGTTCAGCGTGTGGCAGGTATCAAAGAGACGCTCGCCGCTGTTGAGCAAGTCGGAGCCGGTGCCGTAGGTGTGTCCCGTGAAGAAATCGAACGGAAGTCCCTCGTCCTTGACCCTTTGCAGAAATCCTTCAAGGAAGGGGATGCTGCTTGCGAGCGCGGGTCCTCCCACGTACAGCTCCGCGCCGACGCGCTTGACGCCGCGCACAAAGCCGCGGTAGAGCCGCATGTATTCCTCGATGCACTCGTCAAGATGCGCGGGCAGATGGCCAAGTCGCGCCATGAAGTAATTGGCGTGATCCGGCTCGTTGTAGCATTGCAGATACCAATCCTTGACCGTATCAATGCTGTATCTCTCCACGATGTGCGCGGTGTAGCGGTAGCAGATCTCCTCCCGGAGGGTATCGTCGGAAAGGCGCGCGGCGGAGATGAGCTTGCCCTTGTAGCGCGTCGACTTTTTGTTGGCGTGTGCCAGAGATTGGGGATCGTCCGTGATGCAGGGCGGCATGTAATTATAAGATAGGAAGATTTTGAAGCCCTCGGAGATCATGTAGTCCATACGAACATCATTTTCGGTAAAATCGAATTGCAGGTAGCCGTGCTCGTCACGCGTGACGATGTCCTCGAGCATGGCGTACATGCGCACGGTGTCTGCAACGCCGTCGCGCGCGACCTCGTCAAGGATCGCCTGTCCCCGGGCATCCTCAATGGCATCGGTGGGGTGAAAATGGATGTTGTTCCAGAAATTGCGGATCGTGCCAAGCGATTGTGCGGTGTTGACCTTGATCATAGAGTCCTCCTTGAAAATGAATGGATGTATCACGATTATATCACGCGCGCGGAGGTGCGTCAATCCACGATTGGCTCGTTTTGTTGTACGATTCGCTTTTGCGGTGGCGTTACGGTGCGCGGGCACTTTGGCACGGTGCACGCGGACGCGCCGGTGCGCGTTTATGCGTGCGATCCTGCCGTGCTGCCTTTGGCGGAGGCGGTCGGCTTTCACAGCGTGTCCTTTTATTGCCGATTGGTTGCAGCGCAAAGGCGAAAAAAGGCAGGCGAGGACGCATGGACGGCGGAAAAGAAATAAAAAAATGAAAAAAATTAAAAAAAGGGCTTGACAAACGAGGAGTGTCGTGGTATAATACCAACGTTGCGAAGGCGAAGAAGTTCGCATACGGACATTTTCGCTGGTGTGGCTCAATGGCAGAGCAGCTGATTTGTAATCAGCAGGTTGTTGGTTCGACTCCGATCACCAGCTCCAAAATTGGTTCACACACCGTGAACCACATATGGGGGATTTCCCGAGCGGCCAAAGGGGGCAGACTGTAAATCTGTTGTCACTGACTTCGGTGGTCCGAATCCACCATCCCCCACCAAACACAAAAGACACCCCAAAGGGTGTCTTTTGTGTTTGGTGGGGGATTTTCGAAGTGGCTTTGCGCGTTCCATATGCACCACTCGCTGGGGGCGTGCAATATATTTCAACCCCCACCGCGAGTTTGAGCGCGCAAAACGGAGCGTTACCCTCTTGCAAAATTCTCTCACATGTGCTATAATGATATACGGTTGAAAGGGAAGGAGTGAAAACGATGTTACCGAATCCGATTATTTCCATTGATGCGCTGGGCATCAATATATATATGTACGGAATTATGATCGCCGTGGGGATCCTCGGGGCGTTCGTGGTTTTGTTCGGCTACGGGAAGCTGCTCGGGATCAAGGAAAGCTTTCTTGATTTTATCTTTTACGACGCGCTGGTTTCGATTGCCGTGGGCTTTGGCGCGGCGGCGGTCTTTCAGGCGACCTATAATTACATTGAAAATCCCGATGCGGGCTTCGATCTGACGAGCGGTATCACCTTTATCGGAGGCTTTATCGGCGGCGCGCTCTGCTTCCTGGCGATCTATTTTATCTTCCGCCGCAGGCTTGAGGGCAGATTGATCGACGCGATTTCCATGATCCCGTGCTGCATCACGGTCGGTCACGCGTTCGGCCGTGTCGGCTGCTTCTTTGCGGGCTGCTGTTACGGAAAAGCGACCGACGGCATCTTCGGCGTGGAGTTTCACCCCGCATCCCCCGCACCGCCCTATCCCGTGCACCCCACGCAACTCTACGAGGCGCTGTTTCTGTTCCTCCTGTTTGGCGTGTGTACGCTTCTGGTGCTGAAATTCAGATTCAAGCACAACCTGAGCGTGTATTTCATCGGCTACGGGATCTTCCGCTTCCTGATCGAGTACGTGCGTGCCGACGATCGCGGACAACTGGTGGGCGGCATCTCGCCCTCGCAGTTCTGGTCGCTCGGCTTGATCGCGGTCGGTGTTGCGGTGGTTGTGATCCGGGAATGGATCGAACGGAAAAAGAACAGGGTCATCGGTGAATAAACAAAGGAGAGGGCAAAGCCCTCTCCTCAGATCACTGACAAAGCCTATTTCAAGCACGAGATAGGCTTTGTTTTTTGCAAAGAAATAGTAAAAATGTGAGGACATTGGAGGAATCCCTCCAACATAGGTTGGCAATCTTCTTCAAGTTCTGCACGGCGGCAGTG
>JAZODU010000075.1:0-12406 GCA_045597145.1 Eubacteriales bacterium
ACGTGATGAAGCAGTACGGTGAGGGTAAGATCACCGATGCGCACGGAGCGCCCTGCGGCACGATCTACGGGCCTCTTTCCAAGGTGATCTCGGTTGACGATAAATACTTGACGGCGATTGAAATTGCGCTGGGTGCGAACCTGCAGAATATCGTCGTAGAGGATGAAAGCACCGCAAAGGCGGCAATGTATACGCTGAAGCGCGGCGAGGCGGGTCGTGCGACCTTCTTCCCGCTGACCTCGATGAAGGCGGTTCAGCCCACGCGCGAGCTGATCGATGCCGTAGGCTTTGCAGGGTACGTCGGTATGGCGGATACGCTGGTGTCTTCCGATCCCAAGTTCCGTGACGTGATCTCCTCCTTGCTCGGGCGCACCGTGGTCTTTGACAACATCGATCACGCGACCGTCATGGCAAAGGCGTTGCACTACCGCGTGCGTGTGGTGACGCTGGACGGACAGCAGATCAACTCGGGCGGTTCCTTTACGGGCGGATCGGTTCGCACGGGCAGCGGCATTCTGTCACGCGCGGGCGAGATCAAGCGTCTGGAGGGCGAGCTTGCCGAGCGCGAAGCGGCACTTGCCAAGCTCGCGGCTGAGGTAGCGTCCCTGACCGAGCAGGTACAGGCGTTGGAGGACGATAAGTTCGCCGCAGAGGATCGCAAGGAGATCCTTGCCTTAGTGCGCTCGACCGAGAACGGACAGCTGGAGCAGCTGCGTGCAAAGCTGGAGGCAAACGACACGCTGCTGAGTAAGCTCAAGGCGGATATGCGTGAATACGAAACCGCAAGGGCAAAGTATGAGGAAGATATTGAGATCCTGACCGCAAACGAAAAGGATCTGCGTAGCAGGATCCGCGAGCTGTCCGATTTCCGTATCGAGAAGGACAGCGAGCGCGGTGACGCGCTTCTGCGTCTGGATGAGATCGCAAAGGTTTTGACCGAGCTCTATATCCGTATCAGCGAAACGCAGAAGGATATTGAAACGGCAGAGATGCTCAAGACGAGCTCCGAGGAGCGCATCGAGGCACTCAACCGTGAGATGATGACCTTCACGGGGCGCATCAACACCCAGCTTGAGCAGATTCGCCTGACGAATGAGGCGATGGAGGCCAACCGTGCCGCATACGAAACGGCAACGGCACTCCTGACACAGCTGAACGAAAAGCGCGGCGACGTGGAAAAGGATAACTTTGAGTTTGAAAGAAAGCTCAACGAGATCAACGCAAAGCTGCGCGACCGCATGAATCAGAAGGAGCTGATCTTCCGCGAATATACCAAGTGCGAAGCGAAGCTTGCCAACCTGCGCGATACGCAGGATAAGCTTGCCACAAAGCTCTGGGACGATTACGAGCTGACCCGCAGTGACGCGGTGGCACTCGGCTATCCTCCCGTAACCAAGGAGAATCGCATGGAAATGATCTCCTTGCAGACCGAATGTCGCAACAAGCTGCGCGTGATCGGTCACGTTGACCTCGATGCGGTCAACAAGTACGAGGAGGTCAAGGTTCGTTACGAATATATGAGCGCTCAGATCGAGGATCTGGAGAAGGCAAGACGTGATCTCAACGGCATCATCAGCCAGCTCGAGGTCGAGATGAAGGCGGCGTTCGTCGATTCCTTCAACAAGATCAACGAGAACTTCGGAAAGGTCTTTGCCGAGCTCTTCGGCGGCGGATCTGCCGAGCTGTCGCTTTCCGACCCCGAAAACGTACTGGAGAGCGGTATCGAGATCAAGGCGGCACCTCCCGGTAAGATCATCAAGAGCTTGATGCAGCTCTCGGGCGGTGAGCAGGCGTTCATCGGTGTGGCACTCTTCTTTGCGATCATTCAGGTCAACCCCACGCCGTTCTGTATTCTGGACGAGATCGAGGCGGCACTTGACGAGGTCAACGTCGAGCGTCTTGCACAGTACATCAAGAGATACGCGCACGGTACGCAGTTCATCATGATCACGCACCGTCGCGGCACGATGGCGGCGGCAGACAGACTCTACGGTGTTACCATGCCCGAGCACGGTATTTCCAAGGTCTTGATGCTGGACGTGAATGATATTTCCAAAAAAGAGGGAGAAGACTGGAATGGGATTTTTGGATAAGTTGTTCGGAAAGAAAAAGCGTGACGATGAAACGCTTTCCGAAGAAAACATAGAGCAGCAGCCCGAGGCAGAAGCGGAGGCGGAGGTTGAAGCGGAGATCGAGGCTGAAACCGAGACAGAAGTCGAAGCAGAACCCGCGGCAGATGTTGAGGCAGAAGCAGAGGTGGAAGTCGAAGCGGAAGTTGCGCTTGAAGCCGAGGTTGAAACTGAGGCAGAGGTTGAAGCGGAGGTCGAGGCAGAAGTTGAGATTGCGCCCGAGGCGGAGGTTGCCACCGAGGAAACGCGCAAAAAGGAAAAGAAATCCTTTTGGAGCCGCGTAAAAGCGGGGCTTTCCAAGACCAAAAACGCGCTGTTCGGACAGATCGACAATCTGCTCAAAAACTTCGTCCGTGTGGACGAGGATCTTCTGGAGGAGCTTGAAGAGATTTTGATCTGCGCCGATGTCGGCGTTGTGGCGGCAGAGGAGATCATTGAGGAGCTGCGCGAGCAGATCAAGGACGGCAGACTCAAGGAAAAGGAGCAGGTCACGGAGGCTTTGCGCAAGATCCTTGAGGGCATGATCGGAGAGGGCGAGCCGCTTAAGCTCGAAACCTCGCCGTCGGTCGTGCTCGTGATCGGTGTCAACGGCGTTGGTAAGACCACGTCGATCGGTAAGATATCCAATCAACTGCGCAAGGCAGGCAAAAAGGTCGTTGTGGCTGCTGCGGATACCTTCCGCGCGGCGGCGATCGATCAGCTGGCGGTCTGGTGTGAGCGCGCCAAGGTCGAGCTGGTTCGTCAGAACGAGGGCAGTGACCCCGCGGCAGTTGTGTTTGACGCTTGCCACGTGGCAAAGAATAAGAAGGCGGACGTGCTGATCATCGACACCGCAGGCAGACTTCACAACAAGACCAACCTGATGAACGAGCTTGCCAAGATCAATCGTGTGATCGATCGGGAGATGTCCGGTGCTTCGCGCGAGAATCTGTTGGTGCTTGATGCAACCACGGGTCAGAATGCGATCCTGCAGGCAAAGGAATTTAAAAACGCGGCGGCTCTGACGGGCTTGATCCTGAACAAGATGGACGGAACGGCAAAGGGCGGTATCGTTATTTCCATTCGCCGCGAGCTGGGGATCCCCGTCAAATTCATCGGTGTGGGCGAGAAGATCGACGACATGCAGGAGTTTGACCAGACCGAGTTCGTAAACGCTCTGTTTGAATAAGGGGAGGCTTTATGAAGATCGTTCTGGCATCTCGCAATCAGAAAAAAATCGCGGAGCTTCGCACGCTCTTGTGCGAGGAATTTTCCGACGTGGAGATCCTCTCTCTGGACGACGTGGGCATCACAGGGGAGATCGAGGAGAATGGCACGACCTTTGAGGAAAACGCGCTGATCAAGGCGCGCGTTGCCGCAACGAGCGGATATATCGGCGTGGCGGACGATTCCGGCATTGCCGTGGACGCTTTGGGCGGTGAGCCCGGTGTATATTCTGCGCGCTACGCCGCAAAATGTAATTTTGCGGGCGACCACGACGACGAGGGCAACAATCAGTGCCTGCTCTATAATCTGCGAAACGTGCCCGATGAGGCGCGCACGGGCGGTTACGTTTGTGCCATCGCCTGTGTTCTTCCCGACGGACGGGAGTTTACCGTGCGCGGTGAAGCGCGCGGACGGATCCTGCGGGAATACCACGGAACTGGCGGATTCGGCTATGACCCTCTGTTCTGGTTCGACCAATTCGGTAAAACCTTTGCCGAGGTCAGTGCCGAGGAGAAGCACACGGTCTCTCACCGCGGGCGTGCGATCCGTGCGTTTGCCGCAAAGCTGAAAGAAATGCTGTAAAGCAGGTAAAATTATGAGTTTTTCTACTTTTTTCACATCACGGGGGCTTCGTAAGATCGCCATCTATATCGGCATTCTCGTCGGTCTTGCCGTCAGCATGCCGGGGGATTGGCGCGTGGGCGTTCTCGTGGGTGCCATCGTAATTTTGGTGGCTTCGATCCTTTTACCCACGTTCTTCTACGTCGTGTTTTTGCCTTATGCACGCTTGAAAAAGACCCTGCCAAAGCCCTTTTTGTTCGACGAGCCCGTGCAGTTTACGGTGAAATCGGGTCGCGTCAGCGGCTTCTTTATTCTCACGGAGAAGAGTATGATCTTTCTCTCGCGCGAGTGCCAGACGCAGACCATGGAGCTGACGCGCGATCGGATCATGAAGACCGTGGTGGGCAAGGAGCCCATGACGCTGGATATCTATCTGAGCGATACGCAATTTATCAGAGTGTTTTCCGCCGTGCGCGAGGAGCTGATTGAGCTTTTGCGCAAAAACGGCTGGAACGTTATCGAATGAAAGGATTTTTATGATTACGTCAAAGCAAAGAGCTTACCTTCGCAGTATGGCGATGGGACTGCCCGCGATCATGCAGATCGGCAAGGGCGGAATGAATGAAAATATGCTCAAGACCTTCTCCGACGCCTTGGAGGCGCGCGAGCTGATCAAGCTTCACGTGCTGGAAAACAGCGGAGAGGATCCGCGCGAGCTTGTCAACGCGCTGGCAGAGGCACTTGATGCCGAGCCCGTGGCGGCGATCGGCAGAAAGATCGTTTTGTACCGCGCGTCTCAAAAGAAGCCCGTGATCGAGCTTCCGAGGGCATGACGCGCATCGGTATTTACGGTGGCACCTTTTCGCCGCCGCATAACGGGCACATAGCGGCTGCCCGCGCCTTTATGGAGCAGATGTGGCTGGATCTTTTGTACGTGATCCCGACGGCGCTCCCACCGCACAAGGAGATGGCGGTGGCGGTGGATTCCGCGCACCGATTGGAAATGTGCCGCCGCGCCTTTACGGGCATGGAAGGCGTTTACGTGAGTGACATGGAGATCACCCGCGGAGGAAAAAGCTACACGGTGGATACTCTGCGCGAGCTGTCGGGCGAGGATCGCAGGCTGTTTTTGCTGTGCGGTACCGATATGATGCTCACGCTTGACGAGTGGCGCGCTCCCGAGGAGATCTTTCGCTTGTGCTATCCCGTGTATATCCGCCGTGAGGCAGATCGCACGCTGGACGTGCAGATCGTGGCAAAAATTGCCGATTATCAGGCGAAATACGGCAAGGTCGTGCGTCGCATCGTGACCGATCCGATCGAATTATCCTCGGCGCAGGTGCGCGATGCCCTTAAAAACGGCAGAGCGGTCAGCCACATGATTCCGCCCTTGGTGGAATCATACATTCAAGACAATCATTTATACGTTTGAAAAAGAGGAGGGGAGCGCATAATGAAAGAGATCAACGAGCAAATGCTTGATGCTTTGCGTGATTCGGTCATGCGCGGCATGTCCCTCAAGCGTTTTCGCCATACGGTGGCGGTTGAGGATATGATCGTTCGCTTGTGTGCGTTATTTTGTCCCGAGCAGACCTTGCGGATGCGTGCGGCAGCACTGTTGCACGATTTGACAAAGGAGCTGGATGCGAATGCCCAGGAGGTGCTCTGCCGTCGGTACGGACTGAATGTCAGAGATGCCGACCGTATCGCGCCCAAAACCTTTCACGCGCGTACTGCCGCGGCGCAGATAGAGGCGGATATGCCGCAGTTCAACGATCCCATCATCGTAGGCGCGGTGCGTTGGCACACGACGGGGCGCGCGGGCATGACCTTGACCGAAAAGCTGTTGTATCTTGCCGATTACATTGACGAATCGCGCACGTTTGAGAGCTGTGTGATCCTGCGGCGGTACTTTTTCGGCGCTTGTCCCGAGAAAATGAACCGTGAGGAGCGCGCGGAGCTGTTGCGCAAAACGCTGATCCTGTCTTTTGACTTTACCATACGCGATCTGCTGAACGAGGGAAGAACGGTTGCCGCTGACACAGTAGAGGCGCGCAACGAGCTGATTTTGGAGGGCACTACATATTGAAAAAGTGAGGTGCCGAAATGAAGCGGTGGATCAGCATTTGCATGTGTATCGTGTTGGGGTTAGGTGTGTTTTTTCTCTCCGCAGAGGTTGCGGAGGAGGCGCGCGCGATGCCTGCGGTTGCGCAGCAGAACGATCGCGTGACCCGCTTTTTACTCATGGGCTGTGACAGATCCACCAAGCTGACCGACAGCATTCTGCTCGTTACGGTCAACGAGAGCACGAAAAGCACCACCATTTTGCAGATCCCGCGCGACACGTATGCGGAATACACCAAGAAGGATTACAAAAAGCTCAACGGTGCAATGAGTGCACGGGGGGCGGACGGCTTCAAGGCGTTCTTGTCCGAGGCGCTCGGTGTCAAGATCCACTATTTCGTGGTTTTAAAGCTGGATTTCTTCCGTGCGCTTGTCGACGATATCGGCGGCGTGGAGGTGGAGATCCTGCAGGATATGGTTTATTCCGATCCCGAGCAGGAGCTCGAGATCAACCTCAAAAAAGGAAAAATGCGCCTCGACGGCGCGCAAGCCGAGCAGTTCGTTCGCTATCGGTCGGGGTACGTCAATGCAGACCTCGGTCGGCTTGACGCACAAAAGGTATTTTTGCGTGCGTTTGCCAAGCAATGCAAGAATCTTTCGTGGAGATCGATTCTGCGCGTGCTGGGGCATGCGCTCACGGGCGTGCAGACCGATCTCGGCGTGATCGATGCCGTGCGCGTGCTCAAGGTACTGCGTGCGTGCGATCCCGACACGGTTCCCATGGAAACGCTTGCGGGGCAGGCGGTGCAGGGGAAGAGCGGCGCGTGGTATTACGTGCTCAACCGTGAGGGCGCGCGCGAGCAGATCAATGCGTACTTGCAGCCCGCGCGTGCGATCGAGCAATTTGACCCGAAGGGCTTATTTGAAAGTGAATCAAATGCGGACTTTGAACGGATCTATCGCGCGCCCGCGGAGGCGTTGCCGATCCGATTTTCCCGATGATTATAAATTTATCATAAATACCCCAAGAAAGGAATCTTCAAAGAATGGAAGAAATGATGCAAGAACAGCTTCCGAAGCTGACCGATGCCACGCCCGAGGAGCTGGCACGGGCAATTTTTGACATCCTTGACGCAAAAAAGGCAAGCCGACTCAAGGTTCTGCGCGTCAACGATCAGACCGTGATCACCGATTATTTCGTGATCTGTACCGGTAACTCAAGCACGCAGGTCAAGTCGCTTGGCGGCGAGCTGGAATATAAGATGGGTCTGCGCGGCGTGGATCCCTTGCACTACGAGGGACGTGACAGCGACGGCTGGATCGTCGTGGATTACGGGCACGTGATCGTGCATATCTTCAACCGCGAGCTGCGCGATTTTTATCAGCTGGAAAAGCTCTACGGCGATGCCGAGGAGATCCGGTTTATCGGAATTGACGAAAAGTTTGAACAGAGCAACGAGGAGGCATAAGCATGAAGTACGATTTTAAGAGTGTCGAGCCGAAATGGCAAAAGAAATGGGAGGAGGCAGGTGCTTTTCTCGCCGAGGATCACAGCTCCAAGCCCAAGTATTACACGTTGGTCGAGTTCCCGTACCCCAGCGGCGCGGGTATGCACGTGGGTCACATCAAGGCGTATTCGGGTCTTGAGGTGGTGTCGCGCAAGAGAAGAATGCAGGGATATAACGTCCTGTTTCCGATCGGCTTTGACGCATACGGACTTCCCACCGAGAACTATGCGATCAAAACGGGTATGCACCCCAGAGCCGTGACTGATAAAAACATTGAGAAGTTTACATCGCAGCTCAAGCGCGTCGGCTTTTCCTTTGACTGGTCGCGCGTGGTCGATACGACCGAAGAAGAATATTACCGCTGGACGCAGTGGATCTTTTTGAAGATGTTTGAGAAGGGACTTGTGTTCCGTGACACCGCATTGGTCAACTACTGTCCGAGCTGTAAGGTCGTTCTTTCCAACGAGGACTCGCAGGGTGGTAAGTGCGACATCTGCCACAGCGACATCGTGCAGAAGTCCAAGGCGGTCTGGTATCTGCGTATCACCGAGTACGCGGACAAGCTGCTCTCGGGGCTTGAGGAGGTCGACTATCTCCCCAACGTCAAGCAGCAGCAGGTCAACTGGATCGGCAAATCCACGGGTGCGTTCGTCAATTTCTCGCTGAAGGAGATCGACGAAAAGCTCCGCATTTACACCACGCGCCCCGATACGCTCTTCGGCGTGACCTTCATGGTCATCGCGCCCGAGCATCCTATCATTGAGGCGAACCGCGACCGTATTGCAAACATCGACGCACTTGACGCATACCGCGAGGAGTGCGCAAAGAAGACCGAGTTTGAACGCACCCAGCTGGTCAAGGACAAGACGGGTGTGCGCATCGAGGGCTTGACCGCGATCAACCCCGTGTCGGGCAAGGAGATTCCGATCTACATTTCCGACTACGTTATGATGGGCTACGGTACGGGCGCGATCATGGCAGTGCCCGCACACGACGAGCGTGACTACGCGTTTGCCAAGAAGTTCGGCATCGACATCGTTGAGGTCATCAAGGGCGGTGACATCTCAACGGAAGCGTATGCGGGCGACGGCGAGATGGTCAACTCCGACTTCCTCAACGGCTACACCAACAAAAAGGATTCCATCGCACGCATGATCGAGCTCCTTCAGGAGAAGGGCATTGGCGAGATGGGCGTGCAGTACAAGATGAAGGACTGGGCGTTCAACCGCCAGAGATACTGGGGTGAGCCGATCCCGATCGTGCACTGTCCCGCATGCGGCATCGTTCCCGTTCCTTACAGCGAGCTGCCCCTGAAGCTTCCGACCGTGAAGAACTTCGAGCCCGGTGAGGGCGGCGAGAGCCCGCTTGCCAAGATCGCAGAGTTCGTCAACTGCAAGTGCCCCAAGTGCGGCGGCGACGCAAAGCGCGAAACCGATACCATGCCGCAGTGGGCAGGCTCGTCCTGGTACTTCCTGCGCTACATCGATCCGCATAATGCCGATGTCTTTGCAGACCGTGAAAAGTTGAACTACTGGATGCCCGTTGACTGGTACAACGGCGGTATGGAGCATGTGACCCGTCACATGATCTACTCACGCTTCTGGCACAAATTCCTGTATGATCTGGGTGAGGTGCCCGTAGCAGAGCCTTATGCAAAGAGAACCGCGCAGGGATTGATCCTTGGTCCCGACGGTGAGAAGATGTCCAAGTCCAAGGGCAACGTCGTTGACCCCAACGACGTGGTCGACGTGTTCGGCGCGGACGTTCTGCGCACCTACGTCCTTTTTATGGGTGACTACGGAAGTGCGGCTCCCTGGAACGAAAGCTCGATGAAGGGCTGCAAGAGATTCCTTGAGAGAATTGCGGACCTTGTGGAGCTGGTTAAGGGTGAGGGCGTGACTCCCAAGCTGGAATCCGCCATTCACAAGACCGTGAAAAAGGTATCCTTGGATATTGAAGATCTGAAATTCAATACCGCGATCGCATCCATGATGGGTCTGCTCAACGAGATCTACGACGTTGGCAGCATCACGAAGGACGAGCTCAAGGTGATCGTGCGCCTTCTGTGTCCCTTTGCACCGCACCTTTGCGAGGAGCTGTGGGAAACGCTTGGCGGCGCGGGACTTTGCTCGCTGGCACAGTGGCCCGAGTGGGACGAGGCGAAGACCATCGACAGCACCGTTGAGGTTGCCGTTCAGGTCAACGGTAAGGTCAGAGCCACCGTCAGCCTCCCCGTGAATTGCCCGGCACCCGAGGCGATTGCCGCGGCTAAGGCAAACGAAAAGATCCTGCCCCTGATCGAGGGCAAGACCGTGGTCAAGGAGATCAGCATTCCGAATAAGATCATCAACATCGTCGTCAAATGAGAGGACGGCTTCTGATCCTTTCCCGTGACGCGGTCTTTGCGCGGATGCTGGAGATCGAGGCGCGTATGATGAATCTGACCGTCAGCGTCAGCGAGGCTTACGTCGGCGAGGCGGCGGACGTGATCCTGTGTGATCTGGACAGCGTTCGCCCCGCCCCCGAGATGACGGGCACGGGATTGATCGGATTTACGCGTCGGTTCGAACTTTCCGAGGTCGATCCCGAGCGACGCTGCGCCATGATTTTGCACCGTCCGTTTGAAATGCGTATGCTGCGCGAGGAGCTGTTGTCCTTCTTGCACGAAAACGGTGCGGTGTCGACGGAGCGAAAAACGCTGCTTAAAATGGAAGGCAGCGTTCTGATCTGCAACGGATGCCGCCTGTCGCTGAGCCCCAAGGAGGCACTCGTGATGCAATGCCTGATCGAGCACCGACCCGCGCCCGTGTCACGAGAGGAGCTGGCGTGCGTGATCGGTGAGGCGGCAGGGAATAAAGCGGACGTTTATATCTGCTATCTGCGCCGCAAGCTGGAAAGCATTTGCGAAAAGCCGTTGATCCGTACCGTGCGCGGACGGGGATATTGCTTGACGGACAGTTAAAAAGCAAGCGTAAAAGGAAAAGTTCCTTTTACGCTTGCTTTTTTGTGCGTTTAATAAATATTTCCGTTTTCGCGATACTGCTTCCAGACGACCTCAAACACGTCGTCGCCGTCGGGGATCGGACGCACGTCGCGCCAGCGCACCTGCATGTCTTCGTTGCAAGCACAGACCTCCTGGATCTTGGTGTTCGTCGCACCGCTTTCGGGCGCGAAGCGGAAGAGCTCGTCAAGCCCCTCGCGAAGCGCACCGTGCTTGTTGCAATAGAGCGCCGAGCCGCGCGTGCCGTTTGCGACCCTTGCAAAATCGATCATGGCGGCCAGTACCGCCTCCTGCACCACGAGAATGTCGTATAGCTGATAAGCCTTGTAGAGCAGATCTGCCGAGCGAACGCCCGTGGCGATGGAAAAGCTTTGCTTTGCGATTCGAATCTCACTCTTGGCGGCGAGCATCCGCGCGCTGTCGCGGATCGCCGCACCGCAATCGCTCATGCGACGCTTTGCCTGCGTCAGCTTTTGCTGTACGTTGTCGGGGGTCGAGAGGAGTGCGTCGCACAAGGTCATGTGGCGCGCGAGTGCCTCGTTTGCGACCGTATCAAAGGTGTCGTCGGCGCAGAGCACGCGGTTGGATTCCGCGATGTACTGCGCGGCGCGCAGAGAGCCAACCTGTCCTGCGTTGAGTGCGCTTCCGCCGGGACGTGCCACGCCGTGCGTGCCCGCACATTCGCCAACCGCGAACAAGCCCGCCACAGCCGTCTGCCACCACAAATCTACGGCGATCCCACCGTTGTTGTGCTGGGCGCAGAGCGCGATCTCAAGGTATTCCTTTTCAATATCCACACCCTTTTGCGCGTACAGATCGATCGCGGGCTGATTCATCAGAGCCGGACGCTTGATGGGCGTGCCGAAGCAAGCCTTGGCGCGCAAGAGATATTCGTACGCCTCGGGGGCGATCTTGGGAAACTCAATTGCGTTCAGTCCGAACGGGTTTTTCGTGAAATCCAGATACACGCGGCGCCGGCGCAGAACCGTTTCGCGGTAAACCAGCAGATCGATCACCGACGAGCCGTCCGGCACCTTCTTGCTGTCGAACGGCCATTGGTAGCCCTTGAGAAAGACGTTTGAAAGTGCCACGTAGGGATCTGCAAAATATTCGGACAGAAATTCGTATTCGTTTCCTGCTTCATCGATCGAAACGAAGCGGGGGAGCGCCTGCATGTAGGTGCCCGATACGTTCCAGCGCGGTGCGACCGATGCCAATCCGTACTGCCATTCGGTCATGTTCTGAAGCACCGCCCCCGCACGGAGTGCCAGAGAGGTGCTGCCGCTTTGGCTTTCGGGATACACGCTGTCCGCGTAAATGCCCGCAGGACCGCCCGTGGCAAGAATGATGTTGGCACAGCGGAATGCCCAAAGCTTGCCCGTGGCACGCTCGAGTGCGATCAGACCGCAAACGCCGTCGTCATTCTTCAGAATCTCTATGGCAAGATAGCCGTTGTAAACGGTCAACCCGAGTCGCTCGGATTCCTTTTGCAACGCCTCGGTCATGAATTTGGAGGTCAGAGGTCCTGCCGAGGTCGCGCGCGCAAAGGGGTCGTGGTCGGTTTTGTAGCCAACGTATTCCCCGTAGCGGTTTACAGGGAACGGTACGCCAAGCTCACACAGATGTAAAAAGCATCGCGCTGACAGCGCCGCTTCACAAAGGGCATTATCCCCATCAACACATCCACCGTCAAACAGATTCTGTGCCATTTTATGTACAGAATCGGGACTGTCGCCCGAAAGACCCAGTTTATAATAAGTCTGCTTATCGCTTCCTGTGTTTCTGGATGTGCCGCAATTTATGCCTTCCGTAACAATTGCAACGTTGACGCCAAATTGCTTCAAGCGTATTGCGCCATTGTAACCCGCGGCACCCGTGCCGATCACGATACAATCATAAGTTTGGATGTTCATTATAATCTCCTGATATGGAATCCG